>DAOUQC010000084.1 GCA_030625775.1 Verrucomicrobiota bacterium
TGCCGGATGTTGCCAATCCTTCTCTATCCGCGTAGACTTTAAGCAGTATTTCAAAACCACCTCCTATCCCATGCCACTCCACGCCCTCACTTACCTCCATCGATTAATCCTTGCCTGTTTGTGTCTGGCAGGATTCGATCAGAAGCTTTATGCAAGGGAGGTCACCGATTTTGCTGACCTTTTCTCACCCGCCCATCAATACTACACTCGCCCCTTAAACGACCCGTTCACAAAAATTAAGGGCGATCTTGAGGCTGGAAAAATTCCCCTCGACTACAAAAGCGGGAGGGCCTTTGTCGCCAGCCTGCTCAAGGCTCTGGACATCCCCGCCTCATCACAGATGCTGGCTTTTTCCACTACCAGTTTGCAACTGAGCAAAATCTCCCCCCGCAATCCACGTGCGCTCTATTTTGACGAAGATCTTTATGTAAGCTATGTGCCTGGAGGTAAAATTGAAATTGTTTCCCTCGACCCCCAGTTAGGCGGAATTTTTTATATTTTTGAAGTCCCCAAAGACGGTAGCCCGCCGAAACCTGAACGCACAACCCAATGCATGAACTGCCATGCTGATGCAGATACACGGCACGTCCCAGGGCTGGTTATTAAATCCGTTATACCTGGACCAAACGGTGGCAGTCTTGATTCATTCCGTCGTTCCATAACGGGCCATGACATTCCCCTGGCACAACGTTTCGGCGGCTGGTATCTCACTGATCCTGTTCCGATCAAGGGCCATTGGGGCAATATGCTTGGCAAACTCTCCCCTGCAGGTTTGAGCAAACGTACTATCCGGCCCGGTGAGTTGTTTAGCTTTGACAGCTATCCTTATGCATCCAGCGACATTCTCCCCCAGCTACTGCACGAACACCAGGCGGGCTTTGTAAATCAAGTTGTCGAAGCAGCTTACAAATACCGCAGCTACATGTTTCAGGACAAAGGGAAACTCAGTACGACCCATGCCGCAGAGATGGATCGCGTTACCAAACAGCTGACCCGTTACATCCTGTTTGCCGATGAAGCTCCCTTGCCCGACGGAGGAATCAAAGGAGATCCCCAGTATAAAAAGGATTTTTCAGCCTCCCGCAAAGCTCTGCCCAGCGGAGAGGCCTTGCGGGACTTTGATCTGCAAACCCGCCTGTTCAAACATCGTTGCAGCTACATGATCCACAGCGTTGTTTTCCAGGGGCTGGCACCGGAATACAAAGAGCAGGTTTTTCAAAGCCTCTACAAAGCCCTCGACACCAAAAACCCTGAGCCCGACTACTCCTATCTGCCGAATGAGGAAAAACAAACTATCAAAAAACTGCTGAAGAGCACCTTGCCTTAATGGCAGGGAGCTAGTCACAGCGTAGCTGAGACGATAGCTCAGAAGCTCCTTTGGAGGTTCAATTTGCATTGGACTCAAGCACTTGAAGATCCCTTGTCCTAGTTTTCTGGTCCCCCTCGTTTGGCAAGCAAAGGGCAGGAAGGTGAGAAATTTTAGTAATCGCTTTGATGCGACTAGACCACAACTTGGTGGGGTGTATTTCCAGTTAAGTGTTTTCGGACGTGAAAACAGAGATCAACAATCGTTTTTACAGTGATTAGAATGATGAGTGGAAAAATAGGGTGTTCAAAAATCCCTGCAATGAACGCTCCTAGCAGGATCGTGAGATGGAGCACGATGATTCGTCCGTAGGGAGTGAACATGAGGACTCCCAGGTTCGTTTTTTTGTATTCACCTTGACCGACGTAATTAATGAAAAAAGAAATCAAGTGGCTGATAAACAATCCAAGCAAAGCGAACTTCAGGCTGCCGTTCATCGCAGACTTGGAGGTGAAGCCGGTGAGCTGGTATTTCCCCCCTTCTCCAAAAAAGAATATGATAAATGCCCCATGAATCAAACAAAAAATTCCGTAATGAACGGTAAAAAAGGGGATGGTGAAAAGCTTTTCCAACAGAATGCTTGTGGCGGTAGATTGAGAACCTGGTGGATGGACGATGATCATTCGAATGATATTGAGAAAACCAATAATTAAGTTTTCCGCCCAATACAGGAAGATGATGTTAAAGATGCTCCAATCCCAGAGGAGTACGCCAACGGCTGGGATGATGTTGGCAACAACCAGCATGGCCGCAGAGGCTTTGAGGGATCTCTGTAATCCTGAGAAGGTCCAGTTTTTCACATCAGGTTTTTACAAAAGAGGAGCTAAGGTGTTTTTGAAGCCGTGTGGAGCGGATAATGATTTGCACTGAGCTCACCAGCATCAATCGTAAAGTATGCCTTCAAGAATATCCCGACTTTTTTGGTTTGTCCGTTTTTTTATCCGCTCAGGAGCTTGGATTGCTTTGTTGCCACTTTTGATAGGCGGGGCAGCAATTATTTCTGCTATTACCATGAAGGGGGAACTTGCCAAGTTGGATGGGCAGGGGGTGGAGGGCAAGGCGGTGCTTGTAGCAAAGCGTTATGAGGAAGGGGCGAGCAATGGGTATCAGAGAGTTAAAACGAAGGGCATTTATTATGTCAGCTATCAATTTACTCCAAAGGGAGCAAGTCAGGAAATCAGTAATGAGCGCAATGTGAACCGTACGTTTTATGACAGTGTTGAGGTAGGTGAAGAGTTTACGCTTTGGTATTTAGCCAGGGATGTCGACGTGCATGAGTTGTTTGAGGGTGAGTTTTCTCGTCAATCCGGATCTTCTACGGTAGTAGGCACTGTGTTTTTCATTTTTGGATTGGGGCTGAGCTTTTGGTCCGGAAGTGTTGCAAAACGAGCAATCAGGGCCAGAGAATCTTTAACAGAGATTGTTGAAACTTATGTGACCCAGCGGCCATGGTGGCCCCCATTGTTCAATCGGATGCAGTATCAGTTGAAGAATGGAGCAAATACAACTTTTCACCGCACTTTTATCCGACCGATGTGGGCTTATGGCAGCCTAAAGAGAGGAGACAAAACGAGAGTCGCGTTGACAGGAGAAGGGCCGTATTGGGCGAAGGATTTGTTTCTGTAATTCTGAGGGGATTGAGGGGGTGAACCTCTACAGAATCCAATAGCAAAGCGCATCACTGAATTTCGAGCACTTTTGGAAGGGCGTAACATCCAGGGTAAGCGTTAACAGGAAACTTTTCAGCGATCGGGTGATTGTAGTTGTAGAAAAAGTGCACACAGCTCCTTCAACCCGGGTGGGCAAGGAGGATGAGAAAGCAAATGCCTGGCAGCAGGAAGGGAAGTCGAGCTGTTGTGAGGTCGCTCTGTATTACCAGCTAATCCTGTTGCCTCGTCGATCCAACAGGATTAAGTAGAACATCATTTCTTGTTAAATCGTAGTCATTATGTTCTCACAGATTTTAGCACCGCAAAGAGGGAATCGCCACAGAGCTATTACTGCTCTTTTTTTATTCTTTTTTTTTGCCGCCACACTTGCAACACAAGCGCAGCAGGTTTCGGTGGTGGATTACCCGACGATTCAGGAAGCCATCCAGGCGAATCCCGGGAAAATGATCTTTGTTCCTGCAGGTGATTATCTGATTTCGGAAAAAATTCAGATTACTTCTGATCGTTCCGGCCTCTTTGGCCCGGGGCGGATTATCCAGAAAAATCCCGATGCACCTATCATTGAAATTGAGAAAAGAAAAAATGTCCGGCTCCACGATCTGACTTTGACCCGTGCCGAAGGAAAAATGGATACAGGTAAGGAAGGGGTTATCGCCATTCAGTGCGAAGCACTGCGGCTCGATGATTTGCAGATCGTCGATAATCGGACCAACTCCGCCGCGATTGTTTTACGTGAATGCCGTCGGACTAGCATTCGCGATTGTCTGGTGCAGAACTACTCACGGGTCACGGTTGATGACCGGACGGCGAATCCGGATTGGGGCTACGCTTTTAAATGCATAGATGGCAAAGGGATCGCAGTTACCTACAGCGAGGGAATTCAGATCGAAGGTTGTCGAATTGTGGAGGACAACCTGCTGTCAACGAGATCAGTTAAGAAAAAACACAGCCTCGGTGATTTTGTCAAAAAGAACAAAAAGAAAGGTAACTTTATCAATCAAGGCACATGGGACGCTGGGTATGTCGATAACTGGCATCAGGGAACCGGCATTTTTGTTTCTGCACCGGATGCCAGTGACCGGACTCAGATTTTGGGAAACACCATTGAGAATGCTGGACAGGGAATTGATATTCACTCCGACCACGTCATCGTTTCGCAAAATATCATCTACAACGCATTCATGGGGTTGAAGGCAATGCACGGCTCGCGGAATATCGTGGTAATAGGCAATCAGTTTATCAGGAACGATCTCTGGAGCATTGGAATGATGCCAGGAGCGGCTTCTTATCCGGCATCAAAAGGGGAAAAGGGCGGAAAAAATGCGGCCGGTGCAAACGAAGACGGGGCTTCCATTATTGCGAATAATATTATTTCAGATTTCGGTTACGGAGATTCACATTGGATTTGGGGAAACAAGCACTCACCTTTCAAATTTGATTCAGGCCAAAAACCGGAGAATCCGCCGCTGCGCGATGTCATAGTGCAGGGGAACATTGTTTATGGAGGCGGCAGAAATCAAAACGGAAGGGACGAACCTGCGCAGTCGACAAAAGCCCGCTACCGCTATGCCGTGATTGTTGCCGATGAGGTGCGGGGACTTATTTTTTCTAATAATATCCTGCATCCCGGGACGGAAGGTGTCGCCAATGTGGATTTAAAAAATAGAGAGAAAAAGACTGACCGCTTAATCAAATAACGTGCCCTGCTGGGTAAAAATGCTCGGGGAAACAGTATTTACTAGATTCTTCTTACCTCTGGATTGGCTGGATTATTTCCACAACGATCCCTAGCAGTAAAAAATCATCCACTCAATTAGCAAGGAATTCAAAGTTTTTGAACTCAACTGCTCCTTCCCCGTTTTCCACCAATATTTGAAAGTTCATCATATCCCGGTTTTTGGTATCGCTGAAAGGCCACAGGTATTCATTCCATTTTCCATCGAATTTGAGGGTATGCTGATCTCTTTGAGGTAAATGTCACCGCTTCCCTTGCGGAGTTGGATTTTGAAGTTCACTCTGTCTTCGCCTTTGAAATCAGAGGAAACATGGGGGCATTCGATCCAGTTCCCTTTCGGTCGAACTGCGGTTCCGGTCTGCGTAAGTGTTTTATTGATTTTCAAGCTGTTTAGTGACCTGAATCCGTTAACTCCGCCCACCCACAGATTGGCAATACCACGAGCGCATTGTCGAGCTTCATCTGTGCCCGTCCATAGAGGGAGAAGATGGAGCAAAGCTTTCTCAAGAGATGGTGACATTGACTCATCTCTCCTGTTCCAGTTTCTAGCTGTCCAGCCCAGGCCTCCGCATCTGGAAATTGAGCAGGCAGTTGAGTCTGAAATAGCCAAACAGGGGACGGCAGTTGAAGCCCATCGCCGTAGCTACCAGAATCACGTTGCGGCTATGACAGCCAGATAACAGTCTGTGGGCTAGTTTTTTGACTCTGCCGCTTGCATATTTCCAGGGATAATTTCACTCACAAGGCAAAGCTTGCTTGCAAGGAGGGTGGCCTTCTCCTTAAGGTGCATGAAATAATTTCCCGATGGCCGCTGATCCCTTCATTCATCTTCATTTGCACACCGAGTATTCCTTGCTCGATGGTGCGGTGCGGATTTCTGATTTAGTCCAAAAAGCCGAGCGCTGCAAGATGCCGGCGGTGGCTATGACCGACCACGGCAATATCTTCGGGGCAATTGATTTTTATCAAAAAGCTACTCGGGCCGGGATCAAGCCCATTATTGGTTGTGAAGCCTACCTGACCCCACCCGGTGTAGGCATGACCGAGCGCAATCCCGATCCCAAAAAACGCCGCAACTCCCATCTCACGCTTCTGGCGCAAAACAACAAGGGCTGGTATAATTTGACCAAACTGGTCACCAAAGCGCATTTGGATGGCTTTTATTACAAACCACGTATTGACAAGGAACTGCTGGCGCAGCACTCCGAGGGTTTGATCTGCCTGAGTGGTTGTCTCAATGGCGAGATCAATCAAATGATTCAGCAGGAGCAGCTGGATGCGGCTCGCAAAAGTCTGGGTGAATTCACTGATATTTTCGGCAAGGAGAATTTTTTCCTCGAAGTCCACGATCACGGCATGGAACAGCAGCATCTCTGCACCAGTCAAATGATCGAGTTCAGCAAGGAGTTTGATCTGGGCCTGGTGGCGGCCAACGATGTGCATTTTCTGGATCGCAAACATCATGAAGCGCACGATGTGATGATCTGCATCGGCACCGGTTCACTGCAGATGGATGAAAACCGGATGCGCTATTCACCGGAGGTCTATTTCAAGACCAGTCGTGAAATGATGGCTTTGTTCAAGGATGTGCCGGGTGCGATCAGTAATACTTTTGCCATCGCCGATCGCTGCGAAGTAAGCATGAAGTTGGATCCAACCAGCTCGGAAAAATACCCTCAATTTGATCCGCCCGGTGAGTTGAGCCGCGAAGACTACTTCCGCAAACTGTGTCTCGAAGGCCTCCGTGCCCGCTACGGGGACCGCGCGGATAGCGACGAAGAGCTGAAGACCCGTCTCGATTATGAGATCGGTATCATGGAGCAAATGGGTTTTCTTTCCTATTTCCTCATCACCTGGGATTTTATCAAATGGGCCCGGGACAATGGTATTCCCGTTGGACCCGGGCGTGGTTCGGCAGCCGGATCGCTGGTGGCTTATGTTTTGTGGATCACCGATTTGTGTCCGATGCGCTTCGGGCTGATTTTCGAACGTTTCCTTAATCCCGAGCGTGTGTCCCCACCTGATATCGATGTTGATTTTTGCCAATCCCGACGTGGGGAAGTGATCGAGTATGTGCGGCAGAAATACGGTGACCGTGCGGTGTCGCATATTGTGACCTTCGGCACCCTGGGGGCAAAAAGTGTGGTGCGTGATGTCGCGCGGGTGATGGGCTTGAGTTACGGCGACGGTGACCGTCTGGCCAAGATGATTCCCAATGAGCTGAACATCACTCTCAAGGACGCAAAAAAGAAGAACCCTGACCTGAAAGAAGCCCTCGATACCGAAGCCGCCAGTAAAACGGTCTGGGACTACTCAATGTTTCTTGAGGGCCTGACCCGGGGCACAGGAATTCACGCAGCGGGCATCGTCATCGGCGACCGTGATTTGTCGGAGTACATCGCACTGACCCGGGGCAAGGAGGATGAAGTGGTGACTCAATACGCGATGGCCCCATTGACGGAGCTGGGAATGCTGAAGATGGACTTCCTCGGCCTGAAAACACTGACGGTGATTCAGGATGCGGTGGATTTGATCCACAAGCGGGAACCGGATTTTGAGCTTGATGTGACGGAACTGGATGACAAAGCGGCCTTTGATCTGCTGAATCGAGGGGAAACCATTGGTGTGTTCCAGTTGGAGTCGGGCGGCATGATGAGTCTCTGCCGTCGTTTCGGCGTGGACCGCATCGAGGACATCATTGCTTTGATTGCACTCTATCGACCGGGCCCGATGGAACTGATTCCCGATTTTATTGACCGGAAAAAGGGCAAGAAAAAAGTTGAGTACCTGCACCCTCTGCTGGAAGCGGTCAGTGCTGAAACTTTCGGGATTTTGATCTATCAGGAGCAGGTGCAGAAAGCGGCCAACGTGCTTGCTGGTTTCAGTTTGGGAGATGCGGATTTGCTGCGGCGCGCAATGGGAAAAAAGAAGGTCTCCGAGATGCAGAAACAACGTAAGCTGTTCGTTGCAGGCTGCGACCGGGTGAACCAGATTCCGGAAAAGAAAGCCAATGATATTTTTGACTTGCTGGAGAAGTTCGCTGGCTACGGGTTCAACAAATCACACAGTGCGGCCTATGGTTTGATCAGCTACCAGACCGCCTACCTCAAAGCAAATTATCCGGTTGAATTCATGGCCGCTTTGTTAAGCAATGAGATCAATAATACCGAAAAAATATCGGTTTTTGTAGCCGAGTGCAAAAACATGGGGCTGGAGATAATGGCTCCGGATGTGAATCGCAGCTCGCTCAAATTTGTTCCAGAGTGGGGGGAGGGCGAATCCAAAAATGCTTCGGCCAAAGCGATTCGTTTTGGTTTGGCAGCAGTCAAAAATGTTGGCGGTGCAGCCATGGAAACGGCTATCGGAAATCGAGGAAAAAGCGGTGATTTTGAATCGCTGGAAGACTTTGCCACGCGCCTCGACAGCAAAACCGTGAACCGCAAGATCATGGAAAGTCTGATTAAAGCCGGGGCCTTTGATTTTAGTGGTCCACGCAGGGATGAAATGTTTTCCAGGCTGAGTCAGGTCATCGCCGCTTCAAGTGCCGCCGCCAAAGACCGCGCCAGTGGGCAGGTCTCCCTCTTCGATATGACCGAAGTAGCTGCAGCGGCCTCTATGCCTTCCATGGAGGGAGAGGAACGGGTGATTTGGTCTGAGGAAGAAATGCTGACTCAGGAAAAGGAGCTGCTGGGTTTTTATGTGACCGGTCACCCTCTGGATCCCTACCGGGCTACCATCGAAGATGGGAATTTTCAGCAAATCAGCGAAATTTCTGATCTTAAAGATAAAAAAACCCACAGCTTTGCGGGCATTCTGGATGCCGTGCAAGTGCGTTACACCAAAAGAGCGGGCAAGCCTTTTGCCATTCTCGGTCTGGAAGACTTTTCCGGGCATACCGATGTGATGGTTTGGAACGAGGTGTACGTCAAATGCAATGCCCTGTTCGAAAAGGGCAAGGTACTGATTGTTGAAGCCAAGGTTGAAATGGATGATCGGACAGAGACCAAACGGCTGACCTCGGTAAACTTCAAACCCCTGGTGGCAACTAAAACGAATGGGGCAAACGGAGCAAGTGCCCACCCTGCGGGAAGTAGTGAGACCCAAGTGCCAGCGAAGGCATTCATGGTTCATCTGTCCTGTGAACGTGATACTTCGGAGGATTTATTATACATCAAAGATGTGGTTTCCAGGTTTCCAGGCAACTGCCCTTTGCGCCTGTGCATGAGCCGTGCAGACGGACGTCATCTGCTGCTGTCTGCTTCAGCTGCCTACTGCGTGGATGGAAGCGATGAATTAAAACATGAGCTTTCTGTATGGATGAGAGAAGGTTGAGAATTTGGAACTGATAAAAAAATGTCAAACAAAGATATAGAATCGTTGATCGAATCCTTCAGTAAACTGCGCCTTGTAGTGATTGGGGATGTGATGTTGGATCGGTTTATCTGGGGAAACGTGACACGGATTTCTCCAGAAGCTCCGGTGCCGGTGGTCGAGGTGAACCGGGAATCGGTCTATCCGGGAGGGGCTGCCAATGTCGCCCGCAATATCACTCCCTTTGGATGCAAAACCGAATTGATCGGATTGATTGGCACCGATAGCGAAGGCGAGGTGCTTGCAGAGGCATTGGAGGAAAATCATATTGGCATGGCTCACATGCTGGTTGAAAAAAGTTTTTCCACTATCACCAAAACCCGTGTGGTTGCCCAGCACCAGCAAGTGGTACGCATTGACCGCGAGAAAAAACAGGCGCTTACAGATGGGGCCCGGACTCTGGTGTTGAATCAATTGCGTGACGTGGTCGCTGAGGTCGACGGAATAATTATTGAGGACTACGGGAAAGGATTGATTGATGATGAGTTGGTGAGTGCGGTGGTCGACATCGCCACCGCCGGTGATGTAATCGTCACGGTTGACCCGAATCCAAAAAATCACATTGATTGGAAGGGTGTATCGACAGTCAAACCAAACCGCAGTGAGGCTTTTCATGAAGCGGGGATGGTGGACAGGGGTGATCACCTGCCGCCACTTGAAGATGGCGATTTATTACAAGTTGGAAACCGCTTGTTGAAACGTTGGGAGAGTCAGTATGTGTTGATCACGCTGGGTGAGCAGGGCATGATTTTGTTTTCTGATGGAGGGGAGCCCTATCATATCCCGACACGTGCGCGTGAAGTTTTTGATGTTTCGGGTGCGGGGGACACCGCCATCGCAGTTTTCACCATGGCCCTGTGTGCCGGAGCCAATGCCCTGACCGCTGCCGATTTGTCAAACCGTGCCAGCGGCGTGGTAGTTGGGAAACTGGGCACCGCAGAAATCACCAAGCAGGATTTGCTGAAAGCGGTGGCAGGCTAGTGTTTCGGCCACTTTAAAATGATGGGGATCGTAGGACAAATTTTCTATATTTGTCGGGGGTGGTTTACGCTGGCTTTAAATGACAGAATCAGAGCCGGAGTGTAACGCAGACAGCCGGAGGCAATTCTGTCCCACGGTGAATCCACCATCTTAAGCCTGACAAGACACCAGGTGCATGAGCGGGTCTTCCGTTTGAGGGAAGGGTGTAATCCTGGCGGACGACTAAGGCTGTTTGGGGCTGGCTTCGTAGCTGGGATACTTTTCCTTGAGCTTATTTTTCAGCTGTGTGGCTTTATCGGCCTGTCCGTTTTTTTCGAAAGCGAGGGAAGCTTTATGGAGTGCAAGGGGGGTGATGATGGGATCGACAAAAATTTGGCTGACGATCAAGTAAAGACGAGCAGATTTTTCGGGGTCATTATTTGCCAGGGCAATGTCGCCAAGAAGCATGCGTGCGGTGGCATTGATACGCCCCTCTTTCTGGAGGCGCAGGGCTTCATTGGCAGACTTTATGGCTTCGTCGAACTGTTTGAGTCCGAGTTGGGCGCTGCCTTTGTTCACATACGTTTTTGCCCGCAGTGAGGGCCGCTCGATAAACTTCAGGTAAAAGTCGAAGGGGGCGATTGCTTCGGCATAACGATTTATCTTGAGATTAGCCTGGCCAAGGTAGTTCCAGACTTCAGGGCGAGATTGTTCGGGGGAGTCCGGAGTGCTGGCGAGTTCCAGAAATCGAGCGGCACGTTCGAATTGGGCGTCTTCGTAAAGCTTGATGCCCAGATAGGTGAAGATCGGCACCGGGATTGTCAGTTTGCGCTTGGTAGAAAGAAAGGCTTCGCATTCCCTTGTCAGGCTTTCAAGGTCTTCCAACTGGTAACTGGCAAGTATGAGACGGCGGGTGGCTACTTCGTAATAGGTCTTTTTGTCGAGTTGACGGGCTTTTTCCAGAAAGGGAATGGCCTGGCGGTATTTTTTTTGCTGGATATAGCCGCTGCCAATCCAGAAATGAGCTTCGGCTACAGCTGATGTTTCAGGGAATTTTTTCAACAGTTCGAGGAAGGCTAAAACCATCGCTGGTGCGTCCTTCAATGCCAGCTGGATGACGGCGATTTGTTGCAGGGCAAATTCTAGCTCGTTGGAGGAACTGTATTTGCTGGCCAGGAGTTGGTAATCCGTTAACGCTCTTTTTAGATCCTCGATGGACTGATAAGTGCTGGCCCGCTTTGCCAGTGCGGAGGGAGCGAGTGGATCATCAGGGTAGCTATCGAGGAATTTTTTAAGGGTGGAAATGCCTTCTTCCACCTGCCCCCCTTCGACCTGGGACCAGCCGAGTTTATAAAGCCGGGCGATGTGATGTTCTTTGGGGATATTGTCGAGGCGCAAATCAGCATAAGCTTTGGCAGCTTCTGCGTATTCGTTGTGTTCAAAGTCCCACTCGGCTTTCATCAGCAGAGCAAGGTCGATGAATTTTGAAGTGGGGTCGATTTTGCGTTGCTGCTCGACATAACGTGAGGCGAGGACGGCAAGCCCGCCGTCGTTGAGTGAATGCAAACACTGCAGTCGCCGATAGCCAGCTTCAATTCCCTCGCTGCGATCACGGTAGTTTCTTTCCACAATACCGTAAACCTTGGCAGCCTGTGCCAGCTGCTTGGTGAGGCGGTAGGAGTGTGCGACCAATAAGAGCATCTGGGCCCGGCTGTCGGCGGGCGCATCATAAATGCCGCGACTATAGGCCTGGATGACACCTTCATAGTTAGCAGCAGAGAACTGATTGAAAATAAGACCAATCTGAGCCAGAGCTTTCCAGGTTTTCCCGGATTCGCTTTGCAACACCTTGTCGAGCATTTGATTGCTCTCTTCGCGTTTGTCGAGCTTGGCTGCGATGAGCCCTCCTCGCGCATAGGCCTCATCAAGTTCGGCGGGATCCTTGGAATGGGCGATGATGTTTTTGAAAGCAAGCAGGGCCTTCTCATTGTTGTCGAGCTCGACATAAAGTCGGGCGATGGCCGCGCGTGTGGAATTGGCAAAAGGGTTTTGTGGGTCTTGCCCCTGTGTCGCCATTAATTGTTCATAAATCGCGACAGCCTCCTTATTTTTTCCAGTCAAGTGCAGGCAACGGGCCCGATAGTAGATGGCTTGCAATATGAGTTTGGGATTGGCGATGTTTTTTTCTGCTATTTCGAAATACGGAACGGCTTTTGCGTAGTTTTTTTCGTTGAAATAAAGGGTAGCCAGTCGGAAAGCGGCCGAGCCGGCGTAGACGCCGGTTTGGTAATCTTTGATCAATCGACCGTAGGATTGTTTTGCCTGAACGAGTTGGGTGAGTTGCAGGTAACATTCGCCCAGGCGAAAAGCGGCGCTGGCGGCATTAGGACTTTGTGGGTTGTCTTTCAGGAACAGCTCGTACTGGCGAATCGCGATGGCGTATTGTTTGTGACTGAACAAGAGGTTGGCATAAGACAATTGATCTTCGAGCACAGGCCCTTCGCCGTCCTTGGTTTTTGAGGTGGGATCGATTTCGATCGGGGTGGCTTTGATGATTGGGGTCGCTTTTCCAGCTGAAACAGGCTTGGCCGTAAGGACAGGTGTCGCCTTTCCCGCCGTGACAGGTGTGGCTTTGATGACAGGTGTCGACGGATTGGCGTTCGGTCGGGGGATGGCTTTTTTATCAAGTTTGCTCTGGGCAAAAAGCAAGGGAGTGCTTGTGAGCAAGACACAAAAAACAAGACAGGCAGAGCTTTTGACAAAGCCGTTGGGAAAAACAGGGATCATGGCGCGGTGCCGGGCTTTGCGGGATTCGTGGCTTCTTCGGGCTTGGTGGTCGCAAAAGCGATATTCCAGATGTTGGCCTTTTTACACACATCGAGAATGTTGATGATGTGTTGAAAGCTCGCTTTGCTGTCGCCACGCAAGATCACAGCCTGGTCAGGGTATTCTTCCGAGATAGCCCGCAGGCGACCGAGCAGGTCATCTTCGGTGACCGTGGTGCCGTTCACAACAATCGCGCCTTCTTTATCCACATTGACAATGATTTCTCCGACTTGCCGTTCGGGGTCGGCTCCCTCTTCGGCTGCCGGGACGGACACATCGACATTGCGCTCCTGCTGTGCGGAGTTCCAGGTAACGATGAAAAAGATAAGCAGGAGGAAGACCACATCGATCATCGGTGCGAGCTCCATTTCCGCTTCTTGAGGTGTGCTGTAGTCCCGAAAATTCATCGTATCAGGCAGGAAAAATCAGTTTGAAGTGAGTTGGGTGGATATCAAAAGGCATCAAAGGCTGCGAGGTTCGTGCGATGCGCCGAAATCACCTGCTTCGGCGTCTCTCTCACTGCGTCGTGCCGACGCGCGGTAGTTGGCGCGTTTGTATTGAGCTGCCAACAGGGCCATGATGTGGGTAGCGGCGGCTTCCATTTCGGCGATTAATTTCTGTACCTTGCCGCGGAAAATCGAGTAGAAAATCATCGAAGGGATGCCGATGACCAGGCCGGTGGCAGTGGTGATGAGGGCCTGGGCCACACCGGGGGCAAGTTCCATTTGCTGTACTCCCACACCGATGTTGTTAAAGGCTTTGATCATTCCAATCACCGTTCCGAGCAGGCCTACCATGGGAGCGATGCGACCGATGTCAGCGAGGTAGATGATGCGCTGGTTTAGAATACTGGCTTGGCGGGAACCTTCGGCTTCGGTGACTTCGCGCACTTCATCAAAACTGGCGGTCGGGTTCTTAGTCGCAAAATCGAGTGCTTTATGAACGATGCGGGCGATGCATTCATTCTCACGATTGCAGACTGCAATCAGGCCGAGGTAATCTTGTTTGCGGATCAATGCGTCGGCCGCGTTCATGAATTTGTCACTCACCACCGATCCCTGACGGATAGTGAAGAAGTAAAAAATGATCAGCAGCATGGCGACAAACGAGAGGATGGCGAGAGGGATCATCACCAGCGCCCCCCCTTTCATCAGGATGTCGAGGAAGGTTTCCGTCGCGGCAATTGCTGCCGGATCGTTGGCTACCGCGGCTGCCCCGACATTTGCGGCAGGAGCGGGTGCAGGCGTAGCTGCGGGGCTTTCAGTTTGAGCTATGATCCATGCCGCGCTGCAGACAAATAGCAGCAGACACGACAAAATGAATGGATATAAAAAAGACCTTAATCGGTACATAGTTTTTTGTTGTGGGCCATGGGTTAGGTTTGCTCAAGCAAACCCGCGGGTAATCTACAGGAATCATCGATTCTTGCAATAGGGGATGGCATTTGGGCAAGACTAATGAAAATACCCGCCGAATGAAGCTTATTGCTTGTGATCATGGCACTGCAGGTTGATTTTAAAATCGCTGCAAACGATATGGCAACGCCGGGAAAACCTGATCTCCAGAAAAAGCTGCACGATGTGCCGCACGAACCGGGTGTGTACCTGATGCGGGATCGCCTAAAGCGGGTGATTTATGTTGGCAAAGCTCGAGACCTGCGCAAACGACTGTCGTCGTATTTCACTCCTTCGCGCAGGAAACAGGCTGAGCTGAAAACCAAGGCTTTGATCGACAGCATCTGGGATTTTGATATCCACACCGTGCGCAACGAGCCGGAGGCCTTGCTGCTCGAAAGCAAATTGATCAAGGATTACCGCCCCAAGTACAATGTCAGTTTCAGGGACGACAAGCGTTTTCTGATGGCCAAGGTGAATCTTGAAGAAGATTACCCGCGCTTTCAACTGGCACGGGTGCGCAAGGGTGATGGAGCGAAGTACTTCGGTCCTTTTGTTCATTCGGCGGCACTGCGGCAAACACTGAACTGGTTGAGCCTGGAGTTTGGTCTGCGTAGCTGTAGTCCCATGCGACCGGGCGAAAATGATTACAAACACTGCCACGATGATGTGATTCGCAATTGTTCGGCTCCCTGTATCGGCAAAGTGAGCCAGGAAGAATACCGGGGGAAGGTTGAACAGGCCTGTGAATTCATGAAGGGAAAATCCCGCGAGATGGTAGGTGAAATGGAAGTGGAGATGCATCGTGCGGCGGAGAGGCAGGATTTTGAACAGGCGGCGGATTTACGCGACATGGTCGAGAGCATGAGGAAAACCCTGCACCGTTCGCGGAATTTTCGAACGGTTCCAGGCTTGCCCGGTGCACCAGCAGGATCGGTGATCGATCCGGAGCAGGATGTGTTGGAACTGCAGGAGGCACTGGGCATGGATCACCCGCCGGTAGTGATGGAGTGTTTTGATATTTCCAATATTTCGAACACCTATTCCGTGGCATCGATGGTGCAGTTTCGTGAGGGGAGGTCCAAAAACCAGAACTATCGTCGTTACCGGATACGAACAGTGAAGGGGCAGGATGATTTTGCCAGCATGGCGGAGGTGGTGAAGCGTCGCTACTCGGGCATTTTGCGGGCAGCACGGGAAAGTATCGGAGAAGAATCGGCCGGGTTTACCCAGCAACAGCCGCTGGAGGCCATGAGGGATGTGGAGAAAAAATTACCCATGGGAGCCCGGCTGCCGGATCTGGTGATTGTAGATGGTGGTAAGGGCCAGCTCAGTTCGGCGGTGAAAGAACTGCAGCGTTTGGGTTTGCATGAGCTGCCGATCATCGGTCTGGCCAAAGAGCGTGAAGAAATCTACCAGCCGGGCTGCCCGGAACCGATTATTTTGTCACACGATACCGGAGCCTTGAAATTGCTGCAACGGATTCGCGACGAGGCCCATCGTTTTGCCAATGGTTATCATCAATTGCTGATGAAGCGGCGAATCAAGGAAAGTGTCTTGGACGATTGTCCCGGCATCAGCCGGATGCGTAAAGAGCGCCTGTTAAAGGCATTCGGCTCGCTGGCCCGGTTGCGGAAGGCCGATATCGATCAGATTGCCGAGGTAGAAGGGATCAGCGTGAAGCTGGCCGGAGAAATAATCCGGTTTTTGAAAACCCATGGCTCTTGAGCCCCTTCGCAGTAGGTGCCTGGCAAAAAACGGGAGAGTGCGGGAGCGTTAGACGAGCCGGAAAGATAGGATTTTACCATGAGCCGAGTCCCGCGTCCGCGGGACTCGGCTCATGGCAGATAAATACGCCTTTGCCATGGGAAATCGGTGAAAAATGAAGGTTTTCGATTGGGATGAAAGGTGGTAGGATCATTGTCCGTATAGTGAGAATGCCGGGAATTCCAAACATGAAAAAAGGTCAGCAGCTGAATTATTTTCTACACCGCAGTCATTTGGCGTGTCTCCGTAGACATGGTCTGGCGGTGGCTTTGCTTCTAAGTGGTCTTGTGCCTGTTTTTTTGCAGGGGATTCAGGCGGTGGAAGAAACAGAGACAAAGGTGAGCCGCACAGAAGTGGCACCAGGCATTTATGCGCCGAAGGGGGAGGTGAAAAAAGGCAGTCAGCCTGAAATAAAGCCGGAGGCCAAGGTGAAGATCAAGCCGCAGCCGACCGAAAATGGAAAAATTGTGCCGGCCAAAAAAAAGGTGATGCCGAACTTTCAACCAACGCTCAAAGCGAAGGATGTGATTGGTTCCTCGCTGGCGACCAAAACCGAAGCCCGCACATTTACGCTGACCGTTCCCGCTCCCAGAGGGCAGATCATCGACCGCAACGGATATCCACTGGCCCAGAGCCGGGTGGCCTATTATGCAGCGATTAATTTCCCGCAGTTGTCGAATACATCGGATAAAGACATCGCCCGCTATGCTTTGGAGCGCGTGAATAAAGCCAATCAGGTCCTGGGGGGGAATTGGGACATCAAATACAAGACGGTGCTGGAGCATTACAAAGAGCGTCGTTGGCTGCCCTTGGTATTTTCTTCTCCTTTGAATGAAGCCCAGGCGAGAAAATTGAAGCCGGAATTGATCAAGGGATTGATGCTTCATCCATTCTATCAACGGGTATACCCACAGCACTCCCTCGCTTCCCATATTGTTGGTTATGTAGGGAGAAGACCTCCCAGGCGGACGGGTCCCGTGGAAGACGGGGAATCAATCTGGCCACAGGCAAAAGGGGTGGACGGCCTGGAGCAAACTTTTGATGCAGATCTTACCGGCAAACCGGGCAAGATAAATATTTTGTTTGATTCGGACGGCACCAAGCTGACCGAGGAGATGATCCAGCGTCCCAGGCCAGGCAAAACAGTGGTGACGGCTCTCGACCTGGAGATCCAGCTTCTGGCGGAGGAAGTTCTACAGGAGAAAACTAAGAGCGGGGCCTTTGTGATTATGGATGTGCGCACGGGAGACGTGCTGGCGATGGCGTCCTGGCCACAATATGACCCTAATATTTTCATTCCCGCCATCTCACAGGCTGATTATTCGGCTTTGCAAAACGACCCGACCAAGCCGCTGTTTGCCCGTGCTTTTCGTGGGGCTTACCCTCCGGCTTCGACTTTCAAAACGACGGTCGCCTTGGCCGCGCTGGAAGCGGGTACCGTTTTGGAAGATACTTTGTTTTCCTGCCCGACCGGCCTGGCTATTGGGGATCGTGTGTTTCACAACTGGAACAAAAAAGCGGAGGGCTCGATGAATGTAGTGGGCGCACTCACTCGTTCGTGTAACACCTGGTTTTATCAGGCAGCTTTGAAAACCGGTGCCGCACCAATCACAGAAATGGCACAGCGCCTGGGTTATGGGAAAAAAACCGGCTTGCCCCTGCCGGCGGAAGCGAAAGGCTTTGTCACCTCGGATCGTTGGTCACGGGAAAAATATGGTCACCCGATACTCGATGGTGATCTGGCCAACATGGCGATCGGACAGGGCACCGTTCTGGCGAGTCCCTTGCAGGTAGCCCAGGCGATGGCGGCTATTGGCAGTCGCAGACGAGTGGTGCAACCGAGACTGGTGCTGCAAGTGCAGGACGCCAATAATTCCGTGACCCGGACTTTTCGTGTCAGGGAGCGTATTCCACTGAATATCGATGCTTATAGTATGGAGCTTGTGGTTCAGGGAATGGTGGATGTGGTGAATGCAGGTAACGGCACCGCACGTCGTGCGCGCAATGAGCATATCACTGTCGCAGGCAAAACCGGAACCGGGCAGTGGAAACCGCATCTGGAGCAGAATGTGGCGTGGTTCTCAGGTTTTGCACCGGCGGACTATCCAATTTTTGCTTTTGCTGCAGTTTATGAGGGCAGCCCTGGTGAGCGGGTCGGTGGGGGTAAAAATGCCGGACCGATTATAGGTGCGTTTTTCGAGAAGTATCTGAAGGATGAAGGCCGTCTGGCTGAATTCAAAGGGCAGGTTGAAGCCGTTGAATTGGCCCACAATGATCAGGGTATTGTCAGGCCGGAGATCAGCGGAGCAATCATTAAAGGCTCTAGTTCCGAAGACCAGGTGCGCAAGGCGGTCAACGAGGAGAGGGATATTGAGAAAACTGATAGTGGCGGTTTGTTGAAGTGGTTCCGGGGATTCCGCAAGCGGAATTGATTTTTTTGCTGCTGCCGTTTTAGTGCTAACATGCGAGAGCTTTCTATATTCAACTGGCTAGCCGGTTTCAGTTTATTGGGAACAGTTGCGATAAGCGCTGTGGATGCGGTTGAGCCAGCTGATACCGTTTTCCTCGGCGGGAAAATTCTCACGGTGAATGCTGAAGACCAGGTGGTCGAGGCGATTGCGATCAGTGGAGACCGGATTGTGGCTGTAGGAAGTGACCAGGAAATCAAGGTCTACCAGGGAAGCGGAACGAAAGTGATCGATCTTGGCGGCAAGACGATGATTCCGGGGATCACCGAAGCGCATGTGCATTCGATGTACGTGGCCAAGGGAATGCTGGGTCGCCCTTACCGGGATTATTCCGATATCGAAGAACTGCAGGGAGTGGTTCGCTGGTTGGATGGGGAGTTGAAAGACGGTGAGTGGCTCATCGTGCCGCGGGTGCCGATCACGCGTCTGACCGAACGTCGTCACCCGACCACGGCGGAACTTGATGCGGCGTGCACCACGCATCCGGTGGTATTCACTTCGGCGCGCAAGAGCGCATTGAATTCTCTGGCATTAAAAGAGCTGGGTCTCGATGGTGATACCATTCCCGACGGAGTGGAAGTGGTCAGGGACGAGGAAGGAAAAATTCGTTTGTTGGGTGGAGCTGTCAGTAGCCTGATTCGAAAAGCGAATCCAAGACCGGAGCTCAAACCCGAGGAGGTGATCGAGGCTTTGGGCAAAGTGCACGCGATTTACAATTCAGTTGGCATCACCAGTATTTTTGAAAGAGCTAATGGCAGGGAGCAATGGGATCAGTTCAAAACCTTGCGCGACAGCGGGGACATGAGCGTTCGTGCGACCTTGACCTTTAGACGTGGAATGAAAAGCGCGGCGGACGTCAAAAAGTTTGTCGATGACCTGGGATTAAAAGCCCGTGAAGGTGATGATTGGTTGCGGGCGGGTCCGTTGAAAGTCACCGCCGATGGAGGCATTCACTGGGGCACCACTTATCTGACGGAACCTTTCGGCAAGAAGCGCACGGATTTTTACGGACTGAAAGACGATCCGGAATACCAGGGCAATTTGAATTATACCGTGGATCAAATGGCCGATGTGTTTGGCGAGGCCCATCGTCTGGGCTGGCAGATGTCTGCACACATCACCGGTGATCTGGGCATCACACGTGTCTTGGATGCTCTGGACAAAATCGACAAAACGGAGCCGGTGGCGAAGATGCGCTTTCATCTGATCCATTCTTATTTTTCGACTCCGGATATTCTCAAGCGCGGCAAGCGACTGGGCGTGTGCGTTGATACGCAGTCTTATCTCTATTTAAAAGACGCCGATTTCATTGCCAAAATTTACGGCAAGGATTGGGCCGAGCGTTTCATTCCTCTCGGCGATTGGTATCACGCCGGTATTCCGGTGGCAACAAACTCCGATCATATGAACGGACTCGATCCCGATCATTCGATCAATTCCTTCAATCCCTTCCTGATGCTCTATGCAGCCGTGTCGCGGAAAGATGATTTTGGCAATGTGTATGGGGAGGACCAGAAGTTGACCCGGATGGAAGCCTTGCGAACGGTGACTTCGAACCCGGCCTTCCTTTCCTTTGATGAAAAGATCAAGGGTTCGCTGGAGGTGGGAAAACTGGCC
>DAOUQC010000061.1 GCA_030625775.1 Verrucomicrobiota bacterium
CAGAGCAACTGCTCGCCGATGCCAACAACATCGTCGAAACGATGCAGCTGAATCGTAAGTGGCCTAATCTGGGCGTGATATCGATGGCACATTCTTACGGATTTTCCAATCTAGTCACCCCTCTGTTATTGCACGGCATGCCCTTGATTTGGGCCGGCGACCCCTTTCCAGCTGTACTATCCGCAGTGTTTCAGAAAGAGGGTGCCAGCTGCACTCTACCGGCTGTTCCTGCAATGTGGCGGGTCTGGCTGGAAGCAGGCATACTGAATGATACGTCGGTAAAACTGGCTATTTCCGCTGGAGCCCCCTTGTCTCTGGAAATTGAAAAACGGCTTTATGAAGAAGCAGGACTCAAGGTGCACAATTTTTATGGTTCAAGTGAATGCGGTGGTATCGCCTATGATCGCAGTGCGCAGCCCCGTTGTGATGGTGCCTGTGTTGGTACGGCAATGGAAAATGTCGAATTGCAAATCGGTGATGATGACAGCTGTCTTATGGTCCGCAGTCAGGCCGTCGGCGAATCTTACTGGCCGATGACTTCAGGGCCTTCCTCTCTTCAGCAAGGCCTCTTCGTAACTTCGGACCGGGCAGAAATCAATGTGACAAGTGCAGAAGTATTTTTGCGTGAACGCAGTTCTGATACCATCAACGTCGCAGGACGCAAAGTGGCCCCCGGAAAAATCGAGGAAGCCATTTTATCAGCAAACCCTGACATTGAACACTGTGTCGTATTCGGTGTGCCCAGCAGAGACCCTGAGCGAGTGGAAGAAATAGTCGCCTGCCTGTCATTGAGCACAAATGACAGTGATGAAGATTTGATCAAATCCAAGTTACTGAAAAAATTGGCAAATTTTGAAATGCCTCGCCACTGGTGGTTTTGCCCCGAACTTAAACCTAATACCCGGGGTAAATTTTCACGACAGGGGTGGCGCAAAAAATTTCTCAGCCAATAATGTCGGCTGCTTACAAAAATACCGTCATTTTATAATAGCAGGGAAAGCGGAATTCTGCTTAAAGTGCTAGGATGCTTTTTTAAGAGAATGAATCCCCCTTACTCAGCCTTAAAATTTTAGGATAATTGCTGACATGTTTATTTTTGAATTCCTGTTTCACACTATTTCCGGATGGATTGGGCATATCATTATCAAGTTCGTCACGCTAGGAAAAGTGGATCTGGCCTGGGGAGCTCATTCAGATTCCGAAACTCCGATTGCTGAAGGTATAGGATCTTTATTTTTGCTTTTTTTGGCTGCTGTTACCATTTGGGCAGTCTAATTTTTCAACAAATCCACCTAGGATCAGAATACTCTGAACTACGATGGCAATGCACAAATCATCCGTATCGATCATCCCGTGGGAGAAGAAATCAGCTTGGCAAAACTGCAGAATGAGACGGTATTCGTTACCTCGGATTTGGCGGAATTTTTTGAGTTTTTTTTGGCTGGAGAATTGAAACCCTAATAAAAAAATTCTCTGTCCACTCTCTTGCTAATCCCGGTAAATACTTGCCAGGGAATAGTGGCAGCTTGCTCTGCCATTTCCCTTGCCGTGATCTCATCCATTCCCTGCCGGCCAATCAGAATGGCCTCATCTCCAGGTTTTGCCGATGGATTTAGCCCACTGACATCCACTAGGATCTGATCCATCGTCACGGTGCCAAGCAAGGGGCAACGATGCCCCCCAATCAATACTTCGGCACCGGAATGGGACAACTGCCTCAGATAACCATCACCATAACCGGCAGCAAGCGTTGCCACCCGGGTCACTGGATCACGACTGGTGATAAATGTTCTGCCGTAGCTGATGCTCTGCCCGGGCGGCAATTCCCGGATTAAGGCAATTTCCGTTTTCAGTGTCATCACCGGCTTCAACCCCTGTTGCCCAAAACCTCCCGGGGCCACGCCATACAAAGCGAGACCGGGGCGAGCCAGAGTAGTGAAATCCAGCTGCCTGGCATAGCGCAATAAACCGGCGCTGTTGGCGATATGAATGTGGGCAGCGTCTGGAAAGTGTTTTCGAAATAGCTCCACCGCTTTTCTAAACCGCTCAATCTGATCAAGCGTGTAAGTTTGCTCTTGCTCGTCGGCCACCGGAAAATGTGAGAACAAACCTTCAATCGACAAGTGCTCGAAGGCTCCGAAAGCCTGAAGCATTTCGCCAAATTCCATCTCCCCCATGCCGAGCCGCCCCATACCGGTGTCGATGGCAAGATGAACTCTTGCGCTTTTCCCCTTGTCAGCGGCCAGGCTCGAAAAAGCAGCGGCCTCTTCAGGGTGCGTAACGCTGGCAAGCAATCCGTTTTCCACCACCGCCTCTCTCTCCCTGGGCAAAACCGAACCCAGCAGGAAAATGTCCTTTTCTGATTCTCCCAGAACCTGCTTCAGTTGCATCGCCTCATCCAGACTGGCCACACCGAACATTTCTACCTGTGCAGAAAGAGCTGTGGCGATTGCCCCAAGGCCATGCCCGTAAGCGTCTGCTTTCACTATGCCCATCAATCCTCGATCATCACCCCAGATCATCCTCAGTGCACGGGCGTTCTCTTCAAGTGCAGACAAGTCAATCTGCGCACGGCAACGGCTGGGGATATCTGAATGGCTTGGCATCTGGTAAAGTAATAATCTTCGTTCTCACCCATACAAATTCAAGGTTGGGAATCTTTCATTTTTTAATTCTCTCAAAAATAATTGCCCGCGTCATTACAACATTGCTTCCAGACGAATTACAGCTCACTCTGTATCAGGCTCTGTATCAGAATACGCCTGAAGATCGATGAACATCCAACCTGAAGACTACGAAGCCCTTGGAAAATTCTATCTGGGACGCAATTATGACCTGGCGGAGAAAAAACTCGAAGATGAGTTGGTTCTCTACGACTCCAAGGATCTGGTGACCCATGGAGTGGTGCTCGGCATGACCGGCTCGGGTAAAACGGGCCTGTGTTTTGCCCTGCTAGAAGAAGCGGCGATGGACAATATCCCGGCCATCGTCATTGATCCCAAAGGGGACATCTCCAACCTGCTGCTCACCTTTCCCAATCTGGCAGCAGAGGATTTCCGGCCATGGATCAATGAAGACGA
The DNA here is from genome assembly GCA_030625775.1 of Verrucomicrobiota bacterium. Taxonomy (GTDB): domain Bacteria; phylum Verrucomicrobiota; class Verrucomicrobiia; order Verrucomicrobiales; family DEV007; genus JAADHD01. The sequence goes on from DAOUQC010000061.1 coordinate 3,081, forward strand.
TGCCCGGAAAAAAGGTATCAGTCCGGATGAATTTGCCGCTAATCAAGCGGACACCTGGCGCAAGGGGCTCGCCGACTGGGGGCAAAGCCCCGAACGCATCGGCTCCTTCCGTGACAAAGTCGATCTGACGGTCTATACCCCCGGCAGCAACTCCGGAGTGCCCGTTTCCATCCTCTCTTCGCTGGAAGTTCCCGGCCAGCAAATCCTCGATGACAACGAACTGTTCTCGGAACGCATCGAAAGCACGGTTTCCAGCCTGCTTTCCCTCATCGGCGTTGACGCTGACCCGATTCAGGACTGGGAGCACATCCTGCTCTCAAATATTTTCAGTCACTGTTGGCAAGATGACATCGGCATTACGCTCGAAACTTTGATCCGCTACATCCAGACGCCTCCTTTTGATAAAATCGGTGTGATGGGGCTCGACACTGTTTGCCCTGAAAAAGAACGCCTGGGTCTGGCGATGAAGATGAACAATCTGCTAGCCTCGCCGGGCTTCTCCACCTGGTTGAACGGTGATCCACTCGACATCCAACGCATGTTGTACACTCCGGAAGGCAAACCCCGCATCTCGATTTTTTCCATCGCCCATCTCAGCGATACCGAACGCATGTTTTTTGTCTCCCTGCTGATGAACCAGATGCTGGGATGGATGCGCGCCCAATCAGGCACCAGCAGCCTGCGGGCCTTGCTCTACATGGACGAGATTTATGGATACCTGCCCCCCACGGCAAATCCCCCGTCAAAAAAACCAATGATGACGATGCTGAAACAAGCGCGGGCATTTGGTGTGGGTCTTTTGTTCGCCACTCAGAATCCGGTGGATCTCGATTACAAGGCTCTCTCAAACATCGGCACCTGGTTTCTGGGCAGACTTCAAACCGAACGTGATAAAATGCGCGTACTCGATGGACTCTCCGGAGCATCGGCCAGCCAGAACCAGTCTTTTGACCGCAAAGAAATGGAAAACCGACTCTCCGCTCTGGGGGCTCGTGTTTTCCTGATGAACAATGTGCATGACGATGGTCCGGAAACCTTCCATGTGCGCTGGGTCATGAGCTACTTGCGCGGCCCTATGTCCAGAAAACAGATTCAGCTCTTGATGGCCGACAAACGCCAAGCCACTGAGAAAAAGACAAAACCCAGTGAAACTTCCCAAGCGCCACCCGTTACCAGTATCCCTGCTCAGGTCTCCACAAAAAAACCGCCGCGCCCTCAATTGCCCAGGGGAGCAGATGAATATTTTGTGCCTGCTGGACCCGGAGCCAGCGGAGAAAATATTCAATACAAGCCTGCTCTCATCCGACTGGGCGAAGCCCGCTACGCAGACGCCAAAAAATCCATCAACAGCACCCGTAAGGTCACTCTGATCAACCCGATCGAAGGAGGGCAACAAAGCATCAACTGGAATAAAAATCTCGAACTTCCCCATGAAGTGCAAGCCAACCAACTATCACGCGAACCCCTCAACAAGGCATCTTTTGGGGAGCTTCCCAATGAACTCGTTCAATCGAAGCTTTATACCAGCCTGAAAAAAGAACTCATTGACTGGCTCTATTCCAATGACTCCGTCACCCTGTTCCACAGCCCCATGGCCAGCATGTATTCAGCCATGGATGAAAGCGAAAACGATTTTCGAACGCGCCTGATGCACAGCGCGAGAGAACTCAGGGATGAAAAGGTGGCTGATTTACAAAAGCGTTTTGAAAAGAAAATTCAGAGCCAGGAAGGTGGCGTGCGGAGAGCACTGGATCATTTGGCTGAACAAAAAGGTCAGTCAACCAATGCCAAAATGGACACTGCCCTGCGTGTGGGGAGTGCCCTTCTGGGTGCGGTGTTCGGAAAAAAATTCTCCATGAGCAAAGGGCGCACAGCCATGAGCGGCGCATCCCGTGCCTGGAAAGAGTCGGGGGATGTTGGTCGTGCTGAGAAAAAAGTGGGCCGTCTCAAAGAGGAACTTGCCGAACTTGAAGCGAAAGCCGGCAGAGAAATTGCTGACTTGAAAAAAGCCATCGATCCAATGAACGAAAAACTTGAACAAGTCCGCCTCACTCCCTTGAAAAAAAACTGCACGGCAAAATCAGTTGGTATTGTCTGGTTCCCCCAGCAACAATAAGTTCTTATCAGCATCACCCGATTACGTTTTTGGGGAGCTTGTTTTGTCTTCCACGCTTACAGCTAACATAAGTCCATTTGCGTGACAGACTTGACACGGCCCGGTTTGCTCCGATTCTTACAGAAGGGATCAATTCATGGCAGTCATCAAAATAGCGTGCACGAAGTGCGGTCAACGTGTATCAGGCGACGAAAGCTTTTACGGCACAACAGTAGAGTGTCCGGTTTGCAGCTCCATTATCGCCTTCCCGGAACCCATACAAAACACCTCTCCCTCCACCGCTGCGCAAAGCCCGACCCCAAACCCGGCGGGCAACCCAACTGACCCCGGCATGCCTACTCTTGGCAGCCATGTCGGAGACGAGCCTTCCATACAGACCACTTCCATCTCCCTGTTGCCGGAAAATATTGTTACCCAGGATTCCAATCGCATCGGAGCTTTGAATGCCGCTATGGAAGCTGCCCCGGAGGAAGAAGCCCCCTCTACCCTGCAGAGTGTATTAGCGATGCTTTCCGGTATTCTCGGCCTCGTTTTTTTCCCCTTTGGGGCCTCCTTGCTCTGTTCGCCCGCGGCTATCATTCTGGGGCATATCGCTCTGGCCAAAGCACGCCACAGCAGAATCCAGCCCGCCCCAGGCCGAACACTGGCCCTGATCGGCGTCATCCTCGGCTATGCCGGGGTATTTGTTAGTATTGTCCTGGTGGCCACTTTCAGTATTTGGTCCAAATTTTTGCCCCAGCTATCAAGCGGTTGAAGAGTGGCTCCGCCCTCCGCCTCTAAAAAGATGAAGCAGACACTTCGTCTCACTATATTTTCAGCCCACAGGGGGCCTTGAGCTTGCTATATGTTTGTTCAAGACGGAGAATGAAAAACCATGCCTCCCCAAAACCTATCAACTCTCATTCTATTGCTCAGTTGCAGCCTGGTTGCCCCCTCCACTCTGTATTGCATGCTCAAGAGAATCATCTCATCGGGCATTGGAAATTGCAGGCAGATTTTCTGGATAGTTCCGGCAACAAAAACCAGGCAACTAATCACGGGACCCATCTTAACTCTCTTGGCCCCAAGGGGCAGAAAAACAGTGCCGCTCAATTTGATGGTATCAAAAACTACATCGAGATCAGCCATAATCAGACGCTGGATGTTGGAGCCAAGGATTTCACCATTTCCTTGTGGGCGCACACAGAGGAAGAACTGGATGACACCCTCGGGAATCTGATCACCAAGCACGATCCTGTAACCCGCAAAGGATTTAATCTTAGTATCGTAAACAATGCCTGCGTGACTGGTAGCCAGGCGAACTACCGCAACCTGCAGTTCGGAATTGATGATGACAAACAATCTGTAAAGTGGAAGGATGAAGGCCGTCCTGGTAAATCGATCTTTGACCACTGTATGGCCGTTCATAATGGCAACCTTTACGTAGGCACGGCAGAAGGCCACACCAATACGGATCAGGGTCATGTCTATCGAAACATAACAAGTGGTAAGCGGGAGGATCTCGGTACACCATGGAAAAGCAACGGCGTCACTTCGATGGCCTCTTATCAGGGAAAACTGTATGTTGGGGTATAGCGGGTATTGCTGCACTACTCGGGATTGAAACCGACACTTTCCCATCACATTGGAGGTAAAGTGTTTAGACTCGACGAGGGCAAGTGGATCGACATGGGACAGTTGCCGGGTCTGGATGGCGTCAATGGACTAGTCAATTTCAAAGGGAGATTGTTTTCCGGCACCTTCCCCTCAGGACATGTCCGTACCTTTGAAGCGGGCAAATGTATCACTCATGATGCTGAATTAAAAAGCGGGTGGCGTCATATCACTGCCGTGAGAGAAGCGAAGCAATTGAAAATTTTCATCGATGGCATACAAGTGGCGGAGTCAGACAAATTTGATGGCAAGGATTTCGACCTGAACAATAGCTCCCCCTTGTTGATCGGTTTTGGACAGTACGATTATTTCAATGGCAGCTTGCGAGATGTCCGGCTATACAAACGCGCACTTACATCCAGGGAAATAGCTGAGAGCATGCAGAGCATGTAAATTCCCTGAGCTTGCCTGAATATTTGGTGACTTACTGCTTTTTGCTGTTGCAGACCTTCCAAGCTTGACCACGGCGTGGATTCCCGTTATTCGTGGCCTAGCATGAACACCTTATTTAAACTACGCTCACCTCTGGTGGCCTCTTTGGCCGCCTTAGCTACAATCACATTGATTCTGTTTGTTAGCACCGCTTGTCAAAGTAAGAAGGGGGCAAAAGGGCCCGCTAAAGTCGGCGACAAAGTACAGATGGTTGAGTTGCGCCGGGTAATTCACTCCCAGATTCCCGACCTCAATCGGGCCACAGCACTCATCAACATGGTTGGTTTTGCCGAGCAGGAACTAGGTGCCATCAACGAACACTACCTCAAATACAGCAAGAAATTCGGTAAGATGTCAGCAAACCATTCCAAGAGCGCCACCGATTTGCACCTGGTCTTGAGAGAATGGGAGGCCCAAACCAGCAATCGGCGACTTCGTTTGACCGATGCTTTACTGGCTATGAAGAGCCAGGCAACTGAGGAAGAGTGGCCCGCCATATCAAAAGCTTTTCTCTATTCGGTTACCCAGCAATCAGATCGCTACCGCTCACTTCACCCATCTGAATCCTAAGTTTCCTGAACTCATCTTACCTTTCACTTATACCTTTATTTAATCATGATCATTGCACTCGTTATACTCATTTTGCTTTCAGGAGGCCTCAATGCCCCCAATCTCGATCTTTCTGACCCCGCAGTTCTTGTGGAATTCAGACAGGAGGTTTCAACCATCATTGAAGACCCAGCGCGGGCCGCCCAGGTGACCAACGCTATTTACCACCTCAACATCATGTCCTTCAAAACACGCTCTGCGAACGGCTTGGTCGAGCAGGAAATCAGAGATTTCCACAATGTTGCAGGTAACTACAAGGCTAGCAAAGCGGAAGTCCATGTCGCCCTCCGGGAACTGGAACATTCCCTGGTAAGCGTGAACCGGAGCACTATTGATGGTCGCGAGGTTATTCGCCGCAATACCAGCAAAAAAGAGTGGAAAAAACTGCTCAAGGCTCTGGCAAAGAAGTGATCGGCTTAGGGTGAAGAACCCTCAATGCCCACACTTTATTTTTGCGGAGACTCTGGGGCAGCAGATTCCGCAGGCGGCTCAGCGGCGGGAGAGTCTGTCGCAGGTGCAGCTTTCTCAGCTGGTGGCCGCACAGGTTTTTTGCCAGAAACTGATCCTGCCGATTCTTGCTTTTTCTCTGCAGGTCGTTTTTTCTTCGATTGCCGGGATGGCCTGCGTCTGCGCTTGTCTGCGCTTACCGCTGTGCCAGGTAAAAGCTCTGAATTTGGAAATTCAATCAAATAACCCTCCACCAACAACCAGCGAAGATCAGCCAACAAGGCAAGTTCGCTTTTTGTGGGCTCGGAGGGAGCTTTTTTACTTTGCTTGCTATCCGCATCAGATCCGGCACCCTTCTTTTTTGAAGATTCTGAATCCTTGCTGGAAACCTCACCCTGCATATGCTTGATCAAATCACCGGCCAGAGTGCCGGGTTTGTCCTTGATGAAGTTCAACATCACCAATAGACGGTCGGTGAGCACCGTATCTTTCGCCAAAGCCCGCGGGCGGGCAGCGGAGACAAAGAGCTCTTTCGCACCTCGCTTGAAAAACTTCAATCCCTGGTGCTCAAAACGTCGACACAGGGTGCGTACCATAGGCAGTGGGAAACCGCGTTTTTGCCAGTTAACCTCGGCATTCATGCGCTCGATCAGAGCGGGAGACAGTTCTTTTTTTGATGCTGTTCCAGGTAGCCGGGCCTCACCAACTTCCTTAAAAATGCGCCGGGCAAAATGCTCACGAAAATGCCGGGTCAGTTCTGCCATGTTGGAGATGACCGGTCCGGCCTCTTCCTCCGGAGAGGGAGCCTCACCCTGGTCGTCCCCACCTTCTTCAGCGGGTTCACCTTCTTCGCTCGGGGCAGACTCATTCTCTGCAGCATCAACACTTACCGCTTCATCCGTTTCAGACACTGATTCACTTTTTTGTTCATCATTTTCGGCTTCCGTGGAGTCGCCAGGTGTTTCAGCAGCCGCTTCAACACTGGAGTCTTCACTGGATGGCTCTTCCGTCACCTCCGAACCTTCATCGGAGATATTTTCAGCGAACGGGGTTTCCGGCTTGCCTTCCTCATCAGTGCTTGTTTCTACAACAGGAGCCAGTGTCTCTTCCGGCTTCTGTTTATTGGCAACCACTTCAGGTTTCTCAGTTTTTACTCGATAATGTTTTGCAGTGGACATCTGCTCTTTCCACTGCTCGATCGTTTCCTCATCACGACGCATTTCAATGCGCGATTTAAACCTTTCCAGCGGCATATTGCCAAATCGCTCACGATGCAGCGCAGCGATGTTCTGCTGGTATTCGTGATGGTTGGGTGGGCCGAGGATGGTACCGGACAGGCCACACACCGCAATAACAGAAAAATTACCTTTGGGAGCTTCCCTTGTTACTTCTTCAATCTCATAAAACTCTTTCAACAGCTCCGGAGTATTCAGAAAATGGGCGACAGCTTCTTCGCGTGACAGCCACACGGAGCCGTCGCTTTTACAGCGCACCATGCTAAAAGCAGGGCTTGGCTTGTTTTGTGCAGCTTTGCCTTTTGCTGCATTCTGCTTCCCCGATTTGACCCGAAAAATCACCCGATAGCGATCAGCAGCAGCAAGCACCATCCGGGCAACCTCAGCCATGGCATAAGCGCGATTGGTCGAGCGAATATGTTTTGCCAGAGCTTTGACAGCTTCCGCTGTGGGCTCGACTACAAAATCGACCTGAGGAACGATGTCTTCTGCCCGCCTGGGCTGGCGGTCTTCCCTTCGATGATCATGAGACCCCCGGTTCTGGTCACGGCGGTCATTCCGACCTCCACTTTGGCGACGGTCATCTTTTCTAAAGCCTCCGCCAGCACCACCACGATCAAATTTCCGCCCGTCTCGATTGCCTTGCCCTTTGCCTCCTCGTTGATCCTCATAGCGGTGCTCCTTGTCCGACCGAGCTGGGGGTGATAACGACGGGGCATCTTCCAGTCCCGACACCCAGGCAGGCATCAGGTCTTCGGCGGATAAGTCCAGAGATTCAGATTCGCTCATATTTTTGGAATGTGTTGGAAATACCAGAGCTTGGCTAAAAGCTCATGGCGATTTGGGAGAAATTAGCGACTTATCGAAAGAAAACCAGAAAAAGCTTGTTATGAATTTTATAATATATACATTTAATATAAGTTAAGTATTTGTGCAGGGTTTTTTGCCATGAGTTTTCCCTTGTTGAATTGAGTCCCTTCTGTTGTTCCTGTAACCTCCCGTTGCAGGGTACTGCCAGAAAACTTAATCCATAATGAGGCTTCGGTAATAGCCGAAAGCATTTTCCAGGTTCTTGTCGATTTATATTCATGTCTGTAATAACTGCTTTTAGTCCTAAAACGACACCTGCTAAAATTGGTCTGGTTGGAACTGGGTTCATGGCCCGGGGTATCGCCCATGTAGTAGAACGCTCACCGTATGAGCTTTCACGGGTGCTTACGCGACGCCCAGTGGAATCGGTTCACGGTTTGCCTGGCCACAATATCATCACTCAAAACATTGCCGAATTGATAGAACATTCGGATCTACTGATTGTATGCTGTGGAGACCCAATTCATGTCACCGACGTGGTTGACCAGGCCATCGCAGCAGGCCTTCCAATTGTGACGATGGATTCGGAGTTTCATGTCACCACCGGGTCATGGTTTGTCGACAAAGGGCTGGTTACCGAAGCAGAGGGAGATCAACCAGGTTGCCTGGCAGCTCTTCGACGGGATGCGTTGGCGATGGGTTTTGAACCCTTGGTATACGGAAATATCAAAGGCTTTCTCAATCATGACCCCAGCGAGGCCGATATGAGCTACTGGTCCAGCAAACAGGGGCTGAGTATTACACAGACCACATCATTCACAGATGGAACAAAAGTTCAGATTGAGCAGGCCTTTGTCGCCAATGCATTTGATGCGGACATTTACTGGCCGGGCATGTTGGGGCCCAGCTCGGACACAGTTGAGGAAGGCTCTCAGCTCCTAGCGGATGTGGCCAACCAGAGAAATACAGAATCCGGTAAGCGGAAGGCTTTGAGCGATTACATTCTAACGACGGGATGCCCGGGCATATTTATTGCCGCCAGTCACAAAGATTACTGCCGCCCCTATCTCAACTACCTTAAAATGGGTGATGGTCCTTTTTATACCCTGACCAGAAGTTTTCATCTTTGTCACCTCGAAGTGATGAAGACGGTCAGGGCGGTGCTGGAATTTGGTGATGTCTTGATGAATAATTCCAGTCAACCTCGGGCCAGCGTAGCGACAGTCGCCAAGCGCGATCTGGCAAAAAATCATTTTATTAAACACGGGATCGGGTCTTTTGATGTCAGGGGAGAGGCACTGGACATTGCTGATGCGCCGGATCACGTGCCGATTGGCTTGTTGATGAGTGGACGCTTGAAGGAATCTGTGGAGAAGGGGCAACGAATCAGTATGGATGATATTGAATTACCCGATACCCTGGCAAAAAGTATTTGGAAGAAAATTGCCAAAAAAGCAGTGAAACATGCCGCCGAGGACCGAGCCTCAAGCATCGCAGGTTAAATAATTACCTGCAGCAGCAGAGCAGCACTATCCTATTTGACCTCTTGCAAACTTCCCTGTTTTTTTGTGATATGGGATTTGAAACCCTCTAAAAAAGCATCCTGGACATCCTTGGGCGCCGCATGCCCCATGGCCGGTTTGTGGATGATTTTTTTATGCCCTCTCAATTGATTGTAGGCGGCATAAACACTGGTCGGCGGGCAGGTTCGATCAATGAAACCAACGCTCACCATTGCGTCCCCGTGATAGCGGGCAGAAAAATTCACCGCATCGTAATAACGCGAAAGTTCAGCAATGACGGGATCCGCTTTGCCATCTTCCAGCAAAGGCACGAGTTTTGGCCAACCGCTGATACGGCGGCGCAACATGCCTGTATGATCGCAACCTGCCGGGACGCCGGCTCCAATGAAGGTAACCCTTTCATCGAGACCACCGGCAACCAGTGCTTGTAGCCCCCCCTGGCTGTGACCGATCACTGCAACTGTTTTGCCATCCCACTCAGGCTGGGCGGTAAGGAAATCGATAGCACGAACCAACCGCATAAACATTCCCTTGAAATAAAAAGCGTCACGATTCTCCCTTCCCTGATGCGAGTAATTCTTCAACCGCCCGTCCTTGCCTTTCAACTGGTCGTAATAGGTCTTTGGCCGACCATTAGGGATACCATGGGCATTGATATCCATCGACAGATACCCCTCGGTGGCTCCGGTAACCGCCTTGCCCAACGAAGAACTACGAACACCGGCACCATGCACCCAGAGAATGATCGGCAGGCTTTTTGCTTTTGCCCCGACAGGTCGTCCAAAATATCCGGACACAGGAACATCATCCAGACAAGTGATTTGTGTGTCAAAAACTTCAATTTTATCTGTAGAAGATGGTAGTATTTTTTCCATTTCGGCGTTGAGCGGAACCTCGGCCAGGCGCTCTTTCTGGGATGACCAGAAAGCTTCAAAATCAATGGGCACCTCACGGCTGGGCGAGATTTCTTCAGGTGAAATGGCTGCAGCTCCCAATCCGGGTTTCACTTTTGATTTCAGTTCGCGACTACCGGAATCAAATTGAACCTCGCATTGAAGAAAACCCGGACGTACTAGTTTTCCCGTTACTTTAAGAGGCTGCCCGGTGACGGCCAGGGTGTAGTCTTCCGTTGTTTTGTAGTGATCATCACTGAAATAACAATGCACACTGCCCCAGTCCAGAGCTTTGCCGCTTCCATCCTTCACCTCGATTTGAAAAGTGACCGTCTCCCCTTTTTTGTAAACAGCTTCATCGCGATCCGGTCTGACAGTGATGAGAATTTTGTCTGTGTCTGCAATTGCCCATGAAGTGAGGCTGATAAAAACCAGTAAGAACACGGTCGAGCAGATGGAGTAACTAACATTTTTCATGAATGAATAAGAGGCCCGGAAAGGGGTTTTCGTTCAACTAAAATTATTCACCCCTTTTTTGTCGATTCGAGTCCATTTCATGGCAGATTTGCTTTTAAAAATTATTTTCGATGAATCTCAGGAAAGCACCTAATACCTACGCATTGATTTTGGCAGGCGGAAGCGGCACCCGTTTCTGGCCCCTGAGTCGAACATTGCGCCCTAAACAGTTGCTGTCTTTGTTCGATGCTGAAGACAGCATGTTGGAGCTCACCGTCTCTCGTTTGAAGGGACTGCTTACGCCGGAGAAAATTTTGGTCCTCACCAACTGCGACCAGGAACAAGCTATTCGAGAAGTGTTGGGCGATATGCTACCGGCGGATAATATTATTTCCGAACCGGAAAAACGCGATACGGCACCCGCAATTGCTCTCGCCGTGGGCTGGGTTGCCGCCAGGGACCCGGAGGCTAATCTGTGTGTATTACCATCAGATCAATTGATCCGTGATGAAGAAGCTTTTTGCCAAACAATGCAACAAGCACTTGATGTGGCACGCAGTGAAGATGGAATTGTAACCGTCGGCATCAAGCCCACCTGGCCATGCACGGCCTATGGTTACATTCAGAAAGGAGAACAGAGAACCGTTTCTGAAAACAGTGGCGACGAGATCCTCTTTTACAAAGTAGATAGTTTTCGTGAAAAGCCTAATGCTGACCTGGCAGCAGAGTTTATAGAGCAGGGTAATTTTTCATGGAATGCCGGGATGTTTGTCTGGAGCATTCCCACTCTTGTGCGTGAATTAAAGCAGCATTGTCCGAATCTCGCAGTTTTCATAGAGCAATTGCAAAAAGCACCTGACTTTTCATTAGCTGTACGCAAGCATTTTTCCCAATTACCAAAGGTGTCCATCGATTATGCCCTGATGGAAAAATCCAACCGTATTTTTAATATTGAAGCTTCTTTTGACTGGGATGACCTTGGCAACTGGGTATCAGCTGGGGAATACTTTGAGAAAGATTCGCAAGACAACGCTTGCAATACACCTTTGACCTCGGTTGATTCCGGCAACAACGTAGTATATGCCGAAGGTGCACATGTGGCACTCCTGGGTGTAAACAATTTGATTGTGGTACAAACACCTGATGCTATTCTGGTCGCCGCCAAAGAAGCTATGGACAGAATGAAGAGTCTGGTGGACAAGGTTCCAAACGAATTAAAATAGAACAGTGATAGATAGAGATGGCAGATAAAATTTTTCGAGCACTAGGTATCGATTATGGAACAGTTCGCATTGGCGTGGCTGTGAGTGATGACTTGGGCATGCTGGCGCACCCTTTTGAGACAATCCCAGGGGAAAAACCTGATCAAGCTATCACCCGACTCGTGGAAATTGTCAGTGAGCGTAAGGCTGAAGTGGTCGTGCTGGGTCTGCCTCTGAACATGGATGGCAGTGAAGGCCCTGCAGTAAAAAAAGTACGTGCCTTCCTGAAAAAACTTCGCAAGGCACTGCCTGACAAGGTAGCCATTGTTGAGGAGGATGAAAGACTGACTACGGTTTCCGCATCCGACAAGTTGAGTGAGGCAGGCAAGTCTGAGAAAGACCAGCGTGACAGTATCGATCAGGCGGCCGCAGTGGAAATTTTACAGACCTATCTGGATTACCGGGAGCCATCGGAAGATGAAATGGAAGATGAGATGGATGATGACCTGGGTGGTGGTGGAGCTTCGCTCAATGATGACCTCGACATTTTCTACGACGACGAAACCTATGGCTGATGAGAATCGGAAACGATTTCTCCTGACCCTGGCCTATGATGGCCGTATTTTCGAGGGCTGGCAGAGCCAGGTTAGTGGCAATACTATACAAGATCACCTGCTGAAAGCCTTACAAGGGGTCTGTCCCCTTGTCTCTGCCGTTCATGGTGCCGGGCGCACAGATGCAGGTGTCAGCGCACTTGCCCAGCAGGCTCACTTTGATGCTCCTGGCAGCGCACGTCTGAGTTGCCGAAACTGGCAACAGGCTTTGAATGCTCATTTGCCGGCACAAATTCGGGTGGTGGGATGTGAGCAGGTAAACCCGGATTTTCATGCTCGTTTTGATGCGACTGGGAAAACCTATCGCTACCGTTTGTATGTTGGTGATGTTCTGCCACCTTTGGAATTTGGCCTGGCCTGGCAGGTGAAAAACACCCTGGATCGCGATTTATTACGACAAGCGGTCCAGCTATTTGCCGGGCGCCATGATTTCCGTGCTTTTTCAGCTAACCGGGGAGATGGCCATGATGAAATGCGGAATGCACACAGGACCATTAAGTCGACCGAGGTAATCGAGAATGACCAGCATTCAATGATTGACCTCCGCTTTTCCGGAGAGGGATTTCTTTATAAAATGGTTAGGTTTCTTGCCGGCAGTGCCGTCCGCTGCGCTCAAGGTAAACTGCCTCAACTGGAACTGGAGCGTTTGTTGGCGGGTGTGGATTTTCCTGAGAAAGCTCCTTTTTGTGCCCCCCCGGACGGCTTGATGCTGGAAGAGGTATTCTATCCGGGCAGCAAGTCGATAACATCGTCATCATCCGCCTGAAGGCTGGCTTCTTCCCCCGGGTAAGCCTGAATCATTTTCAATTCTTCCATCTTGGAGGCCTTGTCGTCGCTGCGCATGAGCGCTTCTCCTACTAGAATGGCATCCGCTCCCCACTGCTGGACATTTTGCGCGTCTTCACCTGTAGACAATCCGCTTTCACTTACCAGAATATGATCCGGGCCAAGCTCTTCAGCAAGTTGGCGTGTGGTGTCCAAGCTCACTTCAAAAGTCTTGAGGTTGCGATTATTGATTCCAATGATGCGGGCATCGGTATCCATGGCTCGATCAAGTTCGGCAAAATCGTGGACTTCCACCAACACATCTAATTGGAAGGTATGAGCGATTTCGAGAAAACGGATCAATTCTTCCTGGGTCAAAACAGCCACAATGAGCAGTATGGCATCCGCCCCCGCGACGACGGCTTCATAAATCTGTGCTTCGTGAACAATGAAATCTTTTCTCAGCAACGGAAGACTGACTTTTTCGCGAATCGTTGACAAGTAGGATAGTTTGCCCTGAAAGAACTTCTCATCGGTAAGGACTGAGATCGCATTGGCTCCACAGCTGGCATAGTCCGTAGCGATGGCGACAGGATCAAAATCGGAGGTGATCACTCCAACAGAAGGTGAAGCCTTTTTCACCTCCGCTATAATTGACAAGGATGGATCCACTTCAAGCGCCGGGTCTCTCAAAGCATTGATGAATGAGCGAAAATCATTTCGTTCGGCGGCAGCGAAGCGCAACTTCTCTGTGAGAGGCAAGATTTTTTCAATCTCCTTGCGTTTATGGGCAATGATTTCGTCGAGACGATTTTTCATAGATGGATATTTGCCGACATAGAAACGCAGACTGCGTCCGAGAGCCAGCGATTTTAAAGAAAAACCGCTTGATTTGATGGCTCCAAGGTCTTTAACTTGCCGTCCGCTAAAGCGGCTTTCTGGTTAAAGGCCAGTTTGTTCAATCACAGGATTGTGATTGCGGGTGTAGCTCAGGGGTAGAGCGCGACCTTGCCAAGGTCGAAGTCGTGAGTTCGAATCTCATCACCCGCTCCACTTCTTCGAAGAAGAAGTGCGGATACTGAAACGAAAGTACGCCAACGATTGAAGCTGGGGCTCAGCGCGCATCAGGCAATAATTTCCGATAAAAATCCCCAGCCTCTTCAAATTCGGCAAGAGCGTCATTTGAAACAACGCCACGATTCCGGAGGATTTCATCTTCCGAACGTTTGATGAAATAATTAACTTCTTCACGTTTAGCCCTCAGAGGCAATCCTGGGATATTGACAAAAACCGGAGCCGTGTGAGCAAAACGCGGACGACCATCCGGAGCCTCCTCAAAGACTCGCAAGGCAATCCAGGAAGATTCTGAAATGTCAGGAAAAGTAGCAAAATGCGTTTCAAAAGTATGGTCTGATAGAATAACAGTCTTGGCTGCCGGAATTGCCGTAACCTCACCGTTTATTATCAGCTCAATTTTAGTTACCGGGTGCAGACTGCGAACGCTGGTGACAATGGTAACTTTGTCTGGATTCTCCAGAGTCAATTTGGACCCGGGGGGGTTGCCATTGAATATAGAAAAGATCATGGGTCCTGTAGTAACAAAGCTGTTGCCGGCCCTGAGACCAGCGATCCACTTTTTATAGTTCAATTTCTCCTCTCCCGTCTGAACATACACGCGCCCAAATCCGAGTGGAACCGGATGGACGCCGCTCGCCGTGCCTGCCGTTGGCATGATGCGAATTCCACAGTTCAACAGAGCATAATAATTTTTGAATCCAAAATCGATCCAACCCTGTTCTGTGAATCCCCCCTGCTCATTCATTTCCACCGCCATGGGTCCAAAGGCATAATTGGAGTGGAAGGTCGAGAAGGTGAAATCGGTGCGCCAGATGTGATTATTGGTGAGCTCGAAAAGATCAACCCCAGCGACTGGCACAAGCATCATAGACCAAGGCCAGTTGTGTTTATCCAGTTCCAGTAAGGCTCCCTCAGCTCGTGCCTGTTCGGCGATGGGGCGAACGGGCAGCGTCCTTAGGTCGAGTGGTGTTCGATGATTGAGAACAAAAAGTGCGCCAAGCACATGGCGTTTACCCGCAATACTAGTGACTTCGTATTCTGTGTTCCCAGTCCACACAACATGAGTTTCATCTACAGTGATGAGTTCCCCTTTTGTCATGGGCGTCTTGACTTTCGTGCTGCTCCTCGGCGTTTCTTCAAACTTTGATACCCAGGCAGTTAACGGAAGTCCGACATTGAGATCTTCGGCGAGGAGTATCGTGCGCATGTTTTCCAATTCCCGATGATTGTGTGTATCACCTGAGAACCATCCTTTTTCACTCATGTGAATCCACCGCCGAAGCTCAAGATCAAGCTCAAGTGGTTCATCAGAAACGGTGATATTTTTTATCGCAGGCAGATATTCTTTTCCTCGAATAGCAGTGAGCGTGTAATTACCGGGAGGCAGTTCAACCTGGAACGGATGCGCGGAAAGAGAGGTATGTATTTCCACACTTTTTGGGGGTCTCCTTTTTTCATAAGTTACAGCCTGCCCCTGATCGGAAGCCGTTGCGGCATGAAAATACAACCGTTCCCCTTTCGCTGATACTGATTCAATATAGAGTCTGGCATGAACAGGCTTTCCCGTTTCTTCATCAATAATCCGACCACTGAGGAGAAACATTTTTTGCTGGGCCTGAAGCGCGGACACTGACAGCAAAAAAAGGAAGATACAGAGTCTTGATGCGTTCATGGTTTTTGTAGTGTATTCAGACTCATGAAGCGAACCAAGCTATTCCTTTCCATGATTTGCCCTGGTGCAGGAGTAATCATTGCAAATGCAGAGGACAACTTCCGCAAGCCAACGAAGAGGAACCATGTAATTTAGTTAAATAACATACGGACAATTTTGCTTTAACCCACATCTCTTAAATACTCACCAAATGGCAGTAACCTCTCAGGCAGGCATCTATCGATGGACGAAGGCTCTTCGAACTGAAAGTGAAGTGGCTACGTGGGAGGTGGTGATCGAATCTTCAGGCCTAACCCACGCTATGATCTCTCACCATGCAGGGAATAAAAGCCATATACTCGAAATTTTTGACCCAGTCCGTGTGCAGCTTGCCGGATGGCAAAAACAGTTCGGGGGTAAAATTGAGTTTCTCACTGCAGGCAAACTCGAAGCTATGTCCCAGCCTCCGTCAGAAAGAAAGACCAGTCTGTTGAAAATTCGTAACCGGCTGTTGGTATCCCAAACAGCGGACAAGCAGGTCTTGGCTGACATCTGCAAACAGTTTCCCGACCGTATCATTCTGTCTTACCCGCCTGCTTTGGCTTTTGGAACCGGCGACCATGCGACAACCGCGACCTGCTTACGTCAGATCACTGATTTTGCAAAAAAGCGTGCCCGACTCAACGAAACCCATTGGGATTTTCTGGATCTCGGCTGTGGCAGTGGCATTTTGAGTGCTGCCGCGAATGCTCTGGGGGCAGAATCCGTCCTGGGGATTGATTTTGATGAGATGGCAGTAAGAACTGCTCACCGCCTGGCGACGCAGAACGGACTGAATGAAACCAGTCTGATTGTCGCCGACGTGTTGAAGTGGAAGCCTCGTCGTCGCCAGACTTACGATTTGATTGCGGCAAACATTTTCCATGACGTGTTGATCGAGGTTTTTCCCCGCCTACCCGCCTGGTTGGAGCCAGGGGGAGAGCTTATCGTATCCGGTATTCTTAATTCGCAGGAGCGAAATTGTCTTAAGGTTGGAGAAAAAGCCGGCTTCGAGTTTGACCGCGTTATCCGCAAAGGCAAGTGGAGCACGGCCCATGGGAACTTAGCTCGATGACACAAGGAGTCTTTGATTGTGCTTGAAAAAGCGGTTTGTTAGGGCTCGTATCGTGAAAGTCGAAAGTCATAGACAAGTGATGGAAAAAAAATCTAAAGACAAGGAAGCTGGATTTGAAACCCGGGCGGTGCACGTCGGGCATGATTATGTCGCGGGCACGGGAGCGGTGATTCCTCCCGTGTATCTGACATCCACCTTTGAATATGGCAATGAAGGCGGATTTGACTACACTCGATCCGGCAATCCTAATTTCCGCATGCTCCAGCGGACTCTGGCAAGTCTGGAGACAGGAAAACATGCAACCGTGTTTGGCAGTGGGGTGGCAGCGATCACTGCGGTGGTCTCAACTCTGAAGTCGGGGGATATGGTGGTGGCGGAGGAAAATATCTACGGTTGCACATTCCGCCTCTTTGCCCAGGTATTCGAAAAATTCGGCATCGAAGTGGTGTATGGCGATTTGAGCGATACGAAAAATTTCGCTCTAATCGAAAAGCACCGCCCAGCACTGGTGTGGATCGAATCGCCAACCAACCCCTTGTTGAAAGTGCTGGATATTCAAGCGATTGCTGATGCGACTCATGCCTCAGACAGTGTCCTCGTAGTGGACAATACCTTTGCTTCCAGTTATCTGCAGCGTCCGCTCGAGCTGGGTGCGGATTTATCCCTGCTGAGCACAACCAAATACGCCAACGGACATTCGGATGCGCTCGGTGGTGCGGTGTGCACCAATTCTGATGTGTGGCAGGACAAAATGATCTTCGCCCAGAAGGCGCTGGGCCTTCAGCCTTCTCCTTTTGATACCTGGATGATTCAACGGGGGGTGAAAACACAGGCTCTGAGGATGGAACGTCACAGTGAAAACGCTTTGGCCTTTGCCCGCTTTCTCGAAGCAGAAAGCAATGCCCAGATGGTACGCTATCCTTTCTTGGAATCCCACCCCCAATACGAAATTGCCAAACGGCAAATGCAAGGGGGCTCTGGTATCGTAACTGCGGATTTTGGCCTGGATCTGGAAAGCACCTTGAGCCTGGTCGAAAGTTTACGCTATTTTCCTAAAGCCGAAAGTCTCGGGGGCATAGAATCCTTGTGCTGCCATCCTGCATCAATGACCCATGCTGCCGTCCCGAAAGCCACTCGGGAAGCAGTTGGCATCACCGATTCCCTGGTGAGGTTTTCCGTCGGCATTGAGAAGGTTGATGATTTGATAGCCGACCTTCGTGAGGGACTTGCAAAAGTGAAATAAACGAGCTGGGTGATCGCCAAATTCGACAGCATGAGAGATCTCATCACAGAGCCCATGGCACGCCCGGAAGACTTGGGTGGGCCTATTCCAGATTCCCATCATGCGGTGTCGGTGGCACTGCCCCTGTGGCAGCATGTGATTGCTTACGAGGAACAAGATCCTGATCTCATCAGTAAACTGCAATGTGGTTACCCACGCTTTTTTCTTCACCCTGATGTCGTGCAGCTCAATGCCCTCGCTGAAGAGCGGCTGGCCGGAGACGGAGAAACCTGTGTAGTTTTTCCGTCCCAATCAGCGGCTGACCGCTGTATTGCTTATGTGCGGGAACGATATGACATCGAAAGCACCAGACAGACTTTCGGCTGGGAGCAACTCAGCGCAGTGATTCTACCTGAAAAGGGAAAAGTAGCCGCACTGAAATGCTGGCGCTTCGGCGGAGAGATTGTCAGCAGCCGGATGGCGGCCTCAGCGCTTGCAGCAGGCAAACAAAGCGAAGCCTCACAGCTTTTGAAGGTCAAGGGAGCTATCGCCAAAGGAAAACTCAAACAACGTTTGGCTGGACTTAGTGGGCAGGCGGAAGAGGATGTATTTCTTTTTTCCTGCGGAATGGCAGCGATTTTCGCAATCCAACGAGTAGCTTCCGGAAGATGTGCCGGGCGTAAAAGTGCCCAGTTGGAGTTCCCCTACGTGGACGCACTGAAAGTGCAGGAAGAATTTGGTCCGGGTGTTCATGAATACCTTGGCGGTAACGGAAACCCGATCACTGACCTACAAAAACGTTTGCAGCAGGAGAAGCTTTCTGCTGTGTATACGGAAGTTCCCAGCAACCCGCTTTTGCGTACCGTCGATCTGGCTGCGGTATCAGAGCTGACCCGGCAACACGATGTTCCCCTGATCGTAGATGATACGGTAGGCACGGTGGTGAATGTGAATGCCTTTTCTTTCGCAGATGTGGTCACCACCAGTCTCACCAAATATTTCAGCGGGGTAGGAGACGTGATGGGCGGAGCGGTGATTGTGAATCACAATTCGCCTTTTGCGGATTACCTGCGCAAAGGTTTGCAGCGGGAGAGTGGCGACGACTTGTGGTTGGAAGACGCCATCGTATTGGAACAGAATTCACGGGATTTTGTCGAACGCATGCAGCAGATCAATCATACGGCCGAATCCATAGTCGATTTTTTACGTGAGCACCCGAAAATTGAAAAAGTGTGGTATCCCCGGGATCACTTCCGACGGGAATACGACGCCCTGCGCCGGGAAAACGGTGGTTTTGGCGGAATGCTTTCGATTTTCCTAAAGGATGCCGAGAATGCCGCCCCTATATTTTATGACAATCTCGACATCAGCAAGGGGCCCAGCCTTGGAGCAAATTACTCGCTGGTATGCCCTTATACCTTACTCGCCCATTACGATGAACTTGATTGGGCGGAATCCTGGGGCGTCAAACGGGACCTGATACGGATCAGCGTGGGGCTGGAGAATCCGGACAAATTGATTCAGAAACTGGAAGCAGCTCTCTCGGTTATATGAAAAATTACAGCAGCATTATGACTAATATAATATTTCTGAAAAACGAACAATAAAGCTGAATTTCTTTGAACAAATTTGACATTATTGCAGTCTATGCTAAGAGCGAGTTCTTATCGAAGAAGTGAATTTGGCGCTGCATTGAGGGATTCTGAGTGGGTTTGATACTACTTTTTCTCAATGAAAAGACAGATTTACCTCGTCAAAGCGCTTTGAATGTTGTAAGCGCTAGGCGTTTAGAACGTATATACAGTTAAGCAGACAGATTTTAGGAATAAATTCGTAGGCCCCCTGATCCAATACAAATAGAGAAAAGGAAAGAGACATGGCAAATCTTGAATTAGACGGAGGTATTAAAATTTATCTTCGGGAGATCGGTAAAACACCACTATTGACCCGCGAGGAAGAAGTGGAGCTAGCTGATCGTATCAAAGTAGGTGATGCAGAGGCGCGGGCTCATATGATCAAAGCAAATCTACGCCTAGTGGTGAAGATTGCGCAGGATTACGCAAATTATGGCCTGCCTCTCTTGGATTTGATTTCGGAAGGTAATATCGGCTTAATGAAAGCGGTAGAACGATTTGACCCTAATAAGGGAGGCAAATTGAGTACTTACGCTGCCTGGTGGATCAAGCAGTCGATCAAACGTGCTTTGGCTAATCAAAGCAAAACAATCCGCCTCCCTGTCCACATGGTGGATAAAATTTCCAAAATGCGGCGGGTCGCCATGGTCTTGAGCGAAGAGCTCGGACGTGAACCCACCGACGAAGAGCTGGCCGATGAAATCGGCATTGACCGCGCCAAGCTTGCCCACCTGAAATCGGCAGCTTTGCGGCCTGCTTCCTTGGATGCACCTATCAGCGATGACGACAACACCGAGTTTGGTGAAATCATCGGTGACGAAAAGGCACAGACCCCTCTGGAGTTGGTGAGCCACAAAAATATGCACTTGCAGTTGGACGACTTGCTGGAAGTTCTCGACGAACGTGAACGCAAAATCGTCGATGCACGTTTTGGACTGAATGGCCAGAAACCGCGCACTTTGGAAGAAGTGGGTCAGGTCTTTGGAGTAACCCGTGAACGAATTCGCCAGTTGCAGAACATCGCATTGAAAAAATTGCGTCGTGCCCTGCAGAAAAAAGAAGATCCCGGCCCACGTCCCGTGGGTGGTGCTTCACCCCGTAAAACAGAAAAATCAGCTGTTTTGGATGCTCTGCTTGCGATGGAAGACGAGAGCGAGGACGTAGTGCTCGCGAATTCTTAATATTTGCTCACACAACTGACCCTGCTTGCTGCAGGGTCCAGACTTGCATCGAGCGTGAGGGCAGCACTGACTGGCCATGCAGGGCAGTACTGCGACCGGCGCCGTGGAAATCAGCGGTATCGATTTCAAGTTGCCAATGGGCAGTTCGCAAGGAATTGGGAGGTGCAGGCAGACGAAAGGTCAGTGGCTTTGGCCAGGCGTTCAGCAACAGCAGAATAGGAGTGGTCATAGGCCCGTCAAGAAAGGTGCTGAGGGCACCCGCCGTCTGGGAGTGCCAGTCAGCACTCGTCATCGCTGTACCATCGGGTCGATACCAGACAATGTCAGGGGTGCCTGAACTGGTTGATGCCTTACCCGAATAAAAATGTGTGCGGCGGAGGGTGGGATATTTTTTTCGGAAAGTGATCAGGCTTTTTACAAATTCGAGAAAATCGCTTTCTTCCTGATGCATCGACCAGCTGATCCAATTGAGTTCATTGTCCTGGCAGTAGCTGTTATTGTTGCCGTTCTGACTACGACCCAGTTCATCTCCTGCCAGGATAAAAGGAACGCCGCGTGACAGCAGCAGAGTAGTGAGGAAATTACGTCGTTGGCGATTGCGTAGAGCACGAATATTGGGGTCATCGGTTTCACCTTCAACCCCGTGGTTCCATGTCATATCATGGTCGCTGCCATCACGATTACCCTCCAGGTTGTCTTCGTTGTGTTTGTGATTATACCTGACCAGATCGCGCAGGGTGAAGCCGTCATGGGAGGTGATGAAATTGATGCTAGCCTGCGGCGACCGGTTACCCGGGCCGTAGAGATCCTGACTGCCGGCGAGGCGTGATGAAAACTCAGGAAGAATGCCGTGATCCCCCTTCCAGAAACGTCTAACCGTATCGCGATAGCGCCCATTCAACTCAGACCAGGGCTGGGGGAAATTTCCAACTTGGTAGCCCCCTCGTCCGAGATCCCACGGTTCGGCAATCATTTTCACCTGAGACAACACAGGGTCTTGCAGCACTGCTTTAAAAAAAGCACAGTGCGCATTGTAGTTAGATGGCTCACGACCGAGAGTAACGGCTAGATCAAAGCGAAAGCCATCGACGTGCATTTCGTTCACCCAATACCGCAGGCTTTCCATGATCAGCTGGAGAACCCGGGGATGGGTCGAATTCACCGTATTCCCACAACCGGTGAAATCCTGGTAAGCCCCTGGGTTTTTGGCTTGCGTCCGGTAATAGTTCAAATTGTCGATACCTCGAAAACAACAGGTCGGACCGTCAATACCCGCTTCACCAGTGTGGTTGTAGACCACATCAAGAATGACTTCGATACCCGCACGGTGAAGAGCTTTGACCATGCCTTTGAACTCTGCGATCGAGTCATCCCCCGCAGCGTAACGGGGGTCTGGTGCAAAAAAACCTACGGTGTTGTAACCCCAATAGTTGACTAATCCCCGCTCGATTAGAAAACCATCGTCAAGGTGATAGTGCACCGGCATCAACTGAACGGCAGTCACCCCAAGCTCGTGTAAATACTGGATGGAGGCATCATTGGCGAGTCCTGCATAGCTGCCGCGCAGATGTTCGGGGATATCGGGGTGAAGTTTGGTGAACCCTTTGACATGCAGCTCATAGACGAGTGTTTCAGCCAGGGGGGTTGCCGGGGCTAGATCGCCTTCCCAATCGAATTCATTGGTCTCAACGAGGGAACGAGGCACATGGGGCCCACTGTCCAGACGATCAGCTTTGGCGTGGCCTTCGGGAAGAGCCAACAAATCCGTGGCCAGCATGGAAGAATGGAAAATAGCAGGCTCTGAAAAAGCCCGGGCAAAGGGATCAAAAAGGAGCTTGTTGGGATTGAAAAAATGCCCTTGGGAAGGATTCCAGGATCCGTGAACGCGATAGCCGTATGGCTGATGGGGGCTGCAACCCTGGACTTCGACATGCCAGATGTCACCTGATCGTTCGGTCAGCCGGATGCGTGCAATTTCATGAGTGGGCTCCCTGGGATCGAACAAACAGAGATCGACCGCCGATGCATGTTGCGAATAGATCGCAAAATTTACCGTGTCCGTCCCACCATGCAAACAATGGGCACCGAGAGGATGGGGTGAGCCGGATAAAATTTGAAAAGACACGAAAAGGGCTGGCTTATGTTGAAATGTAACGGTGGCTCTGCTTTTGAAATACGGGGGACTAGCCCTGATTCCCCTGCCATGCGCGAGCTATATTTTTCGCATTGTGTGGGCAGATAGCAAGTGAAGTCCTCAGGAAGGAATGCCTTTGAGCCGGCAAATCTTCATCGATCCCACTTAATACGATAGCTTTCGCAAGTGGTGACGCTTCTTTTTTGTCAAAACACGTAATTCCATTCGAAATCCTGCCGTTCGCGTGTTTCTTAAGTACACTTAACTATTATATGCTCGGCCAACATTACTTCGATATTCGCGCCAACTTACGGAATTCCGTAGGGGCATTGGTGCAGTTGGCTCAAGAGACGGATCTCAAGCCTGCAAGGGGCACTCAATTGCGCAACGTTTTGGCTACCTTAAAGGATCCTTTTCGTTTTGTTGTGATTGGTGAAGCCGGCACGGGTAAGTCGACATTAATCAATGCCATATTTGGTGAAGACCTTTGCCCGGTCGACGACAAACACCCCGTATCACGACGGATTGCACAGTACCAATATGGCAAGGAAAAACACGACTTCGAGGTATCAGACACCCTGCTTGAGTGTTATCGCCCGGTCGATTGCCTGCAGGATTTCTGTGTGGTGGATGTCCCTGGTGACGGATCAATCAAGCGTCATCAGGAGCAACTGATTGAACAAATTCTTCCCACTACAGATTTTATCCTTGTGGTATTTCCCGTCACCGACCCCTGGAGCCCGACGACATGGAAGATGCTGGAGCGCATCTATGAAAAATGGCAGGATAAAGTGTTGCTGATTCTTCAGCAGTGTGACCGGCGTTCGGACGAAGAAATCAGCGCTATCCTCGAACACTTACGGCGCACATCGACCAATCGCTGTGGAACCCATTTCCCGACTTTTGCAGTATCCGGAAAAAAGGCCTGGCTGGCAAAAACTTCGGGGCTCGATAAGGACCGCCTGCTTGAAGAAAGTCGTTTTGCCGACTTGGAATCCTATATTTCACAAGAGATCAATCGCTCCGCACGGCGGGTCGAAAAAATGAATGAAGGCTGTTCTTTGGCAAAATCCGTGATTAAAGAAGTACAAAACAAATTGCACACACCCGCTGAGATTATTCGAGCTGATGATGAAATATTTGCCACTTTGGAGATGCGCACCGAAACCCGGCAGTCGCACACCGAAGGGAAATTTGAACCTGTTTTTTCGGCCTTCGACAATGCTTTCATGAGCGCCCGGCTGAAAACGGATCCAATTCTCGATGCCCGCATGGGAATTTTTTCTTCGCTACGTCCGGCAGGTGATTTGCCGGCAGACATCGAACAGATAATCACTGCCACGACTTTGGAACACGTGAAACTAACGTGCGAAGAAGCGGCGATAGTAGCGGAGGAGGATGTGCGCCAACTCTGGGATGAGTTGTCCCACGATATGCAAACGGACTTCAAACTTAAACTCAGTGTTGGAAAAACCGGTGAGCCGGAATGGAGCGCCAGCCGCAAACGGCTTGTCGAACAAGTTGAGAGCGCAACCAGTGGCGAACTGAAAAACCCCTACTTGTGCGACGGTTTGAAAAAATTCTTTCGCCGACGCCGACGCCGGATGGCATCTTTCCTCTTTGCCAGCACAGCCTGTTTACTTGGTGGCCTCTGGTTTTTGTGGAAAGGCTGGACGCCCTTTCATATGGTCGCATTTGCCGGAGCGGTTGTGGCGTTGCTTGCGGCTGCGTTTGCCGGTTTCGAGGGAACTTCGCGTATTCGCACATTTTTTACAGAAGAGCTCGATGCCCAGAGAACACGCCTGCATGAAGCCCTGCGCAAGTCTTTCAATCAAGGAGTGGATCAGTGTTATCGCGATTTTGTCCTCTTGTTCGATCCGCTGAGAGAAGTTTGTACCAAACAGCGGGATCAATATGAGCCCCTGCTGGAGGCGGTTGACGAACTGGAAGCTGCTTTTGATGAATTGGAGGATGAACTGTGGAAACAGGACAGAAAAACACCCGCAACAAAAAAGTGAATTTGCTTTTGTTCCAGATCAGGATCAGCTAATTTCTTTACGGAAGTTTTAGGCGCATCACAACCAAAACTTTAAACAGACTGACCCGAACGAATATTCGAAGACTTTGATCCACTCATTCTCACTTCCCCCTCGTCCAGATGTCATCTGATCCTCCCGCTGATACCCAAGCTTCGCCTTCCCCTGGTAAGAGTCGTTTCAAAACTTTCCTCTCCCGCTTACTTAGTACGGTGGTGTTATGGGGCGTGGTAGTGGGTGCCTTTGCCCTTGGCAGTAACACTGTATTTTTTGCCCTGATTGCAGGGGTCATCGTTGTAGGTCTGCTGGAGTATTTCCAACTGCTTAAAAAAGCGACCGGCACGCGGCCTTATGTATTTCAGACGGTAGTGGTCAGCGTGGCTTATCTCGCCTATCTGTTTCAGTATCGGGACGGGGCAAGTCCGGAACTCCTGGGAGCAGCTGACGGTCTGGCGGTTACTGTGCTGGTGATGTTACTTATAGCCAGTCGGCTGGGCTCAGCGTTAGAGGGCAGGAAGAGTCTGCATGAGCTGATGCAAGCCCTCTTTGGTTTTGTCTATGTGACTTTGCTGTTCTCATTCTCAGCAAAAATCCTCTGCCTGCCCTTGCTCGATGCGGCAGGCCTGCCAGCATCCGCATGGTATGTGTTGTTTCTTGTCATCGTCACCAAATTCACCGATACAGGCGCCTATTGCATCGGTTCATTGATTGGTCGTCACAAATGCATCCCCCACATCAGTCCCGGAAAAACCTGGGAAGGGCTCGCCGGCGGTATTTTGTTTGCTTTCATCGGAGCTTTTATTTGTCGGGCTTTGTTTGCCGATCATTTGCTTTTGCTCGCCTCCACCCCCTGGCTGATCGCTATCACTTTCTCCATCGCAGTTGCTTCCATCATTGGAGATCTTTCCGAGTCCATTCTCAAGCGTACTCTGGAGATCAAGGATTCGGGGCAAATCATGCCGGGCATCGGCGGAGTGCTCGATTTGATTGACAGTTTACTGTTCACAGCCCCCGTACTCTATTTTTATCTAATTATTCTTGGCTGAGGATTTTTTTGTAGTGATGAATGGAAAAACTCAAGCAATCAAACAAAAAAAACTGGTTGTGCTCGGCTCCACCGGCTCCATCGGAGAGAGTGCACTTAAAGTCGCCCGCGATTTACCGGAACACATGCGCTTGATAGCTCTGGCCGCTAATCGCAGTGCAGACAAACTGACTCAACAAGTAAAAGACACAGGAGTCCAACATGCTTGCCTTTACGATGAAGCAGCTTGTAAAGAGTTCGAATCCATGACCGGTGGCTCGGTAGCGACTTGTTGCGGTGAAGAAGGTTTGATTGAGCTGGCAACTTTGCCGGAAGCAGACATGGTGCTTATTGCGATCGTAGGCACTGCGGGTCTTCGGCCGGCACTGGCAGCCATCGAGGCGGGCAAGGACATCGCTGTCGCCAGTAAGGAAATTCTGGTCATGGCTGGTGAAACCGTGATGAAAGCTGCGAGGAAATACGGAGTGAATGTATTGCCGGTCGACTCCGAGCATAACGCTATTTTTCAATGCCTGGAAAATCGCAAGGTCAGTGAGGTCACACGATTGATTCTGACGGCTTCCGGTGGCCCCTTTCGCGAATTGCCAGCGAGTGAACTTGGGGACGTGACTCTGCAGCAGGCGCTCAAACATCCGACTTGGGAGATGGGACAAAAGATCACCATTGATTCAGCGACTCTGTTCAACAAAGGCCTGGAAATGATCGAAGCACGTTGGTTATTCGATGTCGAAATGGATCGTGTCGATGTGATCGTGCATCCGCAAAGCATTGTTCACTCAATGGTTGAGTTTGTCGATGGCTCGATTTTGGCCCAGCTCAGCACGACTGATATGTGCTTTCCGATCCAGTATGCGGTGACCTGGCCTGAACGGGTTCCGAACACCCTGCCCCCTTTGGATTTTGCCGCTTTGGGTAAATTGGAATTTGAAAAACCGCGCTTTGATGATTTTCCAGCCTTGAATCTTGCCAACCAGGCAGGCAGGGAAGGAGGAACCTTGCCAGCAGTTCTCAACGCAGCCAATGAAATCGCAGTAGAGAAGTTTCTCGCCGGGGCTCTTTCCTTTCCAAAAATCTGGCAAACCGTAGAAGAGGCTATGATGGCCCATCAGAATGTATCCGAGCCTTCGCTTGAGCAAATCCTCGAGGCTGATCAATGGGCTCGCCGGCAGGCTGAATCTTTCTTAAACAACGCTTAACATGAGCGGTAATAATAAAAAATACTGGGCAGGTTTGGATCTTGGCGGGACCAAAATGCTGGGTAAAGTGTACAACGAAAGCTTCAAGGAGCTCGGTTCGTCCAAACGCAAGACCGAAGGTCACCAGGGTTTGGAAAATGTGTTGGAGCGGATGGGTCAGACCATCCGGGCTGCCATGGAAGAAGCCGGAATTTCGGCCAAGCAGCTTTGCGGCATTGGCATCGGCTGTCCGGGGCCGGTTGATCCGGAAGCCGGGGTTTTACTGGCAGCACCCAATCTAGGTTGGGGAAATGTGGCTATCCGAAAGATCTTTGAAAAAAAATTCGGCTGTCCGGTGGTTGCTTGCAACGATGTGGATTCAGGAGTCTTTGGCGAATACAAATTCGGGGCTGCTGTGGGGGCCCGAAGTGCGGTTGGCATATTTCCTGGAACAGGCATTGGAGGAGGAGCTGTCATTCATGGCCGACTACTGGAGGGAGCCCACATCACCTGCATGGAAATTGGTCACACACCCTTCGGCGAAGCGGGCTTGACACTCGAAGAAGTGTGCAGCCGTCTGGCAATCGCATCGGAATCCGCCGCCGCCGCCTATCGTGGACAGGCCCCGTATATTTTGGAAAAATGCGGCACGGATATGGCAAAAATTACCAGTGGCAAGATTGCTGCGGCAATCAAGAATGGTGACAAGGCCATTGAAAAAATTGTCAAGGAAGCCGCCTGCCGTTTAGGCAGTGGAGTGGCAACGGTGGTTCAGTTGATGGCTCCTGAAGTGATCGTATTGGGCGGTGGCTTGATAGAAGCGATGCCTGAGTTGTTCCTCAAGACA
>DAOUQC010000075.1 GCA_030625775.1 Verrucomicrobiota bacterium
ATAATGGCCCGGGCGATTCTCGGATCACTGTGAGTCAGCTTGATTATATTTTCACCGTTCTGCTTCCACAAATCAGCAACATCAAAATCCAGTTCATAAGGATCAATCCCCCTGATGGCAAAAGGTGAGGTAACCGGGGCCGGTTTGAAATCCGGCGAATACATCAAAAACCATCCTGGCCCACGGTAGGAAGTTTCCAATTTCTGCCCCATCTGAAAAGTCTCTGATCGATTGCGTACGCGTTCAAGATCCAGAACCACACCATTCAACTCCACTTTAAGAATACCGGTACCCCGGTCTATCTGGGAAGAATCAATTCTGGCTTGTAAAACCAACTGCTCAATCCCTCCCTGGTTTTCTGATTCCTTAGCCGATCCATCCCCGGCAATCCTAACCGTCATTGTTTGACCGGGCCCCACTCTTACTGATTTTTTCACCACCTTAAAACCAAAACCCATCGTTTCAGCATTCAGGCCACCCTCATTATCTCCCAAACGAACTTCCAACATGCGACCCGGACTGCCCTCTGCCCACGGAGTGTTCAATAAACTCACCAGGGTTTCCCCCCCTTTGACCCAGGTATCCCCATCTTCAGCTTCATAGTCTGAATCATGCCCTACCACATCAATACCCAGCTGAACCCCCTCACTCACCCCGATGATCCCCAGTGCCTTCCACGGGAGAGCCACCGTCATTTGATAACCGGTCTCAAGCTTCTTCGCAGCAACTTTGGCCCCGGCGACCGGTCCCGGACGATCACCACGCAATACAACCTGGGTCTCGGCTTTATTCCCGTTTCCCGAGCTTCCAAGACTGGTACCTATCTGTAAAACCTGGGATTTGTCCTTTGCCTCACCCGGCTGGCGCGGCACATCCAGAAAAATTTCCAGCCCATCTCCCGTAAGATCCCCGGCGACAATCACGTCATCATTCACTACTGCTGAAACAAATAAAAACTCCTCGTTCCATCCCAAATAGACGGTACCGGAAAAATCCTCGGCCCCATCCCATTCAGAAGCACCCCAGACAACTTCCTGGGGCTCGTCCCACTCAGCAAAAGCCGCCAGGGTAAGCAGCCCTTTCAAACTCCCATCGACCGGCGGAAGGTCTTTTAGATGAACCATCCCCGCTGTTCGATCAGCCCCTGTTGCCATACCGGTGAAAATTCCAGTTACCAGCAGTAGAAACCCAGCTATTCTATTTCGCATCTCCATAAGTGCATTATCTAAGCGGTTTTACAAAAATCTCAACTTCCGCCACTGTGAACAATGCAGAATACTAGCGCAAAGCCCTATAGAAAGACAAAAAACGTGTTTTTTATATTGATACAAAGCCCTGTTTTTTAACAGGGAATTAGTTCTAAAGCAAACTAATCACGTGTTTTGGGACAATTTTGCTGCATCGCAATTGATCGCGGGTGTGTAAAACACCTTCTCTTCAGATCATGCAAAGAGCTTGTTCACTGCCTGTGCCTTCACCAGCTCACGCGGCTGCTTGAGATGGTTGTAAACGATTGTTTCGGGGTCGATCCCGAAGCTGTGATATATCGTCGCAAGAATCTCTGTCGGATGTACAGGGTTTTCAGCCGGAGCCGAACCGGTTTTGTCCGATTTCCCATGCACATAACCTCGTTTGATTCCAGCCCCGCCGATCACAGAAGTGTAACAATAAGGCCAGTGATCCCGTCCATCGGCACTGTTACTATTTCCAGAAGTACTGACCCCCTTCACCGGACTGCGTCCAAATTCTCCAATCGCTACGACCAGCGTTTCACTGAGCAGGCCGCGGTCATCGAGATCCTCAAACAAGGCCGACAGTCCCTGGTCCAGCATGGGCCCGGACTGATCTTTCATACGCTTGGTCAATCCTGAATGATGATCCCATGAATGGTTGTCCGAATTCGCTACTTTTGGCCAGATCACCTCCACCACTTTGGTTCCCGCTTCGACCAGACGCCGTGCCAGAAGACAGCTCTGGCCAAAAGTATTGCGTCCGTAACGGTCACGCATTTTGTCACTTTCCTCAGGCAAGTTAAAAGCATCCCTGGCTCGACCCGAAACAATCAGATTCAAAGCCCTTGAATAATATTCATCCAGGTTGTATTTTTCCACTGCCTTATCGATGACCGGCATTTGATCACTGAGTGCCTGACGCAAGCTTGCCCGACGCCGCAGACGCACAGCAAAAGCTTCTGGCCGCAACTGCAGATCATCCACCTTGATGTTGTCCATCTTGTTCATGTTCAGGTCATCACCATCAGGAAACAGATAATAGGGATCAAAAGCCTTGCCTAGAAAACCGGCGGTGCCCGCTTTGTTCACCACATTTGATTCCTGAAGCGGGCGTGGCATCATCACAAAAGGCAACATGGGTTCTTTCATCGGTTGTTGCTTGATGATGTTCGAACCAAAATTCGGATAATCCTTGGGACTCGGTGGCTCCAACTGGCCCGAAGGACTCACTTTGTCCGTCGTGTAACCTGTCATGATCTGATAAATTGCTGCAGTGTGATTGAACAATCCGTTCGGCGTATAACTCATCGAACGGCACATGGTAAATTTGTCATTCACTTTCGCCAGCCGTGGCAGGATTTCGGTGAAATTCACACCGGGGATTTTTGTTGGAATCGGCTTGAACTGACTGCGGATATTATCCGGCACATTTTCCTTGGGATCCCACAAGTCAAGATGGCTTGGGCCACCCTGCATGTAAATCATGATCACACTTTTGGCTTTACCCCACCCTGGCGCACCCACCAATTTACTCCCCTTGCTCGCCGCTTGCGCACGCAACACCGTATTCAAACTCATCCCAAGCATTCCCGCTCCACCCACGCGAAGAAAATCGCGGCGACTGGCTTTTAAATGGGAATCACAAAGGTCTTTTCCAATAGCTCCAGGTATTCTAATCATGGTTACAGGGTGTTTGTTTAAGCAGCAATACTTCTAATTAAATAACTAAGATCAAACAGGATCAATTTACTGGCAATTTCAGTGATTGAACAAAAACGAGGGATTGTTGATGAGAGCCCAGGTCAGATCCTGTGCAGCCGTCAGTCTTTGTTTCGCCGCCTGTTCGATACTCATCTCGACATCCTGACGCAATTGCACAAGCGCTCCGTTTTTGGGAACCGCAATTTCAGCTTTGCTGAGAACAGCCTTCAATACCACCATTTTAGGGTCACCGGGCAATGGCCGCTTTTCACCAATCAATTTTTGCCGGAGCTTCAGGCCCTCCACATCAATCCCCCGATGATACGCAGCCAGTGTTACTGCCTGCTGCTCACTCCGTTGCGATGGAGCCGTTTTCACTGCCTCTACCACTCTTTGCGGCAATCCCAGCTCAAGAGGCTGACTGGAGGTCGTGACCCAGATCCGGAACTTACCTAAAGGGTAATCACCTTTGCTGTAACGACATATCAAAGAAAAAGTTAAAGAAGATCCGGAGCTGTCTCCAAGTGGCTTTTCCAGTTTGAACCGAGCCCAGTGCGGTTGCCTTTCACTTCCTGCAACCGCCCATGCCTTGTCATTGTTTCGGAGATTACCGTTGATTGTATTTTTCACGCTGAAGCTCTTTTGGTTCACGTCCGCTTTTGCATCGACAAATTTTGCATTCACTGCTTTTGAACCGGATTTTTTGGAGGTAGAGCTGAGCTTCAATTCGGTAAGAACAAAATTACCATTCGCATTCAGCCCGGGCCCGAAGCCTGGCAAACTGTCATCGGGCAATGCCTCGATCATCACTCCAGTGATTCCAGCCAATTTACTGTCCACTGTAATAGTATAATCACTAGGCTTGAGCGAACCGGAGGCAATCACCGAGCCGTCCGGCTGGGTTTTGAGATTGATTCCGCCGCTGGCTTTTACCGTCTTAGGCGTGAGGGGAATCCACTTAGTCCAGAGGCGATTAACAGGCAGTTCAGATTCCCATTTTTTCATCGCTGCCAACTGTTTCGGGGCATAGTCTTTTATCGCTTTATCTGCTACGACAATACGTTTTTTTTGCTCTGTTTCTGCTGCAGATTTTTTCTTATTGTATTCCGGCGTGTAGCTCGCAATTCCCGCCTTCGCCTGTTGCATCGCTATCAAACGCTGCCGTTCCTTCTCCGCACGAATCGGAACCATCTTCGCCTCTTTCTCGGCGAGTTTGGCTACCAGCCCCTTATGATCTACTTCAATTTCTGACATACTTTCCAACACTGCCTTGAGTTCTCCTTCCGTCGGCTTGCGATTGAGGACACGCAGAAAGACCTCCTCAAAAACTTTTTTATCGTCCGTCTGGGAAGCCACCAGCTTCACCAGCGCATTCCCTGGATCGGCAATAGCATCGGCAATAGTCGGACCGCTAACCAAAGTCATGATCGTCCCGAGCTGAACGTCGTTTGCCCGCTCGCATTCACAAGCGCTTTCCCTCACCGGCCTTCCCAGGCTAGCCAGAATTCCACTTGGCAAGTCCGTCCGGGCATCGGCAATCTGAGCTGCTCTCATTCCAGGTTTTGCACCTGGAATATTCGGTATACTACCCGTTACCTTATACAGGGAATCAAAAATCACCTCGGCGGGCAAACGCCGGGCAATGGCATGTGAATAATTGATTTCATCATCGGCATTCCACTGATTTGTCGAAAGCGAAAGCTGGTAGGTGCGCGATTTGCAAACGGTAGTCATGAGCTTCCTGACATCAAAACCACTGCCAATAAACTGTTCGGTCAAATAATCCAGCAACTCGGGATTGGTCGGCGGATTTCCTGCCCGGATATCATCCAGGGGCTCGATGACTCCCCGCCCTAGCATATAGCCCCATATTCGGTTGGCATAACTCTTGGCAAAATACTGGTTGTCCGGAGACACCATCCATGCCGCCAGTTCTTCCCGGCGGGTGGCACCCTTCTTTTTCGTGTAATTGACCCTATAAGGAAATTTTGGCGCCGTAACGGTCCCCGTCCGACCGTGTTTGACGTCGCCTTCCTTCTTGTCGGCAACCATTTCAAACAACGGCTTGGCACCTTCCACGGCGGATCCGCCAATACGCCGGTTTTTACTGTTTTTTGTATCATTCACCAATGATACCCTGGCAAAGTAAGCCGCGGTTTCATAATACTGATCCTGGTTCCATCGTTCAAAAGGGTGATCGTGGCATTTATTACAATTGAAACGCGTCGCCAGAAACAAATGCGTTGTATTTTCCATGATTTCCGTCGGCTCTCGCAGAACTTTAAAATAAGAAGCCGCCGGGTTTTCCATGTTCGATCCTTTCGCCGTAAGAATCGAATAAGCAAATTTGTCGTAGGGAATATTGTTCTCTACCTGGGTGTGGATCCAATCACGAAACAACTGAGCCCCCTCCTTGCCCAGAAACTTGCTGTTCACCTGCAGCATATCTGCCCATTTGTTAGTCCAGTGGTCTACAAATTCCGGTGAACCAATCAAAACATCGATCAGCTTGTCCCGCTTTTGTCTCGTCGGCTGCTTGTCAGCAATAAATTTTCGCACCTCATCTGCACCCGGAGGCAAACCGGTTAGATCGAGATAAACCCTGCGAACAAACTCCGCATCCGTACAAAGCCCTGATGGTTGAATTTTCATACGCTGCCATTTGGCCGCCACCAATTCATCGACCCGTCCCTGAGAGGGTTGCTTGGTCCATTTGAAGCCCGTGCGGTCACCCATTACGGTAATGGTCGTCGCTGCGTATGCCCCTTCATAGCGAGCGAGTACCGGCGCCTCTCCTCTGCGCAGAGTTGAAATCAAACCAAAGTTATCATGGGTAGCCACGTCTTTGTTGCCGCTTTCAATATAGGACTCCTGCGTAACATCCCGTTGTGAACCATCCGCATAATACCCGACAACCCGGATCTGCTGGCTGCCTCCAATATTCTGAATGACAGGCATTTTTGGAAACAACTCGATGCGCATGACTTTTTTCTTCTCCAAATCCAGCTCTGCCCCGTCGGCAATCCATTGTCGGATCACCTTATAATAATCCGAATGAATATCCGTTAAAGCCCCGCCTTCGTGAGGCACCGCACCCGTTGCCTTCATCAGCATCAGACTGTCATCCGGAGAAGCATAGTTCACTCTGCGCGCTGTGTGATCATCACCAAAAGCCCGCACATCGTATAAAGGATCGTAACCGCGAAGGGACAGCTTGAAACCCATCTTACCTGCCTTGGCCCCATGGCAGGTTCCTGCACTGCAGCCCAGACGATTGATCACAGGACTGACGTCGCGAATAAAATCCGGCTTGGCAGCACTTTTCAAACCAGTGACAGTCACGGGAACGCTCACACTCAAGGCTCCGTGTTTTACAGTAAGGGTCGCCTGACCTTCAGTTTTTGGACGAGCCACTCCCTTGTCGTCGATCTGCAGGAGATCCTTGTCCAGCGACCATTTAACTTCACGGGTCAGATCCACTGAGTCTCCACTGTCCAGCTTGGCTGTGACCAATAGCTGATTGTAAACGTTAGGAGAATCCAGTTTGATCACTGCAGGAACAACAGCAAGCCCCACCGCTTTGCGCCCTTTGGGAAGCGAGCTTTGGGACACCTTACCATGTTTGCCTTTTTTCAAATTGACAGGCACTTTTCCCGCTGCATTTTTACCAGTCGTTTTTGCTACTGCATCCGCACCCGCGATCTTAACCGGCACAAAAGCCTTCGCCACAGTTCCGCCCGCTGCATTTATCAAACGAACCTTGCCGTCATCCCCGGCGGCTGCCACTGTCTTGCCATCCGGACTGAAGGCCAGGGCAAAAATGGTGCTTTGCGGAAATTCCACCGAGTGCAGCAATTTAACATCCTTGGTGTAATAATCCTCGACCGCCTTTTTTTCTTCTGCGGTGCGTGTGGTCGCTACTTTGCCAAAGGCTGTCTTCACCAGCTCTGGCATCTTACTCTCAAAATCTGCTGCATAAATATTGATCCAGCCCTTGCCGTTCAAACTGCTGCCCGTTGCAATGCGTTTGCCATCCGGACTGTAGGCCGTTCCCCATATGCGCCCCTGCATTTCCGGAAACTGGCGAATCAAATTAGCATTGTCCCCGATCCTGCGTGCCGTCTGGCGGATCATTCGATAGATTTGCGGGATTCCATCAGAGCCGCCAACCAAAATTTCATCTTTTGAAGGGTGCCGCGTAACCGACGCGATTCCCCCCTTCAAAGCCTTGGGAGTGATCGATGTGATGTTGTCCACAAAACGCTCGGTTTTCACTTCGGTCAGTTTTGCACTCATGTCGCGCCCGACCGACACCAAGTGGGTTCCCTTGCTTGAAAAAACCGTATCCAAGGCCCAGTCACTATGCCCGCCCATGAACAAAACCTGCTTGCCATTGCCTACATTGATTGCCCGCACTGTGTTATCGGTCATTCCAAAAGCCACTGTTTTTCCATCCGGAGACCAGGAGCCTCCGTAGAGCGTATCAAAACCTACCGGCACGGACTGTTTGAGTTTCCTTTTGGCCACATCCCAGATCTGCACCTCACCCATCCGGGCAGGCAAGCCTCCCGTCACCGCCAGCAATTTGCCATCAGGTGAAAATCGAACACTCTCGATTCGCTCTGACAAACCCACCAATCGAGCCACCAAGCCCGACCCATCTGCTTTGTGCAACAGCACTTCGTGAAAGCCCGCCACTGCCAGCAGTTTGCCGTCAGGCGAGTAATCCAGCGAAGTGATCACCGGGGGCACGGCATACTTCGGTGGGTGATCCATATCGTACACCTCTCGAGCATTCACCGGCGTATCGTCCTTCGCCCCCTGGGCAATCCAATTCCCCACCAGCTTCAATTCATCTTTAGTCAGTGGATCCTCTTTTCCTTTTGGAGGCATTTCGACCTCTCCATCCACCGGGGTAACTTGTTCAATGAGTAAACTCTCATGTGGTTTTTTTAAATCCACTGCAGGCCCTGTTTCACCCCCGGCGATCAGTTTTGCCACATCGGTCATGACATAGTCCCCTTTGGCTTTGGCAGGCTGATGACATCCCTGGCACTTGGCCTGAAATACCGGACGAATGTCCTTGTAATAACTAACCTCCCCGGCTTTCGCCAGCCCCTCCTGCATTATTTCCTTTTTCCCAGGGGCCGCCGAAGCATTAACAGGAAAAAGCAGATACCAGCCGACAAACAAACACAAAAATGATACGATGCGGCGACAAATCGCCAGCATCAGGGGGAAATGAGCAGACATGGGAAAAATATCCCCTGATTCTGTTACTTTGCAAGTGACGAAGTCCAATCAGCTGCCCTCCGAACCTGCCCCCCTAGGTGAAAAGGGCGTTACCATCAAAAAAATTGCGGCTCAATAAAAACAAAGCCGCAATTTTCACCGAAGAGTGAAACTACTGCACAATGTACTCGACCGGCTTCGGGGTCTCAGGACCACTTTGCGGCAATTCCGGTCTTTGGATCAAATCCTCGGGCAGTTTCCCTTTCAATGATTTCAAAAAAGTCACGATCGATTGTGCGTCATCATCCGACAAGGCCCGTCCCAACTGGTGCTCTGCCATTTTTTTCACCATTTGATCAAGTTCCTCAATAGATCCGTCATGCAAATAAGGAGCCGTTTCACTGACATTTCTCAAACTCGGCACCTTGAAATGATACTTGTCGGCCTCATTTCCAGTCACCTCACTGCGTCCATTGTCCTTGAGATCCGGCCAGGCTTTCACCAAACCCAGTTTTTGAAATAAATGCCCTCCAACCCCCATGCCATTGTGACAAGTGGTGCAGCCTGTAGAAATGAAAGTCATTAATCCTTTTTTCTCCGCGTCTGTCAGGGCCTTGTTATCACCTTTCAAAAACTTATCAAAACGGGAGGGGGTCAGCAATTTTCGCTCGTAAGCTCCAATCGCATTCCCCACATTGTCATAAGTCAATGAGTCTTCGCTTTTTGGAAATGCTTTTTTGAACAGCTCAACATAACCTGGAATCGACTTCAGCACCTTCACCGCATAGTCCCCGTTGGGCATACCCATTTCCGCCCCTGCCAAAATCGGACCTTTTGCCTGTGCTTCGACATCCGGCTCTCGCCCATCCCAGAACTGGGCTACTTGAATCGCGGCATTAAAAACGGTTGGTGAATTCCTGCCAGGCCTCTGGTCTGAAATTCCGATCGGAAAAGCCGTCCCCGTCTGGCCATAGATCTTTAGATCATGACAGGAGTGGCAGGAAATCGTGTGATCCAAAGACAGCCGACGGTCGAAAAAAAGCTTATGCCCCAGCTCCAGCTTGGCTGCATTGAATGGGTTTTTCGGATTCTCTGCACTCTCAGGCAAAGGTTGAAACATTCCAAGCATGGAGCGATTTACGATATCATCGGCACCAGCATTTTTGGCAATAAAGACAGACGCAGCAACAAGCAGACAGGTCAGATAGGTTTTCATAATGGCTTTGAGAATTCAGCGATAGCAATAAAAGCTATATGACTAAGCAGCAATTCTATAAAGTGTAAAGCATTTTTGCAGAGAAACTATTTTCACATAAAAAAACCGGCAACCCTCCAAGGTTGCCGGTTCTATAATTTTATTGGCAAGCTTACTATTTCTTTTCTACTTTGCTTGCTTTAGCAGGAGCCGCCTTGGGTGCGGCCTTTGCTTCAGGCTTTGCTGCTGCTGGCATGTCAGCTTTCAATTTTGCGGCTACAGCCTTGGTGATATCTACGGATTCCTGGAATCCAATGATCTGATCTGATTTTTGCATCACCACTGACAAACCTTTGCCCTTGGCTACTTCCATAGCGACCGGGCGGATTTTATCCCGGAATGCGAGAACACGTTTTGCCTGTTCCCTGTTCAAAGCCACCTGTGCCTGGCCCTTGTATTGGGAAAACTGATTCTGCAATTGCCTGTTGAACTGGGCCAACTGCTGTTTCTGCTCATTGGTGGCTTTGTCCCCACCCGCTTTAGTTACCGCCTCATCAAACTGCTTCTGCATCGTTGTTTGCGCTTCTTTCAGCTTGATGTTCAAGTTGTCCTGCGCTGCTTTCAATGCTGCCAGCACTTCTTTGTCTGCGCCAATCTCACTGGCAACGGCATCTACATCGACAACAGCCACGCCGCCCTGTTGGGCAAAAACAGTAGATGAAGAAATCAGGCTAGCTGCTGCTAATGCCCCGATCAGGAAGAAATTCTTAATTTTCATTATTTAATAAGTTTTTAATATTCTGGAAAGTCCTACACTAGACTCTAATCACTATTGACATCAATTAAAAAAATGTGACACATCCAGATATATTAATTATTCGTTACAGCCATCTTGACCCCTCTCTCGCATTAATCCAGACTCATGGAAGTCCATACACTCCCAGGCTCATGAAAGGCAACGTGCTTTCGGTAAAGACAAGGAACTGACATTGCAAGCTTATGCCTGGAACAAAAAATCTGGAAAGTGGAGTTTAGAGGGAAAGATCTACGATAATGCTATCAATAACTTCCCTCCTCAGCGACTACCTTCGGGTGATTGGATCCTGACCCGCCGAGATGCCCGATTTAATGTATCCTTACTCATCGGTGGACGAAAATCTCTGAGCGATTGGAAATCATTCCCTGTGGTATCCGCATGCAATCGAACACAACGGCGACCTCTACTTTGCCTTCTCGCGACTAAAAGTGCAGACCGAAATTTTCCGAGTATCGCTGGACGCAATTGATGCGCTGCTCAAGCAATAATCTCATCCACTACCCGACCCGCCACGTCGGTCAGTCGGTAATCACGGCCGTCAAAGGGATAAGTCAGGCGTTCGTGGTCGAGTCCCAGCAAGTGGAGAATTGTCGCATGCAAATCATGCATGTGTACTTTGCCATCCACGGCGCGGTGACCAAACTCATCGGTTTCCCCATAACTGAATCCTGGTTTTACTCCGCCACCCGCCAGCCACACGGTGAATCCATCGGAGTTGTGGTCGCGTCCTGTGCCATTGCTCTGCGAATACGGAGTGCGCCCAAATTCTCCGCCCCACCAGACCAGGGTGTCCTCCAGCAAACCTCGTTGTTTCAAATCCTGCAACAAACCGGCCACAGGCTTGTCCGAAGCATAGGCATGCTCCTTGTGCTTGGGCATATTCGAATGCTGATCCCAGGCAGGGTTGTTGGTATTGTCAGTGTAATTGATCTGAATATAACGAACCCCGGCCTCAGCCAGGCGACGACCCATCAGGCACTGACGGCCAAAATTATCCGTCTCTTTTTCGTCGATGCCATACATCTCCAGCGTCGACTTGGATTCTCCCGATAAGTCCAAAGTATTCGGCGCATTGTTCTGCATCCGCCAGGCGAGTTCATAAGAGTTGATCAGCGCATCCAGTTCATACTCCTGTGGTTTGCTTTTGACTTGTGCCTGATTCATTGCCCGCAGCAGTTCAAATTGCTTGAGCTGCTCGTCCGACGACAATTTGGGATGCACAATATTCCGGATCTTTGCTTCCTTCGCAGGTATCCCCGCCCGCCCCACCGCAGTCCCTTGATACACCGCCGGTAAAAAGCCGTTGCTGTAATTACGCGGACCGCCATTTCCCATCGATGGATTGATCGTCACAAATCCCGGCAAGTTTTCATTATCTGATCCGAGACCATAAGTTGTCCAGGCCCCCATGGAGGGCCGAATCATATTCATCGTGCCGGTATGCAAAAACAAAGTCGCCGGTCCATGCGCCACTCCCTCCGTGTGCATGCCTTTCAACACGCACAAATCATCCGCATGTTTGGCAATGTTCGGAAACAGATCCGAAACCGGAAGTCCGCACTGACCATACTGTTTATATTCCCAAAGCGACTTCATGATGCGGTGCTCGATCACCTTTCCCGTCTTGGCCTTGGTTCGTGCATCATCAAATTTCCTCATTTTGCCATGATCTTTATCCAGCCTCGGTTTGTAATCAAAGCTGTCCACGTGACTCGGCCCACCCTGCATGAAAATAAAAATCACCCGCTTGGCTTTGGCTGCCAGATGGCCCTGTTGTGGGGCCAGAGGATTCATGGCTGTTGCCTTTCCGGCCGCCATTGTTTGCCGTCCCAGCATTCCCGCAAGTGCAAGATTGCCAAATCCACAAGCAGCTCTCTTCAAAGCTTGTCTGCGACCAAGGATTGGATTGTAGGGATTATTCATGATTCGATTTCGTTTCAGTTTTAGCACAACACCTTCAATTTATATAGCGAAAATCCAGGCTGCCGAAGAGCGATTGATAAAACTGTGCCCAGCGATCCATCAGTTCTTCCGGACCTCCGGATGAACTGCTCACAAAGGCCGAAGCCAATTTTTGCTCCTGCTCACCTGGCAAACGCCCGAGCGTTTCCCGGTAGGCCAGATTGATCCTGTCTGGCTCGCTCAAATATTTCATGTCGAGCAGGCGCTTGGCAGCATCCCGTGATTTTTCGATCACAAAAGGATGGTTCATAAAGTATAAAGCCTGGGTCGCAATCGTGCTGGTATTCCTGCCCCCGCTCACCTGATTGGGATTGGCAAAATCGAAAGCTTCAAACAATTCCAGCAATTGGTTGCGAAACACCGGCGTGTAAACGCTGCGGCGATTGTCGGTGAACTTGTATCCATATTCCGTCGTCGTCCCCTTCTTCACATTCGAACCACCGGCCTTACTGTCCATCTTTCCGCTGGTGACCAGAATCGCGTCCCTAATCGATTCCGCATCCAGGCGGCGGCGATGCATCCTCCAGAAGAGCCGGCTCTCCGGATCCGCTGCCAGATTGGTCTCATCAGCCGAGACACCCAACCGATAGGTATGCGACAGCACCATCTCCCGCACCAGATGTTTCACCGACCATCCGTTCTCCACAAAATCTGTAGCCAGATAATCGATCAGCTCCGGGTGCGACGGCTTTTCTCCCGTCATGCCAAAGTTATCCAACGATCTCACCAGACCTTTGCCAAAGACCCAATACCACACCCGGTTCACCATCACTCTCGCCGTCAAGGGGTTCTCCGCCGAGCTCAACCACTGGGCAAATTCCAAGCGCCCGCTCTTCTTGTAACCCGCCGGAATCACCGGTGAATTTTTCGTGGTCGCCACTTCGGGAAAACCCCGCGGCACATCGGGCCCACGATTGCTCAGTATGCCGCGAATATTGATGAAAAAATCTTCCGGTTTTTTACCATCCCTCACAGACATAATCAAGGGACGCTTCTTGCCTTCCTTCTTGGCTTTTTTAAGTTCGGCCTGCGCTTTCTTCAATTCATCCTGCACCTT
The DNA here is from genome assembly GCA_030625775.1 of Verrucomicrobiota bacterium. Lineage (GTDB taxonomy): Bacteria > Verrucomicrobiota > Verrucomicrobiia > Verrucomicrobiales > DEV007 > JAADHD01. Next base: position 13,197 of record DAOUQC010000075.1, read on the forward strand.
TTTCTGCACCTCCTTGGAAACCATTTTCCCTTTGATTGCCGCTTCTCCCACCGGAATAAACTGCACCGCATCCACGATGACGTTTTTCCCTTCCGTGCCTTCTGTCGAAATCGTAACCGACCCTTTTTTTCCAGCTTCAAACCGAAACTCTCCTAATGATCGAAACAGCTTCCCGTGTTTGGCTGGATCCTGTTGATTGATGCGAATCGTTTTACTGCCATTGGCTGACTTGATCGTTATCGGCGCATTGGTCGCCCGTCTGACATTCGAGTTGTGGGACAAACGCACTTCGTAAACCCCTGCATTGGGAATATCCGGCGTGAAAGTCGCGGACTTCTTTCCCTTCTCCTTTTTATCATCATGCAAATAACTCACGCCAACAAAGGGAGGCGTGTGAACGGAGTGCTTCCACTCACCGACCAACTTCGCCTCGGTATTATCCACCACCACTCCCGGCAAAGCCGATGGATCCGGAACGATGAAAGGAATCAACTGAGGTTTGTCCACCTGATCCGGATCAGGAAGCTTGGCCATTACCATTTCATCCTGCGGCAAAAGCTGCACTGCATCTGCAGTCACATGCCCTGTTGTTCCCTCGTTGGAAATCATCACAAACCACTGACCGTTGTTATCAAACTGAAACCGCCCCAGTGATATAAAACGATCACCAACCGGCGGCGCCTCTTTTTGATTCACATATACAGTTCTCTCCCCATCTTTAGAAAAAATCGTTACCGGGACCTTGCCCGAGCGCGAGCTACCGTGGGTGTATGACAAGCGAACCTCATACCACCCCTCCTTCATCACCTTGGGTGAAAAAGTCAGAGTCTTCGACCCCTTCCCCGCATTGTCATCGTGAATGTAACCGCTGCCGACGTAGGCTTTAAAATGAGTGGACTCCTTCCAGTAACCCACTTTCACCGCATCGGCATCATCCACCACAATGCCCGGCAAATCCTTTACTTTCACCGGTTTGAGCGGCGCCACTTTATCCAGATCCTTTTTTAAATCGGCCACTTGAGTTGTTAGAGAAGCCAGCAGGGTCTCGTGTTTTTTATATTTCGCCTCTTCTTTCGCCGGCAAAGGAAGTGGTGTCTCCACCCAACGCGACACATTCGAATGAACCATAGTCTGGGTGCTCATGAGAATGCCTGCCATGGCGTAATAATCCTTGGTCGAAATCGGATCAAACTTGTGATCATGACACCGTGCGCAACCGAAGGTCAGTCCGAGTAAACCTTTGCCGATCGAATCCAATTGCTCGTCAACCACGTCGGTTTCCAGAACCGGTTTATCCTGTCGCTCATAATTCGTCGGCCCGAGAGTCAGATAAGCAGTTGCGGTCAAATATTCGATTTTTTCCTCCATTGATTTGTGCGGCAACAAATCCCCGGCGATCTGCTCACGCACAAACTGATCGTAAGGTTTGTCATCGGCAAAAGCCTTGATCACATAATCGCGGTAGCGCCAGGCATCGGGATACAAAAGGGTCCGCCCTCCACCACTCGATTCCGCAAAGCGAGCAACATCGAGCCAGTGCCTGCCCCAACGCTCGCCGAAGTGTGCCGAAGCCAACAAAGTGTCGACCACTTTTTCATAAGCATCCGCAGAGCTATCCCCAACAAAAGCATCGATCTGCACCGGTGATGGAGGCAGACCGATCAAATCATAATAAACCCGGCGAATCCAATCCACCCGATCCACATCGGCCACAGGTTGCAATTTTTCTTGCTCTAGATCAGCAAGGATGAAACGGTCAATATTATTGAAGGCCCACTTTTTATTCTGCGTCTTTGGAACGGCCGATTTTTCAACCGGCTTGAACGACCAGAACTTACGCCCCTTCTCCAGATCGATCCCGCGTTTCGCCGGTTTCAAACTACTGCCTCCCACGCGCGGATCCGGTGACCCCATTTTCACCCACTGTTCGAGCAAGGTGATTTCTTCAGCTGACAACTTTCCCTTCGGCGGCATTTCGAAATCCGGATTGCTGTAGCGCACCGCTTCGATCACCAGACTTTCATCCGTATTGCCAGGCAAAATCGCAGGGCCGGTATCGCCACCCACATGCCAGCCTTCGCGCCGGTCCAGATACAGACCACCCTTGCGCTTGCCTCCCTCCTCCGAATGGCATTTGTAACAACGCTCCACCAAAATCGGACGAATTTTTTTCTCGAAGAACTCGACTCCGGATTCCGAGCCTGCCACATCAGACTTGGCCTGCGTCTTCTCAGCCGCGATCCCTACGCCTGATCCCATCGCCAGCAACAGCACAGCCGCCAACGAGCCGGATTTTACCAAACGAACACGAATATCTCCCATCCAACAGAGTTGGTATATGGAAGTGACGGGGGTCAATCTTTTCCAAAAATAGTGCATTCACCTTAATAAAAGCCAATGAAAGGCCTTTTGGACACGGAAAAATAAAAAAATTTTAAGAATGTCTTAGACATGCCGATCAGATCCGAGGCGGCAGTCAAAAACAGAGTTAAGCGTTGAATTTAATAGGAACTTCCGACTCATTGCGGGATCTAATTGGCATCGTCGCCTTATTGGGCATTCCACGGCTTGTATTTTACTTCACACTCGCCCCATTCCCCACGACGTAGACAGAACGTATTAATATCGTGCTGAAGCGTCAAGAATGCCGGGGTTCGGTATTGATTCCCACCTGCGTCGAGCCAGGCCAAGTGGAACCAACGAGCAAAAGTGTCCTTCATCACGAACTCCTCATCCTCCATTTCGTCACCCGCTAGGTCAGCCCATAGGAATTTTTCTGTCGGGATCGCAGATAATTCAACATCAGTATAAACGTCATTTGAAATGGTCGTCGCCCACACGTAGACCGGGAGATGGTCAGGAAAGTCCTCGTGAGCGATCAGCGTGAAATCAACGAAGTGAACATCGGCGTGCATCGGTAGTGCAGCGAACGTTTTAAGGGCGTCGGTCGTCTTTGCTTTGAGCGGGGACAGATAGGCCATAACCGCTAACCTGAACTCTTGCTCTTTCATATTTTTTCAGCCCAACAGTATAATTATGGAACCCCTTCCTGAAAACGGTTTTTTTCGAGTTCCGTGACCTGCGTAGAAAGGTTCGCTGCAACTCGTGGGATAGTTAGATTCTATCGATTTCCCAACAAAGGCGTCAAGCGCAAAGCCTCACTCCGCCAACAGCGGGTCACCCTGTTTTTTCCTCCATGACTCCAAACGCTTCTTCAGCGATTCAAAACGATCTTTATGCTGCGGCGCTCCCGCCAGATTGCTCATCTCCCATGGGTCGCTATTCAGATCGAACAACTGCCAGTATTCCTTCAGCGGATAATAAATCAGCTTCCAGTTATCATCACTGCGGATCATGCGCTGACTGTTGGTGAAATAACCGAAAATGTCAGCATTATGTTTCTCCGTTTTCCCTGTCAGCACCTTGGCAAAACTCTTCGCCGTCACCTCCTCAGGAGTCTTGATGCCCGCCAGATCACAAGTCGTCGGATACAACTCCCTCAAATAAACCTGCGCTTCACTTCTCGCTCCAGCTTCGATACCCGGACCCGCAATGATCATCGGCACATTGATTGTGTGCTCATACATATTCTGTTTCCCCCGCAGCCCATGACTACCCACCGCCATGCCATGATCACTCGAATAAATCACAATCGTATTCTCCAACTCCCCACTCTCCTCCAGGGCTTTCAAAATCCGCCCTACCTGGGCATCCAGATCATCCACCACTGAATAATAAACCCGCAACAGATCCTTCACCGCATGTTTGCTTCGCGGCCATGCCAACAGAGCTTCATCACGGCCATCAAAGTTGCCATGATCAAAAGGATGCTCCGGCAGAAAGTTCTCCGGCACCTTCATATACTCCGTCTTGTATTTCTCCTCCAAACCCGGTGGCATAAAAAGAGGATCGTGTGGAGCGGTGAAATTCACCTGCATCAACCAGGGTTTGTCGCTTTGTTTTTTCAACTGGCCGATTGCTGCATCGGCAAACTTCGAGCTGATATCCGGTGTCAGCCCCACCCCCAGTTCAGGGTACTTGGTTTTGCCATCCTCACTCTGAAAAATCCAACCACGATACCCTGTCACCGGGAAGCCCTTCCAGTCCTCTTGATCCTTCCACCACTTCCCGCCGCCTCCGCGATAATACCCCGCCACTTCAGTGTAACCGGCTTTCGTAGGTGTGGTGCGCACATGCCACTTCCCCACATACCAGGTGTCATACCCTGCCTCTTTAAACGTTCCCGCCCAGAATTTCACCCCGTCATTAAAATTGCCACCACCACTGGTGCCCGTTTCCCAACCATGCATGCCGCTCATGATCTCCGAACGACTCACCCAGCAGATCGGATAAGAGCAAGTCGCCCGGGTAAAGCTCATGCCACGCGCCACCAGCGCATCCAGATTTGGTGTGTGAATCCGCTCATTGCCAGCAAGCGAGCGAATCGTATCCGGCCGCTGATCATCCGCCAGTAGGAAAAGAATATTCGGCTTTTTTTCCGTGGCAATAGCCGAACTCGATAACAGACTTAGCCCCAGAATTAGCCCGGCAATATAAGACAATATTCTCATTTTCATTCCTCCCCTTTTTCTTCGTGTGTTGCCTTCGATTAGTATTTCTCCGGCTGTCTCGCTTCGCTCGACTCGTGACTTCGTGTGAGCCAATTCCCCTCTTCACTTTCTCACATTTCTTATTTCCCCGCAGGTTTCATCAGATAAGCAAACAGATCCCTCAGCTCCTCATCCTTCAGCCCTACCAGCAAACCTTCCGGCATCAGGGAAATCGGTGAAGCCGCCAGCGACGCTATCTGATCCCGGGTAACCGTCGTCATCTGATTCGCCGGATCACGCAAAGTCACCGTCTTCGGATTCTGATCAGCGATCATCCCGATCAAGGTCCTCCCGTCTTTCATGGTGACCACGAAGTTGGTGTAACCCTCTCGAATTTCCAGACTTGGATCGATCATCGCCGGCATCCAGAATTCCAGATTGCCACGCTCGTATCCCGTCAGGTCAGGACCAACCGCACCCCCCTTATCAAACAACTTGTGACAAACCAGACAGCGCTGGGCAAACAAAGCATCGCCCTTTTCAGCGTTCCCTCCGCCCTTCTTAAGCAAAGTCATAATGCGTTTGATTTCTGCCTGCTTGGCAGCCGCAGGTTGCGCCCGCATGTCCGGCCAGTGTTTGGCCACCAGGCCGTTGATCTCTCCATCATTGTGCAACTTCAACTGCTGCACCACATCCGGATCGATATCCCTCGCTTTGATCACCCAGGCATCCACCTGAGCAAGAAAAGCCTTGGCCCAATCCTTACGACTGGCCAATACCCGATCCGCCGTGCTGCGCACATTGTGTTCCGCCGGCAGACTGCGCCCATAACGAGACAAAATCGTCTTGGCGATTGAAATATCATCGTAATTGGCCAACGACTGCATCGCCACTCGTTTCAAAGCACTTTGCTGATCCTGGGCCAACACTGCCAGCAAAGGAGCAATCACACTCTTGTCCCCGACATTGCCAAACAATTTCGCCAATGCCACTCTCTCCAAAGTGTCCGCCTTACTATCTTTCACCACAACAATGGCCTTTTTTAAAGCTTCCTTATCACCGCGCTGCACTCCCAGCACCAGATCACTGTCACCTGCCTTCTTGGCGTATTCATCCATCACCTTGGTTAGTGAAGGTGGCAGTTGTGGGATGGTCGCTCCCTGGAAAGCCTGTTGCAAGCCTGTCATCAGGATTTTCTGCGCTTCTTCATCCGGAGCCAACTGCAAAAGCTTGGCGCACATTTCGAAGTTTTCATTTCCGCCCGCCATCGCATAGCGCCTCATCAAACGCGCTGCCATTTCCTGTTTGAACAATGGCAAATCCCAGATCTTCCCATCCTTCACCATGTTCTCAATCTCTCCACTGCCATCTTCGGCATGAGCTTCCAGTGCCCACCAATTCATCAGCGGCATGTGCAAGTCCTTCATGTCCTCACTGCGTCCGAGCAGATTTTGCACAATCGGAATCGCCACGCTTGCCGGCAACCTTTTAGCGGAAGCTGCCAACTGAGAGCGCACTTGCACATCTTCATCCTTCGCCGCCAGTTCCGACAGCTTGTCCCCTAGATCAGATCCAGCTTTGTGATTATCTCCCACCAGCCGCACCACCCATTTTCTCACATCTGCATCCTGGTTCTCCAACCATTTGATCGCCAGATCTTCGGTCAAACCTCCAAGCAAATTCAAAGCCCACAAAGCTTCCAATGATTTCTGCCCCGAATCCGCACTGACCAACTGTTCCAGTTCCGGCAACACTGACTTATCACCACGCCACCCCAACTCCAGCACCGCACGCCGTCTCATCCAGCGATTATCACTGTCAAACAAAGCGATCAAATCCGCATTCGGCGTCTTGGCCAGATCAAAAGACTTGTGCTTCATATCCATGCCCTTCGGCTTGACTCGGTAAATACGACCACTCTCCTTGTGCCAGTTGTCCACCGGGTAAACATGGCTCAATCTTGTGTCCGACCAATCACCGATATAAATCGCCCCATCTGCACCGACCGCACCAAACACCGGGCGGAACCAGCGATCCTTGGTCACCATCAGATAATCCTCATCCTTGGTTTGATAAGTAGAAGTATCCGGCATCACATCGGCGACGTGCACCACGTTCTGCAGAGAGTTCGGTGCGATGATTTTCCCCTTGTAGGAATCTGGAAAAAGTCCGCCTTCATAAATCATGAAAGCCTGCGGGAAACGACGATTATCACCTTCATGCCGCATGTGTTTGAAAAAACCAAAAGCGTAAGGATTAGTCAGCGGTCCGTGTTTGCCCCAACCCTTCTCTCCATAACTGCCCTGCGGATAATACATACCGCGGGTATTGCCATGATTGGTTCCGGAAAATACCCGCCCCTTGGCATCGATGTCGAGGCTGAAAGTATTGCCCCCACCCTCACCATAAATTTCAAACTCGGTGGTATCCGGATGATAGCGCCAGATGTTCTGCCCCTTCCATTCCACTATTTCCCCGTTCGCAGGATTTTTCACCTTGCCTGTGCTGGTGCTGCCGTTGGCTCCATACAACCAACCATCCGGCCCCCACTTCATATTACTCATCACCGAGTGCGTGTCTTCAATCCCGAATCCAGACAATCTCACTTCCGGATCGCCATCGGGAACATCATCACGATCGGCATCAGGATAAAACAACAGGTAAGGCGGATTGCTCACCCAGATCCCGCCATGCCCCACCACCACGGAAGTGGCGATGTTCAAACCGGTGATCACATCCTTGTGTTTGTCATAATAACCATCGCCATTGGTGTCCTCGAACACCGTAATCGTATCCTTACCCTTCACTCCGTGCGGAGGAGGTTCCGGCACCTTGTCAAAAACCGCACGCAGATAGTTGTCATATTCCACCACCTTCAAGCCAGCAGGAAAAGGATATTGCAAATACTGCATCACCCACATCCTGCCACGATGATCCCATGACATAAACAAGGGCTGGCCGATCACCGGCTCACTTGCCATCACTTCCACCTCAACGTCCTTGCGAGTCCTGAATTCTTTCGCTGCCTCTTGTGCGGATACCAAAGGAATATCCAGAGAAAGCATCGTGCCCTTACCCTTAAAAGTTTTGATGATGTCCTCCACGTGTTTGTTGCCCGCCATGGTGGTGTCTTTTTTTTCTCCCTCCTCTGCAGGTGCTGGCTTTTCATCAGGATTTTTATCATCGGCAGCATGAGCAACCAAGCCAGTCAATGCCAAACTGCACACCGCAGCCAAAAGAGTATTTTTCGTAATCATAGATAACATCGTATTATGAGGGTTGAAGAAACCTTATCCAAAAATTCCTAATTCCTAATTCTTAATTGCCTTCGAGTGATAATCTCCGGCTGTCTTCACTTCGCTACGGTTCCCAATTCTCATCCACCCTCACCCAATCCGGTCGTTCTTCTGCCAACGAAACAGTCGGAAAAAACGCTTCACCCATTGACGGGCATAACAAAACCACAATCCCGGATCATTCGTCGTCAATCCAGAGTCAAAACGCACCAATCCATGCGACACCTGCAATCGTCGCATCTGCTTCGCTGTCACTTCTTTGGCAAATATTTCAACGGCGCGATCTTCTCCAGCAATCCCCATTTCAACCGCCTGCTCTTTATCTGCGAGCACATCCGCCATCGCCCTGGCAAAATCTTCCACCTGCCGTTCCTCGACCAAGCGTCCCGTTTCCCCATCGATCACCATCTCCGGCACACCAGCCAGGATCGTAGACACACATGGCACTCGTGCGCCCATCGCTTCCATGATCACGGTCGGCAAGTTATCCTTGCCTCCATCCTTTTCAGTAACACAAGGCAAAGCGAAAATCGCCGCACTCTCAAGATAGGCAATGATCTCATCCTGTGATTTCGGGCCGGCCAATTCCACGCAATCCTCGACCCCGCTCGCCCGGATCAATTCACTTAACTCATCCTCCAATGGACCATCACCGACAATCACACAGCGGAAATCCTTAACCCCGTCTTTTTTCATCACCGCGCTGGCTTTGATCAAATCATCAAAGCCCTTTTTCTCAATCAAACGCCCAACTGTAAAAATCAATCGTTCCCCACTCCACACCGCATCCTCATCCCTGCGCTGCCCCGCTTCTCGAAAAGGCTCGAGGTTCAATCCGTTATACACCCGCTTCACCTTGCTCGCCGATTCCGGAAAGCGTCCCTGCAAATTGTGCACGGTGTAATCGCTGACTGTCACCACCAGCTCTGCATCGCTCATCAGCTTAGCCAAGGTGACTTCGAAATCCGTTTTGCAAAACAGATCGTTCGCATGACCAGTGAAACTGTAAGTGATGTCATAAAAAAACTTCAACCACCAGCAGGTCCGCGCTCCGATACCCGCAAAATGGGAGTGCGCGTGTTTCACTCCCGCTTCCTGCAACTTCACTCCAATGTAAGCCGCTTCGTGAACCCGACGCTTGTCAGCCCGATCCCCATGATCACTCCAATGACGTAAGGTCAGCACCACCGACTGCGGCAACCTGCCCTCCCCCTTCAGCTTCTTCACCTCCGCCACCAAGTCATCTCCCTGCGGCAGAAAGTGAACCCGCTCGTAGAGATCTGGTGGAAAGTGTTTCTGCGACTCATCTTCGAGCCGCGTATCGCGAATCGAAAAAATCAGCGGAGACAATCCCTGCCGCTCCAATTCCAGGATCTCCCGCACACAGAAGGTCTGCGTGAAAGACGGAAAACGCTCAAACACATAAGCAAGGTGATTCATAGGGAAGGCTGTAGGAGTTTAGGCTATAGGCTGTAGGCACCTGAGATGAACGCTCACAGTATTTCGGTAGTGTAGATGGGCAGCTTACGATTCTCCATAAAGAAATCGCAAGCATCCCCTTCACCTACAGCCTAAGAAGCTACAGTCTATAGCCTTCTTAAATCATTGTCGCGATCACCAAAGCAACCACTGACATCAGTTTGAGCAGGATGTTCAGCGACGGACCGGAAGTATCCTTGAAAGGATCCCCCACCGTGTCACCGACCACCGATGCCTTGTGAGCATCGGAGCCTTTGGACAGCTTAACGCCATCCACCTCGACACCTTCTTCAATCATCTTTTTGGCATTGTCCCAGGCACCACCGGCATTTGATTGGAACAGTGCCATCAGCACCCCTGTCACCGTCACACCGGCGAGCATGCCTCCCAGCATTTCAGCGCCACCGATAAATCCAACTGCCACCGGTGCGGCCACCGCCAACAAACCAGGTTTGATCATTTGCTTGATCGCCGACTGAGTCGAAATCTCCACACATTTGTCGTATTCAGCTTTACCATCGGCAGCATCAAAAGTATCGCGGTCTTCCTGTGTCCAATCCTCTTTTTCCTTGTCTTCATTTTTTTTCATCACGTCCAAAGCTGCACGCAACTCGGGAATCTCACGAAACTGACGCCGAACCTCTTCGATCATCGCCATCGCTGCACGACCCACGGCCGCCATTGACAGGGCCGAGAACAAGAAGGGCAGCATGCCACCTACAAATAGCATCGCCACCACCTTGGGATCGGTGATCTCAATCGACAGCTTGGCATCATTCGCCACTTCCCAAGACGTCTTGAATGCCGCAAACAGAGCCAGCGCCGTCAGCGCTGCCGAACCAATCGCAAAACCTTTACCAATCGCCGCAGTCGTATTACCCACCGCGTCGAGTTTATCCGTCCGCTCACGAACTTCCTTCGGCAGTTCACTCATTTCAGCGATACCACCTGCGTTATCGGAAATAGGTCCGTAAGCATCCACCGCCAACTGAATTCCTAAATTCGAAAGCATTCCCACCGCCGCAATCGCAATGCCATAAAGACCTGCGAAGTGATGCGCACTTAGAATAGCCACAGCCAGAATGATAATCGGAATAGCCGTCGAGAGCATCCCCACTCCAAGCCCAGCAATAATATTCGTCGCCGAACCCGTCATCGATTGTTTGACGATATCAAGCACCGGAGGCTTGCCTGTGCCGGTATAATATTCCGTGACCATTCCGATCAGCAAACCGGAAACCAAACCCACACCAATAGACACCAATACTCCCCACCACGCGTATTCTTTACCGTCAATTTCCCATGAGGCCGGAAGCATTTGATTCACCAGCACAGCTGCTGCAATTAATAGAATGACTGCAGCAACAATCTCACCGGTATTCAGTGCTTTGTGCGGACTGCCACCATCTTTCACTTTAACAAAGAAGGTCCCGATGATCGAAGCCACAATACCTGCTCCTGCGAGAGCCAAAGGCAACATCACTGCAGAAAGTCCACCCATCGAGTCCGCGAACTCTGGCAAGGTCACAAACACTCCACCCAGCACCATGGTTGCGATGATCGATCCTACATAGGACTCGAACAAATCCGCGCCCATTCCGGCCACGTCACCAACATTGTCACCCACGTTATCCGCAATCGTTGCCGGGTTCAGTGGGTGATCCTCAGGAATCCCTGCTTCCACCTTGCCCACCAGGTCGGCACCCACATCAGCTGCCTTGGTGTAAATCCCGCCACCGACACGCGCAAACAAAGCAATCGAAGAGGCACCGAATGAGAAACCCGTGATGATCGTCATCACCGACCTCAATTTTTCCGGGTCATCAATGCCTATCGTCTTGCTATAGATCAGAAACAATCCACCAAGTCCG
>DAOUQC010000112.1 GCA_030625775.1 Verrucomicrobiota bacterium
TGAATCAGTGCGACGGGTTGCCCTGCTGACCAGTGAAAAATCCAATTCCGTACGCTTGAAGTTTGAAGAAGACCAGCTTCATATCATGGCTAATTCACCGGATATTGGTGAGGCAACTGAATCTTTGCACATCAAATACTCTGGGCCCACCATCACCGTGGCCTTTAATCCGGAGTTCCTGATGGCTCCCTTGCGCAATCTCGACAAGGATGAAATTTATTTTGATCTGATCGACGACATGAGCCCGGGAGTGATCAAAATTGATGAACCCTTCATCTATGTATTGATGCCGATGCGGGTCAATCAGTAGACACCCAGCTCGAGCTTATTGTCAAAAACCTGCTTTCTGGTTTTTTCTTCCGACGGGAAGGGTCTTTTGACCATGGTAACACTGTAACTAGTGTTCATACCGGCCTTTGACTGTTCGCCTTGTCACGAACGAGCCGAGGGTGCGCATGAGCAGGCTTAGGCTTGTCTTTATTGTGCCACGTGCCAGATAGTCTGATTTTGTTCAACATCAGCTCTCTCATAGACTGATTCCTGTTTGAACGGATTATCGCTGACAGAAGTCAAAGCATTGTTATGCCTTTTAATACACCCGGAAAGACTCAGCTACTGACAATTTAATTCAGAGGATCCGAGGCTTAAGCTTAAGCCGCTCAACCTGCCATTTCTTAATTGATAAACTACTGGTTATTTCCTTTCTCACCTTCCCCACCCTTTGATTACCACCCCTCGGAGGAGGCGTAGATAAACCTGTTGATTGCTCCAATTCGTAAAAAACTCCATTGAATGAATAATACCATCCTCTTCTGTATCACCATTCTATGCATCACGTTTTCTCAAATGGCTAATGCAGGTGTCGCCAAGGCGGGATTCGCAGAAAGGGATATCACGCCAAAAATGGGAATCAAACGACCCGGGGTCTATCGAAAACGTCTCCACACTAGTATTCACGACCCCTGCAAAGTCCGGGCTGCAGTTTTTGATGATGGAAAGAAAAAAGTAGTTCTTGTTTCCGTAGATGCACTGGTTTTTCGGCGACCACAAGTTTTGGCTGCAAGGAAATTGATCCATCAAGAAACCGGAATCAAAAAAAATGCCATTCTCATCTCGGCTACTCATTCCCACTCCTCCGGTCCCACCTTTACGATTCTAGATGGCGAGTATGATCACGCAGACGAACTGGTCCAGGAGCTCGCCTACACCCACTCATTGAGGGCGGACCCAGCTTACCTGAAACATGTCATCAACCAGCTCGTCGAGGCCGTCGTCACTGCGAACAGCTCTCTCACTCCTGTGGAAATGGGTTTTGCCTCAGGGAAAGAGGGCAAAGTTTCATTCAATCGCCGTTTCAAAATGAAGAATGGCTTAAGCTACACCAATCCGCGACAGGGAAATCCAGGAATCATTAACCCCGCCGGCCCTATTGATCCAGAAGTCGGAGTAATTGCCGTTTGGTCCGACCGAAAAAAGGAACGATCCGAAGATGCTCTGCTTGGCTGTATTATTAATTTTGCCTGTCACCCCACAGCAAACCCTCCGGGGATTTCAGCCAACTACATTTATTATCTGGAAAAAGAGATCCGATCAATCATGGGGGAAGAGTCAATCGTCGTTTTTCTCGGTGGAGCATCCGGTGATATCAATATTTTTGACACACAAAGCCCCCATCAACTTTCATACGGGCGGGCTGCCGGGAAACTTGTGGGAGGGCAAGTCGGTGCAGCCGCTTGCTCCGTGATGCTGAAAATGGGGTCAACCAAAAAACTGACACTTGATTTCAAACAGAAAATCCTAAATATCCCCCGACGGAAACCCACCCCGGAGAAAGTAGGTCAAGCTCGAAAAATTGCGGGAAACTTAAAACAGATCACACTTAATCCTACCTTGTGGCAATTTTCCAAAGAGACCGTCTTACTTGATGCCCTTATCCAAAAAAATCCAATCCGTGAAGTTGAGATACAGGCCATTCAAATCGGACCAACTGTTTTTCTTGCCACACCCTCAGAGCTCTTCTGCCAGTACGGACTCAATCAGAAAAAAGAAAGCCCATTCCCTTTAACCTACGTAGTCAGCCTGGCTAATGGCTGCGTCGGCTATGTCCCCACAGAAGAGGCCTTCGGTAAAAACGGAGGAGGTTATGAAACAAGGCTCACTGCCTATAGCAACCTGATACCATCAGCCGGACGGCTTATGACAGATGCCGGCATCGCTCTGGCAAAAGAAATGAAACCGACGGCAATCCCCCCACGGCCCTCTGCTGCCAAGTTTAAAGAGGCATGGAACTACGGAGCGGTTCCACCTGAGTTAAAGTAATCAACCCTTAGCCACATCAAAAATATTGCAGCGAATGTCCCCCCAGAGAACTCGCCGCCGAACCGGTGACTTCACCATCAGGAAATACCACAGGACCGCCACCAAATCCGTTGCGGCGATTAAGCCACATGATTACGAAAACAACACGGTTTCGTGTTTGAGCTTGAGTGCCTCTCGACTTGGCAACGCCAGCGCTTTTGAAAAAAACAAGGGAGCGGCGAGCAGGCACCAAATTGTATCGGAAACCAAGGCGTTACGAAGAAAGGTCCAGGCAGGAGGGAATCCGGGCAGCCCGCTGGTCTGGCTTTGCCACCAGCCGCCAAAGGTATGGGCGTAGGCCGGGGAAGTGGCCCAGGCAAAGGTATTGGCAAGGAGATAAAACAACAGGCTGGCGGTCAGTGTGCCGCCTAGCATGGCACCCCAGTTCTGGCGGCGGGCAAAGGTGGCTCCGGCGAGAGCGACGATCACATAAAACGGCAAAGTGAAAAGAAGGTGGCTACCCAGACCCCAGCCGTTGAAGAGGGCAAGGGCGATATCACTTACAATTAATAGCAGAGCAGGAGTCCACCAGAAACGTCGCCCCAACAACATGCCTCCACCAAACGCAATGGCCATGAGCGGTGAGGTGTTTCCCAGCCACTCTACCTGGGAAGCAAAAAGCCGGTGAAAGAGCGTCAACACTAATAACAATGTGATGAAAAACACACGCGGCATTTTGATAGGAGCTTGGCTTTGTGACAGATTCATATTCTCTAACAGTAATACAATTATCCTATTCTCATGAAATTTCCAGCACTAAATATTTTCCAGTAACGTATTCAACACTCCGGTGACTTGCTCTTCAGTGATCAAAGACATGGCAAATTCAGGGATTTTGGTTTCAAATTCATCTTCAGACAAAGCTTTGTCATGCCCGGCCAGAATGACCCGGGCTTGATTGTGAAGGGGGCGCCAGTGATAGGGGTTGGTGGGGCCGAAGAGAACAATCTGGGGTTTTTCAAAGGCAGCAGCCAAGTGCATCGCAGCCGTATCGACGCCGAGCACAACCGTGGATCGTGAAATCACGGCAGCGGTCTGGGGTAAAGTAATCGTTCCGGAAAGATCGATTACTCTGGAACGAGCCTCGGGTTTTACAGCAGCTTTAATCGAATCGATGTGGGTGATTTCTTTGGCATCACCGCCACCGGTGATGATCACAGACAAGTTTTTCTCAAAGATCAAATGATCAATCACAGCCGCCCAGGCTGAGGCTTGCCAATATTTTTCCGGTCGTGCCGTGCCTGGGTGGATGACGGCGAAGGGCTGGCGATCTTCAATGCCGTGACCAAGGAGAGTTTGCCGGGTTTGTTGCTGAACAGGCCTGGGAATTTCCAATCGCAGGGGTTCACGGCCGGTATCCGGGAAGATACCCATTGTTTCAAGCAGCGCGGTCATGTGATCAATGGTATGCAGTTTTTTCAGCGAAGCCGGGCTGCAACGGGTGAAAATCACATTGCGCGGAAATTTCAAAGTGCGTTTGGTATAGGCCGCACGATTGTGAGCCCCCGCAACAAAGCTCATGCCGACCGACCGATCCGTGCCATTGAAATCGAGGGAATAATCAAAGGGTTCAGAGAACAGGGTGCTCCACAGAGCGGCATTCAGCTTTCCGGGACAGTAATTCAGATGTTCATCGATGCCGGGAATGCACGAAGCCAACTGCCCACCCACACCAGCGGTCACCAAAGTGATGTGCGCATTGGGTCGTCGTCGTCGCAGCAGACGCAGGGCCGGAGCGGTCAGGATGAGATCGCCGATGCGTTTGGTCTGGATAACAAGGATTCGCTGCATTCGTTTGCGTTGTTGGTCTGAATCGGGAAAGTGGATGGATGACGAAGCATACATCTTCGTCGCCCCGAAGATGAATCACTACGACACAAAAATCGAATGAAAATCGGTCTGGTCAGAAGAGGCTATTCTGCCTCCGGTGGCGCCGAACGCTTTTTGATCCGTTTTGCCCAGGGTTTGAAGGAGCTCGGTCATGAGTCGGTATTGTTCAGCGATTGTGGCTGGCCTGAATCTGCCTGGGATTCTTCACAGGAAAAAAGTGTAACTTTGTCTGGATCTACCCTGTCTCCCATCGCATTCGCCGATGCCCTGGAGGCAGCCAAACCGAAACAGCATTGCGATTTTCTTTTCAGCTTCGAGCGGGTGTGGACCTGTGATGCCTATCGCGCTGGCGACGGAGTTCATCGTGCTTGGCTGGAGAGACGGGCTCATTTTGAACCAACCCTGAAATCGTGGTTTCGTGGAAAACAGAAAAAACATCGCCAACTGCTCGAATTGGAGGCCGCTCTTTATTCTCCGCAAGGAGGCGTCAGGATTGTGGCCAACTCACAGATGGTCAAAAAAGAGATCAGCGACCTATACGGAATGACCGGGGATCGCATCGCCGTGATTGCCAATGGTTATGATATTCATAAAATGTCATCCGCACGGCGACTTGGCTTGCGCGAGAAAAAACGCAAGCAGCTCGGTTTGGACGACGACGAACACGCCATCCTATTTGCGGGTTCCGGCTGGGAGCGCAAAGGCCTGCGGTTTGCGATGCAGGCTTTTGAAGCTTTTAAAAATGAGCGCCAGGCTCGACTGATCGTTGCCGGCAAGGGACACAAAGCACGCGGCATTGCTGATGAGGGGGTCGTCTTTCTTGGTGAAGTGGATTCAATGGCCTCTGTATATGAAGCCGCGGACGCTTTTATCTTGCCCACGCTGTACGATCCCTTTTCCAACGCCTGCCTCGAGGCGGCCGCTCACGGCTTGCCAGTGATCACCACCAACGCCAATGGCTTTGCTGATATTGTAAAACATCGAGAGCAAGGGGCGGTCGTCCCGCCCGGTGATGTGGGGGCCTTGGCCACTGCGTTAAAAGAGATCGAGATACATCCTTCCGAAAAACAGCGGGATGAGCTCCGGTCATGGGCCGCAGAATATTCCGTGGCCAGGAATGTACAGGCAACTCTGGATTTCATCCGGACTTGCGCGGAGGAGTAAAGCAAACTTGTCAGGACAGCTTCCTTGTTAAGGCTGGATGCATTCAGAGCAGAGCGCTGGGCCCGCTAAGTGATTTGTGTTTTGGGCGCCACTCCTGATTGCACAAACCACATACGACAGATATGGAACCAGAGACAGACGGAGTCAAATTTGCCCCACCTTGGAAAAGTCACCTTGCTCTGGATGGCTTTCATCCAGAGCTGCTCAACCGATTAACGATTAATAGCGGTAGTGTTCCGGTTTGTAGGGACCTTCCACGGGCACGTTGATGTAGTCGGCTTGCTCCTGGGACAGGGTGGTCAGTTTGACGCCGATTTTTTCCAAGTGCAGACGAGCCACTTCTTCGTCCAACTTTTTGGGCAGAACGTAAACGCCGGGTTTGTACGTCTCTTTGTTTTTCCACAAATCGATCTGGGCGAGCGTCTGGTTGGTGAAACTGTTGGACATCACAAAACTCGGGTGACCGGTTGCGCAGCCAAGATTGACCAGACGGCCTTCGGCGAGCATGAACAACTGACGTCCGTCGGGCAGAGTGTATTGGTCGACCTGGGCTTTGACTTCCATTTTTTCTACTCCTTCGAGCGTGTTCAAAGCTTCAACCTGGATCTCGTTATCAAAGTGACCAATGTTACAAACGATAGCCTGGTCTTTCATTTTTGTCAGGTGATCCAGAGTGATGATGTCTTTGTTGCCCGTGGTGGTAACATAAATGTCCGACCAGCCGAGGGTGTCTTCAATCGGCATGACGCGGAAGCCGGCCATCGCCGCCTGCAGCGCACAAATCGGATCGATCTCGGTAACCACCACCTGAGCCCCCATGCCCACCAGTGCCTGGGCGCAGCCTTTACCCACATCGCCGTATCCGCAAACCACGGCTACTTTACCCGCGATCATCACGTCGGTGGCACGCTTGATGCCGTCGAGCAATGACTCACGACAGCCGTAGAGATTGTCAAATTTGGATTTAGTGACCGAGTCGTTCACATTGATCGCAGGAACCTTCAGGGTGCCGGCATCAAACATCTGGTAGAGACGGTGAACACCCGTCGTGGTTTCCTCGGAAACGCCTTTCCAGTCCTTGAGGTAATTGTTCCATTTGCCAGGATTTTCACCGTGAACTTTTTTCAGCAAGTTTTTGATCACCCCCTCTTCCTCGGATCCCGATTCGCTGTTCACCCAGTCCGAACCGTTTTCGAGCTCGGCTCCGTTGTGGATCAGGAGAGTGGCATCGCCACCATCATCAACAATGAGCTCTGGGCCGGAGCCGTCGGGCCATGTCAAAGCGTTGATGGTGCAGTCCCAGTATTCTTCCAGAGTCTCACCTTTCCAGGCAAACACAGGAACACCTGTAACGGCAATCGCCGCAGCTGCGTGATCCTGGGTCGAGAAAATATTGCAGGAACACCAGCGCACATCGGCACCCAGATCGACCAATGTCTCAATCAGAACGGCGGTCTGAATCGTCATGTGCAGGCTGCCCATGATACGGACACCGGCGAGAGGTTTTTCAGCAGAGTATTTGTTCCGGGTGGCCATCAAGCCGGGCATTTCGTGCTCGGCGATGGAAATTTCCTTGCGGCCGAAATCGGCCAGGGAGATGTCGGCAATTTTGTAGTCTTCAGTAATTGTGCTCATGTTTTAAAAGTAATTTAAGTGTAGAATTCAGTTTTATTAAGAAACCGCAGATTTAAGATCTTCAGCTTTGTCGGTGCGCTCCCAGGTCAGGGCATCCAGATTGTCCTCACGGCCAAAATGACCGTAATTGGTAGTTTGGCGATAAATCGGACGCAACAAGTTCAGCTGGCTGACGATGTCAGCAGGTTTGAAAGAGAACACTTGCTGAACTGCGGTTTCGATTTTGGATTCGTCCACTGTGTTGGTGCCAAAGGTATCCACTCGCACGCTCACTGGTTGCGGGTGGCCGATGGCGTAAGCCAGTTGCAATTCGCATCTTTCAGCAAGTCCTGCCGCGACAACGTTCTTGGCAACCCAACGTGACATATATGCAGCCGAACGATCAACTTTACTTGGGTCTTTGCCAGAAAAAGCGCCACCACCGTGACGACCCATGCCGCCGTAAGTATCGACGATGATTTTACGTCCGGTCAACCCGCAGTCGCCTTCCGGGCCACCGATCACAAACAGTCCGGTCGGGTTGATCAAAACTTCGGTTTCATCAGTGATCCACTCTTCGGGCACGTTGGGAAGAATGAGATCTTTTTTCAAAGCATCCTGCAGATCTTTGGTGGAAATCTCCCGGGCATGCATGGTGGAGACCACCACTGCGGTCACCCGTTGTGGTTTGCCATCGACATACTCCATCGATACCTGGGTTTTGGAGTCCGGACGCAGCCAGGTGTGAACCCGGTCTTTACGCAAACGGGTGATTTCCTGGCCGAGTTTGTGGGACAGCGCAATGGGTGCCGGCATTAAAGCTTCGGTTTCCTGACAGGCATATCCGAACATAATGCCCTGGTCGCCAGCACCTTGTTCAGCGTGGCCTTTATCGGCAGCTTCCTCAGCATCCACCCCTTGTTTGATGTCGACCGATTGTTGGCCGAGCAGGTTCTGGAAATGAAAAGTCTCTGAAGCAAAAGCACATTCATAAGTGTAATCCGTGCCTTCGGCGTAAGATTGTGAATACCCGATGTCTTCCAGCGCTTTTTTTGCTACATCACGGTGATCAAATTTGGCATTGGTGGTGATTTCTCCACCCAGAATGACCATATTGTCCTTCACCATGGTTTCGCAAGCCACACGCGAAGCAGTGTCCTGTTCAAAACAAGCATCCAGAATAGCGTCACTGACGGTGTCGCAAACTTTGTCCGGGTGGCCTTCGGTGACCGATTCAGAAGAAAAAATGTATGATGAAGCCATGGTGAATGTCCTTATTGTATTTACAAATCGTGATGAGTTGATAGATTACCTCAAAATCGCATGCCGTCAATTTTGAAATCCCTGCGTCTGGTCGCAGACCCCACGCGTATCCGCATCCTGTCGCTGCTTGGGCAGCAGGACTTATCTGTGGCCGAACTTCAGGAGATTCTGGCCATGGGGCAATCAAGGATCTCCTCTCATCTGGCGCAATTAAAACAAACCCAGCTGATTGAGGACCGGCGTTCGGGCAAAAACGTCATCTACAACCTGAAAACCCAGGAAGATGACTCACTGTCAGGGATTCTTGCCCTGGTTGAGTCAGCGAAAAAAGAGCTTGTAGAGATCAAAGAGGACAATGCTGCCCTGGATCTGACGATTCGCAAGCGCAAGGACAAAGCACGAGCCTATTTTGATCAACTGGCAGGCAAGTTCGGACGGCAATATGTGCCGGGGCGATCCTGGAAAGCCTTGGCAGAAACTTTGCTGAAGCTGATGCCGCCGCTGGTATTTGCCGATCTGGGAGCCGGGGAGGGTACTTTTTCACAGCTTTTGGCACAACGGGCCAAAAAAGTAATCGCCATCGACAGTTCGGAAAAAATGGTCGAATTCGGTTCCCGAGTGGCTAAAGAGAATGGTTTCAAGAATCTTGAATACCGACTGGGTGACATTGAAAAGCCGCCCATAGACGATGCTTCGGTGGATATCGCCATATTCAGCCAATCGCTGCACCACTCCAGCAAACCCGAACGGGCCTTGCAGAGTGCCTTCCGAATCTTGAAACCCGGCGGCCGTGTGGTAGTGCTCGACCTGCTCAAACATCAGTTCGAAGATGCCAGGGAACTCTATGCGGATCTTTGGCTGGGCTTTTCAGAACTCGAGCTGTCCCGCTTCCTCAAGCGCAGTGGTTTTGTCAAAATCGACCCCGCCATTGTTGATCGCGAAAAGAACAGCCCACATTTCCAGACCCTGATGGTGATCGCGGAGAAGCCCGGTGCTTAAAGCGTGATATAATCGATTTCCTGAAAATCGCTCACATTGGGGATCCAGTGTTTTTCAACAAATTCCGTATGCATCGGGTGGGCCGCGTAGGCATCCAGTTCTGCTTGATCGACAAATTCCATTGAGATACCAAAACGGTAATCACATTTCGGGCTGACCTGTCGCAGGATTTCAAACTTGGTAACACCGGGGATTGCAGTGAGTGCTCTTGCTTCATTCATGAATGCGGATTCTTCCGCTGAATCTGCAGAGTGATTTAAAGTGAAAGCAACGGTGTGACGGATCATGGGTGATATTAAGCGTGAAGGAGAATCTTGCAAACGCTTCGATGGACGTTGCCACAGGCAGTCGCAACAACAGGCTAATAGGCACGTAGTGCCGTCTCTATGTCAGCCTAGGGCAAGGCCCTGGAAATATTGTAGGAATACCAAGCCCCAACGGGGCGACGCTAATCCCAGAACTAACGAGCCTTTTCTTCACATTTAGCAGCATCCCATTGAGCATCCATTTCTTCCAGGGAAGCTTCTTGCAGAGATTTGCCTTCGGATTTCAAACGGTCTTCGACTTGTTGGAAACGTTTCACAAATTTGGTGTTAGTAGCCGCCAGCAAGGTTTCGGGATCAAAGTTTTTTTTACGTGCGAGGTTCACTACAGCGAACAACAGGTCACCGATTTCCTCACCCAGGTGGGCGTGATCCTCTCCTGCCAGAGCCTCTTCCACCTCGGCTAGTTCTTCATGAATTTTGTCTACTACCGGTTCGAGCTCGGGCCAGTCAAAACCCACTTCAGCGGCTTTTTTCTGCAGCTTGCGGGCACTCATCAATGAAGGCAGACCGTCGTTGGCCTTTTTGATGTGATGATCAGTTTTTGATCCACCTTTTTCCTCCCGTTTGATTTCCTCCCATTGACGCAGAACCCCCTCACTGTCCTCGACATCACTGTCACCAAAAACGTGGGGATGACGCCTCACTAACTTGTCGGATATCGCTCTGGCGATGTCTTCGAAATCAAAGCGCTGCGTTTCATTGGCGATCTCCGCGTGGAAAACCACCTGCAGCAGCAGATCACCGAGTTCGTCGGCCATCGCTTCCGAATCATCCTCGCGCAAAGCCTCGGCCACCTCGTAGGCTTCCTCAATCAGGCAGGGGATCAGCGATTCATGCGTCTGCTCGATATCCCAGGGGCAGCCTCCGGGTGCCCGCAGGGTGTGCATGATCTCGAGCAGGCGATCAATTTGTGATTGGGAATGTGGCATGGGTAAAAAAGACAAGATTGGCTCTCGCAAAGGA
>DAOUQC010000083.1 GCA_030625775.1 Verrucomicrobiota bacterium
GATGTGATCGGTGACCTCAACCGCCGCCGCGGCATGATCAAATCCCAGGAGAAAACACCAACCGGAATCCGGGTGAAAGCCGATGCTCCATTGAGCGACATGTTTGGTTATATCGGTGACCTGCGAACCATGACTTCAGGTCGCGGCCAGTTTTCAATGGAATTCGAACGCTACTCACCTTGTCCGAGAAACGTCGCAGAAGAAATTATCGAAGCCGCTGCAAAAGCCGCTGCTGCAAAATAAGAAGCAGTTCAAACAATCTGAAACCCTGATCTCGTCATGAGGTCAGGGTTTTTTTATGCTCAGTAGTCTCAAGGAGGTAAGAAACAAAAAGAAGTTTACATGGATGAACAAGATAGACAGGATAAGAATTTAAACTCCATGAATATCCAAAACAGTCAACATGATGAATTGAAATTCAAAGAGCTTACTGCAAAAATCATTGGCTGCTCGTTTGAAGTTAGCAATGAATTAGGAAGTGGTTTCTTGGAGTCAAGTTTATGAAAAAGCCCTCATTATCTCACTTTGCGATGCTGGTATTTCTGTGCAATCCCAACAAGCAATCAAAGTCAATTTCCGCTCGCAAGTTGTGGGTGATTTTTACGCCGATTTATTGGTAGAAGAAAAAGTGCTGATTGAACTCAAAGCAATAAAAAAACTCATCCCCGAGCATGAAGCTCAAACCATCAACTACCTCAATGCTACAGGTATAGAAGTCGGCCTACTCATCAACTTCGGCAATCCAAAACTCGAATTCAAAAGGTTCACACGAAACAAAAAAACACCGCATCGATGAACAAGATAGACAGGATGAAAATTCAGAAATCCTTTCCATCCTGTTTATCCATGCCAATTTCCCCTTTCTGAGTCGCCTGAAAAAAGCACCTCTCGGACGTCCAGTTGCTGAACCACTGTTGCACATCAACCAGCAGTTGATCCAAGTCCTCATCGGACACCACCTCCATGCAGGCTTCCAGCGCTTGTCCGATCGCTCCCCCTGCCTGTAACACCTTCAGCAATTCATACTGCGGTCGCGTCAGATCATAACGGCGCACAATATAATCACGCCGGGAAATCGCCACGTAACTGGTCACAGCATCCGGATAGTCCACTACCAGTTCTTCATCCGAGGCGCGCACAGCGGTATAAAATTGATTCACCGGATAGCTCATTTGCAAGAGCTGCAGACAAGCCGGTGTATGCAAATGAATACTCATCCAAGCCGCTGGATCCACACCTGCGACATCCCCTGTTTCGAGCATCCTTTCCTTTTCGGTTCCCGGCCCGTCAAACACCTCGTAAATCGTCCACTCCAGAATTGCCAGATCAATCAATAAATCCGCCCAGTCCACCTCATCATTTCCCTCTTCCGGATCAGGCCGGGTCTCACGCAGAAAATCAACAAAACTGTCTCCCAGATAATTCAGGGTGTATCTTTTTGAAGGATAGGCCTGCAGGTAATCAAAGGCAAAACTGTCAAATACCTCGTCGCCCAGTACCCGCTTTAAAACTGGAAAAACATCACCCACACATTCGATCAATCGTGCATAATAGGCATTGGCATAAATCGCCAGGCGATCTGCTGCCTCCAGCGACCTCGAACGTGTCACCACCGACTCCAGATTCCCCCGCCCGGCATCGATCAGCTCACGAGCTGCTTCTCCATCAGCCCCGCTCAACACCCCCTCAGGATGCGTGATCACCGCCTGCATCCATCGCTGCACCCGGTCGAGACTATCCGCTGATTCTTGAACCTGCTCTTTCATTTCACTCAACTTCCACCGTGTTGTGATGCAAGGGATGCGGCGACACACAGCCCTCTTCCGCCGGCACACACTCGCAGGCTTCCTGTTCCCAATCCACCACCGGCCCCTGCAAACCCTCTTCCTGCAGATAGCGTTTGGATTTCAAAACTTCAGCGTGCAATTCCTCAAAAGGCGGAATGTTGGCATCCCACTCCAACAGCGTCGAAACCCCGCCGGTCAATTCATGGGCCAGGCGATACAAAGCCCACACTTCGGCGATCACCGGATGGTCATGAGTATCGATCAAATGGGTGGTACAATCGGTATGTCCGGCCAGATGAAACTGCACCACCCGATCATGGGGAATCGCCCGGATGTATTCTTCGGGATCAAAATCGTGATTGCGCGCCGACACATAGACATTGTTCACGTCCAGCAGCAAGCCACAGCCGGTCGCTTCCGTCATGCGCCCCAAAAACTCCCACTCGTTCATCGTCGATCCGGTAAATCCGACGTAGCTGCTCGGGTTCTCAAAAACAAAAGCCTGTTCCATCACATCCTGAACGACATGAATCCGCTCAATGACATGCTTGAGTGATTCCTCTGTCAGCGGAATCGGCAGTAAATCATGGGAATTCTGCCCCGCCACCCCCGTCCAGCACAAATGATCCGACACCCACTTGGCATCGATTTCTCCAGCTAGGGTTTTGAGCTTTTTCAAATACTCAAGATTCAAGGGGTCTGTGCTGCCAATTGACAGCGATACCCCATGCATCACCAGTGGATAATGCTCCGCAATCTGGTCGAGCACATGACGCGGGCGCCCCTGGGAATCCATAAAATTTTCGGAGATGATCTCGAACCAATCCACCTTGGGTCGATGCTCGAGAATATGGTCAAAATGCGGTGTCCGCAGTCCAAGCCCGAGTCCAAGGTTCGCATGGCCTAGTTGTTTGGGAACCTTCATTGTTTGCTCAAATCCTGAATGTGGAACAGCTTTTCAAGCTGTGCTCCGGAAAACAGCTTGAAAAGCTGTTCCGTAATTAAACTTCACTTTGATTCACTCTCATTCAAATCAAAAAAATCCGCTGCCGAATGCCCGGCATCCGACAGCGGAAAACTAATAGCAGCCGCAACTGGCAGCTACCCATTATTTAGGAGCGGGGCCAACTTTAATGCCAGCCTTTTTTGCTGCAGCTTCAAATGCCTTGCGGGTGCTTTTCCAAGTTTTCTTGCCCAGTGGAACCGAACATTCCCCCTTGCCTTTGCAAGCGTTCTGCCCGGCACTGGAACCACAGCCTCCCTGTCCTTTACAAGCATTATGCCCATGGCAACTGTGTTTTTCAGCCGTTGCACAAGCCCCTTGTCCCGCACAATCGTTTTTGCCACCAGCACCTTTCCCCTTACAGGTATTCAAACCTTTACAGGTATGCGGATCAGTCAGCAGCGGGCTTTTTTCGTCAGCGGCACGAGCCACTCCGGCAGCTCCCAAAAGAACGCCTCCGCCGGCAGCGACAGCCAATTTGTTAAAAAAATCACGACGTGATTGGTCGTGAATCGATGATTCTTGTTTTTCGTTCATATTTTTACGAGTTATATGCTTGTTTAAGTTTATTCTTCAGACCTTGTTTGTTAGCAGAGCAGCATGAGCCATCCCTCGCTTAATCTGATAATTACAACATGGACGGAGGAAAAACCCAAGAACTTACACTCAATCTAATAATGTATTTTCCTACTGCCTCACCATTTATCCCTTCTCCGTGCCAAACACAATCCCCCCTCACTTGATAGCCACTACTGAACAATGACCCTGAGCCCTACAGAAGAAAAGAAGGCCCTGCGCAACATCATTCTGACGCAATGCCTGGCCATCGTCGCTCTGGGCACCGTCGTCAACGGCACCTTGCTGCTCTACTTGACGGCCCTCGGGGCCAGCGCTGTCAGAACGATGATCTATCTTGCCATCCTGCCGCTCACCAACGCCCTGCTGCTCCTACCCGCCGCCTTTCTGGCTGATCGATATGGCAAAAAACGCATCGGGCAGATCGGCCTCACCATCGGCATCTTTGGCTGGGCTACCATCTCGCTTGCATCTTTTGCTGGCCATGCTTCCGAATCCCTTGTCGTTTCCGGCCTGGTTCTTGCCGCCCTTTGCTCATCCCTGATGGGAGCGGGCTGGTTTTCCCTGCTCAGCCCAATCATCCCTACAGAAATTCGGGGACGTTTTTTTGGCCGCCTGCGCCTGACCTTCAGCCTGGTCTCACTCATTTTATCACTTTTTTATGCGTGGATTCTTTCGCTCCACACCGACATCGTCGTTTACCGGGGGATTTATGCAGTCGCCACCCTAGCCTATTTTGCCCGCTGGTTCACTTACCGGCGCATCCCCGAACTCGAGCCTCCGACCCCCAAAACTGAGCGTTCCTCGTTCCGAAAAGTCTTACTCAAAGTGCTGCGGGTAAAAGGACTGGCTGCTTTTTGTTCCTACATGTTCCTGCTGGGTTTGTTTACTGCAGGGGCAGGGGCCCTCTTTGCAATGACCGAAAAACGCGTGCTCGATTTTACCGCCTCCCGAATCATTCTACTCTCCAACGTCACCCTCGTTGGTGGTATGCTCGGAATGTTTATTGGCGGCAGGACTGTCGACCGCCACGGCACCCGCCTGGTCTTTGCCGCATGCCACATCATGCTTGCACTTACTTTGATGGCTTTTCTACTAAGGATTTTCACCTCCCCGGCTGTCCTGCCATTTTACCTGGGAGGACTGCACTTCCTCCTCGGTGGAGCCATGGGAGCCATCGGTATCGCCATGACCACCGAACTGCTGGGCATCCTGCCGAAAAAAAACAAATCTGTTGCCGCTTCGATGTTCATCATTTTCCAAACCTCGGGGGTCGCCCTTTCCGGCTTGATCCCTGCCTGGATTCTGAAAGCCAATATCCTCCGGGATCATTGGGATATCGGCGGGCACCAACTCAGTTCCTTTGATGCCATATTGCTTGGCTACAGCTGGATGACCCTCATCCTCGTCGCCACCCTGGGTTTGGTTCCCTCCATGTTACGAAAATCAGAACCTGCCAGCCTGGGTTTGAACCGGTTGTAAAACTTTGCTTGGGCGCCTCACACCTTCCTTCTTGTTTTTCTTTTTTTACCACTCTAAGATACTCCCCGATCCCACATCTCTTCTCCTGCCGGATCCTCATCACCGACAATGACTTTGACCGCCACAGAAGAGAAAGCAGCGATGCGCAACATCCTCCTGACGCAATGTCTTGAGATTGTGGCACTCGGCACCACCATCAACGGCACCCTCTTGCTCTACTTGACCTCGATCGGTGCGACGGCGGTGCGAACCATGATCTATCTTGCGATCCCTCCCCTTACCAATGCCATCCTGCTACTGCCCGCAGCCTACCTAGCTGACCGCTACGGCAAGAAGCTGATCGGCCAGGCAGGCATCACTGCCGGTATTATCGGCTGGGGCATAGTGGCGGTCGGTGCATTCAGCGAGTACTCATCAGAATCCATCATCGTCGTCGGTATCATTTTTGCCTCAATCAGTATCGCTATGTTCGGTTCGGGCTGGTTCTCCCTGCTCAGCCCGATTGTCCCCGCCGAAAGCCGGGGCCGCTTTTTTGGGCGACTGCGCCTGATTGTCGGCATTGTATCACTCAGCCTCTCGGTATTTTCCGCCTGGATCCTGTCACTCCACAGCCACACCATCGTTTATCAAGGGGTTTATGCGGTGGCCACTCTCGCCTACATCGCCCGCTGGTTCACCTATCGCCGCATTCCCGAACTTGAGCCACCTACGGCAAAAACTAAAAATGCCTCTTTTGCTAAAATTTTTTCCAAAGTGTTCCGGACAAAAAACTTCGCTGCTTTTTGCTCTTACATGTTTCTTTTGAGCTTATTCACCGCCGGAGCCGCCACTCTGTTCGCCCTGGTTGAAAATCGTGTGCTTGTTTTTTCTGATACACGAATCATCCTGCTTTCCAACATCACTCTGATTGGCAGCATGTTTGGAATGTATCTTGGCGGCCGAATCGTTGACCGCCACGGTACCCGCTCGGTTTTTGCCGGATGCCACATCTTGCTGGCACAGACCATGGTTGCCTTTCTGCTGAGAGTATACATCCCCTTCTCATTCCTGCCATTCTATCTGGGTTTCCTTCACTTCATGCTTGGTGCCGCATTGGGAGCCGTGGGCATCGCCATGACCACCGAACTGCTGGCCATCCTGCCAGAAAAAAACAAATCCGTCGCCTCTTCGATGTTTATCATTTTCCAAACCTCTGGCACCGCCCTATCCGGATTGCTGCCAGCCTGGTTTTTAAAAATAGGCATCTTGAAAGATCGCTGGGGACTCAGTGAGCTTCAACAACTGAGTTCCTTCGACGGGATTCTCCTGTGCTTCAGCCTGATGACCCTTATCCTCGTTGCTACCCTGGGATTGGTTCCTTCCATGTTAAAAAAGCACGAATCGACCAGTCTTGGCATCAATTAACTCCATTCTCTGTCGCAAACAATTGCCAGCCCGTAAAACCCCTCGGCCCACCCTCATGAATTTGCTCCGCTCATCCATCCTGCTTCTCACTGTTTTTACATTTTCACAAAACTTTATAAAAGCAGCTGATCCGGCAAAAAAAATACCTCCGACAAAAGCGCAACTTCAGATCCAGCGAGACGGTCTCCCCAACTTTTTCTCCAGGGTGAAAAAGGGTGGTGATTTGAAAGTAGCCTACCTCGGTGGATCCATCACCGCAGCCCAAGGCTGGCGGGTGTTCACACGCGAATGGCTCGCCAAACAATATCCTCAAACAAGCTTCACTGAAATCAACGCCGCCATCGGCGGAACCGGATCCGATCTCGGAGTCTATCGTCTCGAGCATGATGTCCTCCGCCATCACCCCGATCTGATGTTTGTCGAGTTTGCTGTCAACGATGGCGGTGCGTCTCCCGAAAACATTTGGAGGGCCATGGAAGGGATCGTCCGTCAAACCTGGAACCGTTATCCTGAATGCGACATTTGCTTCGTTTACACCTTCCGCGTCGGATACGAAAAGGAGCTCTCCCAAGGTTTCCTACCTCGAGCGGCGGCAGCCGACGAGAAGCTGGCCGAACATTACGGCATCCCCTCCATCAATATGGCCCTGCGCACTGTTGAAATGCATGGCGAAGGCAAGCTGATCTACAAAGCCGCCCCGGACTCAGCTGAAGCCAAGGCCGCCATAGAAAAAAAACAGATTATCTTCAGTAAAGACGGCGTACATCCACTCGAAGCCGGCCATCTCATTTACACCGACGTGATCGGCAATGCGCTGAAGGATTGGAGCAGCACCAAAACCACCTCACTCGATCATTCCAAAAAACTCACCACCCCCTTTGTTGCCGACCATTGGCAGGCCGCCCGGATGGTCGTCGTCGATCCCGCTATGCTTCACGGCGGATGGAAAAAGCTTTCACCTGATGAAGGCCTCGGTAAAAAGTTTGGCAATCGTCTGGGGCAAATCTGGGAAGCTGACAAACCCGGCCAAACTTTGTCTTTCCGTTTTCGAGGCTCAGTGGTGAAACTCTACGACCTGCTCGGCCCCGACGGAGGCCAGGCCATCATCACCATCGACGGGGTGCAGCAAAAAAAGCCCGTTCCACGTTTTGATTCCTATTGCACCTACCACCGCATCGCAACCTTGAACCTCGCCAGTGATCTGGATCCAAAAAAATTCCACACCATCAAAATTGAAGTCCACCCTGAGCAACCCGACCGCAAAGCTGTCTCCTTCCGCCTCAAAGATCCCAAGAAGGAACTGCAGGGTGAAAAATTCCAAGGCACCCGCCTGCGCATCGGCGGCATCCAGTTCCTTGGTGACAAAATCGAAGCGCTTTGAGCGGTCTTATTTACGAAACAAGTAAACAGGCGCTATCAACAGTAATGTGAAAAACGAGATCACAAAAAAGGGAATATAGTTGGTGAAATCCTCCCCCCTTGAAACAGACATTGGCATCTAGCGAAAAATCAAAACAAAGTGAGTCTGTGCGTGATGCAAGCCAGCTTCTGTTCAGGATCATGGCAAACATATATAAGCTGGGTGTGGGTTTGCATCGCGATGGCGTCTAGCAAGTTGAGAATACGTCGTGTATTAGGAACATCCAATCCCAAACAAGGTTCATCGATGAGCAAGAGTGTGGGATGTTTCACCATCGCACGCGCAAGTAAAAGCATGCGTTGTTGAGCGTAGGACAATTCAGTGAAACGACTCTCGGCTAGCTCCTCAATATTAAGCGCCACCAACCATTCATCGGCAATTTGCATCTGCTGGCCAGTGTAATTTTTGTAAAGCCCTATAGAATCAAAGAAACCTGAGATCACCACATCACGGCCTTTCACAGGCAAGCGATAATCCATTTGAAAGGCTGCAGAAACCTGGGCGATGCGTTGTCGTATATCCCACAAACTCTCCCCACTACCACGTTGCCTGCCGAACAACTTGACATCATTAGCGTAGCTTTGTGGATTGTCTCCGCTTATCATTGAAAGCAAAGTTGTTTTCCCTGCACCGTTAGGCCCTTCTATTTGCCAATGTTCGTTGCGGCAAACCGTCAAGCTAGTTGGAGGCAAGGCGATTTCACCATCATAACTGACACTGATATTAGTTAATTCAATAAGAGGACATTGCTCATTCCACTGCAGTGATTTATTTTCATCTCCAGCTTTGGGTAGTAACCATTTTTCATCAGGATCGATTTGAGAAATGCCGGCAAAGGCTTTCGACTCAAGCACCTTTGCTCGCTTACCGGTTTGCACGAGGTGGCTATTCTCAAGCAAAGCCACATGACTGATGCAAGGCAGCAACTCGTTTTCTGCGCACGCAATCTGCACTAGTGAGACACCTTTAGCCGCGATACTAGAGAGGATTTGGGTGAGTTCATACTGACTCGCTTGATCCAGGCCTGCATAAGGCTCGTCCAGAATGAGCAGCTTGGGTGATTTCAACAAAGCGCGGCATAACATCATTTTCCGCCCCTCCCCTGTTGATAAAGTGCAGATCCCTTGATCGAGCAGACTTTCCAAATCAAACACCTGAACCCAATGCTCCAAAGCCTGTTGATTCACCTCGCCGTCAAGAACCGCATCACGCACCGACCTACCCGCATCAGGCTTGCCATCCCCTTCTTCAGAACTATTAAAACGGCGATCATGGTCAATGAGCTCTTTTTGTGATTCAAGAGAAACAATGGCAACATCCACGGGACTTTTGCCTGATTGATAATCAACCGTGCCTCCACACACTGACAACTCACCTGACAATAAACGCGCCAAAATACTCTTACCCGAACCATTGTTGCCTAAAATCGCCCAGTGTTGCCCGGAATCGATCCGCAGGCTGGTATTCTTCAGCAATATCTCTGAACCAAGTCGCACTTGGGCATTTTGTAAGCGGATGAGCCAAGGGTTCATGATTTATCAAAACTTCACATCAAAAACCTTACATGGATAGACAAGATAGACAGGATAAGAAATTAAATTCCCTTCTCTTAAGAAAATCCTGCCCATCCCGTTCATCCATGTGAAAATCTTAACCGCCGTAGTCATTCATTTATCTGCAGCCCCAAGAGATAAAACCAAATCCCAAAACTGTTTGAGCGGACTGCGGGCCATGTCTCGCTTGAGCATGCAAAGGCCCACATCATAAGGAGCGAGAGGCTTGCTGAATTTTGGCGAGGGCAGAATGGAAAGCATTTTATGATAGGGGCTTTTTTCTAACACTAAAGAAGGGACAACTCCTACACCAAAGCCCAGATTGACCATCGCCAAAATGGCTTCATGCCCGCTGACCTCGGCGTAAATTTTTGGCCGAACCCCTAGCGTGGCGAAACAGTCGTCAAGCCGCTCACGAGCGAGACCACGCTCAGGTAGAACCATTGGTATATTCGACCAATCAAGCACTAGAGCTTGTCGATATAGGTTCGCATTAGGATCGCTGGGGGAATGAATGAAAACAAGCGGGGTTTTAAGAATGGAATTAAAAACACAACGACTCGGCAATTGATCCGGCACCGCAGTTATAGTCAAGTCGGCGACTCCATCGAGCACCTTGCTCATCGCATCAGCAGCGTCTCCTGTCTGCAAATGGATTTGCACGCCGGGATAGGCTCGACGAAACGGCGCGAGTAAATCAGGCAAGACACTGTAACAAGCGGTGACTGAGCAGAATATTTTTAAATCTCCCGTCGGCGAATCGTTTTCCTGATCAAGATGATCTTTTAGCTCCGCCCAGCCTTTGCTCGCTTCTAGTGCGTGCGTACGGAAAAGATGACCCGCTTGGCTCAGACGCACACTTCGTTTGTCCCGGATAAAAAGCGAATGACCTAGTGTGCCTTCAATTCTTTGAATCGATCGTGTGAGAGCAGACGCACTCACACCCAAATTTTGAGCCGCTTGCCCATAATGCAAGGTTTGTGCTAAGACGAGAAAATGCTGATACTGCTCCAGCTCCATGCAGGAATTTTAACCTGTATTGCTAACATCGCAATACAGTATGCCAAATAAATCACTTTACGCAAGACAAACGACTTCTATGATTAGCTCCTCACAACAGTGAATCATTAATAAAAACAGGAGAATACCACATGGCCAATTATTTTAACACCCTTCCTCTTCGTCTTCAGATCGAAGAACTAAGCAAATGTCGCTTCATGCAATTGGACGAGTTCAATGGCGTTGAAAAACTCAAAGGTAAAAAAATCGTCGTCGTAGGTTGTGGCGCACAGGGTTTGAACCAAGGGTTGAATCTCCGCGATTCCGGCTTGGATGTGTCTTACACCTTGCGCTCATCGGCGATTGAAGAAAAACGCCAGAGCTGGAAAAATGCTACGGAAAACGGTTTTGCTGTTGGCACCTACGAAGAAATGTTACCCACTGCAGATCTGGTTATCAACTTGACCCCGGACAAACAACACAGCGCGGTTGTTGGGGCAGTCGTTCCATTGATGAAAAACGGCGCTTGTTTGTCTTACTCGCATGGTTTCAACATTGTCGAAGAAGGCACGCAAGTGCGTGAAGACCTAACCGTCATCATGGTAGCCCCCAAGTCTCCTGGCACGGAAGTGCGTGAAGAATACAAACGTGGCTTCGGTGTTCCTACCTTGATTGCCGTTCATCGCGAAAACGATCCCAATGGCGACGGTTGGGAAATTGCCAAAGCTTATGCTGCTGGTACCGGTGGGCATTTAGCCGGCTGCTTGCAATCATCCTTCGTGGCTGAAGTGAAGTCAGATTTGATGGGCGAGCAAACCATTCTCTGCGGCATGCTGCAAACAGGTTCCATCCATTGCTACAACAAAATGATCGCTGGCGGCATTGATGCTGGTTATGCTTCCAAGCTGGTTCAATACGGCTGGGAAACTGTGACCGAAGCTTTGAAACATGGCGGCATCAGCACCATGATGGATCGCTTGAGCAATCCGGCAAAAATCAAAGCCTACGACTTGGCCGAAGAGTTGAAAGATATCATGCGCCCCTTGTTTGAAAAACATCAGGACGACATCATGACCGGTCACTTCTCTAAAACCATGATGGCAGACTGGGCCAATGACGACAAAGACCTACTCACCTGGCGCGAAGAGACCAATGAGGAAGCTTTTGAAAAATCAATTGCTGGTGACATGGCGATTAGCGAACAAGAGTATTTCGAAAATGGCGTATTGATGGTCGCAATGGTCAAGGCTGGTGTCGAACTTGCTTTTGAAACCATGACCGCAGCAGGCATCATCAATGCCAGTGCTTATTATGAATCTCTGCATGAAACCCCATTGATTGCCAATTTGATTTCACGCAAAAAATTGTATGAAATGAATGCGGTTATTTCAGACACCGCTGAATACGGTTGTTACCTTTTCAATCACGCCTGTGTGCCTTTGCTCGAAGACTTCATGAATAAAGTGGATACCAGCGTGATCGGCACCGCCTTCAATACCGGAGACAACCAAGTGGACAACAGCCGTTTGACCGAAGTCAACCAAGCGATTTGCAACCACCCCGTTGAAATCATTGGCGCTGAGTTACGCGGTTACATGACCGCTATGAAGCCTATCGCAACCGCACAAGGTTAAAAAAGGTCTCAGCTGGAAAGCTAATATTCATAGCCCCATGCGAGTCGTTCGCATGGGGCTATTTTTTTACCAACTATTAGCAAATCAACTCCCTCCTTCGTAGCAAGCGTAGCATGGGCATCCACCCCATGCCTCTCAACCCTCATTTCCTTTTCACCTGGTCACATCCACCCAAAAACTCTCACCTCCGGTAAACCCCCAGCGCTTGCTGAATCGACGCCCAACGTCCGCCCCACTTGCCCTCGTAAGGCTGCTCGGGCATCATCGTTGTCCATCCACGCTCCTTGCCTATCGCTGCGTAAACTTCACTCGGATGAATCATGATCCCTTGCTCGCAAATGCTCAGCAAAGGCACGTCCGCTCTGCTATCGGAATACCCGTAACTATCAGGCAACTGATCTCCACGATCAGGATCAAATCCCTCAGGCAGCATCCCTTGCTCGATCATCGGTGGGATTTTCGCCCCATGTTTATTATTCGGACCATCGATATGTGGAATCAAAGGCATGGGATCTTCGATCCGCAAACGGGTGGCCACACAGTGATCAAAACCAAGCACCCGGGCAATTTCTTTGGCATAAACATCAGGACTCGCACTATTCAAAATAGTCACCCGGCCCGCCTGCTGATGTTTTTTTAACTCAGCTAATACTTCGGGATACACCACCTGCGGCACTTCTTGCTCGGCAAATTCCCGGGCTAACTGCCTCAATCGCTGTTCGGGCAGTCGCCAAAGATAAGATGAAAACACCCGTTTCATCTTGCGCAAACTACAAATCCGCAACAATGCAAAAGGCAAAAACAGGGCAAAAATAAATACAAACAACCGCCGGCGAATTGCTTGACGCTGCAACACAAAATTGCAAAACAGCACCTGGGTGTCAAATGGCAACAAGGTGTGATCTAGATCAAACAATGCGTATCCGTTTTTTCCCATTGTTTTAATATGCTAATCTAAGCCGTTCATTACAAAAACCAGCTGGAATCATCAAAAAACCCGCAACCCACTCAGACCCAATCCTATTCAGTCCCAGAACAAACTAACCGTTGAAGTGCTGCTGCCTTGATGGGCAACACAAGCTCATAGCAAACGCTGTCCGCAATTTCGGACCTGTTAGTCCTGTAATCCAACGCGCTCCTGATCTGCGCGAGGCAATACAATTTTCCCGGTTCGGGTAAGGTCGAGGATTTCATAGTCCTCCATCAAAGCTATGAACTTGGTGATCTTGCTTTCATTGCCGGTCACCTCAACGGTGATTTTATCCGGACTGACATCGACAATCTTGGCTCGGAAAATATCGCACATCTCGATGATCGCCGGACGTGTTTCCTTGTCAGCCTTGATCCGTATAAGCACCAGTTCACGGAACACATGGTCCCCCTCGCGGAAATCCACCACCTCAATCGAATCCACCAACTTGTCCAACTGCTTGATGATCTGGTCGAGCACATTCTCACGCTCACGTACCGTGATCGTCATGCGGGAAAGCCTGGGATCATGGCTTGGCGCTACATTCAGAGAGTGAATATTGTAACCACGGCCACTGAACATGCCCGCGACACGTGCCAGCACCCCGAACTTGTTTTCTACAAGCACTGAAATCGTATGGCGCGGTATAATGTTCTGATCAGGCATTTTTTTATTCGTAAGTCCTTGTTCAAAAGCGAGCGCTACCGTGATAGCAAACCCCCATCCGGTCAAATCCTAAAACAACACTCTTTTTAGTCGGAAATCACGTATTTCTCACTACCGAAGCCCCATTCGAGGGAAGAACCACTCTCAATTTCAGAATTGCTTGTTCCACGGCATCGACCGCACGATCAATTTCTGCTTCTGTCGTGAACATCGACACAGAAAAGCGCACACTGCTGCGAGCCCGTGCAGAGGACAATCCCATCGCCGTCAACACTCGCGAGGGCTTGACCAATCCAGTGCTGCAGGCTGAGCCCGGAGAGCAACATATACCCGCATTATCAAGCAAAATCAGAAGCCCCTCTGCATCCACCCCTTCAAAACAGAGATTTGATGTGTTTGGCAAACGTTTTTCACAATGCCCGTTGACCAACACATTGCCCACTCGACTGATTACAGTCTGCTCAAAGCAATCCCTCAGGCGGCTCAAGTGTTGCTGGTGGTTTTCTTTTGCCAAGGCACTCTGTAAAAGCCCCGTCGCATGCCCCAACCCCGCGATCCCTGCAACATTTTCGGTTCCAGAACGCCGTCCTCCCTCTTGCCCTCCTCCCAGCAGGCAAGGCTCAAAGCGTATGTGACGATTCACGTACAGCACTCCGACTCCTTTGGTCGCATGCAATTTATGCCCCGACAGGGAAAGCATCGACACTGCACAATCTGCCAGTGATACAGGCAACTTACCCACCGCTTGAACCGCATCGCTGTGAAACAACACCCCCTTTTCCTTCACGATACGCGCCGCCTCTTCAATCGGCGTCAACACCCCCGTCTCATTGTTCGCCCAGATCAACGAGACCAGTGCCGTGTCATCGGAATCCACCACTGACTCCAATTCTTCCAAATCAATCAAGCCCTGCTCATCCAGTCCCAGCCGTGTCACCCGGTAACCACGGGACTCCAAAACTGCACAAGGATTTTCCACCGCGCTGTGCTCGCCCGCCGTGATCACCAGGTGGCGACGCTCTGGAAAGCAGCGCAAGGCCGATTCGATCGCGGTATGATTTGACTCAGTGCCACAAGAAGTGAACACAATCTCCTCCGCTTGTGCCTCCAACAACGAAGCCACCTGCTGCCTTGCCTGCTCCAATGCCTGCTTCGCCTGTTTACCAAATCGGTAGCCCGCAGACGGATTGCCATAAAGATCACCTGCCAAGAACGGCTCCATTGCGGCACACACCTCCGGATGCACCCGGGTCGTTGCATTATTGTCTAGATAGATCAACTCATCATTCACTATTTCAATTTAACCCGTTTTAAGAAATATTCGGCAAAAATCTCTACTAGATTATTTTTTAGTACCCACTGATTCAGTTGACAAAACCAAACACTTTGGCTTACAAGTTTATAGAATCGTACTACCTGTCTGCTGCCCAATTATGATTGGTTAACCTCGATGACTCAACCCGCAAAAAAAAGGCGAAGAAAACCCCGCCATCCCAAAAAAGGTACGCTACACTCTCGGCGAAAAAGATCGTCGATGTGGCTCTTTCTGGGCATATATTCCTTTCTCACTTTATCAGTGGTTTTTGCAGTTTACATGCTGCATTTGGCAAACTCCGGCAACAAAGATGTAGATCTTGCCGATGCCAAAACAACCGAACCCGTTCCGGATGAGAGTGAAATGGCCCCTGCCCCGGCTCCTCCGCTACCTGAGCCCAAAGAAAAAACCAAAGAAAAAAAACCTGAAAAACCAAAGGAAAAAAAACCTGAAACCAAGCCGGAGAAACCTGCTGAGACAAAACCCGAGGCTGACATGGTCGATGTCGAAAAGCAGGTTATCGATCAATACCCCGATCCAAAAATCACTCCTTTAATCGAAATCGTAGGCAACTGGCGCGATATACCCCAAAAAGCAATCCCAAGAATGGTGGCTATCCGGGTTCCCGTTGAATTTGAAATCAAAGAAGGTGGAAAAGTAGTGGCTACTGGCAAACTTCCGGTTGGTGCCTCTATGTCGATTCAAAAACTTGATAACGACATACTCAGCCTTTCTACCGGCACCGGTGTGCCGGTCACCGCAGCTCTCAGAATTGACGAAACTGATTTGAAAGAACGCATTCAAGCTCGTTACGATTCCTTCGTCAGGAAAAAAATGGAGGTTTTGGAAATACAACGCAATGCCGAGCGCGAACGAATCCTGAAAGCGATCGCCAATGAAGAAGCTCTGGCTGTCTACAACGACGGCGGTGATCCTCGCTTCGAACCTTTGAAGGTAAGCCTGCGCAAAGGCGAAGCGGGAGCCACCATCGAATTGGAAGCTGCCGTCAAGTGGAAGTGGACAGGTAAAGAAACAATCGGCGGAGTCGAATACGACACTGCCTATGTTGTCATCGAATCGGAAACCGCCTTCGGCATCAATGAAAAAGAAATCAAGTGCGCTCTACTTAAGGGCAAAGTTGATAGCTGGTACGACGTGCGCAGTGGCGAAAAGCTGTAATACCCTTTTCCCGGTCAAGGCAGCAAATTTCCAGCAGGTTTTCCTGCCAGGAACCAAGGTTCGAAGAGCGATTGATGCGGAGCCCGTGTACGAACAAGGCGAAGATAACATAAGATTTCGTCGGATCAGCTCTAG
Source organism: Verrucomicrobiota bacterium (assembly GCA_030625775.1). Lineage (GTDB taxonomy): Bacteria > Verrucomicrobiota > Verrucomicrobiia > Verrucomicrobiales > DEV007 > JAADHD01. The sequence continues at coordinate 16,124 of DAOUQC010000083.1, forward strand.
CTCAAATCTGGCTTTTTTCGCCTCAATTGCGCATATATTGTCATTCATTCCGCGCCAATTGACTGCACTTTGACATTCGGCGGTGAATTTGATGAACTGTGTAACAAAGCCCATGGGGCTCGTTATTTTTTTATAGAAACTCAACCACATATAACAATACAATGAATTTGAAACCTGCCGTAAATCCTCGTGATGCATGGAAACCCATTGATGCTTCCGAATGGGATGAAGATAAAATCCGCCACCTGTTGCGACGTGCGTCATGGACGGCTCGTCCTGCAGATGTAACCCGGCTCAAGCGTGCCGGATTGGATGGCTCCATGGAATATATCTTCAAGCGTGCCGCTTATCCACAACCTCATCCGGTGATCGACGCCTATGCTGACAATGCTGACGCTGCTCTTTCTCCAGAATTTGAAACTGCTGTCGAATGGGCCAAAACACAGAACCGATGGAAAGAACAGGCGGGTAAAATCAAGAACATGTCTTTCCGTGATCCTTACGCCAGAAGAATCGTGATTGCCCATCACGCCTATCAAAGGAATGAAACCCGCAAAGCCACCGGCAAGTTCACCACCATGTTTGTGAGTCGACCGGACATGAAACAGCGTAAATATTGGGCTGACTACGGACACGAATGGCTGAAAATTGCCAGTCGCCCACAGAACTCCGCCTTCGAAAAGCTCAATCTGTTCCTGCAGAATGTCTGTGTGGTTAATTTCAGTTCGATCCGGACTCAAACAGACTACATGGCGGATATCCATAATCATCACCGTGTGTTGCGTGATAATTTTTATGGCAACTATCCGGACATGATCAAAAAGATGTATAAAACCACCGGCATGGGCAAAATGCTGGATATCATCGGTAGCACCGCTGCTCGCCCGAACGAAAACTTTGCCCGTGAACTGCAGGAGCTGTTCGTATTGGGAGTTGATCGTGGTTATGACGAAGATGACATCAAAGAAGCCTGCAAAGCTTTCACAGGTTATGTCAATAACCCGGACATAAACCCCTACACCCTGAAGAAGGGGGACGATGAATTGATGCTCAATGCCAAACTACACGACAGCGGTCGTAAACGGGTTTACGGACGGGCACGCAAATATGATGGAGATGCCATTGTCGATCTTGTTTTCACTAAAGAGGGTGCTGAAACCCACTTGGCAAGGGAACTGAGTCATGAATTCCTCGTCGAAGGCGGACTGTCTGACGAATATCTTGAACCACTTGGCAAAGCGTGGAGGAAGGCCGATTTCAATGTTTACTGGTTGTTTGAAACATTTTTCAAAAGCCGCCTGTTCTACGATCTCGCTTTCCGCGGACAAATCTACAAGAGCCCATTCCAATTTTATCTTGGTGCACTCCAGGATCTCGGTCTTCAGGTCGAACCCACCTCAACCATCGTCGGGGAACTCGACTTCCTTGGTCAATCCTTTGCCGATCCACCGGACGTCAACGGCTGGAACGGTGGAGCTTTCTGGATGAACAACGGAACTATCAACGGACGACGCATCATTATTAATCGCCTGTTCTCAGAGGACGGATTCCGACGCGGAATGAAAATGTCCAAAGCAGGAGCTGGCAACTACACGGTAACCAATGAATCCATCGGCGAATACATCAAAGCCTCGGGTGATCGCTCGGATGCTGAGATCGTCGAACACTTCATCACCTACCTCTTACCAATCAAACCCAATGACGAATACACCGTTCCGCTGCAAGAGCACTTTGCGCGCGCGACCGATGAAGAAAATCGGGTGGTCAGATTGAAACAAATCATTCAAGCCATTCTGCAGTCCCAGTATTATCAGATTTGCTAAGCAATTAACTCAACATCATTCAAAAAACATCAATAACATCTGCCATGAAAAATAAACGCAGCAAAAAACTATCCCTGACAACTCGTCGCGAATTCCTATCAACAGGAGGTAAAGGCGTAGGCCTGATGGCCTTGGGCTCTTTCGCACCATCCTTCCTTGTTGATACTGTCAACGCAGCAGGATCTGCCGCACTGGACAAAGACGGGAAAATATTGGTTCTAATTAAACTGGGAGGAGGCAATGACGGCCTGAACATGCTCGCCCCAACCCACGATGATCAATATTATAAAAATCGCCCGAAAATCGGCATCCCGAAAAAAGATGCCCTGATGGTCGATGAGAAATTTGGGTTTAATCCGCAGGCACCTGGTTACGAAGAACTCTTCAAAGAAGGCCACATGGCTGTTTTTCATGATGTTGGTTACCCCAATAGTACCCGCAGTCATTTTTCTGGACAGGATTTCTATGAACGTGCCGGAGGGCTTGAATTCTCTGGAACGGGATGGCTGGGTCGCTATCTCGATGCCGAGTGCCCACAGGACAAGGTTCGTGAAATCAACTATCCCGTCGCCACGCATATTAGCCGCAACCTGCCGATCACACTGCGCTCAAAGAGTCCGCAACCGGTCTTCAGCATGCTATCTTCAGACGTGAATGCCCAAGCAACACGCACGCTCGATGCCAATGATGACACCTCAAAGTTATTGAAAACTGCCATCTTTGCAGCAGAGAAAGAAAAAAATGACAAGGTGAACTACCTGAACATGGCTTATATGAATGCCCTGATCACTGAAGAAAAAGTCAGGGACACCATCTCTTCATACAAAGCTGACTCTGAATACCCTGATCACAGATTAGCCCGCGACTTGAAAGCTATTGCTGCCCTGGTAAGTGCTGAAATGGGTACCCGGGTCTATTCGCTCGATCTTGGGGGCTTTGACACCCATGGTCAGCAAGTTGCCCGCCATGGCGACCTCCATGAACAACTGTCCAGCAGTATTAATGCCTTCACCAAAGATTTGGCAGACAAAAAACTGTCGGATAAGGTGATCGTCATGCCTTACTCCGAATTCGGGCGCCGACCCTACGAGAATGGTTCTTCTGGCACTGATCATGGTACTATGTCCACCTTTTATGCGGTGGGCACAGGGCTTAATGGCGGCCTCTACGGCACCCATCCCGTTCTCCAGTCAGATGGACGAAGCGATGCCCCCTGGTCCGAGACATCAACCGACTTCCGTCAGCTCTACGCAACCATCCTCGACCGCTGGTTGGACACCAGCTCACAGGAGGTGCTTCGCAAAGAATACAAACACGTTGATTTCCTGCCGGATACCAAAAAGAAAAGCCGATCATTTCTAAAATAGGCAGCAAACAGTTGCGGCCCCGGTCGTAGCAAAAAAGCACAGCTTGGAGCTATCGCTCTGAGCTGTGCTTTTTTCGTGACACTATTGTCAATTTACGATGAGGATCGCCCTGAGTAAGAAATTCTCCTATTTCTTCATCCAGACTTTGTCACCGCAAACCTACTTAGCCACGGCTCAGTAATCTATCTACTGAACTAGGCCAAAGGGCACCAGGCCATAAAAATCACCTCACACTTGCCGCCAGCGGCACCACTTCGATCTCAGCACTCTCACTGATTTCCTTGCCGTTCACAGACAACCCAGAGTGGTTGTTGGCATTCAAAGTAACAACGACCTTATGCTTCCCGGGCTCCAACCTCGGAATGTGATACCAAAGGCCATACAAACGGGCAACTTTCTTCCCGTCAATGTAGAGATGCGCATGCCCCTGTCCCGCAACTGGGTCGTAACCTGCTGCTTTCGGATTGAACTCAAAATTTTCAGTAACCAGTTCCAAATTCCAACCCGCCACAGGATCTTTGTGAATCGACATAGCCAGTCCAGGAGCCTGGCTCAGATCGTCGATCTCGATCAGCTTCCTGTTATGCGCCTGATCCACCTTGCTATTGGCTTCAAGATTACTCAATTGTGCCCCATAAAAATAAGGAACCATAAAGGTACCCAAAATGACAATGAAGGCCAGCAGCGCAGCTGACACCCTCCACTTCACCCCCGATATCCAGTGCAAAGGAGGAGTGGCCTTGCCAGCTCCTGCAATCAGGAACACAATGAGAACTGCGTGAATCAAAGTGTGCCCCACTACTTCAGCCCGTCCAAATACCAGGGTCGTAAGGACAAAAACCAGTGAGATGGTTACCGCCAGCAATCTCTGCTGCAGGCAAGCCATAATCATGAAACCCAGACTGATTTCAATAAAGGCCGCCGCCACGACAAAAAATTCGTGGTTCAAGCCCAAAGCCAATGCCGGGTGTTCATCCAATAGTAATATGGCCCAGGAAGGATAGATCAATTTCTCAATTCCTAGCCAGATCAAACAAAAACCAACCGTGGCATAAAGGGCCGGCAAAGCCGTACGGCGCAGCATGGCTCCCTTTGCGCTTCCTGCTACGAAATAATAACCCACTCCTGGAAAAAGCAGGTAATCCAGCATGTGAAAAAAACCGAACTCTCCGATCGCCAGGACATACAACAAGATAATACCCAGGCCTGCCAAGGGTACCGTTCGTTTAAAGGCCAGTAGAAGAGCCGTCAGGAATTGCAGCCAGACTATCCA
>DAOUQC010000082.1 GCA_030625775.1 Verrucomicrobiota bacterium
CAAAAGACTTAAATCAAACGGTGTAAGTGGAAAATAGCCAGCCAGTTTCGGCAGTCCAAGGGGAGATTCGAAAAAATCTTATCTCAAGGCAGGAATCGAGTCAAGTATCTTTGAGAGGCACCTCAGTCACCTGAAAAAATCAGGAGGGATATCACTTTATCCTTATCCTCACCCGATAGAATATCTGCACTGCGCTGTCATCTGCTTTATTTAGTAAGCACCTATTGTCTTGTCAGGCTTAAGAGGGTAGGTTCACCGTGGGACAGAATTGCCTCCGGCGGTCTACGTTACACTCCGGCTCCGATTCTGTCATTTAAGGCCAGCGTAAACCACCCCCGACAAATATGGAAATTTGTCCTACGATCCCCATCATTTTAAGGTGGTCGAAGCACTAGCTTCAGCGATGAGTTTTTTTGGCGAACTTTTACTCGTAATCTTCCTCCACCTTTTGTGCAAAGCCGTTGCTTTCTGCTTGTCATTAATGTGAGCCTCTTTGGCCATCTCTACGGCATTTACAGTTTCCCCATACTTGAAGTTCTTGAATCTAAGAAAGTATTTGTATGCAAGGTAAATAAAATATGCATAATTAGTACAATTTCCTTCTAACATGTCACGAGTTACCCAATATATATCCAGATTTAGGGTCAGTGTTCTAATCAAATTTTCTCTTTTCGCTTTGGCTTTCTCAATGGCGGTGGCCAAAGCTCAGGAGGCACCTCGTCATGATCCTGTATTTGGAAGTGGTTCGGTTACTTATGGTGGGGCCGACGCATTTGACGGTGGAGATTTTGATCATGGAGAAGCTGCGAACTATCCATATGCTTACTTGAGAAACGGAATGCTGCTCGATTTTGATGATTCATTGCAGCATGTCGAATTGGGTTATACTGCGCGGACGGATTTATGATGAAAAATAACCTTCGCATCACTTTTTTTTACATTGTCGTGATGCTTACAGCGTTTACTCTCAACGACTTTTTAGTTGCACAAACCGTGTCGTCTCCGGTGGTTGGTTTTGTGGCACTCGATATCCAACCGGATACTGATACCGTGGTCACTGTTGGCTTTCATCAGGCTGCTGAATTTTCAGGAAAATTATCAGCTGCACCCTCAATTTCGGACGGGGTAGCGACGCTGGATCTTCAGGCGGTATCCGGCATTGGTGCTGTTAACCAATTTGCAGGTTCCCACTACATTCGCATTCGCACTGGCAACGAGAGTGGGAAAGTTCTGCCGATCCTATCCAACACAGCTTCTTCCGTTACTGTGGATCTGGAGGGAGCAGCCGGATTACAAATGGCAATCGAGGATCAAATCTCAATCACCCAGTGGTGGACGCTGGAAACCCTTTTTCCTTCGGCTAAACAGCCCGCCGTGCAACAATCTGCTGGAGATCTTCCGCCTGACCGGAAACTTGAAATACTCCTGTATGCGGGGGGCGTCGGCACTTCACTAAGTCCCAGCCGTATCTTTTTCCTCACCGCTTCGGGGTGGAAGGAATCCAAGAGAGGGTTCCCATCAGCCGGCGGGGTGATTATTCGTCCCTTTGCTGTGATGTTGATGCGCTCGAAATCGGGTGGACTTGCCTGGAAGCTACTCAGCAGCGGGAGCGTGAACGCGAATGATTCAGCAATTTTGCTACAGACCAGTGCCAATGAAGCTCAGGATAATGTGATCGGGATTGATCGACCGGTAGCAGCCAAATTGAGCGAACTGGGTTTGGAATCAGCCTTTGAGGAAAGCGCGAGCAATGATTCGGCAGATCGGAAAGATGAATTGCTGATTCTCGATAACACCGAGGGCACAAAGAACCGACCGCCCTCAGCGACCTACTTTCGATCCGGAGGGCAGTGGGTAATTGACGACGCAGGCTTTCCTGAATCCGGAAATGATGTAATCCCCGCCGAAGCCGGGTTGATTGTGAGGAAGGCGGTTTCTCAGAATGGTCTCCCGGTGCTTTGGGTTAACCAGGCGAATTATCCATAGAAAACTGAATGACACTAAATGAACAGTTTTAGAATACATTCAGCGGTATCCTGGATCGGTTTTCTGTCCACAGCCCTGTTTTTTGTGTCTGGCGTGCAAGCCGACACGGTGACAATTCAATATTTTTTCGGAAATGTTGACAACACTCCCGCCGGCAGTGTGGGGGTTTTGGTTGCAGATGTGAACAACGATGGATTCGGTTCAGTTTACAAGGCGGGCATTTCAGGGTTGGAGTTGAGAGTTGGGGAAAATTTCGCCGGGTCAGACGATATTATCATTGGAGTCACCACAGCAACAGCGAGTGGATTTCAAGGGGGGCAAGTCGGTTTTGCAGACACCTTTGCTCCGATTGACTATAATGCACTGGGAGTTTCCGAGGGAGTCCCTGTTAAATTTTTCTGGTTTTCAGCGACGAATTCCAACAGCGCTGTTGTTGATGCTGAAATGGGTTTCAATTCGTATGATAATGGAAGCCCGGATACGGCTGGAGACATTGCCTACACCCTGCCTGCTGCACCGGGAGTCTACACGCTCTCCCACCTCAGCGGTGCGAATGGGGGGACTGCCGATGTCACGCCGGATTCGGGAACAGTCGGGCCAATTCTCACTCATCCGGTGGGAGGAAGTTTTGATAGCGGGACAGATGTTACTCTCACGGTAGCCACTCAGGGAAATGCAGCGCTGTCCTTTCAATGGTTTGAAGGCCAGACCGGCGATAATTCCAATCCGCTGGGAGGCGATAGTCCCAATCTGCTTATTCCCACAGCCCTCTACGGTTCCAGCTTCTGGGTGCGGGTAAGCGATGCTACTGGTTCTGTGGATTCTTATGCAGCCAATGTGGGCGAGGGGCTTCGTCCGGAGTTTGCCTGGAGCCAGGTTGACGGAGCTGAGTGGTATAAATTGTACATCACCAAAGACGGGGCTCTCTGGAAAACGCTTTGGGTGGAGGGAGGCACCGCATGGGCTCCTGAAAGCAACTTGTCTGCCGGGAATTATGCCTGGTATGTGAAAGATTGGAATGCGGCCACTGGCGATGGGCAGTGGACTGATGCGGTGACGTTTTCGATAGGTGTTCCGCAGCTTCTAACACCTGAAGGGGTTCAGGTGGAAGGTCAATGGCGCCCTCAGTTCACGTGGACCAGATCCCCCGGTGCCACTCACTACAACCTGTCTATTTCGGTGAACGGAGCGCTTTGGCAATCAATATGGCTGGAAGGATTCACAAGTGATTCGTGGCAATCCGATGTGGATATGCCGCCCGGTAGTTACACTTTTAATGTGAGGCCCTGGAATCCGGAAGAGGGCGGCGGCCCATGGTCAGAGCCGATGTCATTCTCGATTGGTCTTCCTGAGCCGCTTGCGCCGGAAGGATTGCAGAACAGTGGAGTTACCATGCCTGAATTTTCCTGGAATGGTTCCAATCAACTGGATTACTACATTATTTACTTACAACGAAATGGCACCCTGTGGAGCGAGACCACGATTCAGGCGCCGGCAACCACATGGACCCCCCCGGAGGGTTTAGGGTCTGGAAATTATAAATGGTGGCTGCGCGGAGGGAGTGTCGCCAACGGGCTGACGCCGTGGTCGGAAAGTAAAGAATTTGAGATACAAGGGCTCGCTCTGCTAAGTCCTCTCGGCGTGGTGTCAGGAAATCCCCGCCCGCAGTTTCAGTGGGAGGCGGAACCGGGCGCAACTTTGTACCAACTCTACGTTACCGGGGAGGCGGGTGGGGTGTTCTTCGATGACTGGTTGGAGGGTGTTACCAGTTGGACTCCAATTACAGATATGCCGGAGGCATCCTACCATTGGTATATCCGGCCTTGGAGTTCAAATACTGGGGCGGGAGCCTGGATAGGGCCTTTACAATTTCAGATCCAGGGCGCTGCTCCTTCAGGATTTATGGAAAACCTGACGATTCCCTCCGGGCCAGCTACCGCACCGGGTGATTTCAATGAAGACGGGATGGGCGATCTGGTCATGCAAAACTCCGAAACAGGCGAGGTCAGGCTACAATTTTTGTCCGGAGATTCACTTGTAGGGGAAAGCAACCTTTCAATTCAACCCGGGACGGCAGAATGGGTGGTAGTCGGCCATGGAGACATCGATAACGATCAGGACAACGACTTGCTGTGGCAGAACACCCAAAGCGGTGAAATTCTTGTGTGGTTTTTGGAGAACGGAAGTACTGTTTCCGGATCGCTTGCATTGGATTATCAGTTTGAATCGCCACAGTGGCGGGCCATTTCCCTAACTGACTTTGACGGAGACGGGCATGTAGACTTGCTCGTCCAAAATTCTGAGACCGGAGTCTCGCAGGTTCTGTTTCTGGTTGACTTTAAATTTCAGTCGGCGCTTGTGCTCTCAGCATCAAGGGCAGCTGAATGGGGTGTAGTTGCGGCGATCGATTTTGATGGAGACGGAATAGCCGACCTGTTGTGGCAAAATAAGAATACCGGAGTAGTCGAAATTTCATACATGAGTGCTGCAACTCGCTATGAAATTACAGATGGAGTAGCTTTGAACGGGGCAAACTTGAGTTCAAAGACTATCGTAGGAGTTCAGGATGTTGATGGTGACGGACAGCTCGATCTGATCTCCCAGGAATTGGGTTCAGGTCTGCTTTCGGTATTGTATCTGGACGGGTCAAATATTGTTTCGATTTCAGCTATGGCCTATCAACCTGCGAGCGCTGTCTGGAACGTCAGGAATAACAGACCCATCCCGGTTGAATGATGAACTCTCTGGTCAGGCTGGTGTTTTACCTCTGCTCGAAATGGAATAGTTGCTTAAGCCACGTGGCGTAAAAATAGATATCAAGTATGAATAAATTTCACTTATACCTTTTTTTTTCAATGGCCCTCATCGGTGCTTGTTTGGTCTATATTTTGCCAATAAAGGAAGGAAGCAGCCCTGATGAAACTGCCACCCTTCCAGCAGTTGGGAAAAGACCATTGGCATCTTCCGGTCCATTAGCAGTGACATTCACTCCGCACAACGAGGCCGAATTTTCGGGAAATAGCATTAGGAAGCGGGAAGACGCCCCTGTTTCTGTGACTCTCAAGTCGAAACCCAAAACAGGAACCAGGACTCGGAAAGATTTGGGATACGAACAGATACCTGCAACTGTTACGGCTGAAATTTACCAGGGAGGCTCAATCGGAGGTGAGCCGGTTGAGGATATACCAGCAAGAATCCCTTCGACTAATGGGCAGCCTGATGAGATTTTCACTTTGGAAGGAATTCGTGCGAGCATGCCGAACGCATATATGGTCCGTGAGAATGCCTATCCTCCTGAAAATTTGACTTCCTCGGGACCCGAAAGACGGTGATGGATTATAATCCCAGGGGGGGTGATTGCTAACACTGCTGAATTGAGCTAGGCTTGGCCTCAATCTAAGGACAACAAGATGAAGGTAAAATTCCAACATGTCTCTGGAACACAGCGTAGAAGCAATCGTGGTTTCACTCTGATGGAGATGATTCTGGTTCTACTAATCATCGGGCTGCTGGTGGGTGTTGGAGCTGTCAGTATGAAACATGTGGTAGGTACTGCGGAAGAGACAACTGCTACATCAGGTGTGAGCACGCTGACATCCACCCTCCTTCTTTATCGGACAAATAGTGGGATGTATCCGACCAATGCGCAGGGATTACAGGCTTTGGTGACCCGGCCCACGGCCAATCCGATACCAAAAAAATGGAAGGCGGTATCCAAGCCCAGCGGAATCATTGACCCCTGGAAAAACCCCTACCAGTACAAAATTCCCGGTATCAGGAACAAGGATTCCTACGATGTGTATTCACTGGGGGCTGATGGTGTGAAAAGTGAGGATGACATCGGTAACTGGGACTGAGGGAGGTCAAATTCAGGATGGTAGTTACGAATGAGGGTTTGCAGAACACGGAGGGGGGAATTACTTGGTAAGCAACGAAGCCGCGGCGGCTTTACTCTGTTGGAATTAGTGTTCGCTATGCTGGTGTTTGCGATCTTGCTGGGGATAGGAGTAGCCGGGACCCAGTATTTATGGAAGGGAGATGAGGTTGAATCGAGTGCCAGGCAGATGCAGTCGGTGATGATGCGCGCTATGCGTATGAGCGTAGCGAACCAGAAACCTTATGTGGTTGTTTTGGACCCAGAGCGTGTTCGATTGATGGGAGAGAGTGATGTGCATGAGTTGAATGATAGTGATGACGATGGAAGCGTTGTTGAACACATAGAACAGAAAACGATCACTCCCGGGGTTAAGGTTTTTGTTCGCCGCTGGAAAGAGCAGGATTGGAGGTCGCTTGAAAGTGAAGTTTTGAATTTTCCTGTATCGGGGATTTGTGAACCAGTGGCTTTTCGATTGTTATATAAGAGTGATATGCTGGAGTTCACCCTGCATCCGCTGACCGCCTATCCGACCGATGAAACTCTGTTGGTTCAGTAGAAACTGTTTCTGCCAATTGTCATGAATATCACCAATAGCCGACTAAGAGAGCCAAGGTCTCTCAGTGTCCGGAGGATAGGCAGTGCCCTTTTGGAAGTGTTGTTGGCAGTGTTGATTTTTGGCATAGCGGCACTGGCCCTGTCCCGTGCTTTGAATTCTGTGGCTTTGCTGGCGATTCAAAGCAAGCAGGCAGGCCAGATTCAAGCTGAGGTGCATTCCCTATTGTTTGAATATGGTTTTGGAGTGGAACTGGTTGAAGGTGAAACTGAAATCCCATCCAATGACGAGTTGGTGGCCTACCGCCTTGTCATTGAACCAGTGGAAATGGAAAACATGGAAGGCCTGGTATTACCCGATATGTTTAAAATTACGATCAATGCTGATTGGCAAGAGAGCGGCCAGCCCCAGCATTTTTCTGCCAAAACCTTGTGTTATGCACCTCTCTACAAATAACAGAGAGCAACACCGCCAGGCTTTCACTCTGCTGGAAATGATTCTGGTCATGGTCCTGACAGGTTTGCTGGCGGTTTCGGCATTTGCTTTAACCAACGCCGCTATCGAAATGAGCGCCGAGGTGGGTAAGGATCAGCAGCGCACTCTGGAAATTCAACGCTGTCTGGAGGTCTTCCGTAGGCACCTTGAATCCCTGCCCGGCAACGCAAGGTTTGAATTGCTCTCGGAGGATACCGGGACAGACAGTTTGTCGGAGCTAAGGCTCTATGATGTACCGGAAGCCTTTCAAGTTGGGGGGGGCATTGCCCGCTCGGACGCAGTTAGTATTATCAGCGAAGAGATGGAGGATGAGAGCATCGGCCTTTCATTGAGATATGACACCTTTGGTGAGCGGGAGGATGATGTGGTGTCGCGTTACCTGTCCCTGATGGAGGGATTGGCCGATGTGGTCTGGCGTTTTTACAGTCCCCTGGATGAAGATTGGTTGACAGAGTGGGAGGAGTCCCAGGGGCGACCGCGCTATATTGAGCTGAATCTAGTATTTGTTGATGGCCGCAACTCTATCAGAAGAGTGTTCTGGCTTCCTCCTGTAGTGAACCCCAGGGACGTGATTGAAGGAATGATACGAGCGAACCAAGTGGCACCTCAAGAAGGTGGGCAACCCCAACTGCCGGGGCAACAGCTTCCCGGGCAAACTCCTTTGCCAAACCAGAACCCGAATATCAATCAAACTAACCAGATCAACCCGCCCAATCGATGAAAGTGACGGGCAACAGTTCATTAACATCCAGTGGCTCCCGGAGAGGTGCTGCCTTGTTACTCGTGTTAGGAGTCATCATGATTTTGACTCTGACAATCACGATGACCTTTCATCTGGTGTTGCATGGGGCGGATTTAAACAATGGTCACAATGAAGCGTTGCATGCAATTCAGTTGGCTGAGAGCGGAATAGCGATAGCCGTGAACCCAACGGTAAAAAAATACGACCCGATCCTGAACCAGATGCCGGAAGAGGGAGATGGCTTCCGGGTAAGGATAGAAAGTGAAGGCAAGGCACTTAATGTGAACGCGCTCTTGTTAAGTGAGGATGTGCAGCCCCTGATTGATCTTTTTACCCTGTGGGGAATGGATTTTGACAAAGCGACCTACCTTGCTGATCATTTGCTGGACTGGATCGACGGGGATGACTTGGAGCGATTGAACGGAATGGAAAAGGACGATTATGAAGAACTTGGTTTGGCGGGCTTTCCCTTGAATCACTCTTTTTATTCGCTTGAGGAAATGCGTATGGTGGCGGGAATGGAGGAAATCGAAGAACTCAAACCGGACTGGCGGGAGAGTTTTACCCTATGGAGCAGTGGACGCTTGGATCTCAATGACGCACCCGCCGAGTTGATCGCGGCTGTCCTCGGTGAGGAGATGTCGTCCGTAGATCGTCTGATTGAAGCCAGGGCAGGTGACGATGGAGAGGAAGGGACGGAGGATGACATTGAATTTGTCAGTGTAGAGGAAGCCCTGACTAACATCGGCGTGTCGCCGGAAAAGCTTCCATTTATTTCCAAACGTGTTAGTATTTCCGACCAGACTCTCAGAATAACGAGTATCGGCAGGGCAGGGCAAATAACGCGTAAGGTGACTGTTATAGTGCGGAACCGGGGTGCCCAACCCGTTGTCCTTCAACGTAAACAGCAATAGCCAGTTATTGGTATGTCTCAAGCGAAAAACACAGAGATGAGCTTTCTTCGACCTGATGTCGAGGGCTGGCAGCTTGGCACCGAAAGCCCGGAGGGTTGTGTCACAGAAGCAGTAGTGGATACCCTGCTGGATCAAGTTTCTACGGATATTTGTGTATTGCATGCCGGAGCATTGAATGTTTGTCCACTCTGGCTTCACGCCACCGATGATTCGCTGTTGGAAAGCGCGATCCGGCTTCAATTGGAAAAACGTGGGCTACTTCCGGAGAGCAGCGAGGGTCAGCTGATCGCCTTCAAGGTAGTGTGTTGGGAGCCAACAAGAGTTTTGGTAATGGTGATGGCGCTTTCGACACAGAAGCTGCAAGAAGCGCAGCTGGAGAGCGTTACTGCCAAAGCGTTTTCCGTCAGTCCGCTTTATTATCAAATGCCAGCCAATGCCATGGTGGTGTGGCGTGAGCTTGGAGAGGACGTGGTGGCATTCACCCGCGACGGAGAGGTGGTGCATTTTCAAGTGTTGGTTTCAGCAGACGGTCATAGTTGTGCGTTGGAGCTTCATTGTCTGGGTATGCAGCTTGATTCGGAAGGTGTAATTCCTCCGCTTGAGTATATTGTGTTGGTCGGATTGACGGCGGAACAGAGACCATTCCTTGCAGGAAAACTAGAAGCTCGAACAGGGGTAAAACCAACGTTCGCAAGTGCCTTGTCTCCAAAAACCAGCATCGAAACCGTTGATCTTTTACCGCCGCTTGAACAACAGCGACGTCAACTGGCTACTAAGCGGGGGCGCTATAAAAAGCTGGCGATGGGATTGGCCGCCGCCTACCTCGTCCTATTGATGTCGATGGGTGCGCGTTTGTATTGGACTCAACAAGTGGTGGCCTCGAATCGCGAAAGACAGGAGTTCCTGGCCCACAAGGTGGCCGATGTGCGCGAGACCAAGGCAAGATGGCAGCAAATCCAGAGTGCGGTTGATCCCGATGAATATCCGCTGGAAATATTATCGCTCTGTGTCGAAGCGATTAACCAGCGGGGAGTCCGACTCACTGAATTTGGTATTAATAGCAAGGGAAGGATTATTCTGGCAGGAGAAGCGGATTCCGTGCCCATGGCGCTAGCTTTCAAATCCACCCTGACCGGTCAACAAAGTTTGTCCAGATACGACTGGAGTTTCCCCCAGCCTCGCAACCGTAAGAAAGGGCCGGGTGCGGTGTTTAAGGCGACAGGTACACGTAACGATTATGTCACGAATTAGTTCCAGAGAAAAGAAACTCTTGTTTCTGATTTTTGTTTTGCTGTTTATTTTTGGCAATGTGTTTGCCTTGAAGTTGTGGCGCCAGGAAATGGAAATCGTGAAAACAGAACAGCAGCAATTGGCTCTGGCTCTGATCGAGGATGAAGCCCTGTATGAAGAGCGCTCAGAGTGGGAGGGGAAACAAGCTTGGATGGACTCGGCTATTCAGGCTTTTCCCGGCAGGGAAGCTGCGGATGCTGAACTACTGAAAATAGTCGCAAGCAGTGCCCAGGGGGCAGGTGTTCTGATTGATTACTCGGAACTGTTGGAGCCGCAGGAAGAGAATGAAGATCGCTTTGCCCGGGCAGGGGTGAGTGTAAGGGCATCGGGAACTCTGGATCAACTGGCGAAGTGGATTTACTCTTTTCAAGAGCCCAAGGATTTCCGCTCACTCAGTAATATTGAGTTCAAATATGATGTCAAAAACCCGGGCATGGTTCATTGTCGCTTTCAGTGTTGGGAGTGGAGAAAAAGACCCGCTGGGCAAGCGGTAAACGAGGTGGCGATCAACGAAAAATAATGGAGAGGGGAATCACAACTCGAATGCGAAGCATCAACGGCTACTGTGGCAGGTGGATGGTTCTTGCTGCTTTGGTTTCTATGCCACTGATCTCACCAGCTCAGGGGTCTGCTAACGAAGAGAGCGTCAAAGCGGTATGGCAGCCCAAGATCTATAAATTTGACCGTTACCAGAAGATGCTCTCCAAAGAGCCGTTTGGAAAAGTTCCGGTGAACGTGCATCCGCCAGCCGTCGTCGTGGAAAAACCTGTCGAGGAAAAACAATTGGCAATCGCCGCGGTTTCTGTGGTTGAAGGGAAACCGGTAGTGTATTTGATCGATTTGAAAACCAGAGCTTATCAGAAAATCAATACAGAAGAGGAAAATGAAAGCAAAATACGTCTGGTTGAAATTAGTGATGAAAGCAATCCGCGTGATGTGGTAGCGAAAGTATTGATCAATGGAAGCTTATCGACGGTGAAATATGATTCAGGCTTATTGGGCGCAAAACCCAAGCTGGCATCGAAACGGGGGCGAAAAGTGAATAATGTAGCGGGTAACAAAGTGGTGCAGCCGCCCAGAATTACGCGGGCAAGTAAGCCACCCAATACTGCTCTAATGCAAAATACTAACCGAGCACAGAGCAGCGTTCGTGCGGGACAACTTGCAGCAGCTGGTAGACAAGCTCCGGCGCCAGTGGTGCGAAGTATTCAGGATCAACGTCGACTTTCCACTGTGCCTCGAGGGCAGGTAATTGTGCCCGGTAAACCAACTTCACAACAGCCCGCTCCAACGGAACGGAATCCGGCTCAACCTTAGGCGGTTTGACATTGCATTGAACTATTTTTATGATGAAGATTTCACCATTTACGCCTTCGATCCGGGCATTCTGTTGTTTGTTGTTATTAGCGGCTTCAATGTCGATGACGTCATATTTTGTTTGTGCACAAGGCCAAGCGCAAGCTGCGGAAAAAGCTGATTACAAATTACAATGGCCGAGTTTCCCACTGGATCTGATTGTAGTCGAATACGAAAAACTGACCGGTAAAAAGGTAATCGTTGATATAAATGTTATGGGAACAACCATGACAATATCGACCAGTTTGCCGCTGACAAAGACTGGCGCGATCACCTTCATTGAAAAGAGCTTGTTGCTAAATGGATACGCTTTTGTGCCCAGTGGTAATGACACTGTAAAACTGATCGCCATCGGCGGAGGCAAAGATCCACGGAGCGAGGGGGTGCCATTTTTCAGCGATGCATCTAAGCTTCCGGATACCGATCAAGTGGTGAATTTTGTCATGGAGTTTACCTACATACAACCAGCCGAGGCCGCGATTATTTTTGAGCGAGTGATGCCACTGCATGAATACGGGCAGTTGACGCCTGTGGAGGGGACTCCAGTGTTGCTCTTGTCCGAGAATGCTTCAACGATTCGCCGTCTGGCTGAGCTTAGGGACAAAATAGATGTGCCGCCCAGTGAAACCGAACGCAAATCTTTCCAGTTGGAAAGAGCGGATGCCGAGGTGGTGGCAGAATATTTGAATCAACTATTGGGAGCCCAGGCAGCGATTACCCAGGCAAGAGTTGCGGCAACACCGGCTCGCACAACTACCATTCGGCAGGGTGCAGGAGCAACTCCAGCTCGCCGTGCGCCTACACCCCTGACGCCCTCCTCAGCCAAGCAGAATCTTGCCGGCAGTTTCCATGTCGTAGCGGTGAGTAGAACCAACCGGATTATGGCCATCGCCCGTCCTCTGGACATGGTTTATATAGAGAGCCTGATCGAAGAATTTGATGCTCCGGCAGCGATCCAGACTTTTCTTAAGCGCACGCTTAGCTACATATCGGTTCAGGATTTTTTCCCTATTATAGCGGATGCTCTTTCCAGGGGTGTTGATGAGGGGGGGGCAGGAGTTGGCACACGTGGTGCCACACAATCCCGCCGGAATGCATCGGTGAATCTTACGCGAACCGGTGGAGCGGGCGGAACTAGTTCTCTCTCGGGCGGTGTGTCATTGGGAGAACCGGAGGATCAAGGCTCGCCTGAGTCTATGGTGGTAGGTAAAACGCTTTTGATATCTAATCCCGAAGACAACAGTATTCTGGTTTCCGGTCCACCCGAGCACCTTGATATCGTCAAGGAGTTGCTGGATCAAATGGATATCAAACCAAGACAAATTTACCTGTCGACGGTAATTGGCCAGTTAACCATTGGTGATGATCTCAATTACGGTATTGACATTGTGCGCACGGTTGACCAGTTTCAACTCGATCAGAACAGCGTTCGCGGTGCTGGCAGTTTTTTCACTCGTGGAGACACGGGAGCCGTCGTGGATCCTGATTTGCTGACCCAGGTGGCAGATTTGCCGCCTACTGCCGGGTTGAGTGTTTATGGGAAATTTAATGACAAACTCAGCGCGTATATCAGCGCGCTTGAAGCCACCAATCGTTTTAAAATTCTCTCCCGTCCATCATTGGTGACTCGTAATAATAGAAAGGCTGTCATATCCGTCGGAGAGCAGGTTCCCGTGCCCAGCCAGACTTTGACAAATTTAAATGGAGGCATTGTGAATCCGGGTTCAGTGACCTCAAACATCACCTTCAAGGATGTGGATCTCAAACTGGAGATTATACCGCTTATTAATTCGGATAATGAAGTGACCCTGCAAGTGGCTCAAATAAATGATAACATCATTAGTAGTATTGTGATCAGTGGCAATGAAATCCCTGTCATTGGCACCCAGGAGCTGACTACAACAGTTACTGTGCCGAATAAGGACACGGTGCTGTTAGGTGGGCTGATCACGGAATCCGAAAGCGAATCACACAATGGCTTTCCCTGGTTGATCCGCGTTCCAGTGATCAAGCATCTGGTAGGAACGACGCAGAAAGAGGTGAAGCAGAAAGAGCTACTGATTTTTATTCAACCCTTTATTATCAATACTACAGAAGATCTGGCACAGGTTCATTTGGATATGGCTCGACGTTCAGAGCTAGCTGTTGAAGGTATCGAATTTGCGATTCCGGAAGTCAAGGAAGAGAGGATGAAAGGTAAGCGGCGTTGGTTTGATGTCTTTAAGAAAAAGAAGAAGCCGGAACCTGTCACTGGAGCATTTACAGAGCCGCCTGAATATCGCAATCCGTCACCCCGGGCAGTACCAGCTATTCCTAAAGTGGAGCAGCCCTGAACTACGGGCTGGTTGTGCCTGCGTCCGTGCCCGTAGGCTCAGGAGCATCGGCATTACTGAAACCATAGGTTTTCAAGCTATTGGCTTAAATCAGCTGCCATCATCCGAAATGGAGCTCAGATCCGATTCATCCCCAGCCACTTGAACGTGGCCTTCAAGCTTTCCTGCGAACGCCGGGTTAATCTCGGTGCGGGCGAAAATATCAAACATATCACTCACGCCAGAATCTCATCCACCACTTTACCTTTTTCCATTTCCACCAGGGCGACGGGAAGGGCGTTTTGCTGGAAGGTGAGCTTATTGGGATCGAGGCCGAACTGTTTTAGAATCGTAGCATGGAAGTCGTGCTGGGTGACAGGTTGGTGAACCGCGCGGTGGCCGAAGTCATCGGTGGCACCGTGTACGTGTCCACCCTTGATGCCTCCTCCTGCCATCCAGATGGAGAAACCCTCGGTATTGTGATCCCTCCCAGGTTTGGTTCCGGCACCACGATCCTGGATAACAGGCAGGCGCCCCATCTCACCGCCCCATTGGACGATGGTGGAGTCGAGCAGGCCACGGGATTTGAGATCCTTGACCAGAGCTGCGCAAGGTTTGTCGACGGCAGCGGTTTTTGCTTTGATTGCTGCGGTGAGGTTCCCGTGCATGTCCCAGGCGTAGTTCCATATCTGGACAAAGCGCACGCCGCGTTCGACCAGTCGGCGGGCGATGAGGCAGGCTTCGGCAAGCTTTTTGGTGTTTTTGTCTTCGAGCCCGTAAAGCTTGCGGGTGGCGGCAGTTTCCTTGCTCAGGTCAAGGGCATCACTGGCGGAGGTCTGCATCCGGGCGGCGAGTTCGTAAGAGGCGATACGCGCCGAGAGATCATTTTCACCCGGGCGCTCCTTGAGGTGAATCTGATTTAGTTTCTCCAGTGCTGCGAGTTGCTTCTCCTGGGCAGGCCCTTTTAGATGGGCGGGTGGAGTCAGATTCATGATGCGGGGTTCGGTCTCGCGAACGACGGTTCCCTGGTAGATCGATGGCAAGTGGCGGGAGTCCCAGAAGGGCGATCCAGGAGGGTTATTGCCAACGATGAGAGCGACAAAAGAGGGCAGGTTATTGGTTTCTGAACCGAGCCCGTAGGTGAGCCAGCTGCCGAGGGAGGGCCATCCGGCTTGTCCCCGCCCGGTGGTCAGTGCCCGCATGCCGGCGACATGGTTGCGGATATCGGGCAAGGTCATCGAGCGAACGACGGTGATGTCATCGGCGATGGTTTTGAGCTCTGGCAGCAGTTCGGAAATCTCGGTGCCGGACTGACCGCATTTTTCAAAAGAATAAGCCGAGGGCATCAGCTTGGCACTGGCCTGGCCCACACTGTCGAATTTGAGATTCTTGGCATTGGGGAAATCCTTGCCGGCATATTTATCCAGCATGGGTTTGGGGTCGAGCAATTCCAAGTGGCTCGGACCACCGCCCATGAACATTGAGATCATGGCTTTGGCCTGCGGCTCTGCCTGGGGATGCTTGGGCAGCAGGTCGTAGTTTTTTGGTGCGGCGACAGGTTTGAAAGGTTCGGCCCCCAGCAGTCCATCATCTTTCAAAAGGTTCGCCAGAGCCAGGGAAGAAATGCCCAGTGCATTGCGGGATAAAAAGTGTCGGCGGGTGGAGTTCATGGCAGGCAAGTGGAAATTGGCGAAAGGGGAATACGATTAATCAATGTATAGAAACCGGTTGGTCTGAAACAGAACCTGACAAAGGGAGGCGAGGGCTTTTTTGTCAGGAGAGGCTGTGTCTTTTTTATCCTTGGATGCGGTGAACAAAGCCAGCTGCTCATCAAAAAGCAGCTTGAGCTCGGCGAACTCAGCATCGCTGGGAGCTTCCCCGCAAGCAAGTTGCCAGGCATGGCGGATGTGGGTTTCGGAATTTGCTTCCGATCCGGTCTCGGTGACAACACGGTCGGCAAACAGTTCGGCTTGGTTGAGGATGAAATCGCTGTTCATCAGGGCCAGGGATTGTGGGGTGACAGTTGAAGAATTTCTAATTTCGCAGTTGGGTTCCATTTGCGGGGCATCAAAAACCTCAAGCATGGAGACGGGTTGGGAGCGCCGGGCCTGCACGTAAACCGAGCGTTTGTATTCCCTGCCATCGGGCGAAATTTTCCCGCCACCAACGACGAAGGAACCGTCATTGGTCGGAGCTACAGAGACGGGGGCACCAAAGGGCGTGCGATTGAGTTTTCCAGTCACAGCAAGAATGCTGTCACGAATGGTTTCGGCTTCGAGCCGTTGCACCGGCATCCGCCACAGCAGGGTGTTGTCGGCATCGACCAGATCGTGATCCGGGCGCCGTAAGGAAGATTGTTGGTAAGTGGCCGAGCTCATGAGGAGTTTGTGCAGGCGTTTCACGCTCCAGCCGTTTTCCATGAAGTCGCGGGCGAGCCAGTCAAGCAACTCGGGGTGGGTAGGTAGATTGCCACGCAGGCCGAAGTCTCCCGGGGTATTGACGATGCCGCGGCCAAAATGGTGCAGCCAGAAACGATTGACTAGAACCCGTGCGGTCAGAGGGTGTTGCCCGTTGGTGAGGTGTCGGGCGTAAGCCAGGCGGCGCCCGGAAGATTTCAAGGACGGGTCGTTGTCTGCGATGTTTTTGCTTTTGGACTGGGTCAACACAGTGAAATCCGATGGCAGCATTGGATCCGGTTTCGGGGAAGTATGGTCGCCACGGTAAAACACCTTTGTAACTGGGGGGGTGTTAGCAGTGTTTTCCGTGACGACGCGAATGTAGTCGGGTTGCGGTTTGGTTTTGCGCATTCCGGCAGAGGCATTCCTGTAAAGGTCAATGCTTGCTTTCAATTCTTTTTTGTCTTTTTCGATGTCGACATAATTTTGCAAAGCACCCCCATAGGTCTTGGGAACATTGATGACGGTGAATTTTTCGGTGATGAATTTCACTTGTTCGGGGCTGCGTTCTTTTGCAGAAGTATTGTAAGTTTCGCGGGCAAACTTGCGATGTTTTTCAGGTAGACGGCTGATGACGCGCTCGAAGATCATCACCGAAATTTCACCACCTTTTTTCCTGGTAAGCACGTCGATTTTTTTGGCTTCCACTTCGATGGCATCTGCTACTTTTTTGTCAGCCTCGGTGAGCAGGGCAAGCCGGCTGGATGTGGGTTTGCGCCAGTGGGAGGAGTCCAGTGCCGGAGCAAAAACAGCCCGCATGCGGTAGAAATCTTCCTGCGGGATAGGATCGAAGCGGTGGTGGTGGCATTCGGCACAGGCGATGGTCAGGCCGAGCAGGGACGAAGAAACGATCTTCAGCGTCTCGGTGATGTTTTGATTGGCGGCTTTTTGCAGTTCGGCTGCGGGGGCCGAGCCGGTGCCGTCGGGCCCCATGCGAAGGAAGGCCGTGGCGGTTAGTTTTTCCAGAGCATCGTCATTGTTGTTGGCCAGGGTTTTAGCGTCAGCGTAGGTGGCACCAGCCAGTTCGTCGCCAGCCAGTTGTTCGACAATGAATTGATCGAAAGGTTTGTCGTTGTTGAAAGCACGCACGACGTAGTCGCGGTAGCGCCAGACATCGGGGCGAACGACATCCTTGTCGTCGTAACCTTCGGAATCGGCATAACCGGCGACGTCCAGCCAGTGGCGTCCCCAGCGTTCCCCGTATCGCGGAGAGGCGAGCAGACGATCAATCACACGCTCCCAGGCAGAGGGAGATTGATCTCTCATAAAGTCATCGATTTCAGTCCTGGTCGGAGGCAGGCCGGTGAGGTCGAAGGTGGCCCGGCGAATCAGGGTGCTTCGTGAAGCTACGAGTGAGGGGCTGAGTTTTTTTTCTGCGAGTTTACGGGTGATGAACAAGTCGATCGGATGACTGTTTGTCGGAGACTTGAGCTGTGGAAGGGCCGGTTTTTTGATCGGTTGAAATGACCAGTGGGCACGTTCTTCGCCGGTGATAATCAGCTCTCCCGCAGCTGGAATCTGATCAGGTTCGGGATAGGCAGTGGGGGCATTCTGATCTATCCATCGGGCGATAAGATCGATTTCTTTTGTTTTGAGGGGAGGGCTCTCCTCGGGGGGCATTTCCTTGTCGTGAGTGAATGTGTAGAGGGGGCTCTTTTTGTGGTCACCCGGCACCAGGGCGGGGCCATTTTTACCGCCCTTGATCATGGCCTTGCGGAGCCGGAGATCAAGATCACCTTTCAGTTCCCGGTCTTCGCCGTGACATTGAAAACAATTTGCCTTGAGAATGGGGCGGATATGGTGCTCAAAGGTGAGTTTTTTGCCGCCAGTTGTTTTTTGGGGAGGGATTTCTGATTGGGCCGAATAGGGGCAGGTAATCAGCATTACGGAAAGCACCAGAAAAAAATGAAAATTTAGCGGGCTAAAGAGGAGAGGTTTCATCAGGCTGGCAGCAGGGTCGAGACTCACGTAATAGGAAATTCGACCGGCAAATAGTTGATTTGTTCGATTTTTTATCAATGAAAGCCGAACGCAGCGCGTTTGGGTTTGGCTGAGAGGAACTGATGACTTGACGAAGGGGCTCAAGATGCTCCAATTCGTAAGGGCAGGGTACACGATCATCGAAGTATGCAGAAAATAGGTTTTGAAGAAGCAGTAGTAAGAATTCAGCGTGAGGGCAGTCGCTACGACGCCGATGCGTACGTTTTTCTGCGGGATGCATTGGATCAATCAGTGCGCGCCAAGCAGGAAAAAATGGGAGAAGAGTATCCCCATGTCGGCGGGCAGGAATTGTTGTTCGCTTTTAGGGATTTGGCCTTGGATGAATTTGGTCCGATGGCGGAAACCGTATTGGAGGTCTGGGGGGTGACCTGCTCCGAGGATGTTGGCGAGATGGTGTTCCAGTTGATTGAGATGGGGGCTTTTGGACAATCAGATGATGATTCCCGGGATGATTTCAAAGAGGTATTTTCCTTTGATGAGGCTTTTTGCGAGCCGTTTCGACCACAAGCAGAGAATCACAAACCAGCAATCAGAAGGCAGGAGGCAAAATCCAGATCTGAAGCCAGCGTCCGTGGGAGAAGCGAAACGAAGCCCAACCAGAAGTCAGGATCATAATGGCTTCGATAGAATTTCCTGAAACGACAGCGCAGGTGCGACGGCTGCCGAATGGTTTGGAGCTGATCATCAAGGAAGATCGTAATGCGCCCGTGGTGAGTGTCCAGGCATGGTGTCGGGTGGGCAGCATGCACGAGGGGACGCAAATGGGGGCGGGCATGGCTCACTTTGTGGAGCACATGCTATTCAAGGGGACGGAAAAACGGGATGCCAATAAAATTGCCGAAGAGGTGCAATCCTGTGGTGGGTATATCAACGCTTACACTTCTTTTGATCGAACTGTTTACTGGATCGACACTCCGCGTGAAGGAACAGAAATCTGCCTGGATGTTTTAGCAGATGCGATTTGCCATTCGCGTCTTCCGGTGGAGGAATTTGATAAAGAGCAGGAAGTGATCCGGCGGGAATTCGCCATGGGTGACGATAATCCCGGCCAGGTTTTGAGTAAACAGTTGTTGTCGACAGCTTTTCGGGTGCATCCCATGCGGCATCCGGTTATTGGCTATCTGGATATTTTCAATCGATTGACCCGGGATGACCTAAACGATTTTTATCGGCGTGAATACTCACCGGATAATGTGTTTTTTGTGGTGGTGGGTGACGTGGATGCCGGGAAGATTTATGATCAATTGGCAAAAGCTTTTGAGTATATTCCCCGCCGGGCGAGATCGTCGGTATTGTTGCCGGAAGAGCCTCAGCAAATAGGGCGCCGTGAGCGGCATGAGGAATTTGCCACTGACTTGAGTCGAATGAGGCTGGGCTGGCATATTCCCGGCGGCAGTCATCCGGATGGGACGGCTCTGGACGTATTGGCCATGATGCTGGGACAAGGGCAAAGCTCCCGCCTTTATCGCCGGATCAGGGAAGAGCTTGGACTGGCACATTCGGTCAGCGCCAGTTCCTACAGCCTGACGAATACGGGTTTGTTTTTGTTGGCGGCGGATTGTGAACCAGACAAACGTGAGACGGTGGTGGAAGAGCTGTTGCGGGGATTGGATGAAGTCAAGCAGGGAGGCTTGATGCAAGCGGAGTTGGATAAGGCAGTACGCATGGTTTTGAATTCCCAGTTTTCGACTTTGACTACGATGAACGGTCAGGCTTCGGATCTGGGTTCTAATTGGCTGTTTGCTGAAAATTTGAATTATACGCGGGATTATATCAAGCATTTGCAAGAGGTGTCCTTGGATGATGTGGCAACTGTAGTCGGGCGTTATTTTTCTGATGAAGGGATGACTGCGGTGTCATTGAATCCTCCCGGGGCATTGCGAACGGTGAGTGCGGGTTCAAGGGCTAAGGCAGAATCAGAGGTGAGGAAAATTACTTTGAAAAACGGGACTACCTTATTGGTGAAGCGTGATTCCCGGGTGCCAGTGGTGAATGTGTCGGCCGTGTTCCGTGGTGGAGTGCTGGCTGAGACAAAGAGTGACAATGGAGTGAACTCTTTGATTTCCAGTTTACTGACAAGTGATACGGCTAATCGCTCTGCTGAACAGGTGGCGGAAACAATCGAATCTGTAGGTGGGGCAATTGGATCTTCGTCCGGGAATAACAGCCTCGGGATATCGGCCGAGGTGATGCGGCCGGATTTGGCTTTGGCGATTGATTTATTGGGTGATGCGGTGCGGTGTCCGGCATTTTTGCCGGAAGCTGTAGAACGTGAGAAGGGGTATCAATTGGCAGGAATCAAAGCGGAGAACGACAGGCCGATGTCGGTGGCGATGCGGTCTTTATGCAGTGAGTTGTTTGGGGGTCATCCCTATGCTTTGCGAAGTTCGGGGACTGAGGAATCGGTGGCGTCTCTGAACGGTGGAGTTTTGGAGCAATTCCGCTCGCAGTATGTTTGTGGAAATAATGCGGTGGTGGCGGTGTATGGTGATCTCGATGAAGATGAAGCCGTCGATCTGGTGACGAAAAAGTTGGGAAGCTTGCCGGCCGGGGAGCAGGCTTTCAAAAAGTCACAAGTATCGCAGGTCGATGGGGGGGGCTCGCGCGAAATCACGCTGAAGCATGGAAAATCCCAGGCAATTTTGATGGCAGGGTTTCGTTCTTGTGCACTGGGGCACCCGGATCGGGATGCGCTGGATCTTTTGCACGAAGCGTGCAGCGATATGTCCTCACGGCTTTTTGTGAAAATCCGCGAGGAACTTGGTTTGGCCTATTCGGTGGGAGCGAGTCAATTGTTGGGTCTGGAGCCGGGCTGCTTTCTTTTTTATGCCGCAACTTCTCCTGAAAAACTGGATGAAGTGCAGCAGGTTTTGTTGGATGAAGTGCAGCGCATGCGAGAGCAGGGGTTGGAGGCAGATGAATTAAAACGGGCAAAAAATTCTATAATCGGCAAGGAAGTGATCCGCCTGCAAAGTGCACAAAACCAGGCAGCGATTTCTGGCCTCGATGAGCTATTGGGGCTCGGCTGGGATCATTACAAAAAGACCCAGCAGAGCATTGCGGCTCTGAGCAATGACGACATCTGCCGGGTTGCTTCAACTTACCTGCAGGATGCGAGTCGGGTGGTGGTGAGGTTGACGGGGGAGTGACTTGCCCGAAGGCAGAGGCAGGCGGATTCAGTTTTGCTTGTCGTCGGACTCATCAGTTTTCTTCTCCGAAGAAGATGTGTATTCAGGGTGCAGGGTGGAATCACCAAACAGCCCCATGACGGTCGACATCAGCCCTTTGCGCACGGATTTAGGTGGATTCTCACACCACTTGCCCACCTTCACCTCTCCTTTCATCTTCAC
>DAOUQC010000086.1 GCA_030625775.1 Verrucomicrobiota bacterium
CTTCCCGAACGAAACTTGACCAATACTTCACCAAAACGCTCCAGCAAAGTGCTGAGCGGAAGCAACATTTCCATCGAAGCATCTCCGTCATCCTTGCTGCCGCCCGCAGCACCACCCAGACCACCTCCTGAACCCGCATCAGTCTGGCGGCTTTCGATAATACCAACTACAGTGTAATAACTCGATCGCAAACGCACCTCCTGTCCAATTGCCTCGCTGAGGGGAAATAGTTTTACCGCCAAATCTGTATTCAATACACACACATTGGATCGGTCTTTCATTTCGATATCGGTGAAAAAACGCCCTCTCAAAAGCTTGCGGTTACGCATTTCGGGATACCACGGAACCGTTCCCATGATAATCGTGTCCACATTACGCTCTACGCGCCAGACAAAATCCTGTAACTTCCTGCCGGGCACCACCACACTCACCCCCGGCACCGTTGCCCGGATTTGATCGATATCCCGAAAAGTCAATCCATACTCGAGCACAAAACTGCGTTCCTCTTTCCCCGCACCGGCATTGTTGGTCGCTTTGACGCTCTGCAAAATAATATTCTGGCTACCCAGATTCTTAATCTGCTCCTGGGCCTCGTGACTGGCACCCTCCCCGATCGCTAACATTGCAATCACCGAGGCCACTCCGAACACAATCCCCATCGCTGTCAACAAAGACCGCAGCTTATGCATCCACAAGCTCTTCATTCCAAGCAGCACGGTTCTTTCCAACCGTGCCGGGGATATACCCTCTATGAATGAAGCCCACTTCATTCGCCTTCGGGGGGTAGAATCTCTTGTTTGCCACCGAACATGGAATCAAATTCCACCTGCCCGTCCCGCAAACGAATCGTCCTCGAAGTACGCTCCGCCATTCCCTCGTCATGGGTGATCAGGATCAAGGTTTTCCCCTGCTCGTTCAGCTCATCAAATATGCGCAAAATATCCCCACCCGATTTTGAATCAAGATTACCCGTCGCTTCATCTGCAAGGATCACCGCCGGGTCATTAGCCAGGGCACGGGCAATGGCCACACGCTGTTGCTGCCCCCCCGACAATTCGGTCGGCCGATGATCCAAACGCCCTCCCAGGCCTACCTGCTCCGCCAGTTTGACTCCTCGCTCCCGGCTCTCTGCGGCTGAAACCCCTTGATAATAAAGTGGCACTTCAATATTTTCGACGACGGACAGCTGCTGGATGAGATTGTAACTCTGAAAAATAAAACCCAGCCGCTTGCCACGCACTTGAGACAAATCATCATCCTCCAAACGGGAGACGTCCTTACCTTCCAATAGATACTCCCCCAAAGTCGGCTGGTCCAGGCAACCCAGAATATTAAGCATAGTTGACTTGCCGCCACCTGAAGGCCCTAGAATACTGATATAGTTCCCAGGAAAAATTTTCAGTGATACGCCCCGCAAAGCCTTCACCGTAAACGAACCCATTTGATAGTGTTTCTCAACACCCTTGAGTTCAATAATAGGATCTCCTGCCTCACTCATCGTGGTGCCCTGCGAACTTTATTAAGAGGTATCAGACCTTCTTCTTCACTCCCTTGTACCTCTCCACAACGGCTGTTCTCGATACCTTGTCCCGCCTTCCCTTCTTCGCCCCCGGATCATCATAACCCTCCGGCTTTTTGAGCAAAACCGCATCCCCTTCCTGTAGTCCGTCCTTCACTTCAATGAATTCATCGTTGTGCCCACCAATATCCACAGACCTGCGCTCATATTCATCCCCCTCCCTAACAAAAGTGTAGTGGGCATCATCTTCGAAAAAGACTGATTGTACCGGCACATACATCACGCCCTTCAGTTCTTTCACCACAATTTCCACCTTGGCAGTCATTCCAGGCATTAACCAGTCATGCTCCCCATCGATTTCAATTCTGGTCGGATAGACCTTCAAGGAGGGGTTGTAGCGCGACGCATTCGAATCAGGCAATACAGCCACCTTGGTCACTTTCCCGGTCAAGGTCCGGTCCGCCACCGCATCAACAGTGATTCGCGCATTCTGACCTAGTTCAATCTTCTTGATATGGGATTCATGGATATCCACATCGACCGCCAGCTTGGACATATCGGGTATGGTAATGATCGCTTGTCCACGCCTCAAATCCGCCCCCTCCTGGACGGTGGCATCGCGACTGTAACGATCCTTTTTAGCGGCCCCGTAGGCCACCAAACCAGTCTTGGTGGCTTTAATCACGCAACTTTCCAGTTGCTCTTCCAGATCAGCCCGTTTTTTTATCTGTAATTCATAACGCCTCCGTGCGGTCCGATAACGAGCTTCCATCTGCGCCATCTTTGCCATTGCTTCCCGTTTTTCACGGATCAATTCACTCAGAGCTTCTTCGTACCCGGATAACATTTTTTCTGCTTCCTTGGGATATTCGTAATCACGAAACAAGTCCAATTCCGTGGCTGCCGTCTGCACCTTCAATTTTGCTTTTTCGAGGTTCACCATTTCATTTTCCAAAGTAGTTTTGGTGATAAATTCCTTCGCCCGCAAGCGCTTGGCTCCTTCAACCGCTTCGGATACCACGCTCAGTTCCGTTTTGGCCACCAAGGACTCATCCTTCAGGCGGCGCATCGTCTGCTCGGCCTCCCCCTTACTCAATTTATCCTTTATCAGATACTCTTCAAAATCAACTCCCGAGGCACGGCTGCCTTCCTCGTTGAGCACCTCTTCCTCTTTTTTGGCAACCACCTTATCCGACAATTTGGAAGAATCAAAACTTGCCAGAATTTCCTGTGTAGCTTTTTCTTCGTAAGCATCAACCGTTTCAATATCATAGGGCAAATCCACAGCAGACAGAATTTCCTTCGACGCTTTTTGACCAACAAACTTTTGGAAATCAAGCAAAGCAAAGCGCATGGCCTGCCGTTCAAGTTTGATCTGACTCTGGCTCTCGCTTTCCTGGATTTCCAGATTTTGCTTTGCTTCTGCGTAAGTCGCCTCCGTTTGCTGAAAATCCACATCGTGCCCGATGATCTGTTCTTCGATCTCGGTTGGATCCAGGCGAATCAAAACCTTGTTATCTTTCACATCCTGATCGGTCACTTCGTAACCCTCTTCAATAATGCTCAATACCTTGGTGCCCGTAGAACTCGTAACTTCGTTTTTTACCTCCAAGTACTCCATTGCCCGGATATTCCCGCCCTCCAACACGTGAATCACCAAGTCTCCCCTTACTGCTTCAAAAACTGGTGCATCTTCCGCCACAGTGTCGCCGCCGCCAAACATCCCTTTCCACAATACGACCCCGCTTAGTATGGCCGCCAGGGTAATATAAATTATTTTTTTATTCATTCGCTTCCGCCTTTAATTTTTTCACCCATGATCCATCTTTATTTATATATAAAATGCCCATGTCCTGCCACAGCCCCAATCGCGCGAGAGTATGGTCTACTATAGCAGATGTTCGCTGGTTTAGCGAATTGGTAAGGTCTTGTTGCGCCTCAACCAAGTCCCGGGCTTCCCCCTGCCCCAACTCTCCCAGCAGCTCCTGCTCCTCAAGTCGCCGCTGGGCCAGCTTCACCCCCAAAATACTGATTCCATAATTACGCTGGGCCTGATCCAGCGAACGCCAATCATCATAAATCTGCAGCCGCACATCATCATAGGCCAGTTCCAGATTCCGCTTACTCTGTTCCAAAGCAATATAGGCAGCACGATAGTTATTCCGTTCTGCCTTGCGATCAAAAGGTAAATCCACTTCGAGGCCAGCAGTCCAGTTATTGCGTTTGAAATCCAGTTTTGGAGTGGCCTCTCCCGATGGGCTGTTAATGTCATAACCACCAACCACATCCACGACCGCCCGCAAGTCCACCTTGGCCACCTTGATCCGCCGGTCGGCATCAATGCGACGATCATTGGCAGTAATCAAATCCGGCCGTGATGCAATCGCTACATTCACCGCCTGCATACGGGAAAGTTTCGGCGACTCCAGAGCTAGTTTTTTCAGCTCATTCACGTCCAGCACAATTTTCGATTCTACCGGCAAACCGAGGGTCATTTTAAACTCGTCCAACTGCTGTTGATAATCTCGCAAGGCATTCACCCAGTCCCCCTCGTTTCTTAGTGATGCCTGCTGCAATAGTCCCAACTCCGTCTGAGTACGACGATCCTCTTCCGCCAAAGCCCTTTCTCGCTCCACGCTCTTTACAAACCCCTGGTATCCAATCCAGTTATTCCGAACCTGGTCCCGTGCCCGTAGAACATTATAATAATCAGCTACAATCCCCACTATGAATTCACGTCGAAAATTGGCAAAGTCCCTCAGGGTATAAAGTAATTCGCGCTCCGCCTGGGTGAGGTTTTCTGTGGTTGCCAAATACCCCCCACCCTTCAACAGGGGTTGAGCAAGCGTCACGGCCAACCTCGAGCTATTGATCGATTGATCCCCCCCTATAAACCTCAAAAAATCACTGGTAAAATCAACCGCAATTCTGGCCCCTGTGCGTTGCAGCATCTCCACTCCCACATTGCCCTGCTGGGTAAATGAATTCCTCGAAATCAAACTGTCCACCCCTCTTCCCACATTGCCCGCCACATCGCCACCTGTCACCCCGCTCGTTTCCAACCCACGAGTCACCGATCCGTCGGCAGAAAAAATAGGTGCAAACTCCCAGCGAGCAAGAGTCAGTTCCAGCGTCTGTAGATAAATCGTCTCCTTTCGAGTCAGATAATTCCGGTTATGCTTGATCGCCAGTTCCAGAGTATCGGCCAACTTCAGCACATCTGCCCCCTTCTCAACTCTGGCTCCATTTTCCCCGAGAAAATCAGTTTGTTGATTACTCTTTGCCAGATTTTTCAGCACAATGCGGGGAAGCGGTTCAATCGAAAAATCCGAGTCCACATTGGGCACTCCCGCCGTTTTTTGTGCCAGGATTTTGGCTACCTCTTTGTTGGCTGATTTCAACCGTTGCGAAGCCGTGCATGCCGACAGAAGCAGACACAACCCTACAGCCACTATTCCCGAACAATAACGAACTTTTTCACTGGTCTTAATCTCAAGTAACATACGCAACTCGATCTTTGACCGCTTCCCGAAAAAATCGTTCATATTTCTTTACTATCCGCCTCAAACAAGAAGGCCAGGTCCTCTTTCTTCAAATTGCGGGCAAATCCCTCCTCGCCCAGAACACCCGTCATCATCTGCCTTTTCTGCTGCTGCAGAATACGGATTTTCTCTTCCACCGTGTCTTTCATCAGCAAACGGTAGGCAATCACCTTGCTTTCCTGACCAATACGATGCGTCCGGTCAATCGCCTGTGCCTCCACAGCCGGGTTCCACCAGGGATCGTAAAGCACTACATAGGAAGCCGCGGTCAGGTTCAAACCACTGCCGCCGGCTTTCAGAGACAAAAGGAATACTTCAGGATCATCTGATTGCTGAAACTTCTCAATCACCTGTTCACGATCCTGAGTCTGTCCGGTAAGATACGAATAGGGTCGATTTTCCTTCTCCAAACGATTACGAATGATATCCAGCATCTTCACAAACTGACTGAATACCAAGACCTTGTGCCCTTCTTCCTTCAACTGATCCAGCAGATAAAAAAGTGCCGTCATTTTTGCACTCGACTCCTCCTTCAGAGACGGATCGATCAACCCTGGATGACAACAGATTTGACGCAGTCGCATCAGCCCCTGCAGAATAACAAAACTGTTTTTGCGCAGCGACTCATCATTCTCAATTCCCATGAGAATTTTCTGGATACGCTCCAACTCGTCGCGGTACATATCCCCTTGGATGGATTCCGGATCGCAAAACACATCCTCTTCCGTTTTTGGTGGGAGATCGAGAGCCACTTCCCCCTTTGTGCGCCGCAGCAGGAAGGGCCGCAAACGAGCCGACAAGCGAATTTGTGCATCCTGATCACTGCGCTTGTCAAAACGGTCTTTGAAATATTTTCTATTTCCCAAAATACCAGGCATGGAGAAAGCCATCAAACTCCAAATGTCGAGCAAACGGTTCTCGATCGGTGTTCCCGTCAAGACCAGACGATTAGAGGCACGCAACTGCCGGGCCGCCTTGGCCGCTTTTGAGTCTGGATTTTTGATCTGCTGTCCCTCATCAAGTACCACCGCCAACCATTCGAGGCTCATCATTTCCTCCGAACAGGAGCGAAGCTGGGAATAATTGATCACCAGCAGGTCGATCTCTTTCTCCACATGCTCCATGTCGAGTTCCTGACGATTTCTCAATACCTGCACCCGAATCTCAGGGGCAGCCTTTTTCACCTCTGCCGCCCAGACATCCAATACCGACTTCGGACACACCACCAGGGCCGGTGACCTGCCTTCTTGTGGAGTCTTTTCCCGCAACCACAAAAGCCAGCAAAGCGCTTGAATCGTCTTACCCAGGCCCATGTCATCAGCCAATATCCCACCAAAATTATTGGATGATAGATAGCACAGGAAGTGATACCCCTCTTCCTGGTAGGGGCGCAAATCCACTGAAAGACTAGTGGGCACAGCAGGCCTGACTTCCAGTTTCAACTGGTTGGAACGTTGTGAGATTTTTTGCCAGGTCGCCTCGTCAAATACCTCTTCCGCCATTGGCTCAGCCAGTTGCAGAACGTGCATCCGATGCGTTTCTCCGGAAAGATCAAAAGGGTCGATCCCTATCTTACTGACTGCAGCCCGCTGCTCATCACTCATCTTCATCTGCAGTCGCATCCAACCGCCGCTTTTCATCCTCACATAGCCCCCGCGTGCGGCGACCAGTTCCTTGATCTCATCTTCCGACAAATCATGTCCCTCTACTTTAACCACTACCTTCAAGTCGAACCAATCGATTTCCTGGTTCACCACCTCAAAACTGACACTGGCCTCAACGGGAGCAGCACTCAATGTCGCAAGATCAGCATCGGGGCGGACGGTGATTTCCCCAGGCAAACTTTCCAGCCATTCCTCATATTTTTCTGGAAAGTTTTTGGTCACCCGACTGCGAAAAGCCCCGGCTGTCCGGTCAAAGGTCAAGGCCATCGGCTCCATCAGATCCGCCATGTGAAACAACAGGCTGCGGTCATAACGAAACAAAATATCACCATCCTGCTGGGCTTTCACTATTTCCCAGCCTTCTTTTCCTAAAACTTCCTCCCGCGTTCCCTCTTCGTTGCTGGCAACCACCCGTACCAGAAGATGCTCGCTGGCAGCTCCGGTTGCCTGATTGGACAAACCCACCTCGAGGGTGACC
Organism: Verrucomicrobiota bacterium; assembly: GCA_030625775.1. Lineage (GTDB taxonomy): Bacteria > Verrucomicrobiota > Verrucomicrobiia > Verrucomicrobiales > DEV007 > JAADHD01. The sequence goes on from DAOUQC010000086.1 coordinate 7,204, forward strand.
GATAAGTCATCATCCTTTACCTTCCCTTCGAGGGATGCAGGTAGAGTCGACCCGATTCGAGCCAGAAACTTGATTCCGGCTTCACTCTCTATCGTTTCCCGGGGAACTACATATCTAGGCTGCACCTGTGTGCCTTCGATCCAGCAAGTCGGCCCGCTGAACAAAGTTTCATCCGATAAATACAAATTTTTCTCGCCTGGCAGCAATCTCAAAAAGTGAGTCACGTCAACCCCGGCACCAGTCTGTAATTGCAATTCCAGATCGCTGCTACCCTGCAGGTCATCCTGACAGACCCAGCTCAAAGGTTCTTCTATCCGTCGAAAGGGTTCTTCATCCAGAGTCACAATCCGATCACTCAGAACTTCCTGATGAAATAAACGATTCAATAAACGGCAATCCTCAATACGGTCCAGACGAACCCCTCCATCAAACTCATCGTCATCCCGTCGGGCTTCCATCTCCGCCGCCATCCCCAGCAGGCTGGTCCACAACAATTCCGAAGCCGCATCCAATCGCAATCCGCCATTTTCATAGTGCTCTTTCAGCATTTCAAAAGCTTCGAGGTCTTTCACCGCCCCAAAACTCTCAACTGCGTCCTTTTTCCACAATAAACGACCTTCCCGCCCACCAATCCTCAGGAGGAACTCTCCATTTGTCACTTCTTCACTCCCTGGCCGCTCATCGGCAAACCCCATTGTACGCCTCCATTGGCTCACTTCCCGCTCTCTTTCCCAGGCACGTAACTGCTGTTCCGTCCATTCAAAATCCGTCACTTCATCCATGAAGCCCGGGTAATCCATACCTGCTTTGCGGAAAGTGTAGGCAAGGTAGTTCCAGAACTCCTTGATATTCTTTGGCAAACTCGGCCACAACGACAGCGCATCAAAGGATTCCACCGGCCATCGCGGAGTCAATCTCACCAGGTCAGAATCAAAGATTTCCTGCTCCATCTCGAACCGACGGTAGCGGCGCTCCAGTTTATTGATGTATTCGTCCTCTTCAACAGCCAGCGTTCTGCCCAGTTTTCCTTCAATCAGATCCGTCAACGATTCTTCACCGACTTCATTCGGGACTTCCGGAAGCTCTGCTCCACGAGCCATGCGCTCCAGCATCGTCGCATACAATGCCGCATCCCCCCCTTCCCTGGGAGGGCAGGTGCTTTCACCGGCCCAATCATTGCCCTGAAGTTTCAAGGTTGTCCGGCAAGTCCACGAATGATCATCCACTCGTCCCTGGATATATAAATGATTACCGAAAATCTGAGCCACAGCCCCTTCGTCGTGCAAACGCTGCCCCTCCTTACGAATCTCTTCTGAGAAAGAATTTAGATAGTTTAAAGTCGCGCGGTCAGGATTCATGTAGAAGGAATTGTAGCAATCTGAAAAACCATCTCATTCGATGGTGCATCACCCTTCCTTTCCCGAAAGCGGCGAAGAGGCTCCCTTACCACCAAAGCCCCCCTGCAGCAAGCTACCCTTTCATGAAAAGCCCAAATCCAGCATGAAAATTGCCCTCTGATTGAAAAAAATGACGGAAACTCCCAAAAAAAGCCGGAAATTTCAAATTCTGCCCTCTGAGCCCCATTGATCACTGCTTCTAAATTTTTCATCCCCCATCATTCCAAGCATCTTTCCCCACCCATATTCCGAGTCTATTCCGCGGACCTATTCCTCCCTAAAAACCCACCCGTTTTTTGGCCAGAATCCCAGTATTCAAGTTCCACCGGATCACTCCCGAATTCACAGATTCCAGGCAAATAAAAAAACTTTCTTAAAAAAAAATAGCCAGTTTCCCCGATAGGGACTGAAAACCAGCCCGCCTAAGCATACTTTTTCTTGACGTACTGTGAAAAATGGCGATATATGCAATATACGAATAGAGCGATATGCGAGCTATTCCTACCTAACCGGAGACACCCGGGCTCCACAACCTACCCAAGAAAAATGGCTAAGAAAAAAGCAGTGAAAAAGAAGGCGGTCGCCAGAAAAGCGGCCCCAAAAAAGAAGGCTCCAGCTAAAAAAACAGCAGCTAAGAAAAAAGCTCCGGCTAAAAAGGCAGCAGCTAAAAAAGCTCCCGCCAAAAAGGCCACCAGGAGAAAGCCTGTATCGCCAAAAAAACGCACTCGCAATAAGCAGTCGGTCAAGAATATCAAACGAATCGACTCCACCAAAACCCATGGTTGGCAGGTACACGTTCGTCGTGGCGGCAGATTGAGAACCAAACTGTTCAGTGACCGCATTCACAAGGGAAAAACCAAGGCTCTCACCGCGGCTAAAAAATACCGTGATGATTTGGTTGATGAGATGGCCAAGTTCGCCAAGCCTCTGTGGCGTATCAAACGCACGGCTCGCACGAATACCGGTGAACTGGGTGTGTCACAAACGCATTACACCAACCGTTCAGGTAAAAAACGCAAAGTGATCACCGTCACCGTGCGCTCTGAACTGGGTAAAGCCGTTAACCGCAAATTCTCAGTCGATAAACTCGGCTACGATGAAGCTGTGAAGCAGGCTGTGTCCTGGCGTAACAAAGTTCTTAGAGCTCGTCTCAAAGAAGACAAATCAAAAGGTCGGCCCGTATAGGCTGGTATACCTTGATAGGCTTAAAGAGAGTCGCCCCTCATCGGGGTGGCTCTTTTTTTATACCGACTGAGCATTACTGGTATTACTCCAGACCCAATACATCCCGCATCCAGACGGCAATGCCCGCGAGCCGTTTGCGGCCCCCTCCGGCAACTTCTGCAGTGGCCCAACCGGAAAACGAGCTGCCAACCAGTTCCTCACGCACTTTCACCCAGTTGACCTCTCCACCATCAGTCCCAAGGGCACCTTCCCTCTTCAATTTTGAATCCCCGAACTCCGGGTGCCCGCGATCCTTGATATCCAGTTTGTAAATCCGTTTCCCAAGAATACGAGCCCAATGCTCAGCGGATTGCTCAGTCCAGGTGATAGTGTTTCCTGTATCGTAGTAGGCACGCACGACAGGTGAGTCAAACGAGTCGACAAAGCTCGCCATTTCTTCCCCGGTTTTCAAAAAAGTAGCACGAACATTTTCCATGCACAATTTCACTCCACTTTTTTCCGCCAAAGGAAGTGCCACACGTAACAATTGCTGCCAGTATTTGAAATTTTCATCATAAGACAGCTTTGAATCCTCCTTGGTCACAACCAACACGGAATCGCCGCCCAGCTGCTGCGCCAGTTTCACCGCACTGATGATATCCGGATTTGCAGAATTGATCACCCCGTGAACCGGCAACCCCGTCTTATCGATCGCTTTAACGATTTCATTCGTATCAGCTTTATCATTCACCATCAGTTCCGTTCCATCGAAACCCACCTCCTTCAGCATGCGGAACTTCTCAAGCACACTCATTTTTGCATCATGGATCATCTGATACTTCACCGCAATTTTAATCTTACCCGCAAGAGGGCCGGGTGCTGCAAAGCCATTAGAAAAAGGAGTGGAAAGTCCACCAGCGAGCGAACCCATTGTCGATTTCAGAAAATGCCGCCTCCCTATTCGGTTCATGTTCTTTCTCCCTTCCGACCTCTGACTTCCAATCAAGGTTTCCTCTTCTGATCAACAGGCTTTTTTTCTTTTGCCGCGGGTGCCGGAGCCGCTTCAGGCTTCGACTTCCCCTCAGCCGGCACCGGGGAAACTGGAGGCACGACTGCAGGTTTTGGTGCCGGCGGAGCGGCTACCGCTCGTTTTTTGGCAATCAAATCCTCCCACTGGTGCAATTGATAACCCTCACCCAAACCTCCAATACCCCCGAGTAATTCCAAACACTTCTGATGCCATTTCACCAGATCCGGTGCATCTTTTTTTTCTTCTTTTGACCCTGGGAAAACCAGATAAGTCACTTTTAAATCACTCACCGGACGGCTGTAGGGATTCGATTTCGGGTTCAACTGCTTGGCAATGCGCAGGGACGCCTCGCCCATCTGAAAAGCCGGCCCGGCATCGCCCACGATCGCCGGATAGACTTTATCCTGATAAATCACCACCGCGTAATCTCCAAACGAGGGCCCGAAGGCATTCTCCTTGGTTTTCCCGACCATCGACAAAGGCATCACGATGAAAGGATCGGCTTCCGCAATCAGAAAACTGCGCCCCTTCAGGTCAGCGATTTCCCGTTTCAGCAAATCAATATTTGATTTCAAAAATCGATTTTTCTCAATACTCAATCCCTTGATCTTGAATTCAGCTTCGTATTTTTTCAGCTTTGCCACGCGGCCCGCTAGCAGCGGATTTGCAGTCTTGGTTTTTTTCGGCCATCCGTAACTGGTGAAAGGCTGATAATTGGTCGACATCGAAATGTATTCATCCAGCTTCGGCCAACGATCCCCGTCCGAACCATCTGACACCACGTCCATCTCCCCCTGCATCAGCAGAACCTTTTGCTGGCTCGTCGGATGCTGGAGCTCCAGCATGGTTTCACAATCGAAAAAATGGTGCCGGGACAGCACACGGTCCAAGCGAGTAATATAGCGCTGCACACGTTTCTTTTTCAGTTCATACAGATTGTAATAAAAAGGCGAAACCTTGCCACTTTCCACCATCGCACCCAGATCGGGCAGCATTTTGGGCAAGTGCTCATTCAGTCCCGCCAAGTCCTGCAAACTCTGATTAGCCTTCGGCACCTTGATTTTAACCGCCAGCTCAATCACATAACTTGACGGATCCTCTCGCTCGGCCGTCGCAGAGCCTCCCTCCACCGTTTCCAATTCCGACCGAATCTGCAACCCATTGTATAATTTGGCCGTATCAATCGTTTTGTAGGCTACGAACTTGGATGGCATCGGCTCTGGTTTGGGCTCTGGTTTGGGCTCCACCGGCACCTTGATGATTTTTTCCACCACCCGCTCAACAATTTTTTCCACCACCACCGGATCAGCAGTCCCCTCCTGCTCTTTTTCCACTTCACTGACAGTTTCCACCACCAAGCTGTCTTCGGGAGTCATCTTGCCCACTTCCCCTCCTCCGAAAAAATACACCATACCAGGCAACATCACTATGGTGAGTAAAACCAGAAACAAGGCTATTCTCCCCCCCGTCAAACTGCGGGATTGCGTTTTTTTCTTCGATTTTCCTGCTGCGGATTCTGAACTCATCTTGCCAACTTGCTAAAACTTGAACCCTTTCCCTTTGTTCACCCCTTCTATGAATAAACCATCTGCAAGCAGATCTCAAGATCCCCCTGCTCGACTTTTAATAAAAACTACTCCATGATGCGCACCAATATCCAGTTCCATGATGACGATTCGACCTCTTTCCGAACAAATTCCTTTCACCACCAAAGACGGCTCGACCATCCGCAGCATCCTCGATGCCGCCAACGCTCCCGTCGCCAACCAGAGCCTGGCCGAAGCCACACTTCCGGAAAGTGGCGCCACCGAGCGTCACTACCACCGGCTGTCTGAAGAGTTTTATTTCATCCTCGATGGCAGCGGCACGATGGAAATCAATGGCGAATCAAAACCGGTCAAAAGTGGCGACGCCATACTCATCCCTCCAGGGGCCTGGCATCAAATCACCGCCAACGCCCAATCTCCACTGAAACTACTCTGCTGCTGCGCCCCACCCTACTCCCACGACGACACCTACTTCGAGTGATTCACTTAAGACTCCTCACTATTCATTCACGTTCATTCCTCAATCCAAACATCTTCTCCATGATCCCTTTACGCCAATCCCTTTTACTGCTTTTACCCACCCTGCTTTTTACAGCCTGCAAGGACTCCTCCCAGACAAAATCTGCAGCCAGCACCCAATCCGCTGTTCATGCCGGACTGGGAATCATGGTTGGTGAAGTCAGCCCAAACAGTGCATTGGTTCAGCTGCGACTGGGTAAAGGGGATCAGCTGGTCGAACGTGATTTACCAGGTCGAGCTGGCATCGTGGAGTTCGCTCTGCTCGGTGACAATAGCCAGACAATCACTGCCGAAGCAAAAGCCGAACACGATTTTATTGCCCGGGTAAAATTTGAAAATCTCAAAGCGGGAACGCAGTATCAATGCAAGACCCGGATTGGGACTGACAAAGACCATCTTGGAGACGGCCCGACAGCTACCTTCAAGACCCTGCCTGGTAAAAAATCAGCTGCCACCACCCGTTTTGTCGTCGTCACCGGAATGAACTACGCCAAGTTCCACGGTGATACCCGCATCGACAAGGCGGAACACCTGCTCGAAAACAATACCAAGCTCCCCGACCCCTACGCCGGCCCGGACAAAGATCTCGGTTACCCCGCCCTCGCCGCCATCCTCAAACAAAAACCCGACTTCTTCATCGCCACCGGTGACAACGTCTACTACGACACCCCCAACAATCCACAAGCCAGAACCATTTCAGAGCTTCGGCAAAAATGGCACGAGCAGTTTGTCCAACCACGCTATCGGAATCTGTTCGCCGCTGTGCCCACCTACTGGATGGTCGATGATCACGATTACCGCACTGACGACTGTGACAACACCGGTGAATACGACCCCACCCCCGAGCTTGCTCAGAAAACCATGCTTGAACAATTACCCTACACAAAAATGGATGAGGCCAAACCGCTCACCTACCGCACCCATCGTATTTCCAGGGATCTGCAGATCTGGTTGCCCGAAGGCCGTATTTACCGCAGCCCCAACTCCATGGAAGACGGGCCTGGCAAAACCATCTGGGGTGCCCGACAAAAAGCCTGGATCAAAAAAACGCTCAGCGAGAGCGACGCCAAATACAAACTCTTCATCTCCGCCACCCCGATGATTGGACCCGATGATTTGCGCAAGACAGACAACCACACCAACGTCGGCGGTTTTCGTAATGAGCGTGATGACTTCTTCGCTTTTCTCAAAGAGAGCGGGGTCGATAAAAACGGATTCTATTTCATCTGCGGCGACCGCCACTGGCAGTATCACTCCGTCGATCAAAGCGGACTCGAAGAATTTTCCTGTGGCGCCCTGATCGACGCCAACGCTCGCCTCGGCCGCAAACCGGGCGACCCCAAATCCACCGATGCCAAAGGCCTGATCAAACAACCCTACTACCAAACCCCGAGATCAGGGGGTTTCCTCATGGTCGAGGTGAAACCCGAAGGTGACTCCGACGCCAAACTCAAAATCACCTGGCACGACGAGCATGGCCAAATCCTGCATACCACGGAAAAGAATTGAACCCTCGATAGGCACAGCCGAGTGCAACGAGACAGGCAACCTGAAAGGTCGAGCGAAGCGTCCAAATAAACGCGAATGAGGAAAAAGAATTTACTTTAAGCAACAATATGTCCTCAAAACATCCAGCATTTTCAGCGGGTGAATACATCATACTCGCTGACAACGATCAATTGGAAGAAATCGAGAAAAAGTGTAGTAAAATTTTTATGCCTGGCGATGTAACAGCTAATAATATGGCCACACATGCCGAATAAAAAATTATCAAAAGAGTTACCGTGTTTCACATGGGCATACCACATCATTGATGGATAGCATTCCATGCCTCACAAATCCTGACACCCCATCCTTCATTCCTATTTATTATCCCTCTCCTCATTCACATCCATCCGTGGCTCCTTTTTCTTCCCATTTCTTATCTGTGGTTCCTCACTCTCCCCAGCAACTCCACCCTCAAACTCAACGATAGTTAAGCTGCGCACTTACCGTTGAATCCTTCGCCGAGACAAAGCGAACCCAATATGCCTGGAACGCTGCTGGAAATTCGTAGTCAACTGTCCCCGCTCTATCCAGCGTAAAATTGCGTACATTTTTCCAATCACCCATGCCTGTGATATCCACCTGCATCGAGATAGTGGTCGCCAAGACAGATTCCAGATGAAGCGTCTTTCGATCATATCCTGTTATCAGATAGGGATCGGACTGCTCTCCAGCCTTTACCGGGGAATCTTTCCATGGCCCACCATGACCCACAGGTTTTCCAAGTTCCCAGACATCATCTATCCCACCAACCCAAAGAGCGGCCTTTCCGTCATCACTGCGAATAATATGCCGATTGCCTTCGCCTTTCTTGAGATCAATTCCAGACATCACCAGCAGTCCCCGGTAACTACAATAATCTGATATCCTCAATCGATGACTGGCCACAGGCCGGACGCGGGCAAAGCCTGCTGCATTTTCAGCAGGCAATTCATAAAATGTTCCATGGCAGTTGAAAAGATCCCGTTCGGTCGCCACTTCCCGGTCAAGCCGCCCCCACCCTAGTGGCCCTGGCTGTTCATACGCTACATCCCCTTTGGGCAGGCGAAAACGCCTGCCCTTGTCGTCAATGTAAATTACCGAGGCCGAATCCACTTCCAGAATTCCGTTTCGAGAAGGTATTCCGGCACGTGCCTTCAGAAAAGCATGTGCATTCGGATCGTCTACCCGTTGCAGAGTCATCTCATCATTAAGTTCGTAATATTCCCCATTTGAAGAAGCAAATTGGAGCGTCCGCCTATTCTTATCTCGAGCCCGAATCACACCACCAAGCACATCCTTGTCACCAGTGGTCGCCAATCCTGAAAACTTCTTTGCAGATTTATCAATCTCTCGCCGATCATCACCTGCATAGGTGAACCATGCGCTTACGTTTGAGAGATCGCTGTCAGATTTCATTCGAATCCACACTCCTTTTTCATTATCTGAAAACTCGGACCAGAGATATTGTTTCGGATCGAGATGCAGTGCCGACAAAGACTCCCATTCCCCATTCCCCTCCCGGTCGATCTCCAATTCGATACCAACCTCCGAGGCTCCGCCATGGGAGAGATGCAGTGCCCGGCGTTTGAAGCCGGCAAACAAAAATGGATCTGATGCCTGGTTTTTTACCACGTCCTCATTGAGCCACACTGCCCCACGGCCGATGACAGGGCCGAGTTGATCGAGCTGCTCCGGTTCCAGGAACCACAGATTCGACTGCGATTGCGGTGCCACAATCTCTCCCTTTGCCTTGCGCCGATTCAGGAACTCACTATGTGCGGTATCATCACACCCAAAAACAACCCGATCCCTCCACCGGCAGAAGTCACCAACTACCTTCAAGTAGGTAGAGTGGGGAGAAATACCCGCACTTTTTCCGGCTGAAAACGTCTTAGGAAAACGCCAGAACATTCCGTGCATGGTCATGAGAAAATCATCCTCTCCAATATCCCGGATCCGTGGCCACTCGGTATTCCAACCGTGGGCACCATCATAGGTGTGGCTCGCCTTTGGCAGTCTGAACCTGTGCCATTTCCCCTGATCCAGTAACATCAGGATCAATGACCGGGCATCCCAACCCACTGCCCAGACCGGGTCGCTTTGAGGATTTTTACTTCCAAAAATCCCACCAGGCCCGGTGACCTCGGTAAACTGGTTTCTCTGAATGATTCTCCATTCCCCACCGCCCCATTCAGCCAATACACCTGAAGGAACAAAAGGATCCATTCTTGCCTTCTTTCCATGCTCACCGTTATTTGCATAAATCAAGCGTCCCTGACCGGAATACAAACCCTTACCATGATAGCCGGGAAGATCTGCCTTCAAACCTTCCCCCTTCACCTGCTCATCCAAAAAAAGGGTCTTAACTTCAAGGGTATTAACGTCCACTTCATAAAAACCCTCCTCCATCGTGGCGTAGTAGATTTTGTTTGCCGGATCCGTCAGATGACGTGCATTCCCTGTCAATCTTCCAAACATATTTGCCGGAGGAATCACCCTGACCTGGCGTTTGGAGTCAATACTGTATAAACCAATAAAAAGCTGACTTGACTCACGATGAATCATCCGGTTGGCATGCGTTCCTCCCACACTTTCCGGACGAATCTTCAGGGTAAGCTCCTCATCGATTTCATACAGTTTATCAGACGAACCTTGTGGACTGTGCGGGCCGTAAGTAATCACCCAAAGGCGTCCGGCCCATGGAACCACAGCTCCCGTCCCACATTCTCCCTCATCATTAAAATACGCAAGATGAGGATAGATACCACTGTAGGACTCCTGGGATTTTCCCGTCCCAGTAAAACCCAATAGTAAGACTAACAATGCAAACCTTCGCAAAAACATCTTCCCTTTTTTATTCAGTAATATGATCAAAATTAAAAAATAATATCCCATACTCCTAAAGAGCAGCCCACAATCATTTCGGACACCAAATCGCAAAATCATTAGTCATCCAAGGACTGCACTCTACGGAAAAAAATTGAAGAGACGCTATTGGACCAATTACTTGAGGGCTACAGCAGTCCCGAGGATTTGATCGGCCCTGCGGGGTTGTGAACAAAATAGTTTTTCCTGCTAGATACGATATAAGTCCGGCCCGTCGCCTGGTTCTCCACCGCCGAGTAGGAGTGGGGTCAGTCATGTATACAATATCTTAGAGTTGCTTGTAACGCCGAGCTTTCCAGTAAGCCGCGAGATGGTAGATGATGCCGCAACTGGAATTGTGTAGATAATCCGTTTGCAGAATCAAATCCCCAAGTTGTTGCTTCGACACTTCGTCAATCGAAGGTTTGTCCATTACAAGGGGAATGAGAGCTGATTCGCCGGCCTCCCGGGTGAGATGCCAGATTTCCCGATAAGGCCCCCATTGTGGGTTTTTATAACCTCCCCGACTCTTCCACTCCTTCACCTGACGCCAGTCAGGCCCAAGCATTTCCATCTCTCCTGCACTCTTTTTTGCAATGCGTTTTGTGCTGTGGTCCAGGCGATGTTCCGCGAGTGTACTCACGTTTTTCATCACCTTGGAAATCTTTTCCTTTAAGTCCTGACCGGGCTCAAGCTGGTAGAGGACTTCCAGCGAAATCTGCATCTGCAGCAACGCGTAAGCCGGATTATTTTTACTGGGAGAAGCCGATTGAGCCACGGCCTCAGCCGCATACTTACGCCATAATTTCCGGTAATTCTCCTTACCCGTCGTATCCCAGGCGACGGCATAAATCATTGGAAGACGTGCAGCCTCGTGAGCCTGGACATTCCACATGCGACAGATACCCAATGGCCCCCTCTTTCCATCGGCCCGACAAAAGTCATAATCATTTTCCGGAGTGACATACTCAATCATGCGATCGGCAACCGCTGCGAGAATCTCGCGAATTTCGACCTTGGTCACCTCGTCTGCGAGGGGGCTATGATAGTACTTCCACAATCCATGAACAAAATGAGTGTATTGATCGCGGGATGAGTTGATGTAAATACTCTTGCCGTCATCCGGGCAGACATTTCGGGCAACAAATCCGGACACTCCATGCACTGTGACACATCGGCGCATTCCTCGAAACACTTGAGCGGAATTGTTGCGGAGGCCTTCCTCCCCCGTCACGGCAAATCGGTCACAAAGGAGACTCAGCATGGCCCCACCCAAAATCATGCCATCTTCCATGCCTGTGCTGTACCCACACGGATTGGGATACTGACGCTTTACTTCCTCTGCGCTCGGCAAATGGGCCTGTTCCTTTCCTGCTTCATAGCTGCTCAGGTAATCCATGAACGTTTCCACATCCTTGTGAAAAAAACGCCCCCAGGCGACCTCCCATGCCTGGTCCATTTTCTTTTCGAGTGCGACGGCAGGTGACTCTGCCATGGCTATGCCTGACGAGGCAAAAAGGATAACAGCGAAAAGGCCTGAAGTGCTTTTTAAAATGAGCTTGGGCATTGTTGTTCTTACTTTATTATCCATAGATTCGGTATTATACCTTATTCCCGGTTATATCATCGGAATGATCTATGATGGGTATGTCATCTAATGCCGCACCGAAATCATCCAACAACAAATTTAGTCCCAGTCTACTCTTCTCCCCCCAGCAACTCCGCCAGCATCTCCGGCGTCAAGCTCAGTGAGCGTGTAGCCCCCGATAACAATCCATCCGCAAGCCCCCCCTTCTTCGCCTGCATTTTCTGGATCCTTTCCTCCACCGTCCCCTTGCAAATCAGCTTGTGCACAAAAACAGGTTTGTCCTGCCCGATCCTATAAGCCCGGTCCGTCGCCTGGTTCTCCACCGCTGGATTCCACCACGGATCATAGTGAATCACATTATCCGCTCCCGTTAAGGTCAATCCCGTGCCGCCCGCCTTGAGCGAAATCAAAAACACCTCTCCTTCTCCCCCCTGAAATCGCTCCACCAAGTCCTGACGGTTTTTCGTTTCGCCCGTGAGCTTGAGATAAGAACAATCATCCTGGTTCAAATGCTCCTCAATCAGACTCAGCATGGAAGTGAACTGGGAAAAAATCAGCACACGGTGTTTTTCCTGCCGCAGCGTATCCAACAGCTCAAGCAGATAGACAAACTTAGCGGACTCCGCCTGATAGTTCGTATCCTTCAGCAAACTCGGATGACAACAAATCTGCCGTAGCTTTAACAGCGCATCTAGAAACACGATCTGCGTTTCGTTGCCCTGCAGAGCCATCGCCTGACGCACCTGTTTGTCCATCAGTGACCGAACCGTTTCGTATAGGTCCTT
>DAOUQC010000018.1 GCA_030625775.1 Verrucomicrobiota bacterium
GGATGATGCAGACCAGTTGCTGCCTCCAGCAGGGACTTTGGCAGGCAATGAGGGAGCGATTAATATTACCACGACCAATGGAGGTAACGTGACGCTAAGAGGTAGCCAGGCAGCGACTGGAGTTGGTGGAGATCATATCGACAGTTATGCACAAGTGGGGCACGGAGGTCATTTGACTTCAGGCGATCACAGTGGTGCGATTACAGTGGATAGCGCAGGTTCGGTTCTAGTGCAGGGAGGTGTTAATAGTGATGATGGTGAGGATCGAAATTATGCTCAAATCGGACATGGTGGAGACTCTGCTGATGGGGATATGTCTGGGGTGATCACCCTGATGGCGGCACAGGATGTTGGTATCAGGGGAGGGCTGGGAACGTCCAGTTATGCCCAGGTAGGTCACGGTGGGAAGAAGGCCAAGGGTGATAAAGCCGGAGCAGTTTTAGTTACTGCGGTCGCTGGAAGTGTCGATATTGTAGCTGGGCAGGCGGGCAGTTCATACGCTCAAATCGGGCATGGTGGGCATGAAGCCGATTTCACAACTGGAGCATTGGCTGGCGATCTGGTTTCGGTGATTGCAGGGACTGATGTCAATGTCATTGGGGCCCAGTTGAACAATGTTAATGCTGCCGCGCAATCTTATGCACAGATAGGGCATGGAGGGCAATGGACTTTTGGCAACCATCTTTCCAATATCACCGTCACTGCGCAGGGTGGTTCCGTAACATTGAATGCTGGCCTAAGTAACCAGACGAGTGCACAAATTGGCCATGGAGGTTTGTTTAATGGCAATAATGGGGACTTGGTTTATGCCAAGGGAGGCAGTCATTCCGGAGCTATTACGGTCACGGCTTTGAATGATGTGGCGGTCACAGGTGGTCAGCGTGAACGTGCTTATTCTCAAATTGGTCATGGAGGGTTTGATCACGATGGCAATCAGAGTGGATTGATCACGGTCGTAGCAACTACAGGTGATGTGAATGTGAATGGGGGAACAGTGCTGGATGCGTATGGGCAAATTGGTCACGGCGGCGGCGAAGCTGCAGGCAGTAAAGGAGGAGCGATCAGTGTTACCAGTAGCGCCGGGGATATAGGGATTCGTGCAGGTAGTGCAGATGATACCTACAGTCAGATCGGGCATGGAGGAACAAATGCATCGGGTCGCTTGCAGGGCAATATTGCGGTGACCGCATCTGCAGGAGCTGTCACATTGGACTCTGCTTCGGGCGGGACAAGAGCCTATGCCCAGATTGGTCATGGAGGTGATAGCTCAAAGGGAGATAAAGGTGGTGTGGGGCAGATGATTGCGGTGACGGCGGCCGATGATGTGCGCTTGCTTAGTGGTGGCAGTATCAGAGCTTATGCGCAGATCGGGCATGGTGGTTATGATGCAGATGCCGATTTGGTGGATCCCGCCGGTAACGTAGCGAACATCACGGTGATTGCGGGTTCGGATGGCAGTGGCTCGGTGCGCTTGTTGGGAGGTGGTGCTGTTGCTACAGGAACCAATAGATATGCCTACACCCAGATTGGAAATGGTGGGGCTGTGGCCGGTGGGGATCATGGAGGCTCAGTTTCAGTGACGGCTGCGGATGATGTTGAGCTGCATGCCGGAAATGCGCGTCGTGATTATTCCATGATTGGTCATGGAGGTTATAATTCGGACCGTTTTGTCGTGGGGCATACGGGAGCTATTGATGTCACGGCTACCAATGGCTCGCTTACAATGGGATCCGGCTCAAGTGCAGCTGCATATAACTTCACCCAGATAGGACACGGGGGATTTTGGAGCGATGGGAACCACGGGGGTAATATCACAGTGAGCAGTGGTGATGCGATTTCTTTGACCGGCGGCAACGGGTCTTTCAGCTTCAATCAGATTGGCCATGGTGGTTATGACCCGACCGGGAGTATGAGTGGAGCCGTGTCAGTGACAGCCGTGAACGATATCAGTGTCTCGGGAGGTACGGCGTCGGCGGTTTTTGCGCAGATTGGGCATGGGGGGTATCTGGGTGATGGAAATCGCACAGGCGATGTTACGGTGGCCAGTACAGCAGGTGATATTACGGTGAATGGTGGCAGTGGTGCGAATTCCTATGCGCAGTTAGGGCATGGAGGTGCCGGTAGTAATGGTGCCATGGGTGGTAAGATTGATGTGATTGCTTCGCAGGATGTTTTGTTGACGGGTGTGGATACCACTGATCAGTATGCGATGATAGGGCATGGTTTTCCTGGCATGGCAGGATCAGCATCAGGTGATGTGTGGGTGCGAGCGGGGCGTGATGTAACTTTGATGAATAGTTTCATTGGTCACCGGACGGGAACTTATAGCAGTGGCAACACTTGGGTTGGTGTAGGGCAAACTTTGACGGCAGACGCAAATAGCCAGTTCAACAGTGCTGCCAATGGAGTGGGAGGGGAGTTACGTTTTTACATTGATAATGCAAGCCCGACCACCGGGGATGCTGTGAATGCGGCGACTTTGCTCAACGGGGTGGCGCATGGAGCGTCCTTGTTCCCGAACGCCGTAGGTGCCTATACCTTTGGGAATGGTCCTTACGCTTCAGCGGCGCAGTTGGTGAATGGTAATTTCGCTTATTACACACCCAACTGGCAGGGTTATTTCAACTATGAGGTTGATGGGACTGATGCGGGAAATATTGTAGCGGCTTTGGGAAGTGGTGAGGTGATTCTTTCACGGGAATTGGGACAGCTTACTTTCGGAGCGCTGCCGGATGTGGATGGGGATAATATCCAGTATATCAATGTGAATTCAGCTATCAGTTTTAACTCGGCAAATGCGCTGACTTTCCGTGCGACGGGAAACATCAATTTCAATGCAGGGGTTCAGAACGCAGGAGCAGGTGCGATTAATGTGGCTGCCGGATGGGATGGAACGACGGATGCTTTCATCGCACCTCCGGGAACCATTCCTGCACCGGGAACTCCTCCAGGGCTGAGTGATTTTTCATTGATCCTGGCAGATGTGAATGCCTGGGGGAATAACAATGGATTGGTGCGTATTGGCGATGGCTTGCAGGCGGCAGGAGTTGGAGTGGGTTCCCTGACTGGTCAAAGCAGTGTGATGGGCTACGGAGTGAGCTTGACGGGTAGTGGAGGGGGATTTGCGAAGATTGGATATACAGGCGCGGCATCAGGTAATATTGTGGTTTATGCCAAAGACACGGTGACTCTCACAGGGGGAAGCAGATATGATAATGCTCACGCTCAAATTGGTCATGGAGGTTATATTGTCGCGGGAGATAAGAACGGAAATATTACGGTTGATGCTGGAAACGGGGTGTTCTTAATGGCTGGGGATCCTGCTGGAACCGGACGTTTTGCATCTGCACAGATTGGTCATGGAGGACGGGGTACCGCAGGTGGTAATGATCTGGCTGGAGATATTACAGTGAGTGGAGGAACGGGTGCTGTGAGTTTGATTGCCGGACAGGTGCTGGGAACTCAAGATTTCAGATCTGCACAGATTGGACATGGGGGGGCGCATGACGCCGCAGGTGATTTTAGCGGAAATATCCGTGTGACTGGCAGTGAGGTGAATTTGGCCGGGGGTGCCAGAGGCTCCAATTATGCCAGGATTGGACATGGAGGGTGGACATCGGGAGCAAATACAGGGACTCGCAGTGGATATATTTTTGTTAGTACGCCTGGTGAGATATCAATCGATCCTTCCTCAGGGGTGGCGCAAATTGGTCATCACAATGAGGATGCTGTCGGGACGATTTTTAATGCTAACGTCACTATTGAAGGTTCGTCGATGGATGACATTGTGGGGGATGCGTTCAGCAACGTGTTTGATGTAAGCTCTGCTACTGGTAATATGCTGCAGGCGGATCTGGCAGGTGGTGATGTGACGCTACATGCAACGGGAACGGGTGGGTTGTGGATGAACTCATCAGGAAACGTGCTGTATAGCAGTGGAAACGACTTTAATATTCTTTCGGAGTATGATGTTTATATCACCAACGACATCCTGAATAGAGGAGATGGAGCCGTTAATATAGTAGCAGGATGGGATCCTTCCGTAGCTCCTTTGGCGAGTCCGACAGGCATTATCGCGAATGTGGATATGGATGCGGATATCTTTGCTGTAGCTGGAGCTTTTGGAAATAATGGCGGTGACGTTTTTGTTGGAATTGCAGCAGATGGTCTGGGCACGGATACCGGTGCGGCGGCAGATACAAATCTCGCTGTGGCCAGTCGCGTTGGTGAAACCAATGTGGCGGGACGTGATGTTAATGTGTGGTCAACGCCTTTGGATACGTCGCGCAGTGGTCGTAAGTTTGCGATGATTGGTTACAACCGTAATTATTCGGGGAATTCGGCATTGCTGGATGTGAGTGGGGCCATTCGTGTGGAAGCGAATAATGATGTTAATATAACGGCTAATAAATTCGCAGTGGGAGCAGAAGGATACCCTGGTTGGAACGACAGTCCGACTAATCTGACTGGCAATCTTGGTTATGGGGCTTTTGCGAAAATTGGCCATGGTGGACGGGACTCCCTGAGGACATCGCATTTGAGTGGAGATATCACAGTGGAGGCGGGGCGTGATGTGCTGGCGCAAGGGGGTAAAACCCGGGAAAATTTTGTGATGATTGGTCATGGGGGGTATGACAATAAACAAGATCTAAATACGGCTACTGCAACCATTGGAGCGGCAGCGATCACGGTCACTGCCGGGAGGAACGTGAATTTTAAGGGAGGAATAGGGAACGGGGCTTATGCTCAAATCGGGAACGGCGGTTACAATCATGTTGTTAATGATTTCACGGCAAGTGATATTTTGGTGACAGCTACTGGAGACATTGTTTTTCACGGGGGCTCGGGTGGCAGTGCCAGCGGCTCCATTTCTTATGCCCAGTTGGGACATGGGGGCTACGACTCTGATTTAACCAATGCGGCGATTGCCGGAGGGCAGGGGTTTGCTGGCAATATTTCGGTGAATGCGGGTGGTAAGCTTGAATTCCTGGGTGGGGATGATTCGAGCAATTACGCTAAATTGGGCAATGGTGGGACTTATACAAATGGTCAGCATTCGGGTAATGTGACGGTCACTTCAGGTGGAGATATTGATTTCATCGGAGGAAGTGGAGGGCAGGCTTCGGCACAGATTGGTCATGGAGGGTTCCGTGCTGATGGATCACATACCGGGAATATTAATGTGACGGCAAACGGTGCAGGGGGGCTTACTTTTACCGCAGGAAGTGGGTCGCAGGCGATGGCTCAAATTGGTCATGGGGGCTACGAAGCTGACGGCAATCATCTGGGTAACATTGTAGTAAACTCAGGGACAGGGGGAATCAATTTTACCGCATCAACGCTGGGTTATTTTGCTCATGCCATGATAGGTCATGGAGGACGTGATGTCGGTTTGAGTGGGCCGGGAGATAAGACAGGTGATATCACAGTGACATCTGCGGGTGGAGGAATTACTTTCTCTGCGGGAGGGGTGAATGCTTCCAATCGCTATGCACACGCCCAGCTTGGGCACGGGGGCTATGGAAATGCAGTGGTTGGGAATTATAGTGGAGATATTGCAGTGACCGCCAATGGTGGAGGAGCGGTGGCTTTCACTGGTGGAGGAAGTTATGGAGACTATGTGATGCTGGGTCATGGTGGTTTCGGAGCAGGGACAGGGATCGACGGGGATATGTCAGGCAATATTAATGTGACAGCGGATGCCGGTATTAGCTTTACCGGAGGAAGCAATAGATACACTTTTGCGATTCTGGGGCATGGAGGTCGTGATAACGATGGAGTGAAGGGGGGAGCAAGTCAGGTGATCAATGTGACCTCGAATACAGGATCGATTAACTTTTCTGCTGGCACTGGGACAGAGCGCTCTTATGCACAATTGGGACATGGTGGGGACGAATCACAAGGGAACGCAGAGGCGGCGATCACCGTTAGTGCTGCGCAGGGAGGCATTGCTTTTTCAGCGGGGAATGGTACCCGCAGTTACGTGCAAATCGGTCATGGCGGGCGTAATGCCGATGGGGATTTTACGGGAGCTGTCACTGTCGCTTCTCAGGGGGATATTGCCTTCAGTGGAGGCAATGGAAACAGTGATGCTTATGCTCAAATTGGTCATGGAGGCCGATTGGCATCAGGTGTGCAGGGTGGTGATATTTCCGTAGTTAGTTCTGCTGGCGGTATTCTTTTCTCAGCAGGCACTGCGACAACCAGTTCTGCAAAAATTGGACATGGTGGTGATGAAGCTGGCGGGAATAAATCGGGGGGTATCAAAGTGGATGCGCAGGGCGGAAATATCGAGTTTCGGGCTGGTGGTGGGGATCGAGCTTTTGCCCAGCTCGGTCACGGTTCGACCAATGCTTCTGGTGTGATAACGGGCGATATAGACGTGGATGCCACAGGTGATGTGATTTTTGCGACAGGAAGTGGTGGCGCGGGTAACTGGAAATACGCGCAGTTGGGTCACGGTGGTTATAATAGCGATGGCAACAAGACTGGGGCGATTGAGGTGAATGCCGGTGGAGCGCTTACTTTCAGCTCAGTGGGAGTTACGGGTACCAGGGGATTCACTCAACTGGGTCATGGAGGAAGATCCGTGGGAGGAAGTTTGAGCGGGATCATTGCGGTTCAAGCGGGAGCTGATGTGACTTTTGCTGCGGGTGGTTTTGAAGATGCTTATTCTCAACTGGGGCATGGTGGAACCAGTGCGAGTGGCGCCAAGACAGGGAATATAACGGTCGTGGGTGGAGGTGATGTGGTATTGACTGCCGGGCAGGCCGTTGCGGCTTACGCTCAGATTGGTCATGGTGGTAAGAGCGCAAGTGGAGCTGCGGATGGTTCTATTCGCATAGATTCGGCTAAGAAAGTGTCCTTAACGGGAGGAAGCAGCTCGACGGATTTGGATCAGGTATATGCCCAGATTGGTCACGGCGGTTTTGATAATAACAGCAATCTTGGCAAAGCCGGGGATCAGATCATTGTGATTGCCCAAGAGGGGATCGCTGTGACGGGTGGGACGACAACTAATGGTGGTGCGGTTGGTTATTATGCCCAAATTGGTAACGGGGGGTATGAATCCGACGGAGTGCTGACCGGTGACATTTTCTTGAACTATGATCCGCTGACAGGCATGGTTGCAGGTGGTGGTGATCTGGTTCTCAATGGGGGAAGCGGTGCTCACGGAACTTACGCACAAGTGGGGCATGGCGGACGTAATCTGGAGGGAGCCAAGGTGGGCAATATCCTGATTGGCCGGGTGGACAATGTGACTTTGATTGGTGGAAGTAATTTTAATTATGCCCAGATTGGTCATGGGGGTGATGATAACAGTGATGCGCTGGATGGGAATGGCAATGCAACGGGTTCGATAGAAGTGAACGCGGTCGCAGGGAAGGTGACTCTTACGGCAGGCAGTGGGAATAATTCCTACGCCCAGATTGGTCATGGTGGAGAGCGCAATGATGCTGATTTCAGTGGGGCGGTTATCGTGAATGCCAGCGCCGGGGTTGAAGCGACTGCCGGCGGGGCCACTTCCTACGCGCAGATCGGACATGGCGGAGTGAACGCTGATGGTGACCACAGTGGGGCAATCACGGTGAATGCCGGTGCGGGAAATATTGTCTTTACCGCAGGGGCGGGCAGTAACGCCTACGCACAAATTGGCCACGGAGGGACAGATACAGCGGGGGCAATCTCTAATGCTCTGATTTCGGTTGATACGGCGGGTGCGATTGATTTGAATGCGGGTTCCGGGGGCAGCGCTTATGCCCAGATTGGTCATGGTGGTTACAATACAATGACGATGACCGTGACCAGCTCGAATATCCTGATCAATACGGCAGCTGGATCCGGAACCGGAGATATCACTTTGGATGGAGGCGGGGTGAACAGTTATGCACAGATCGGACATGGGGGCGCACGCAGCGACGGCAACGCTAATTTTGGAACCAAGTCCGGTGATATTACGATCGACAAGGTGGCCAATATTGTTCTGACGGGAGGAACAAGCACCGACTCTTATACCCAGATTGGGCACGGCGGTGAAGGTGGCTTGGGAACAGGAACGGCGGCAGCCCTTTCGGGTGAACTTATTTTGAATGCAGCAGGTGATCTGCTTGTGAATGGCGGCGGTGGGGCTGACGCCTATTCCCAGATTGGTCATGGTGGTGATATGGCCCAAGGGGATACCAGTGGTAAAATTACGGTCACAGTGGGCGGTGCAGTGGATCTGAGTGCGGGTGGTGGAGGTGATGCTTATGCGCAGTTAGGTCACGGTGGTCATGCCAATAATGCTAATCACGGCGTGGTTGGTGATGTGACCCGGGTGATTGCCAACTCGCTTAACTTCGATGGTGGTACAGGAAGCGGAGCTTATGCTCAACTCGGTAACGGCGGGCATCAGGCTGATGGAAACTTCAGCGGAGATGTGTTGGTGAATGTTGACGGAACGACTGGACTGCCGATAGCGGGTGGTGGGGCGTTGACGATGGACGCGGGTTCCAATTCAAATACCTATGTGCAAATTGGGCATGGGGGGGCGAATGACAATTCCGGCACCAATGTCAAAGCGGGTGATGTGGCTGTAGGGCAGATTGCTTCAATCTCTATGAACGGGGGAGGTGGAGTTGACTCTTTTGCCCAGATTGGTCATGGAGGTGATGAAAATAATGGGGCGGCGACTGGATCGGTGGTGGTGGTCTCTGCAGGTTTGGTGAAAGCCGCAGGGGGAACGGGAAGTGACTCTTATGCCCAGATTGGTCATGGTGGGCATGATGCCAATGGTAATCTTGGTGCCGCAGGCAATATCCTGGTAGTGATCGGCAATGGCATCGATTTGGACGGTGGAACCACAGGTGAGCGAGCTTATTCCCAGATTGGCTTTGGTGGTTACAATGCCGATGGCACACTTGTGGCTGAGGTTTTTGTGAATTTTGATCCATTGCTGAGCAATGCTCCGTTGGGTGGCGGAGCGATTACTCTGGATGGAGGGGGAGCAAGTCACACCTATGCACAGATAGGACACGGTGGGCGTATTAATTCGGGTACCAAAACAGGCAACCTTCGTATTGGGGTGGCTACGGACGTATCACTCGATGGGGGAAGCGGGGGAAGTGCATATGCCCAGATCGGCCATGGGGGGGATAATGCCGGGGGGAATGCTACGGGAGATATTCGGATTGATCTCAGCGGTAACATGAACGTAAGCGCCAGCACGGGGGCGGGAGATTTTGCCATGGCCCAGATTGGGCACGGCGGGCAGACGGTTTCAGGAACGCATACGGGCAGGATCGATATTGTCTCCAGTGGTGCTGGCGGAACTCTGGATATTTTGGGTGGAGGAGGTGGTACCTTTAATTCTGCCCGTATCGGCCATGGTGGCACGGGAACCATTGCAGGCGTGAGCAATGGAGATGCTGATGACGCAATCATCACGACTTTTGGTGGGGATATTTCCGTGATCGGGGGCACGGTGAATAATGCTTACGCCCAGATTGGTATGGGGGGATTGGCTAATAGCGGAAGTCATCGGGCTGATATTGCCGTGACTTCAACCGGTGGAGATGTGATCGTGACCGGCAATGCCGTGGCAGGGGCTGGAGTCGATGACAACTATGCTCAGATTGGCAATGGCGGCGCTCAGCAGACATCAACCAGCCGGGGCAATATCACCGTCAGTGCGCTTAGTGGTTCTGTAGTGCTAACTGCTGGAGGAGGTAATGCTCCAGCAGAGACCTCCAACTACGCGCAGATTGGAAATGGTGGGCATGAAAACCGCGGTAATCACGGTGATGCCAGCGAAACTATTTTAGTGGATGTTCAATCGGTAACGCTGCTTGGCGGCACGACGGGAGCCGGAGAATCCTACGCGCAGATTGGTAATGGTGGTTATGGGGCAGTGGGAAATCACAGTGCGATGGTGAAAGTCCTGGCAAGTGCAGGAAACATCACCGCAACGGCAGGAACGACAGCTGGCTCTTATGTTCAGATTGGTAACGGTGGCATGCTTGCTGCTGGAAGTCACAGCGGAGTGGTGAGTGCTCGGGCAAGCGGAGCGATCACATTCACCGGTGGAGCTACAGATGCTTATGCGCAATTTGGCCACGGCGGACGTCAGGCTCGCGGGGATCACAGTGGTCGTTTGGAAATGCTGACACAGTCGATCACATTTGCGGGGGGAAGCGGGGATCGGGCTTATGCTCAGTTTGGTCACGGAGGACACGATGCGGATTTGGGAGGGGCGGCAACGGCAGGCAATACCGGTAACGTCAGTCTGGCCGCAACTTCGGGTAATATCAGCTTCAGTGGTGGAGCGGGCGTGCAGACATACGCACAGCTTGGTCACGGAGGTTATGATACAACAGGTTCCAATTCCGGAAATATTGTCGCCCGTTCGGGCGGGGATCTGCTGATCACCCCGGGCACAGGTGACGGGGCGTATTCTCAACTTGGTCACGGAGGAACGAATGCAGCAGGCGATGCCGGGCACGCAGGGGCTATCACCTTGAGTGCAGGCACCTTTGATCTGGATCTGCAGTTCAATGGAGCAGTGGCCAATCGCGATTTTACCGATGTGTTTGATGTGAACATGGATGGAGTGATCGACGCTGCGGATGTGGTGAATATCACTGATAGCACAGTGATCGGTGTGCGGGTAGGCGTGGTCAATCCCGGGGACGCAGCGGGTATCGGGTCTTATGTACAGGTCGGACATGGAGGACTTGGTGCGACGGGTAATCATGGTGGGGTGGATCCGGTGGCCAACGGAATTTTACTGGAAAGCACCGGAGGACTGTTGCTGCATGGTGGAGACAACACCTCCACCAGTGCGCAGATCGGCCATGGTGGACAGAACGCAACGGGAGCCCAGTCCGGACGGATCAAAATCGGAGTCGAGAATGGCATCATCGTGCAAGGAGGAACGGGGGCACAATCTTTCGCCCAGATCGGTTTGGGAGGGATGGACAACGATGGGGATAAAAACGGTATGATCGTGGTATTCTCCCGCCTGGGAGATATCAACGTGACAGGTGGAACCGTCGCCGACGCCTACGGCCAGATCGGGCACGGAGGATTGAACAGCGATGGCGACTTCCTGCACGAAGATCTTGGGCTGTTTGTACAATCGGGTTGGAATACGACGCCGGTGGCCGGGCCGCCTGCGGCTGATCTGACCGTGACCTCCAATACCGGGTACGGAATGATCGGTAGTGGAGATGCAGGGCCTTCGGGAACGGGTGACCGCATTGGTTTGATCTTCACCAGCTCCACCGGAAATACAACGGACAACGGACAGATAGGTCACTTGACAGCAGGGGGAGCGATTCAGTCATCGGGCTCGGTTAATTTGACCCTGGGAGACTACACCATTGGAACCACAGGTTTTTATAAAGAAAGTGGAGCCCAGGTTGCCGCCCGGGTGATCACGGCGGACTACATGGTGGGAGCCGCTGGTTCGGTTTTTGTGAACCAAGACGTGACTTTTGCCAGTGGCAATGATCTGACCCTGGCGGCTAGCGATAATATTTTCGTCAATGCATCGATTCAGAATAATCAAGCCGCCGGAGGAGGTTCGGTGAACCTGATTGCAGGCTGGGATGGGATGACCGGAATCGGGGTGGATCCATTCATCTATGCGAACATTCCACCAGCAGGATTCACTTTTGATCCGGCGTTGGTGGAAGCCGATCCGGCCTCGTATGGCATTGGAGATGGCGTTACCCAAGGCTTGATTCGATTCGGCGACGGCGCCCAGACTTCCGCATTGGCGGTGGGATCACGCAGTGGCCAGACTCGAGTGCTGGGGCACACCCTGGATATGAACGCCGGAGCTGGAAATGGAGACTTTGTCCAGATCGGATTCCGCACCAGCGCAGGCAATGCCGGAGCCACAGGAGCTATCACTGTTGAGATGAAGGGTGGCATCACTATGGATGGTGGGGCTATGAGTGGCGCTTCGGCACAGATCGGTCATGGTTCGGCCTATCTGGCGGATGGAGATTTGAGTGGCGATATCCAGGTGAGGACTGATGGAACCGTTCCAGGTAGCATCATGATCAATGGCGGAGCCGGACTGGATACCTACGGGCAGATTGGTCACGGTGGAGTGCAGAACACTGGCAACAAGAGTGGTTCGATCCTGGTACAAGCAAGCGACGGTGACATAGTCCTGACTTCCGGTGCAGGTGAAAAAGCCTCCAGCCAGATCGGTCATGGAGGCACCAATGCCGGGGCTTCGACCATGCTGGGCAATGGAGGAGACTTGATCGAAGTGATCGCAGGCAACGATGTGTTATTAAGAGCATCGGATGCAGGTCTGCGAGCCTATTCACAGATTGGCAACGGAGGATTTAATGCCGATGCACCGTTTTTGGCGGGAGATGTGAGGGTGCTGGCTGGCAACGAGATAGGCCTCAGTGCTGGAGCGGCTCGACAAGCCTTTGTTCAGATTGGGCTTGGTGGGGGTGCCAGTGACGGAGCTAAAACTGGAGTTATCATCGTGGATGCCGGTGATGGAGCAGCCGCAGGTAATGTGAACCTGGCCCGGGGAGCGGGTGATGATGCTTTTGCCAAGATCGGTCACGGAGACCAGGCCTTCACCAGTGGAGCCGTCGGCAGTGCGAGTGGCACTATTGATGGAGATATCCAGGTTACGGCGGGAGAAAGCCTGACATCAGTCGGTGGAATGATCGGCCACGTGGATGACAGCCTGGGTGGCCCGGCTGTGGTCAACAGTGGAAGCACCTATGTGGCAGTGAGCCGCAACGATTTTATTCCCGATACAATGGAGACTGGAGACGGGATGCTAACTGCAGATGCGATGAGTGTGTTCTCGTCTGCTCCAGGAGGGGAACTGCGTTTTTACCTGCCACGTCGTGACAGCAATCAGGTAGCAGCAGGAGTCCTGCTCAACGGCACCTCGTATGTGGGAGGGTTGAGCGACCCGGCACTGCAGCGTTCGGATGAGTTTTCGGCGGCTTTTGGAGAGCACACCAACTTGAACACTGCCGCAACAAATGCAGCAAGCCTGGCTCTGACACTTGACCCTATTGATATGGCTAGTTATTCAACTTCAATGGGTAACTACAGTTTTTACTTTGATAACATCAATGTGAATGTGCCGCCACCAGTGGTGCCTCCGGTGGAGCAGCCAGTGGTGCCACCAGTAGTGCCCCCGATCTTTGTGACGATTGACGGACAGCTCAATTTCAACCAGGGAGTGTTCGGCCCGGGATCGCCCTTTGTGCCGGTGGGCCCCTTTGTGATTGGTCTCACCGATGACTACTTCAATTCCGACACCCAGCGCAATGATCTGGTGATGTTCGATACCGGAGACAAAAACGGTTGGACTGACGGCATCGGGCCGTGGACATCAAGTTTCGAGGTGGTGTTCCCAAGTGTTGAAGGTGGTGCCGGTTGGAGCAGTTATACGGTGTATGGTGATCCAAGCTTCACCGTGGGAACTTACGGCTTCGGCTTTGACGGGATCAACAATGCACCCGAGATGGACGACGAATTACGTCGTATGCTCGAGAACCTGGAAGCTGAACTGGCCGAGTTGCGAGGCGGGGAGTGAACTTGGATGGCTGGCTATCTCTGCAAATCCGTGCTACCTGGAAGTGTTACGTCTCGATTTGTCATTGAAATATTTTTGGAGGATTCTCGCGCTTTCATTTAGTGAATTGAGGGTATATGCTTACTCATCTAGAAAGATGAAAGTATTGAAATATTTCTTATCAGCTTCGGTTGTGTGTTGCTTGTCTGCACTCACTCTTTCCGCCGAGGAAAACTTGTTGAAAACCTTTCCTTTAAAGGATGCTCCCGCAGAATTTGAGGGGACAAGATTTGATCTGCTATCACCGGAGAAATCGGGGGTTTCCCATGTTAATTTGATTGATACCAAACATCCGATGAAGCGGGTTTATCATTCGAGTTCTGCCTGCGGAGGAGTTGCCATCGGTGATATTGATCTGGATGGAAAGGTTGACTTTTTTGCATCCAATGGTCCCCGGTCCAACTCTTTGTATCTGCAGACGGGGGAGATGGTATTTCAAAATGCGGCTGAAGCGCAGGCGGTGACGGGAGGAGATGGTGCCTGGGGAGTGGGTGTGTCGCTGATCGATATCGACAACGATGGGGATTTGGATATATACGTGGTGAACTATGATCATCCGAATCAACTGTTTGTAAATCAGTTGATTAATAAGGATGGCAAGAGGTCGAAGGCGGGTTTGAGTTTTATTGAACAAGCCAAGGAGTTTGGTTTGGATGCGGTGGATGGGAGTATCGAGGGGGCTTTTTGCGATTTTGATCGTGATGGGGATCTGGATATGTATCTACTGACGCATCAGGTGTATCGCGATGGGGGGCGTCCGAAAGATCCGGTGCCTTTGATGAAGGCGAAGGATGGCCGTCCCGAGGTGATTGAAAAATGGCAGCGTTGGTTTCGTGTGGATCATCAGGAGCACGGGCCAAAAGGTGAGGTGATGTATACCGAAAGAGGGCGTCCTGATCGCTTGTATCGCAATGATAATGGGAAATTTGTCGAGATCACTGAGGCTGCAGGGATCGCCACTGGACCGCGTTGGGGAAACTCGGTGACCTGGTGGGATTATAATCACGATGGCTGGCCGGATATATATGTGGGCAACGATTTTTCAGATCCCGATTATTTGTATCGAAATAATGGAGACGGTACTTTTACCGAGAGTGCACGTCCGGCGCTGCGGCATACTACCTGGTTCAGCATGGGGGCTGCACAGACGGATTTGAATAATGACGGGCTGATCGATTTTCTGGTGGCTGACATGATGCCGTCGACGCATTTCATGCAGAAGGCATCCATGGCTTCGATGGGTTCACGCTTGAAGAGATTGCTGGTGGTCCCAGGGGCCCGGCAACTGATGCGAAATGCGCTGCATTTGAATACCGGAACCGATTATATGATGGAAGCGGGTTACCTGTCCGGGGTAGCGCAGACAGAGTGGACCTGGGCGATACGGAGTGCGGATTTTGATAACGATGGTAATACAGACTTGTTTTTTACCAATGGCATTCCCCGGCAGTTCAATCATTCCGATGTGGCTCCGAGTTTCAATCACGCGATGTTGGTGGGGAAAAACAAATGGGATTATTACGAAAAAACATCGGAGCGCCGTGAGCAGAACATGGCGTATCAGAATCAGGGGGGGCTGAAATTTGAGAATGTAAGCAAAAAGTGGGGCTTGGATCATGTGAGTATGAGTTACGGCGCATCGATAGGCGATTTGAATGGGGATGGTTGGCAGGATATGATTGTGGCGAATCTGGAAGATCCTCTTTCAGTGTATGTCAATCGTGGGGGGATAGGCCATCGGGTGGTGGTGGAACTACAGGGGAGTGAGAGCAATCGGCAGGGGATCGGAAGCCTGGTGACTATAGAAATGGCAGATGGGGGAAAGCAGGTGCGCCAGCTGTTGCCGACTGGCGGATTTATGGATGGTGATGAAGCACGGGTTCATTTTGGTCTGGGCGCAGAGAAAAAAATAGCCCGATTGAAAATCGAATGGCCGAGCGGAAGGGTTCAGGAGTTCAAAGGCCTGGCCGCCAACCAACGCTATGTGATCACCGAGCCCAGCACGGGGGAAGTAGAAAAAAAACCTGCAGTTGAGAAGATTGGTTTGAAATCACCGATGTTTGTTGAATCCAGTGCCTTGAAGGGTTTCGGAGTCGAGGAAAAAGAATTTGATGACTACGAACGTCAGTCGCTCTTACCCTTGGGTTTGTCGCAGTTGGGACCTGGCCAGGCATGGGCCGACGTGGATGGCGATGGCGATGATGATTTTTATCTGGGAGGTTCGAGTGGCCAGGCGGGGCGATTGTTTATCAATCAAACGGAGTCTGGATCCAATCAGGCATTACTGGTGCCAAGACCGGTGGTAGTTTTTGGCGAAGACGCGGCTTATGAGGACATGGGGATGCTGTTTTTTGATGCGGACAGTGATGGGGATTTGGATCTTTATGTGGTGAGCGGCAGTATTGAATGTGAGCCTGGAGATAAGATTCTTCAGGACCGTCTGTATCTGAATGACGGAAAGGGAGATTTTTTCAGAGCACCGGTGGGGGCAGTTCCAGAGGCACGTGAAAGTGGAAGTGTTGTAGTGGGGGCTGATTTTGACAGGGATGGGGATGTGGATCTTTTTGTCGGGAGTCGTTCGGTTCCCGGCAAGTATCCGGTGATTCCGACCAGCGTTTTGTTGAAAAATGAAGGGGGGAAGTTTGTAGATTCAACGGCTGGAGTTTCTCCAGGGCTTGAAAAAACAGGCTTGGTGACGGGAGCCCTGTGGTCGGATGTAGATTCTGACGGTTGGATTGATCTGGTAGTGACACATGATTGGGGTTTGGTGAAAATTTATCGGAATCGGCAGGGTATTTTAAAAGATGAGACAGTTCAGAGCGGCATCGGCAAGGAGTTTGGGTGGTGGAATGGAATTGCCGCCAGAGACATTGATAACGATGGTGATGTGGATTTTGTGGTGACTAATTACGGTTTGAATACCCAATACAAGGCTTCGCTGACCTCTCCTGAACTGATTTTTTATGGTGATTTTGATAAGACCGGAAAAGCGCATATCCTCGAGGCTAACTTTGAGGGGGAGGTTTGTTTTCCTCGTCGGGGATTCAGTTGCACCAGTCTTGCGATGCCAATGATTGGCGATAAAATGCAGACTTATACTAAGTTTGCCAGTGCTTCCCTGTCGCAGATTATCCCCATTGATCGTTTGTCTGACGGGTTAAGGCATCGCATCAATACTCTCGAATCGAGTGTATTGATGAATGATGGAGAGGGCCATTTTCAAGTCGTGAAACTCCCTCATTTGGCACAAGCCTCACCGGGTTTTGGAGTGGTGCTCAGTGATGTGGATCTGGATGGCAAGGTGGATTGTTATATGGTACAGAATTTTTTCAATCCCCAGGTTGAGACAGGGCCTTTCGACAGTGGCTTGAGTCTGTTGCTGCGCGGAACAGGAGATCCTGAAAAACCGTTTGAAGCGGTGTGGCCTGCGAAGAGTGGCTTGCTGGTTCCCGGGGATGCCAAGAGCTTAGCCGTGGTTGATTTGAATAGGGATGGTCGAGAAGATTTTATTGTTGGAGTGAACAATGCGGATCCCCAGGTGTTTATTAATGCAGTTCCTTTGAAGGCAGTTCATCCGCTGCGGATCCAGTTGATTGGAGCCAAGGGGAATCCGCAAGCTCTTGGCGCACGGGTTACGGTGAAAGCTCCGGGTGCAAAATCGCAAACAGCTGAAATTTATGGAGGGGGCAGTTATTTGACTCAATCGAGCGACGATTTAATTTTTGCTGTGCCAGAAGTGGAGGGGCAAAAGGGGGAGATTTTACTCGAAATCCGTTGGCCGGACGGTGGTATCACTTCGACAAAGTGTGATGCGGCGACACAGTCGCTGTCGATCAAGAGGAAGTGAATTTCATGGAGGTAGGAGTCAGGATTCAGTAGTTAGAATGCCAGATTCGGTGACGATGGCATCGACTCTCTGGTCATGGCTTTCCTCGGGGACAGATGTCAATTGGCAGTCAAAGCAGATGCCAATGGTGATCACTGAATGATTGGGCCTGGCTCTCAGATCTTTGATGAGGCGATCATAAAAGCCTTTCCCTTTTCCCAGACGCGCTCCGGTGACCGGGTCGAAGGCCAGTCCGGGAAGTAGAATTATTCTCAAATCCTGTCGGGGGAAGAGGGGGCAATCTGTTGGGGAGGGCTCTTGTATCCTGGCGTAAGCAGGGATCAATTCTACTTGGTTTTGGACTTGTCGGATTTCGAGTTGTGAACCGATTACACGGGGAAAACAAAACGATTGAAGCTTCACTCGTTTTTCAAACAGGGGGAATAAATCAGGTTCGCCCGGGAGTGACGCAAAGGTGAGTACAGGGTCGGCCGTTTTGAAATAATCCGAATGTTCCAGATGATGGCAGAGCTGACGGGATTTTGTTTTTTGCTCTTCAATGGAGAGGACGTGGAGTTGCTTGCGAATCCGTGATCTCAAAGAAGATTTTTCGTCAGCTTTCATTGCTCGATTCATGGCCTTTGGTATTCAGCCAATGCCCGGGGGAGGAACCGTTCCAAAGCATTGATGCGGGTGCTGTCGAGAGGGTGGGTGCTCAGGAATTCCGGCTTGCGTCCACTGCCTTTACTGAGTTTAAAATTGGCAAAGCGTATCCATAGGTTGACGGCTTCCCGTGGGTCATACCCGGTGCGGGCCATGTAGAGTGCCCCGAGACGATCGGCTTCCAGTTCCTGTCCCCGGGAAAAGCGTAAGGAATTTAAAGTGCCTACTCCTCCGAGGGCACCTGCAGTGGCTGCACGTTGGCCGGTGGACATATCGGTGTTGCTGGCGATGATGCCGTAAGCAGCTGCGCCGGCGATTGCGGTGGCGATGTTTCCAGTCATTCTTTCTCCTGCATGGCTGGCGACAACATGGGCCACTTCATGACCGATTACGGTGGCCAGGCCGGCATCGGTTTTGGTGATCTGAAAAAGCCCACTGTTGACCCCGACTTTACCTCCGGGAAAAGCAAAGGCATTGGGTTCAGGGTCATCAAAAACAATGAATTCCCATTGAGCATTGGGAACCGGCATTACGTGGCTGAGTCGTTTTCCGACTCTTCTGACTTGCTCCTTGTAGGCTGAATGGCTGGACAGCTTTTTGGATTGTTTTAGTTTGTTGAACTCATCAAAGCCCATTTGTGCAAGTCGGGCCTGTTTTTCAGGGGAGCTGTAAAAGTTGAACTGTTGGCGTCCGCTGTCTGGAACGACCGTGCAGGAAAACAAGGACAGTATCGACAGCACAGCAAACAAATACCTGGCGCAGGAAAGGAAACGCTTACGAGTAGCCGGTTGATCCATTGGGACAAGATAATCGAAGTGAATATCAAAGTGCGGACTTATCAGGTCTTCGGGCGAACGACAATTTTGGATCCGTTTGCCTCGATAACCACGACGGGGGTTCCTTGATCAATAAAGCCGGACTCGGCGATCACATCCAGTTTCCGGCCTTCAATCAAAGCTTTCCCTGATGGGCCCAGATCGGTGAGGGTCTCACCGTCCTGATTGAGCAGTGATTTTTTTTCATCGGCAGTTTGTGATTTTTCCGAAGTCTGGGTGAGGATCAAGCGCTTCATACCCGGCAGGTGGTCAAAATATTTCATCCAGTAATAAAAGGCAACGCAGGTTGTTACGAGGATGGCCAAAGTGACCAGCAGACCAGCGTTGAAACCATAGTCGGCAAAAGTGATGATGCAGGCGGCTATCAAACAGAGGGCACCGATGAAACCAACGATTCCTCCAGGAAGAAAAAG
Source organism: Verrucomicrobiota bacterium (assembly GCA_030625775.1). Taxonomy (GTDB): domain Bacteria; phylum Verrucomicrobiota; class Verrucomicrobiia; order Verrucomicrobiales; family DEV007; genus JAADHD01. The sequence continues at coordinate 19,345 of DAOUQC010000018.1, forward strand.
CTCGAGGAGAATGGCGGCAGTGCCGATTAAGATGAGGGCGATAATAAGGGTCACGTTATGAAGGGGACAGGGGACAAATTGTTTCAGCTGAATATAAACGATTTTTTCCTTCTGGGTAAGAAGAAAATTCACGATGTATTTTCCGCTTCAAGATTCAGCTTTCCAGCCGAGGGGTCCAGCAGCTTCATGAGCGTGACGAATAACGGAATTGCTTAGAGACTTAATGTCAGCGGCTTTTATTCGTGAGGTTGGCCCGCCGCACATCAAGGCTATGAAATTGGGTCGATGATTGCAGGGAAGAGGTGCCGCGATGACGTAGCGGTCTGCCGTTTTTTCAACGGCATAGCCCAGTTTACGGATAGTTGCTAATTCAGCTAACAGCGATTTGGGTGAGGGGAGGGGCTTGAATCCTGACTTCTGGTCAAACTCAAGGCACTCGAGAACATAATCCTCCTCGCAGGATGCTAGAATGGTTTTTCCGCAAATATCATTCCATGGCAAACAACGTGTGCCAACGCGGCCACCCAGACGAATTTCCTGGTTGGATACAGCGTCATGCAAATAGGAGAGGTGTCCCAGATGGTAGTGGGCGGCAGAAGCGGTTTCATCTGTTTCCCGCTTGAGTGCTTCGACGTGGGGGATCACGGCTTGCCGGACAGGCATGCGGGCCTGGAGAATCTGACCAAGTTCGAAGAGGCGTAAACCGAGGTCGTGGCGACCATCTGAAAGCACACGCACGTATTCCTGGGATTTTAAGGTGCTCAACAGCCGGGACACTCCGCTTTTGTCCATTTTCAGCATGCGGCTCAGTTCCATCACGCCAAGGGGGCCTGCATCTCCCAGAGCGTCGAGAACGTTCATTGCTTTAACGAGTGTGCCTACCTGACCTTTCATGGGAAAAGATTACAATTATTTGTTGCGTAATGCAAGAGGCTATTTTAAATATAGCAACATGAACTCAGGTGCCCCTCATTTGCTATTTGTGGTAATGACCATTTTTTCCCTTCAGGGGAGTGTGCACTCACTGTTGGCAGCAGAGCAATCGAGCAGGACTACGGGTGTCCTTGATATTGGCAGTCGGCTTGAATTGTTTGTGGATAATCAATTGATTGATACCATTGACGGTTTGTCACTACGTCTGCATGAACCGTACCGGCAGCCTAAACCCAAGAGCCCTCTGCCGGTTAATTATGGGACCGTAATCAAGGATGGTGATCTTTTCCGTGCTTATTACCGGGATTATCGCAAGGGATATGCGGGTAAAAAATTCGATGGAAATCCTGGTGAAATCACCTGTTATGCTGAAAGTAAGGATGGACATGAGTGGTCTTTTCCCAAATTGGACATATTTGATATCGAGGGCTCAATGGGGCGGAATGTGATCTGGAGTGGAGGAGATAAATGCAGTCATAATTTTTCACCATTCCTCGATATTCGTCGAGGTGTGCCGAAAAAACAGAAGTTCAAAGCTCTGGCGGGGATTCATCCGGACGGGGTATTTGCATTTGAATCGGAAGATGGAATTCATTGGAAAAAAATTCAGGATAAAGCAGTAATCAGCTCGGAAAAATTTGCCTTTGACTCGCAGAGCATTGCGTTCTGGTCAGTTGTGGAAAATGCCTATGTTTGCTATTTTCGCTCATGGCAAACGCCGCATGGTAAACTTCGGACAATAAGCCGGACCACTTCCAAGGATTTTCTGAACTGGACGGAAGCGATTGCCACCAATCCAAATCTTCCGGGGGAGCATCTTTACACCAGTCAACTGCACCCTTACTTTAGGGCACCTCATATTTATATTGCGATAGCAACTCGTTTCATGCAGGAGCGAGGCAGCTCGACGGATCTCCTGTTTATGTCATCACGAGCTGGTTCAGCTCGCTTTGACCGCCTCTTTACAGAAGCATTTATTCGTCCCGGTATGGATGAAGAGCGCTGGGGCAACCGCTCAAATTATGCGGCTTTGAATATTGTTCCTACTGCGAGGGGAGAGATGTCAATCTACCATAAGGACGGCTATCGTTACGCACTCAGGACGGACGGATTCATCTCTGTGAATGCTGGTGCGGACAAAGGTGAATTTCTGACGAAGCCGGTGAGATTTTTGGGTTCTCAGTTGCGGGTGAACTACAGCACATCAGCAGCTGGAAGTCTGCAAGTTGAGATTCAAGATAAAAATGGGGCCGTACTTCCGGGTTTCCAGTTGGCTGACTGCAAGGTGCTGACGGGGGATAATATAGAGCAGCGAGTGGCGTGGAAGGGGACACCGGATTTAGCGGGAATATCCAATAAACCTGTGAGGCTTCGTTTTGTAATGACTGAAGCAGATTTGTATTCGTTAAAATTTTCAGATTGATAATGGCGTTAACTCAAGATTGAAAAAATAAAAGACTCCCCTATGAAAGATCTCATTCCCAGAACAGCCGTTATATTGATTTTTGCTTCCTCATCCGTGTTCGCCTCCGAGCCGGTAAAACTTGGTAATCGACTTGAGCTTTTTGTCGACGATCACCTCATCGAGAAGATGACAGGGGATGTGAAACAGCATTTGATGAAGCCTGAGCCGAAGGAGGTTGTTCTGGTGACGGATTCTCCCTGGGAAGGCAATACCAGCGGTTATTACAGCTTTTTTAAGGACGGTGACTTGTTTCGTACGGTTTATCGAGGCTGGCAGCATGACGACAAAATGAAAGCTGAGCATAAGGAGGTCACTTGTTATGCTGAAAGCAAAGATGGTATCTACTGGACCAAGCCGAATCTGGGGCTGTTCGAATGGAAGGGTTTGAAAGAAAACAACATCATCTGGTTGGGGGCGGGCACACACAATTTCACAGCTTTTCGCGATGATAATCCTAGCGCACCCGCGGAGGGGCGTTACAAAGCACTCGGCGGCTTGGCTGGAGGGGTGGCGATGTTCCAGTCACCTGACTGTAAAAGATGGAAACTGGTTCAGGACAAGCCGGTCATCACCGATGGTGCCTTCGATGCACAGAACCTGGCGTTTTGGGATACTGATCGAAATGAATACCGGGCTTACTGGAGGATTTTCACCAAAGGCGTCACGACGAAGAAAAAATGGAAACCCGAAGGTTTTCGCGCCATTCGCACAGCGACTTCCAAGGATTTCAAGACTTGGGCAAACCAGGCTGATTTGACCTATGGTGAGGATACGCCTGCTCAGCATCTCTACAGCAACGCTATTCAGAAGTATTTCAGGGCGCCGCAGCTCTTTATTGGTTTTCCCACCCGTTATCTTCCTAAAGAAGGTCAGCGGGTTGAGCCGGTTTTGATGTCGAGTAGAGACGGGGTGAAGTTTAACCGCTGGGGAGACCCAGTGATTACAGAAGACGCCCCGAAAGACCGGAAAGGCAATCGTTCCAATTATATGACATGGGGAATGTTCCAACTTCCGGGCAAACCCAAGGAGCTTTCGGTGTATGCTACGGAAAATTATTACGAGCGGACTCCGGGGCGGGTGCGGCGTTTTGCCTATCGTGTTGATGGCTTTGTGGCTATGCGGGGAGGAGAGAAGGGTGGTGACGTACTGACCAAGCCATTGCAATACGAAGGTAAGAATCTGCTGATGAACTACGTCGTTCGCGAAGGCGGTTCGCTGACAGTTGAAGTGCTTGATGAATTGGGCAAGGTGATTGGAAAATCAAAACCTCTGCAAGGGGATGCTGTCGACGGCGTGGTTGAATGGGAGAAAGCTCCGGGTCTCGATAAAGGAGTGGTTCAGTTGCGGTTATCGATCCAAAATGCGGACGTCTTTTCGTTGAAGTTTTCTAACTGAGTTTGTTTCCAAGTAAACCCTTCCTATTGAGATGAAAAATCAAGCGGCATTCATTGTATTTTTTATGATTTCTCTCGGCTTCGCTTCCGGTGCCGAGAAGGGGAATCTGGTCAGCAATCCGGGCTTCGAGAAATCGGAGGCGGGCAGCAAGGTTCCATCAGGATGGACGGTAGTACGCGGTGGATTTAAAACCGCAAATGATGGTGGGCACACGGGTGATCGTTATTTGCGCATGGTCGACCCGGATTCAAAAACGAGCTTGTCGTTAGCGGCGCGTCGGGTGACTGCTCGACCGGGTGGTAATTACACGGCGTCGGCCTGGATGCGGGTCGCCGACAAAGGGCGGCCGGGCGTATATATCAATTTTTACAATGCCCAGGGTTCGCGTCTTCATAGCGTGCATGCGCGCACGGAGGCTTCGCCGAAGGGGTGGGTGCTGGTGAAAATAAGTGCCACGGCCCCTGAGGAAACTGCCAACGTTTCTCTCAGTTTGTATTCGTTCGCAGGAGATAAAGGGACTTTTGATTTTGATGACGTGACATTAAGTGTCGAAGGCGGACGTGACCCTTTTGCAGGGGCTAACTTGAAAGGAAAAATCAGCGAAGTGGTCGATATCGCATCACGTCGAGAACTGTTTATGGACCACTTCCTGATCGATCAGATGGAAGGCGCGCGTTTGGAGATGAATCGTCCGGATGACGAAGGAGTGGTTCTGAAATTCGACAAAGCCTGGGAAGGTCCTTTTTGTGGTTATTGCACGATCATCAAAACTGAAACAGGATACAGTGTCTATTATCGAGGTAAAGTTGGAGCCGGTAAAGATGGTGATACAGGTGAAGTGACATGTGTTGCTAAGTCCAAGGATGGCATTAACTGGGTTCGACCAAAATTGAATCTGTATGAGGTGGACGGTCATCGTGATAATAATGTCGTTCTGGCCCGAAATGCGCCCTACAGCCATAATTTTTCGCCATGGCTGGATACTCGGCCTGGGGTTCCAAAAGATCAGCGTTACAAAGCTCTTGCGGGTATTCACTCATCGGGGATTGCTTTATTTGTTTCACCAGATGGACTGAGTTGGAAGATTCTGAAAGAGAAGATTCTTACCAGCAAGGACTTTGCTTTTGATAGTCAGGCCTGCGCCTTTTGGTCGGAGTCTGAGAAGCAGTATGTCTGCTATTTTCGCACCTGGAAAAACAAGGTGCGCTGGGTCTCACGATCTACGAGCAAAGATGCTCTCACTTGGACGGATCCCGTTGAGATGACTTTTGGGGATGCACCTGCAGAGCATCTTTATACCAATCAAACGCAGCCCTATTTCCGTGCGCCTCACTTATACCTGTCAACGGCAGCCCGGTTCATGCCTGGTCGCCAGGTGGTAACGGATGAACAAGCTCAAAAGATCAATGTGAATCCGAAGTATTTCAAAGACACGTCTGATGCCGTGCTGATTACTTCCCGTGGCGGCAGTGTTTATGACAGGACTTTTCTAACCAGTTTTATTCGTCCCGGGATCGGTGCGAAAAACTGGGTGTCGCGAACCAATTATCCGGCTTTGAACGTGGTGCAGACTGGACCTGCTGAGATGTCGGTATACGTTAATCAGGACTACGCGCAACCGACTGCGCATCTGCGTCGTTATTCGCTGCGCTTGGATGGATTTGCCTCGGTGCGGGCTGAGTATAGCGGTGGAGAATTACTCACAAGGCCATTCACCTATACTGGCAAGCAACTATCGATCAACTTCGCCACCTCGGCAGCAGGCTCGGTTCGTGTAGAAATCCAGACAGTTGAAGGTAAGCCGATCCCTGGTTTCACAGCGATGGAATGTCGTGAGCAGATCGGCAATGAAATTGATCGAACGGTGTCGTGGAACTCAGGAAGTGATGTATCCGCTCTCGCTGGCAAACCCGTTCGGCTACGTTTTGTGATGAAAGATGCGGATATTTTTGCACTGAAATTTTCACACTAGATGAATATCCTGACGGGTCAGGACTATTTGTAAATCACCCCCCACTACAAAACCTAATGAAAAACCAAAGTGCTAGATTTCAAAAATTGCTCATAGTGAGTGCTTTGTGTTTGCAGGGCAGCTTGAGTTTGATTTTTGCCGCTGACTTATCGGTTAATGATTCCAAGGCTCTGGATATCGGATCCCGTCGTGAACTGTTTGTAGACCATTTCCTGATCGATCGGATGCAGGATACTCGTTTGTCGTTACATCACCCTAAAGATGAAGGTTCTGTGATGAAATTTGACAAGCCCTGGGAGGGATTGTTCTGCATTTACAGCACGGTAATCAAGGATGGTTCGAAGTATCGTTTGTTCTATCGTGGAATGCCGGCAACGGGTCACAACAAAAGTAATGAAGTGACATGCATCGCTGAAAGCACGGATGGGATTCATTGGGAGAAACCGGACGTGGGAATCTACGAGATTCGCGGAAGCAAGAAAAATAATGTTATTCTTGCCGGCCATCGTGCTTGCCATAACTTGTCGCCCTTCATCGACACCAACCCGAAGGTGAAAAAAACCGAGCGTTACAAAGCGATGGGGGGAACCGGCAAGCCGGGATTGATTGCGCTTGCCTCTCCAGACGGTGTTCACTGGAAAGAGATACAGAAGGATCCCGTTCTTACAAAGGGGGCCTTTGATTCACAAAACGTTGCGTTCTGGTCGGAAACAGAAAAGCAATACGTCTGCTATTTTCGGGTTTTCAGCGATGGTATTCGACGCATATCCCGTTCGACGAGCAAGGACTTCATTCATTGGAGTGACCCGGTGATGATGGCTTACCGGCACCATGGAGGTGAAGCGCCAATTGAGCATCTTTACACCAGTCAGACCCACCCTTATTTTCGTGCACCGCATATTTATATTTCGACGGCAGCTAGATTCATGCCGGGACGGCAGGTTCTAAGCAAAGAACAGGCGAAGGAAATCAATGTGAATCCCAGTTATTTCAAGGACACCTCGGATTCGATTTTACAATCAACACGTGGCGACGGCTATTATGATCGCACTTTTCTAAGTAGTTTCATTTCTCCGGGGATTGGCGCATCGAACTGGGTGTCGCGAACCAATTATCCGGCCTTGAACGTGGTGCAGACGAGCCCGACCGAGATGTCGGTTTATGTGAATGCGGATTATGCGCAGCCAACTGCCTACTTGCGACGCTATTCCATGCGCTTGGACGGGTTTGCTTCAGTGCGAGCTGATTATAAAGGCGGTGAGTTTATCACCAAAGCACTCAAATTTTCCGGTAAACAGTTGGAGATCAATTTTGCAACGTCCGCTGCGGGAGGGGTAAGGGTGGAAATTCAGGATCAAAGTGGCCAGGCAATTCCAGGGTTTGCCTTGGCTGACGCTCGTGAGCAGATCGGTAATGAAATTGATCGTGTGCTTTCTTGGAACAGTGGAAGCGATGTTTCATCACTGGCTGGAAAACCCGTGCGTCTACGTTTTGTGATGAAAGACGCAGATATTTTTGCGCTGAAATTTTCAAAATAAAATCAATCTCTCACTCAAAACCCTAAAGATAAAATGAAAAATACAGCCATAAAAAACACATCTACAGAACATGCGCCAGAACTTACTCGTCGGTGCTGGCTGGGTCAGTCAGCTGTGCTTGGATCCGGGTTTTTGTTTGGTCTTCAATCTGGAAATGCAGCTGCGCCGAAAGCAACAATTCAAGAAATCAAAATCATTTCCAAGCAGCCGGAATTTTATAATGGTTGGCCAACTGTTGCACGTCGAAAAAACGGGCAACTGTTGGTGACCTGGTCTGGTGGACGTGTCGGTCACATTTGTCCTTTCGGACGAGTAGAAATGATGACTTCAATTGATGATGGTAAAACCTGGACCTGGCCGAGAGTATTGCTGGATACAAATATTGATGATCGAGATGCCGGGGTGTTGGAGACGGTTAAGGGCACTTTGATTGTCACGACTTTTACTTCGCTCGAATATCAGAAGGATCACTACTTTGGGGCAGAGAAGTGGGGGCATAAGGATGACCCGGCGTGGATTGCCGCTCATGCCCGAATTCCTGACGACAAAAAGCGTGAAGCTCAGCTAGGAGAGTGGGCGATACGTTCGACGGATGGGGGCTTGTCTTGGTCTAAGCCGCTCGCAACGATTGTAAATTCACCACACGGACCAACTCAGTTGGCAGATGGGCGTTTGCTGTATGTGGGTAAACGCTTGTGGAAAGGGTCGACAGTTACGACGTCGGAAATGCAAAAAATGAGTGTTGTCGAATCTACGGATGATGGCAAGACCTGGAAATGGCTGGCCGATATTCCAAGTCGTCCGGGAGACACGGTTAACAGAGACTACCATGAGTTGCATGCGGTAGAGGCTGCAGATGGCAGTATTATCACCCAGATTCGCAATCACAATAAAGCCAACAGCGGGGAAACCCTGCAGACAGAATCCAGTGATGGAGGCAAAACCTGGAGTGTTCCACACTCGATCGGAGTATCTGGTTTTCCGTCGTTCCTGACCCGGCTCAAGGATGATCGCCTGTTGATGACCTATGGTTACCGCCTAAAGCCGTATGGCAATCAGGCGCGAGTGAGCGAAGACAACGGCAAGACTTGGTCGGAGCCTATCATCATCTCAGATGATGGTGCATCGACTGATATAGGCTACCCTTCAACCGTACAGTTGGAGGACGGCTCCCTGCTGACCATTTGGTATGAGGCCCCAAAAGCGAAAGAGTCACTCAATGCTGTGTTACGCCAAGCACACTGGACATTATCTTAGTTAATACTTGTTGTAAGCCCCTTCACCTAGTCACCCCATTGCAAAAAAAATGAAAAACACACCTATAAAAAATACATCCACAAGACATGCACCAGAACTCACCCGTCGGCGCTGGCTGGGTCAGTCAGCTGTGCTCGGATCCGGATTCTTGTTTGGTATCCAGTCTGGAAATGCTGCTGCGCCGAAAGCAACGATTCTGGGTGTCAAAACCATTTCCAAGCAGCCGGAATTTTATAACGGTTGGTCGACAGTAGCACGGAGAAAAAATGGAGAACTGTTGGTGACCTGGTCAGGCGGGCGAGTCGGTCATATTTGTCCTTTTGGACGTGTGGAGATGATGACCTCGTTTGACGATGGTAAAACCTGGACCTGGCCGAGAACGCTGTTGGATACCGATATTGATGATCGTGATTCAGGTGTGATGGAGACTGAAAAAGGAAGCTTGATCGTCACGACTTTTACATCACTCGCTTATCTGAGGGCTGGTTATTTTGGGGGTGAAAAGGGGAAATATAATAATGATCCAGCCTGGATCGCGGCGCATGCACGGATCCAGGATGATGCAGTGCGCGAAGCGCAGTTAGGTGAGTTTTCGATTCGGTCAACGGACGGGGGATTGTCCTGGTCCAAGCCGATTGATACAATTGTGAATTCACCTCATGGTCCGACTCAGCTTGCTGATGGACGTTTGCTCTATGTGGGAAAACAGTTATGGAAGGGGCCGATTGACAAGTGGTCAGAAAAGAAAAAAATTGGTGTTGCCGAATCTACGGATGATGGCAAGACTTGGAAATGGCTGGCGGATATCCCAAGTCGACCGGGTGATTTGGTCAACAGTGCCTACCATGAATTGCATGCAGTGGAAGCAGCAGATGGCACCATCATTGCCCAGATCCGCAATCACAATAAAGCAAACAAAGGGGAAACCTTGCAAACAGAGTCTTCTGATGGTGGCAAAACCTGGAGCGTACCACATTCAATCGGGGTATGGGGCTTGCCTTCGTTCCTGACCCGGCTCAAGGATGACCGCCTGTTGATGACCTATGGTTACCGTCGCAAACCCTATGGCAACCAGGCCCGGGTGAGTGGTGATAACGGCAAGACCTGGTCGGAGCCGATCACCATCTCTGGCGATGGTGTGTCGGGTGATTTGGGTTATCCTTCAACTGTGCAGTTGGATGACGGATCATTGTTGACCATCTGGTATGAGAATCCAAAAGACTCACCCAATGCCGTGTTGCGTCAGGCTCGCTGGGTTTTAAATTAACTGTTATTGCCGTAATAAATGAACCCCCGGCTACACCGGGGTGGCTCCAAGAATTTGACTTGTACCGAGGCCTCTCTGTTTTGCCAATGACAGTATTTTAAAATGAATAAAAACAAAAGTTATGAAACAGTTTTTTTTGCGTAAGTCCCTTGTTATTTTATTTCTGCTCCTTTGTGTAGGCAGTGCGACACTTTGGGGAGGAGAAAAAAAACAGGAACTTCGGCTCAAAGTTGCGGCAATTCGTTTTAGCACAAATGTCGAAATTGGTGATCCAACTTATGGGAGAACTGGCAGCGAGGTGAAAAGGGTGGCAGAACCTTTAAAAACTACCGTATTGCTCTTCGAGGATGGTGGTCTTCGTATTTGCATAGTAGCTACCGATACATTCTCGAACAGCATACCCCTGAACCGTTACTTGCAAGATATCCTGGCTAAGGAGCTCAAAATGCAGCAAGACCATGTGTTGGTGTTTTCATCGCATAATCATAGTGTAGCAAAAATTGCCTATTCCGGAGATGTGGCAGGCTACCATTACCCAGGCACGTATGACCATACGCCTGAAGAGATAAAACTCACTTCAATGGGTGAGAAATTGGTAAGTCAACTAGGTGATTCTGCTCGCCGTCTACCCAATATGCTCGAGCCGGTTAGTGTGTGGTATGCAGAGGAGTCGGAGGGACGAATTACCTATAATCGTAAGGGGCACCGCGCTGATGGCTCTACGTATCTAATGCGGGAAAAAGACCGTCAGCTTATTGGTAAGGATTTTTCCGGTGATATTGATCGACAGGCCCCTGTGCTTGTATTTAAAAATGCAAAAGGCCAAGCAGTGGCCGGATTGGTGCAATTTACAGGCCATCCTGTTACTAGCTACCATCCCGAAAAGCTCGTAATATCCGGTGATTTTCCTCAAACGGCTACCGATATTGTTGCCAGGGCACTGTCGGATGGAGATGAACCTGTGCCAGTGGGGTTTATACAAGGTTGTGCCGGTGATGTGAATTCAAAGGAGATGTTTTACGGGGGAGTAGAGCGGGCACAAGAATTTGGGCGAATGCTTGGTGAGACTTATGCCAAAGCTTTAAAAAAACTCAAATCTTCGGAGCGCCAGGGCATGGGCTATGGCGTAGAAACCGTGCATGTGCCGTTGGAACAGCTTCCTTCCAAGGAAATGCTTGAAACTGAAATTGAGGAAATGCGTGATTTTATTGGACGTGCAAAGACCGGAGATCAAAATACACTCGGCTGTGTCGGGATGAATTTTCCACGAAGCTTATCCCCTGAATACCGAGCAGCTCTTGTCGGGATGATGCTGCCATGGAGCGAATGGGGGTTGGAACTGCGGCGTACGAATAATAGCGATACGGTGATGAAAACACTCGACATGTCTATCTATGTTATTCGTCTGGGTGACGTGGGTATTGTCGGAATGCCTTGTGAACCATTCCAGGGGATAGGTCGTCGAATTCGACAGCTGTCACCGTTGCCTTTAACCATTCCTTGTGGCTACACTAACGGCTCGCATGGTTATATTACGGATTCACCCAATACGGGGGATGCAGAATACATGAGTGCCTTTTATCGCTACACAAAATTTCGTCCCCCACTGCGCAAGCCGGCTGGTGATGTGCTGGCCAATCACGCAGTTGAGATCCTGAAGAGGCTGAACAAAATCTCAGAATAGCAGTTGGAATGCTCACAAGTGCGAAGCCGCATGTTGGAGGATTTATCTAGAGTAGCGCAGATGCAGCAAGAAAGTTATTACGAAATTGGTGAGCGGGCCCAGGTTGATGAAGATGTTGTACTTGGCTATCGTTACAAGGGCGATAGCCACCCCACACGCATCGGTGATGATGCGGTTATCCGATCGGGTTCGATCATTTATGCGAATACAAACATTGGTGATCGTTTTTCGTGTGGTCATCAGGTTTTGATCCGTGCTGAAGTGACTATCGGTAATCGCGTGGTTGTTCATCACCAAACGATATTGGAAGGGCATATTCGAATCGGCTATGGAGTGAAGATCATGGCGGGCGTTTATATGCCCAGTCAGACAATTCTAGGTGACATGGTTTTCATTGGTCCTGGTGTGACGATTTTGAACGATAAACGTCCTATGCGGGGCAAGCCGAAGCTCAGCGGTGTGACTATTGAAGATTATGTTATGATCGGTGGTAATGTTACACTCTGTCCAGGAGTCACGGTAGGAGCCCGTTCATTCGTGGCGGCTGGATCCGTAGTGACAAAAAATGTTCCTCCTGACGTACTGGCTAGCGGAGTGCCTGCTCAATTTCAACCGTTGCCTGAATCACTTGCCGGAGGGAATCAGCCGGATAATTTACTCCCTCAAACTGATCTATGGGGGAACCGTGATGATAACTCTTGGCGAGAGGAATTCAATGTTTCTAATCCAGGGTAAGAAACATTTAAATGCTTAACTGAAAATGCTAATAATGGAAATTTGATTTAAGTCGTTGGGTAAGAATGAGAGTGAAGATCTCGTATGACGACGGTGCAGTTGGATGACGGAGCCTTGTTGGACATCTGGTATGAGGATCCGAATGGCTTGCCCGCTGCCGTATTGAGACAGGCTTGCCGGACATTAGAATGATGATGAGGTTTATATTCCCAATTTTGTATTTATGCGTTTCTTCGGTAAATGTTTTTGCCGAAGAGTTCTATGTGACAGTTGATTGGTTTTACCACAGCTTTGCTGTGGGAGTGACTCTGTGATTTTCTCCGGTCCCGGAAGGGGTCGAGCCACGGGGCTGGCTTCCGTGCCCAGGCGATTGGCAGGGGTGTAAACCGTTGTTCTATTTTGCCTTCGAGGAGAGCCCCGGGCAGCTGCACGTGCTGAAACGCCCCGTCGCCGCCACGGCATCACTGGTAATCGGGGAGCATTTGGCGGAGCGGGTGCTTACGGGCTTGGAGGGTTAACACAAAGCGTCCCGTAGCACTTCTGCGGGATGAAGGGCGTGGCGGCCGGTGCCGTCGTGGATCTGATGGCGGCATGAGGTGCCGGGGGCGGCGATGACAGTGCTGCCATTTTTTTCTGTTGAGCGGATGGCGGGGAAGAGCACCAGTTCACCGATTTTCATTGAGATATCATAGTGCTCCTGTTCATATCCGAAGGATCCAGCCATCCCGCAGCAGCCGCTGGGGATGACCTCGACATTGTAGTTTTCCGGCAGGCTCAGCGCGATAGCCGATGCTTCGGTTCCGGCCAGGGCTTTCTGGAAACAGTGGCCGTGGAAATGGATAGTGCGGTGTTCACTGGTGAAGGCTTTGGCAGAGATGCGTCCGGCCTCTGCTTCGCGGGCTATGAACTCCTCCAGCATCAGGCAGTGGGGTGCGATTCGTTCGGCGGTTTTTTTCGTCTCTGGTTCGGATAGATCGAGGGCTTCGTCGCGGAAGGTGAGGATGGCCGAGGGTTCGATGCCGATCAGCGGTTGATCGTTGGAAACGCAGTCTCCGAGTTGGCGGAGGTTCTCATTGATGATGGACTTTGCTCTTCTAACAAAACCTTTCGAGAGCCAGGTTCGGGCACTTTCGACATGGGGCGGGATGTCGACCGCATATCCGAGGTGTTCGAGCAGTTCGATACTGGCAATTCCAATTTGGACGTCATTGAAGTTGGTGAATTCATCATTAAAAAACCACACGCGACCAACAGTTCCCGCATTGGGATGGGGAGTGTGGTTCTGGAACCAGCGGGCAAGGGTGGTCTTCGGAAGCAGGGGAATGGTGCGATCCGGGTGAAATCCGCTCAGGCGATTAAGAAGACGCTGGAGGGGTCTGTTTCCAAAGAGTAAATTCCATGCCCAGGGAGCCAGTGAGGCGAGTCGTTGTATTGTGGTAAAGTTGGCGATGAGACGGGAACGCAGGGGGCTGCCGTTGGAATCGTAGTAGTGTTGTTGGAATTCGGCCTTGAGCTTGGCCATGTCCACAGTGGAAGGGCACTCCTTTTTGCAGCCTTTGCACGACAGGCAGAGGTCGAGAACTTCCTTGAGGTTTTCGTTGTCGAAGGGGTTCTCTTTCTGCGATTGAGTGAGCACATTACGCAACATATTTGCCCGGGCACGCGTTGTATTTTTTTCATCGCGGGTTGCCATGTAGCTGGGGCACATCGTTCCTCCAGCGAGGTGGATTTTGCGGCAATCGCCCGAGCCATTACACATTTCAGCAGCACGCAACACACCGTGGGTAGCCGTCCAGTCGAATAATGTTTCGATTTCGGGTGTTGCTGCATCAGGTGCATAGCGCAGATGTTCATCCATCGGCGGGGTATTGACAATTTTTCCAGGGTTGAAAATATTGCCGGGATCCCAACAACGCTTTACCTGTTCAACCAGGGCGTAGTTCTGTTCGCCGATCATTTGCTTGAGAAACTCACCGCGCAGGCGGCCATCGCCATGTTCGCCGGAGAGGGAGCCACGATAGCGTTTAACCAGATCGGCGATGGTTTGCGCAATCTCCCGGAATTGTTTGTGGCCTTCGGCAGTTTTCAGGTTGAGGATGGGGCGCAAGTGAATTTCGCCGGAGCCAGCGTGAGCGTAGTGGACACATGCGAGCCCGAAGCGTTCTTTCAGCTGGCGGTTGAACTCGGCGATATATTCTGGAAGATCCGAGACATCCACTGCGGTGTCTTCGATCACAGGGGCAGGTTTTTCATCGCCCGGAGTATTAGACATCAGCCCGAGGCCGGCTTTGCGAAGGCTCCAGATTTTTTCTGTATCTTCACCGAAGAGGACAGGAAAAGCGTAACCGCAGTCTGCCGCCCGCATTTCTGTTTCAATCCGGTCGGTGACGGCAAGCACTTCTGCCTCCGATTTGCTGCGGATCTCGATTACGAGGATGGCGCCAGGCGAGCCTTCGAGGAAGAATCGATTTTTCCGGTGTTCTAGACTGCGTTTGGTACAATCAAGGATGAAGCGGTCGATGAGTTCGCAGGCAAAACAGTCGTATTGCACTGCAATTTGGGTAGCTCGCAACGCTTCGTCCACAGTTTCAAAATGGGCACAGAGCAAGCCGGCCACCGGCGGCGGAAGTGGATTACAGTGAAGTTTGATTTCAGTGATGAAGCAGAGAGTTCCCTCGCTGCCTGCAATGAGTTTGGCGAAGTTGAAGGGTTTGTCGCTCGCTGGGTCGAAACACGACGCATCCATAAGCAGGTCGAGAGCATAGCCGGTGTTGCGTCGGGGAATGGATGCTTTGGGGAACTCGCGCACGATTTCAGCACGAACTGCTGTTGCTATAAGCATTTTTCGGATCTGCTGGTAGAGACGGGTTTCCAGTGTATCCGGGCCATCGCATTTCAATTCGAATTCCTCGGCGGTGAGAGATCCAAAAACTGCTTTTGATCCGTCGGAGAGTAAAGCGTTTACCTCCAGAATGTGATCGCGGACGCTGCCGTATTTGATAGAGTTTGAACCGCAGGAATTATTTCCCAGCATGCCGCCCATCATGGCACGGTTCTGGGTTGAGGTTTCCGGTCCAAAGAGCAGGCCGTGGGGGTGCAAGGCGCGGTTTAACTCGTTACGTATGACACCTGCTTGGACCTTTGCCCAGCCTTCTGCCGGGTTGATTTCAAGGATGTTGGTGAAGTGGCGCGATACGTCAACCACGATGCCGTTTCCGACCACTTGTCCGGCAAGCGAGGTTCCGGCGGCTCTCGGAATGAGTCCGACACAGTGGTTTACCGCAAAGTCGATCAGCACTTTGAGATCGGCTTCCGTGTGTGGGATTGCCACAGCCAGCGGCATTTCCTGATAAGCGGATGCGTCAGTCGCATAAATCGTGCGCATTAGCACTCCAGTATGCAGCTCGCCATCGAGGCGGGAAGCGAGGTTCTCAATCTGCATTGTGTTCGGGACGGCCATTGCGCTATTGGATACAAATCAAATGACGACTTTCAATCAAATGACGACTTTCGCAGATTGAGTTATCAAAACAAGGAAAACAGATTGAGATCGACAATTCTGCCAGACTTGTGTCGGTGAGATGATCTTGACGTAGCGGGCAATCTATGCGAATTTCTTAACGTGCGTAATTTCCGGCGAACTATAGGTTTTGTTTTTATCCTCGCCCTTTTTTTGGGCAGCGGGCCGAATGGGGCGTGCAGTATCTGGAGCGTTGCCGGGATTGATCACGACCATCATGAGGGGGAAGAGATGGTTGTTCTGTATGAGGAGGCCGATCATTGTGAAGAGCCTTCGGTGCCTTGTAACGATGCAAACAAAGAATTGCCCGATCTCCAGTTTTCGATTCCTGCAGAGTCCCAGAAAGAGTTTTCCAATCCGCTGATTGGCATCATTCCCGCACCTGCGACTGAATTTAAGGCGGCGCTCACAGAGTCGCGTTTTGAGCCTTTGTTTTTCTACGAGTCCGTTCGACTCTCGCCTGTCAGTCAACGGGTAGTTTTCTGTCGTTTTCTTATTTGACGGCGCTTCCAAGCCCGTTGTCACGCTGATGTTTTGGTGTGCCTGTGTCTCTGTGCTGATTGTGCGGGGATTGTTTTTCCCTTGGAACTATCGTCATGAAATGTAGAAAATTATTAAATATTGTTGTCGTCCTATGCTTGCTGAATGCTGCCAACCTGGCTGCAGGGGAGACATTGTCATTATCACTTGAGCAGGTTATTGAGCTGGCGCTGGAGAAGAATCGTGATCTTCATATTGCCTCTCTGGAAATTGAGCGGGCCAAATCGAGATCACGGTGGTCCGGGCGCTTGGATAATCCAGGGTTGGAAATTTCGGGAGCCAATGATTTTATTGGATTGGATGAAGGGGAAGCAGTTCTTGAACTGGCTTTTGTTCAGAAATTTCCGCTGACCTCCAGGCTCAAAGATGAGAAGAAAGTGCGTGCGGTACAAGTGTTGCTTGCCCAAACCGAACTGGCAGAAAATCGACGGGTTCTGGCATACGAGGTGCATAATCTGGCGGTGAAATTGCTCGCTGGAAAAATCACCCGGGCTGGACAGGAAAGACTGATCAATCTGAACAAGGAAATTTCTGATTCACTCCACAAACGGGCACAGATGGGAGAAGCTTCAAAGCTGGATGTCACCCAAATGCGATTGAATGGACGGTCGCTGGATCGTGGGGCTTCAGCTCTCGATGCACAAATGGCGAAGTTGCAAATGCAATTGAAGGAAAAGTTAAATCTTAACCCGGATCAAGTCATTGACTTAAAGGGGGTTTTGAAGCTTCCGGGTTCGGCGCCAGTGGGAAAAGTCAATTTCGATGCGGTGTTGCAGAACCGTCCTGACTATCTAGCGGCTTTGGTTGAGGCGGATGTGGCTCGGGCGGAACTGGTGCTTCAAAAAGCGAAACGTTGGGAGGATGTGGGAGTGAGCCTTCTTGCTGTGAGTGACAAATCTGAAGACGAACCTGTTGGTCTTGACCGTAATACATTCCTTGGCATTGGTTTTTCCATTCCCTTGCCGCTGCGCAAGCGAAATCAGGAGGCGGTCGAAGTGGCGGGCATTAACATAGATGCGTCGGTTCGCAAAGGTGATGCAAAGAAGTTTGTGATCGAGAACGAGCTGGCTACAGTATTGCAGGTTCGCGCTGCTGCCTGGAAGCTCGCCAGCGAAGCTGTCGGGAAAGATGCCCGCCTGGCGAATGAAAATTTCGAAGCATTTAAAACAGCTTATCAAAACGGCCAGGTGGGTATAATCCAAGTGCAGAGAGCCCAGGAGCAATTGATCAAACTGGAAACCACCGCTTTAGAGCTTCAGCGGAAATATCACCTCGCAGACGCGGCGGTGCGATTTGTTCGAGGTTCATACCAGGGTTTACGGATTCCATTCCCAAGTCCATCCAAATAGGTGATTCACATAATTTGTTCCTCATTGATTTTATGAAATATTTGCATCCAACTTTTACCTTATTGGTATCTGCTTTATTCTCAGGTGCGCTGTTTGCCCAGGAAAGCGGTGATTCCAACCGAGAGGCGGCTACGGTCATTCTTGATGAAACTGCAGTAAAAAACCTGCGTATTGAAACGATCGTGGCCGAAGAGCGCGAGTTCGAAACAACCGTTTTTGCGATCGGTCGGATTGAAGAGATACCTGCAAACCGTTTTGCAATATCTTCTAGAATATCCGGTAAGACGGTCGAGGTGAACGCCTTTGTAGGTGACCACGTCAAGAAGGGGCAGGTAATGGTGAAGGTCGAAAGCCGTCTGCCGGGTGATCCTCCGCCGATCATTTCCCTGAAAGCGAGTCACGACGGATTGGTGATCGATTCCCATGTTCGCATCGGTCAGCCGGTAGATCCGGAAGCGGAATTGCTCGACATCACGGATCGCTCGGAAATGTGGGCAATCGCTAAAATTCCAGAGCAAGCGGCGTCGGGAGTGAAAATCGGGACCAAAGCTCACATTCGGATTCCGGCTCTTGGAGGGGTATTGATTGAAGCTACCGTTCTTCGTTATGGAGTGACAGCTGACCGTGAGGCAGGAACGATTGAGGGAATTTTTAAAATTCCGAATCCCGATGGAAGATTGTATCCGGGAATGCGTGCGGAGTTTTCCATTGTGATCAGTAGTCGCTCCGATGTTCTGGCAGTGCCACGGGCCTCGGTTCAGGGGGATCCTACGAAGCGCGTGGTTTATGTGAAGGACTTTGAGCTACCCAACGCTTTTGTCCGTGTGCCGGTGCACTTGGGTGAGCAGAACGAGGAATACGTGGAAGTGATCAACGGGGTTTTTCCAGGGGATGACGTCGTCACCCAAGGCTCGTATTCGCTGGGTTTCGCGGGTGATGGAAGTGGTATTTCGCTGAAAGAGGCGCTTGATGCGGCTCATGGTCATGAGCACAACGAAGACGGGTCGGAACTCACCGACGATCAAAAGGAAAATAAAGGCAGCGGAAAAACTGAAAACGATCAAGGGGGGGGTGAAGCGCAGAGTGGCCTACTTGGGAGCAACAAAGCGCTGTTGATCTACGGAGGCATCATGACATTGATCACCCTGCTATTGGCTCAGCAGTTGTGGAATAAACGTAAAACCACCCCATCTGCTTAAATTATGCTGAACGCATTGATTAGATTTTCTCTCGCACAACGAGCCCTCATTCTGGCGGTGGCTTTGGTGTTGCTTGTGCTCGGGGTGAAAAAAGTTATCGAATTGCCGGTGGAGGTTTTGCCGGATCTCACCAAACCAACGGTCACAATTTTAACCGAAGCTCCGGGTTACGCACCCGAAGAAGTAGAAACCTTGATTACGATTCCGCTCGAGAACACTCTGATGGGTGTGACGGGAGTGAGTCGATTGCGTTCGACCAATGACATCTCCTTGTCGCTTATTTTTGTGGAGTTTGACTGGGACACCGACATCTACCAGGCGCGTCAGTTTGTGCAGGAACGGCTTACCGGGGCGGCGGAAGTGCTTCCCGAAGGCGTGACCCCCTACATGGCGCCGGTGAGCTCGCTGATGGGGGACATTCTCTTGATTGGCTTGAGGGATCCTACTGGTAAAACAAGTCCGAGGGATTTGCGTGCGATTGCCGATTGGGGAATCGGACGACGCTTCCAAGCGATTCCCGGCATTGCCGAAGTGTTGGCGATGGGTGGGGGAGTAAAACAAATCCAAGTGCAACCGGATCCGGAAAACATGCTGGCTTTGGGGGTATCTTTCGAGCAGATCCGTGATGCTGCCGGTAACGCGGTGAAAAATACCACCGGGGGATTTCTTACCGAACAGTCTCAGGAGATCATGGTACGCAATCTTGCCATGACGACGGATCTCGATGCCATTGGCGATACGGTGGTGAGTTATCAGAATGATCGACCGATTCGAATCAAGGATGTTGCGTCAGTCGTTTGGGATGTTGAGGCGATGCGGGGTGATGCGGGAATGGGAAGCAAAGAAGGTGTGAATGATCCCGATGCAGAGGTCAAAGGGGATCCTGGCATCATTCTCAGCGTGCGCAAATCGCCGGGTTTTGATACCAATGGTCTTACCGATGAAGTGGAGGCGGCAATGGCTGACCTGGCCGAATCGCTGCCTGAAGGAGTTGAGCTGATAACACTCTATCGCCAGGCCGATTTCATTGCTTTATCGATAGGTAATCTGGAAGAAGCACTGCGTGATGGGGCGATCATGGTGGCGGTCGTGCTGTTGGTATTTCTGTTTAACATTCGAGTGACGCTGATTACCCTGACCGCAATTCCACTGTCGTTGGCGATTACGATCATCATTTTTGATCTCTTCGATCTCAGTGTGAATTCGATGACGCTGGGAGGCTTGGCTGTTGCCATCGGTATGGTGGTGGATGATGCGATTGTCGATGTGGAGAATGTTTTTAGAAGGCTGGGTGAAAATGCGAAGCTTGAAAAACCAGAATCAAAACTGGAGGTTATTGCACTTGCTTCTGCAGAGGTTCGTTCTTCCATTTTTTACGCTACGGTACTCATTATCCTGGTTTTCCTTCCACTGCTTGCGCTCAGTGGAGTTGAGGGACGCTTGTTCACTCCTATCGCGATTTCGACTATTGTCAGCATGGCGGCATCGTTTGTGGTTTCCCTGACCGTCATCCCTGTGCTGAGTTATTATTTGCTTAATCCAAAGCCTGGCAAGAAACACACGGATGGAGTGATCGTTCGTTTTCTCAAGGAAGCGTTCAGGGTGACCTGGCTCAAGCTTTCCCTCTCGCAGCCTTTTCTCGTTTTTGCAGGAACCGGGGCCTTGCTGGTATTCAGTTATCTGGCTTATACGAAAATGGGGGGGAATTTTCTCCCACCTTTCAGGGAGCCTACCGCTGTGGTGGCGATGACCACTGCTCCGGGGACTTCGCTGAAAACCACGACGGAATTGTCGATCACCGCCCAGGATCTGTTGTTACAGATTCCCGAAGTGAGAACCGTTGGATACCGGGTTGGTCGGGCCGAACGCGGGGACCATGTGGTGCCTGTTTCCACGGTAGAATTTGAAGTTGATTTCGAAGAATCGGAAGAGCGCACCCGGGACGAAGTGGTGGCGGAAATTCGGACTGTTTTGCGTGGGATTCCGGGCACATTTAGCGCGATCAGTACGCCGCTCGCCGACCGCATTGGCCACATGTTGAGTGGAGTTTCGGCAAAAATTGCGGTGAAAATTTATGGGCCGGATCTGATCGAATTGCGCCGTCTTGGAACGGAAATTGCCGAGATTGCGCGGGCGATTCCCGGGTTGGAGGAAGCCCGCACTGAGCAACAGGCGCCGATTCCACAATTGCGGATCGAAGTGGATCGCAAACGTGCCCTCGCTTACGGAGTGACGCCCGGGGAATTGAATGAGGAGCTTGCAGCCTTGATGGGAGGTGAGGTGGTCGCTGAGGTTTATGAAGGTCAGCGGGTTTATGATCTGGTGGTTCGATTGCCGGTTGAGTGGCGGGAAAATCCGGATCGATTGAAGAATCTCTACATTGATACCCAGAGCGGTCAGCGCATTCCCTTGAGTTATGTTGCTGAAATACACCAAGCCACCGGACCGAATACTATCCTGCGTGAAAATACTCAGCGACGCTTTGTGGTTTCGATCAATCCAACTATTGATGATCTCAATTCGGTCGTCGAACAGCTTCAGCGTGAGGTTAAGAGTCAGGTCAAGCTTCCGGATGCTTATTCGATCTCATTTGAAGGGGAGTATCAAGCGCAACAGGAAGCTTCGCGGACGATTCTGGTAATGTCGGTAGTAATTCTTCTGGTCGTTGTTTTTCTTCTCTACAGTTATTTTCAGAATTTCAGTTTTGTTCTATTGGCTCTCACCAATATCCCGATTTCCCTGATCGGAGCGATTCTGTATACCCGTTACACCCTGGATAATATCAGCATTGCCACTCTGGTTGGTTTTATTGCGATCACGGGTATTGCGGCGAGAAACAATATCATGATGATATCGCACTACCTGCATCTCATGCGTCATGAGGGGGAGGGTTTCACCCGGCAGATGGTCGAGCGTGGTACTTTGGAGCGGCTGGTTCCTATATTGATGACAGCTCTTGCAACCGGCATCGCGTTATTGCCTTTGATCCTTGCTGCGGACGAACCCGGTAAGGAGATTCTCAATCCTGTGGCGATTGTCATTGTCGGGGGGCTTTTCAGTTCCACCTTTTTAGGACTTGGGATTACGCCTGCGATTTTCTATACTTTTTGTCGTAAGGCAGCGGATAAATCGCTGAAGGCAAAAGCGCCGGCGACAGGGTAGGTGGAAGGAGTCAGAAGGTAGAATTTAGGAGTTAGAATCAGAAAAACACACATATTATGAAAATACAGACACACAGACTGCTTTCGATAGCGGCAATCATTGCAACAGGTATCTCATTTACAATCGCCGGCACTTCGGTGCGTGCTGATGACAAGGGCAAACCTGGTCACAGTCATGAAAAGAAAGTGGCGGGACCGAATGGCGGGAGATTGGTCACTTCAGTGAAACCGCATTTGGAGTTTTTTGTGACCAAGGATCGCAAAATAAAGATCACGGCGGTGGATCATCACAACAAGCCAACCGCTATAACCGGGCAAAGTGTGAAAGTATCCGGTGGAAGTCGGCTGTTCCCCGCCCGGATGAAGTTTGAGAAAAAAAATGGAGTTCTCATCTCAAGCAATGCTTTCCCTGAAGGTAAAAAGCTTCCGGTGGTTGTTCAGATCAAGGTCACGCCGGAATCAAAGACTGTGATCGAGAAGTTTTATCTTAATCAGAGCACCTGCCCGGAATGCAAACTTGAGGAGTATGCCTGTATTTGCGGGCATCATAATTAGGGGGAGGTATTGGGGAAAAGGTGAAGTGTCGCAGGGGGGGCTTGTTTTGATACCGATTGCGTAAGACCCGTCTGCAAATGCGATTCTTTCGTAGGACAGATTTCCATATCTGTCTTGTGATACGTACACTTACCCAGACAGATATGGAAATCTGCCCTACAATTGAAGCCTGAAAAGGTGGTCGAGAAAATGACTGCCTACGAGACTCCTTGATGAGGTTTAGTTCACTTCCCCCGTCGTTTGGCCCGGGCAAAGCGGGAGCGGGCGGATTTGGGAGGAGTGGATGGTGGGGGCGTAAGTTCTTCAGGAGGGGGGGAGGATTCAAGTTTAGCTTCTGGTGCTGATTTTTGGGCGGGTTGATTATCATCAGCCTTTTTGCTTTTTGTTTTTCGGACACGAGCCGTGACGAGAGATGCTAGGGAAAGTTGTGGCATTTGCCAACCGGTGCGGGTGATGAGGGCATCAAGGATAATGCCAATCAGCAGGAGGGTGAGTAACCAGGGTTGAATCGATGCGTAGTCGCGGCGCAGGGGTTTTTGCCAGGCATCGGATAAGTCGATCAAAGCCCGTCCATTGCTGGAGGTCGAGAGCGTTTTCAGTTCTTCTATTCTTTCTGTGTTGAAAGCCCACTCCGTACTTGAACCCACTACTAGCGGGCCAAAAGGCAGGGCTTGCTGATTTGAAATCCGGATGGCCCCACGGACAGGTTGGCCTTCTGCCAAATCAGTGCGCAGGGAATAATGTTCGGGGGAGATTCTTTCCCAGATGAGTTCCCGGGTTTGCGGAGTTCCGGTGAGGCCTTCGCTGAGAATGAGTTTTGGAGGAGTGGTGGTAAATTGATCCCCCCAGGTTTTGTCGTCATAGAGCAAGTCGATGGTGAGCTCGGTGCCTTTGAGATGGGTTCGAATTCCAATGCCCGGGGGGACCTGTTCGCCCATCAACCAACGGTTCAAGGTCTGCATGAAATCTCCGACTGCCGGCCAGTCCCGGACTTTCCGGGAAAATTCTCCACCCAGTGGGAAAGAGATGGCCGCCGTGCGTCCGATGCCTCGTCGACCTGTGGCGACCAGGGGGGCAGTGTATTCATCGGCGGATTTCAGCGAGGCGGTATCGCCATCCCTCAGGTAACTCAGGTTATAACCATCGATGGTGGCGGGCCACTTCATATTCTGGTTCGAAATTTCAAACCATCCTCCGGTGGTTTTGGTGTTCAGGGGCTCGTCGATGAAGGTGGAGCGAGCTACGGTTACTGTTTCTTGGGCGAATATATTGGGAAGGCTGGCAGGGTCCGTAGTGAAAAAAATACGCCCATTACCTCGTTTGGCCACATCTTCGATAAAGGCGGCGTCGGGATCAGCGCGGGTACCTAAGCCGATCACGCTGACACTACCCCCGTTAGAGGTGATCTGCTTGAGCAGGGATTTGTATTGCCCGGGTTGCTCCGAGTCGGCGGCATCGGTGAACAGGATCATATGCCGTTGTCCGGCTTCGGCCTTGTTGAGGGAGTTCCAGCCAGCTTTCAATCCTTCGTAAACAAAGATGCCACCACCCATGCTTTTGATCGACCGAGCGCGATTGATGATGTCTCCACGTCCGGCTTCCACGTTGATCAAGGGGACAATTTCATGCGCAGTGCTGTCCACGGCGTAGATAGTGATGAGATCCTGGGAGCCGAGAAGCTCCACGGCCCGGGCAGCGCCTTCATTGGCCAGTTGCATCTTTGTCTGGCCACCGGCAGTGGTCATGGCCATCGAGCCGGAACGATCCATCACAATGGCCATGGCGACTGACAGTTTACGGTGCTCACTTTTGAGCTCCATGGAAACTGGAAGCAGTGGATCAACGGGGCTGTCGAAATACCCACCGGAACCAAAGCTGTGTTTTCCACCGACCATGAGGAATCCGCCGCCTTGTTGGGTAATAAAAAAATCGAGAGCCTTCAGAAAACTTTGCGGGATTTCGTGAGCGGGCACGTTGTTGAAAATCACATTTTTGCAGCCGCTGAGTTGTCCGATTTTTAATAGGGCGGGTTCCTGTACAACCTGAACATCAAAACCCTGGTTTTGCAGAATGTTGATCAGTGGATCCTTGATGTAATTGGTAACAAGAATAATGCGAGGGCCGGAGTGTACTTCGATCCAGTTTTCATAGCGGTTGTTTCCCGGGTAGGCATCTGTTTGGGGAGAGATCCTTGCTTCGTATTGGAACGAACCTCCACGGGTAATGCGGTCGGTGAATTTCAAGCTTCCGCTGCCTTGGAAAATTTTCACCGTGTTATCTGCGAGCTTTTCTTGATTACGATAGATGGTGATCGGAACATCACCGTCACGGTTGCCAATGACTTTGACCTCCATCAGAAAGGGCTCGCCGATTTGACTGCGGTTGGGAATGTTGAGATGAGTGATTTGGTAGTCCACGCTGTCTTCGGCGCTCAATAGCCGGTAATCGAGGGGGATTGACAGTTTTGCGAGTTTTTCACCGATACCGGACAGGGGTTCAGTGCTGTATCCGTCAGTGAAAATGAGTATCCGGCTGCGTTTTTTCCGGTCAGCCAGGGCAATTACGTCTTCCAGGGCGAGGGCTGTACGGGTCAAGTTTCGCTGACCTGGATAAACGGTCGTTTCTGTATTCGATTGGGTGACGACTTCAGAGGCGTAGTCAACGAAGTTCAGTTTGTCTGCTTTTGAGGGGCGCGATTTTTCGAGCAAACGCCGCCACTCGGCAATGTTCTGGTCAACGATGTCAGCAGCTGAAGATGAGCGGTCGACGAGAACCCAGAGATCGAGTCCGTCCTTCAGACGTTTGATCTGCGGGTCGACCAGGATCAGGGTGATGAGAAGCAGTGGGATGAAACGCCGGGGCCGCCATAAGTCGAGAGGCCGGAAATACCAGCCGATGACCGCAAATACGGGCAGTAGCAGAAACCATTGGGGTGAGAAGAACATTGGGAAGCTGTGGGAAGGAGGATTAACCACTGATGGTTAAAGTTAAGTAGCGTTCAGGGTTGTGGGGCGGGTGACAAAATACCAGCTGGTCAGCAGGCAGGCACAGAGGATGAGGATCCACATTTGCCATTGTGCATCTTGTTCTGTGTACTGGTCGATGAGGTCGGTTTCAGATTTGTTCAGGTCATTTCTGGAAGCAGCCTGTTGCAGGTCAGCCTCACGGGTATCGGCAAAGTGGGCGGCTCCACTGACTAGGGGGCTTCCGGTATCACCTTGAGAAATCGCAAAAAATCCAGGTTGTTCAGGTGCCCGAAGCCGAGCAGCGCGGTCAGGGATGTCCTGACTGAGTGTTTCCTGATTGATGGTGGTTGACAGGGTGAGCGGGGGGGCATTGTCGGATTGATCAAATGCCAGGTCAATGACCTGGGTGATTTCAAAATTAAGCTGGGAGGGGGCGATTTTTTTTCTCCTTACTGATTCGACAAAGCGGTGAATGGTGACCACAAAAGCAGGCAGGTGGGCGGCATTGGAAGACGCGAGATCAAAGTTGAATATCAGCTTTGTTCCCCGGTCGTCCGGGCGGAGGAAGATCAGGGTGCGGTCATGTTGCCACAGCAGCGGGGTGTCTGTATCGAGCAAAGGCAGGCCGGCTGAGGATCGGGCTAACAAACCCTGCCAATTGAGATTCTCCAACAGGGGGTGATGCTCTGCATAGATCTGGCCTTGCAGGTAATTGGCTGGCAGGATGCTGCGATCAAGAAAAACAATGCCATGCCCTTTGTCCAGTGGAGCAGGATCCAGTGGTTTGTAGACGGCAATAAACAAGTCGGCGATTTGTTCCGGGGCTGGAGGAGAAGTTTGATCGAGAGATTCAAGCACTGGTTGCAGCAGAGGCTGGATCTCGGGAGTGAGCTTTGGAGCCAGGGTTACTTGTTTTTTTTCCGGCCGAATGAGGGGCATTTGGTCATCGAGAGCAAAGGCATCGTTTTCAATCCGTAAAGTGAATGAATCTGAATCATCGGGGAAAGCGCCTTGCAGAGAGCGGGTTTGGCTGGGGGCCAACTCGATAGGACGGGGGCTCGATTTTTGTGCATCCGTATGCAAAAACCAGGAGCGTTTTTGCTGTTGATCGGAGTAGTTGCGGACAAGAACCTTCCACAGCATTTGGCCATCATCTCTTGTTATCATGCGCACGCCGGCAAAACCAACATTGGGCGTGGGCTGGCCGATGGCAAGCAGTTGGGCGTCGTAGGCGAGATCTTCGATGAGATGATCGCTTACCATAATAAGGGTTCCTTCCGCACCGACAAGACTGCGGGCGATTCTCAGGGCCGGGGTGAAATCGTGGGCAGTGGAGAGAGGTTTCCATGTTTCGAGGGCCTGGATGAGTTGGGCGCGGCTGGTGCCATTGAATACGGGTTGCTTGGAAAGGTGGGAATCCACCACGACGTATTCAGTGTGGCTTACACTGCTGGCCAGGCGTCGCAGCTCAGTGTTCAATTCCTTGTAGAGATTATCGCGGAAGGTTTCCATCGAGGCCGAACTGTCGAGCACAATGGCGATGCGTTGAATGGCATTCGCTTTCATCCAGCGAGGCTGAACTAAAATCCAGGTCAAGAGGAGGATTGCCAACAGTTGAAGCCACAGGGGAATGGAGGAACGAAGGCGGTCAAATTGATTGCCTTTAACACTCTGGTGTTGCAAATGATCGAGCAGAAAGAGCGTGCTGATATGGACGACGGTAGATTTCTGCTGCAAAAAATGGATCAGGATAATAGCAGGAATGCCGAGTAGAGCCCAGAAGCCGAGAGGATTGGCGAAAGTAAATGGCATGAATTTAAAATTCGATGGCTTTGGAGGGCAGGGCTTCGTATTGCAGGGAGCTTTGGAAGTCGGGTTCTGACGGAATGCGGGCCATCAGTAGTCCGTGTTTTCGGGCGAGGTTTTTCCAAAGATCGAAATGGCGTTGGTAGGCGCTGTAGTAGCGTTTTAATAAATGTCGTTCGATCCGGTGATGGTGGTGGGTTCCGGCCTCCGCTTCCACAAAATCGTAATTGCCGTCCCAAAGAGGGTGTTCTTCTTCGGCAATAAAGGGAGCCAGGAGAATGCCGCGTCCCCGGTCACGGGTGAGGGCGACTAACACGGTTTCCGGGTTGTCGCTGAAAAGCAGATCGCTGATGAGAATGCGCATCGATTGGGCCCGCAGGGGGACTTGCCCCAAATCAGGGGAAGCGGCTGCAGGGGTGGGGGAGAGTTGCCCGGCTTTTTCGAGCCAGGTGGAGCCGTGAATCATATCACTTTGAAAGTGAAGATATTCATTGCCTTTAACCACTGATACGGACAGGGAGGCGCTTGCTTTGAGTGCAGCGTGAATGGTAAAGTAGAACAGTTCGAGGGCACGTATCCATTTGCTCTCCGTGACCTTCATTGACTCTGAGATGTCGAGAACGACATCAAGTGAAGGTCGGACTTCCTCACGATAGAGTTTCATGGAATAATTCCCGGTTCGTGCGTAGGCCTGCCAGTTGATATGGCGAGGGTCGTCACCGGGCATGTAAGAGCGGTGATCCTGGAAATCGAGGGAACTGCCGACCCCTGCTCCCTGGAAATCGCCCACCTGGCCACGCCACACCTGATGAGCTAGAGGGAGCTTGAATAGTTCGGCAAAGGTCTGGGCGCGGGCGCTGATCTCTGGGATTGATGGAGGGGAAGTAGCCAATTTAGATTTAGAATTAGGAGCTGAGTCCCGCAGCCGAGGGACGAGACCACCGGAGCTATACTGAACGAAGGCAATTAGGAATTAGGAATTTTGGGATCAGGTGAAATTGAGGATGAGTCCGGCCCGGTAGAGGGTGAGTTATTTTTCTCGATCAGGGACTTTGAGTTACGGCGCATTTCTTTGTAAAGGGGGAGGGCTCGCCAGAATGGTATGGCGAGGCTGATCAGGGTGAAGATGCTCGATGCGAGCAGGAAATAGAGAGGGTGACTTTTGCCTGCTGAATCGGTTAATGCGGCAAAGCAGATCGAGGGGATGGGCAGACAGTAAAACAGGATATCACCGAGACTGGAAACTGCGTCACCAACAAAAGCGATGATCATAGTGACAACGGCGGTGCAACATTGAATCAGAACGTAGAGGCCGAACATTTGTCGGGATGTCGGAAAAAAGAGGTGGATGAAAATGAGCGGGTAAGTGATTGAACCTATCATGCTGACCAGCATGGCCGATTCCTTCATAGTCCATGGAGAGAGCATGAAAGACCTGCTCAGAAAAAAAGAAACAAGCAAGAGGCAAGTGCTGACAGCAAGGAATAGAATGCCGGTATGCCAGCCGGGAGTGAGCAGGTATTTCAGTGAGGGGAAGATGCGGCTTCGAGCAAAAGGACGGATTACGCTGGGAACGATGGAGGGGCGTTCGGTGATGGCGTCTATCCAGGCGAGATTGATGACCAGGGTTGTGAGAGTAATCACTATTTTTCCATCGACGCCAACTAAAAGCAGTAGGATGACGGCAAGGGCAAAAACCAGTGAGATCAAGCGCTTTCGGGTGGCGTGGTTCTCGGCTTGGGATGCGATCTGACTGGCACCAAAATCGAGCAGAAAATAGATCAAGTAGAGCCCGGCAAGAACAAAACCACCGACTCCCCACCAATTGCCAGAGGTGATGCCGCTGCTGAAGAAACTGGTTCCCCCGTAGGTACGACTAAAGGACAGGCCCACTACCCAGGAAAAAGCGAGGACGCCGGTTGCACCGACAACAAAAGCACGCATCAAGACAGGGAAAGGTGAAAATCCTACGGTGAGCGCTGTCAATAAAGCCGAGGCAAAAAATGTGAAAAATAAAATCAGGAATTCCTGAATAAGGTCGATACCGCCGAAAAAGTAGCGCATGGCGAGATAGGGCAGGATGCTGATGACCAGAAGGGTGGTTTGCGACATCAGGGATGCCCATTTTCCAAAGGTGATTCGCCATGCACTCAAGCGGGTGAGTTGGATCAGATCCAGAGTATTGTTCTGTATTTCAGAAGAAAGCGCATTGAATCCCCGGATAGGCATCGCAATCAGAAGTGTTACCATCAGACAGGTCCAGAAAAAGCCGCCGGCAGTGCTTGCAGCTCCTTCGGAGGCGGCTCCGATGAAAATCGTGAGGACCATGAACCCTTGCAATAGGATGAAGGATGTGGTGAACAGATTGGTTCGCAATCCCTGGCGAAGCTCCTTGACGAGCATCGGGCTTAGGTGGTTTGAGAAATCGCTTAGTGCAGTTGTGGCCATTGGGTGTTTAAGCTTCTACTTGTTCGCTGCTTGGGGCTGCCAGTGGAGGTGGAGATAATTTTTTTTCTTCGATTTCCTCCAGGATGTCGATGAAGGCATCTTCGAGTTTGCGCTCTTCACGGTGAAATTCAATGACAGGGAGGCCGTCCTTGATCATCCTGTTGAGGACCTCGGAAACGAGTCGGTCATCGATGGAATCCACTTCGATACGGGCTCCTTTTTTGAGACTTTCCTTGAGTTTTACGTGAGGGGACATTTGTGCCCACTCAATTAGTTTCCCGGCATCACCATGAACTTCGACCTGGATGAGAGTGGTTCCGCTGTTGTCGCGCTTGAGGCTCTCCGCACTTCCCTGATGGATGATGCGGCCCTCGTTGATGAATAACAAACTGTCACACATCTCGGCGAGTTCGGAGAGGATGTGCGAGCTGATCAATACGGTTTTTCCATCTTCAGCGAGGATCCGGATCAAGTGTTTGAGCTCGACACGGGCTTTTGGATCAAGCCCGGCAGCGGGTTCGTCGAGAATCAGTACCTCCGGGTCATGCAGCAGGGCACGACCGAGACAAAGACGTTGCCCCATTCCTTTGCTCAGGTTGTCTATAAGTCTTTCGGAAAGTGGGTTGAGGTCGGCGAAGTCCATCACGCCGGCGATGCGGTCGGCCCGTTCCTGACCTTCGAAGCCCAGGGCACGGGCAAAAAAATCGAGATACTCGATCACGGTCATGTGGTGATAGGTGCCAAAACTGTCAGGCATCCAGCCGATTTTTGAACGGACTTTGGCTGGGTATTGCACCACATCGATACCTCCGACTTTGATAATGCCCCGGGTGGGGTAATCCAAGGTGGCGAGAATACGCATGGTGGTGGTTTTGCCTGCTCCATTGGCCCCGACAAAACCCACCACGGTTCCCGGGTTAATCTTAAAAGAAACCCCATCAACCGCTCTCAGGTTGCCGAAGTTTCGATGGAGGTCAATGACTTCAATGGCAGGTTGGACGGGCACAGTCATTTATTTGCAGGTTGGTCGTCAGAAGAGGATTGGCTGTCAGAGGAGGACTGATTCTCACTGGATCGTTTGATCACTGGCCCGAAAATCATAGCGTCGGAGTTGGTCCATTTGACAGAATCCAGGGTTTCGATGAAACCGATCTTGGGGTCATGGCTGGCGCTAAAAAAATGACCAGGACGAAAGGACATGCCACGGGTTTGTCTGCGAAAGGAATGGTCGCTGGTTTTGTTGTTGGGTCTTCCGGCGGAGAGAGGTTCGGAGAGCTGGTTCCACCATTTGCCCAGCTCACTTCGTGTGGAAGGTTCCAGGATGATTTCGCTGCCCGGCGGGATTGAAGAAGAGGGCGGTATTTTTGCTTTCCAGACGCGGCCTCCGTCGCCGACGTAAAACAGTTCGTCGACAGTGAATTCCAGACTTGAGAATAACTTGGGGGCTTGAGTGGGGGTGGTAGGTGAAATCATTTCAATACGCGAACGAGTGGGTTGCAGGCTTTGAATCACTTGAGCTTGTTCTCTCCGGCTTTGGAACCAATCGCCCTTGAGTTGGTCTTGTTTGAAAGAAAAGTGCAAAGGCTTGGAGTGAGGAATGCGAGGGCTCCAACGTGAATGAGGCAGCTGAACGGGAGCGATGAAGGATGCATCCTGGAGTCGGAACCGGTCATTCAACATTACGCCCATGCGACTGATCTGCTCCTGAGTGATGTAGGCACGTTTTTCACTGGCGGCACTTTCCAGATCCATCACCAGCATGCGGCGCCCCTCACCGCCGATTCCATCTTCAAAAAGGATGAAGCCCAGCACGAGCAAGCCGGCAATAATGGAGATCAACGGGGTGGTGAAGAAGAGTCGATGGCGCTGCCCGGCTTTGGCAAAAACAAAAAGGTTTACCGGTCCTACGAGGATACTGAAAATTGTGAGGATCAGCATGACTAACAAGGGGTTGGATTTTTTGTAACCAAAAATCTGCTGGAGTTTCCAGCCGTTACTGTAGGCGTGTTCGTAACTCGTGCGATTCTGGTTGGCGTTTTTCAGGGTGTTGTGAGTCTGGGCCAGCTTGACCTTTTTTCCGTCCCAGCCATGTAGTTCGATGGTGCCGTAGCTGTGGGGAACGCGGATGATGTTGCCGAGAACGGGTTTGCGATCAAAACCCAGAGCGCGGTAATCGAGCTGTTTGTCGCGGACTTCGGTATAGATCTGCAGAATACCGCCGAAACGGTTCCATTCGAGAATCGCTTGTTGCACTGCAGGCTGGATTTGAGTCCATTCATCGGCAGCAATCATCAGGGCGTCGTATCCCAGATAAGCCCTCCAGTCGGAAGGCAGCAGTTTGTTGTCACAACTGGAGGCAAATGGAATGTTGGATGATGAGCTGCGGCTGCTACTTTTTTTACCTTTATTGTTCAGTTCTTTCAGGTAATTGCTCAACAGGGTGAGGTTACGGGCTGCTAATTTTTCACTGATGATGATATTGGGCCAATTGTTTGGTAATTGCTCGTAATCGGATGCAGAAAGGTCAGCAAAGCCGCTGGCCCGGATCTGGATACTGGCCTGACGATAGCGGGAATGCTGCCCGAGCCAACGAATAGGGACGAGGATATCCTGATTGATTTCCTGGCCTGCTTTGACTTTGATCTCGAAAGTAGAGGAGTAATAAAGTTCGCCTGAGTTTTGGAATTGCAACTGCCAGGTGCGGTCTTTCGAGCTGCCATTTTTTATCTGTACCCGGACGGGTTGGAACCCATGGGTGGGACCCTTGTCGAATGGACTGGTGAGCGAAATCCGGGAGTCTCCCGATTTGGGGTAGTTGTGTTGATAAATGGTTTTCTGGGCCGAGGCGTGGCCAGCTAGAAAATGAAAGACCCCCATTATCAGGGTAAGAATCAATAAGGTGGCAGAGGGACGTTTTCCGGTAATCATACGAAGCAGGAGAAAGGAGTCAGAAGGTTCTAGGTTTTGGCTGCTAGGCAGTTGCTTCTTTTAATGACGCTGGGGTATCGAGGTCTTGCGTGGGGATTTCACTAAGCAGGTTTTCGACAACCACCCGGGCGGTGGTGCCGTCTATTCGTGTTTGGTATTCCAATACAATGCGGTGTTGCAAAACGGGTATGGCCACTGCCTTGACGTCTTCGAAGCTGGCATTGATGCGTCCCTGGATCAAGGCGCGTGCTTTAGCGGCAGAGGCCAGGCTCAAGGCAGCACGTGGGCTGGCACCAAAGCGGATGCGTTCCGCAACTTCGGATTGACCGCTGTGGGTGCCGTCGACCAGTCGGGCGATGTAGTTGGCCACCACGTCCGGCAAATAAATTTCGCGCACCGCCTTCATGATGTCTGTCAGGGTTTGTGCGTTCATGACAGCTTCGACCTTTGGTTCGATACCGAGTTCACGTTGATTGACGATGCGTTCCAGAGTGTCAGCATTATTGCGTTGCACTTCGAGTTTGAAGAGAAAACGGTCGAGTTGTGCTTCGGGCAAAGGATAGGTGCCTTCCAGTTCAATCGGGTTCTGGGTGGCAAGGACAAAAAATGGAACCGGCAACTCATGGCTTTCACCGAGCACCGTGACCCGTCGTTCCTGCATGGCTTCCAACAGGGCGGATTGGGTCTTCGGAGAAGCACGATTGATCTCATCGGCGAGAACCAGGTTGGCAAACAGCGGACCTGGTTGAAAAATAAATTCCCGTCCTTTGGGGGTTTCCTGCAGAACAGGATTTCCGGTGATGTCACCGGGTAACAGGTCGGGAGTGAATTGGATGCGTTTGGTTTCGATCTGGAGTGCTTTTGACAGGGATGTGACCAGTTCGGTTTTGCCCAGCCCCGGCAAGCCCTCAAGCAGGATGTGCCCCCGGGCCAACAAGCCGGTGATGGTGAGTTCGATGAGGTTTTCCTGGCCGAATAAAACGCCGTTCAGGGTGTCGCGCAGCTTGGCGATGTCGGCAGCGTGTTTTTGGATGTCTTTTTCAGAAATGGCCATGAGTGGATTTCAACTTGGATTTGAGATGTAAAATTATTGCTGTGGGCTTTTGAAGTAGCGTTTCAGTAATTCTTTTTCGGCAGGCAGGAGCGATTCTTTCCAGATGGTATTACCACCCTGGCCGGTGGACTTGACTGCTCCGGCTTGTTGGGGAGCGGTTTTGCTTTTGTCGATGTCGTGTTTGCTCTGTCCTTCTCCGACAAGGTCACCAGGTGCGGCTCGGGAGAGGTCGGGGTTTTGAACCGCCTCGAAATTCTGGGTGCCCAGATGCTGCGGGTCACCGAGACTGATGGGGGCTTCACCGGGACCACGACTGATGCCGCCTCGCCCGGGCCCTGTGCGGGAGCCATTGCCGTTCTGCTGCATGAGGTAAGCGATGAGGTCTCCCTCCTTGAGTCCGGGCAAATGGTTGCCTTTGCCGTGACCTGCTTTTTTGCTGGCTTGCGCGCCCTTTTTTAATTGTTTGCGCAGTTTGTCCATTTGTTCTTTGCTGAGCTGGTTCAAATTTTTCAGCTGGGAAGGGTCGATATTTTGCAGAGCTTGCATCATTTTTGAATTGAGCGGCAGCGAGCCTGTCTGGAGGTTTTTTATTGCTTGGCTGTATTCCTGGAGTAATTGGTTTTTTGTTCCATCACTCATCTGCTGGGAAAAATTCTGGAAGGCGTTCAAGTCGCGTTCAGCATGACTGAGATCGGATCCAAGCTGTTCGATTTGTTTGCTGAGGCCGTCGCGTAAGCTGTCTGATGCCTCCATGCTGCTGTGACTGAACCAGTCGCTTTTGGGTTGGCCGCGGAGTTTTTCGATTTTTTCCTTCACCTCATTGAGGGCCTGTTCTTCTATGAGTTCGGTTTCCTCGAGCGTCTGCAACCAGTCTTCCATTTGCTCCCAGGCGAGGGGTTGGCTGGGGGGGGCTGAGGAGCTTCCTTGAATGACGGTTACCGGAATAAGGAATGCGGTGGTGACCACGGCGAAGGAGACGGCGAAAGGTGTGAGGATGCGGGGCCAATGCCAGTCGAGGCCTGAATTAATCGTCTGTGTCGAAGGGGTAGGAGGCCAGGCACCAATTCCGTGATCGGCAGTTGTTAAGGCATTGTGAAGGTGGAGTTGGTCCTCCAGACGGACGAAGGCATCTTGCTGCCGGACATAATGCTGCCGGGTAGTGAGCCAGGCAATAATTGCCAGAGTAATAAGCGCAATAGCAAAAGAGCTGAAGAGAATAAAGGTGGAAGGAGAGTTTTCGTTGCTGCGCAGGTAGAGAACGATTCCAGCCATGATAACGGAGATCCCGACCAGTAGTGGGGTGAAGCGATCCAGCCACCAGGCGACATTGATCTTTGCCTGGGTTCGACGGGCGATAGTGCGCCAGGTTGTGGATATTTCCGTTTCAGACATTGAATGGTGGATTATTACATAAAATCTAAGGTGATATTGGGTCGTCTGTAAAGAAAGGAATGGGACTTGGGGGCAATGAATGTGGTCATTATTTATCACTCATTGTGTGCAGGTATTGGAATTCAGATGTGCATCTGCGCTATGGCGAATGCTAGGGGACTGGTCTAGCTTTCTAATATGCCAAATCCATGGACCGGGGTCGGAAACCCTTACACAAGAAAAGAAGTCATTGACCGTTTGCAGGCTACCCTTGCAAAAGGTGAAGCCATCATCGCTGCCGGCGCAGGGAGCGGGATCAGTGCCAAGTTTATTGAAAAGGGGGGGGCGGATCTCATTATTATCTACAATTCCGGGCGCTACCGGATGATGGGGCATGGTTCGATTGCCGGTATGATGGGTTATGGGGATGCTAATGCGACTGCGATGGAAATCGGCGAATTCGAGGTGTTGCCAGTGGTGGAAGAGATTCCGGTTATCTGCGGGGTTCATTGTACGGATCCACGCCGCCGGATGTGGCACTGGTTGCAACAGGTACAGGCCATGGGGTTTTCTGGTATGAACAATTTCCCCACTCACACAATCATTGACGGGGACTTCCGGCAGCAACTTGAAGAGACCGGGATGGGGGTTCATAAAGAAGTTGAGACGGTTGCTCTCGCCCGGAAGATGGATATTTTTTCCATCGTTTACGTAGCCTCACCCGCGGAAGCCAAGGCGATGGCCGAGGCGGGGGCAGATGTTATCATTGCCCATGTGGGTTGCACTGTCGGGGGTTCAATCGGGGTTACCACTGCGGCAATGTCACTGGAAGATGCGGCCAAGTCTACCCAGCTCATCATTGATGCCGGAAAGACGGTTCGTGATGATGTTATCTATCTTTCTCATGGAGGCCCGATCGCCACTCCGTCCGATGCCGCTTTTATCAACGAACGCACTGATGCCGTCGGCTTTGTCGGTGCCTCCAGTCTGGAGCGAATGGCGGTTGAAGAATCCCTGACAAGTTTGACCCGCGAATTCAAATCAATTCCACTCAAGCGCACGAGCTAGTCTTCATCACAAAGGACAAAGATAAACTCAGTCATGAACAAACAAGCAAAAACCATTGCGGTTCTGGGAACTCTCGATTCGAAGGGGGAGGAACATGCTTTTGTAGCTGACTTGATTCGTCAACAAGGGCATCGGCCCTTGTTGATTGACGTGGGTACCGGCGAGCCGGCGAGCATTCTTCCCGACATCAGCCGGGAAGAAGTGGCTGCAGCCGGGAGTATAGATCTTGCCGCTTTAATGGCCCGGAAAGATCGTGGGGAATGTGTCACTGCGATGAGCAAGGCCGCACCGAAGCTGCTGGCCAGGCTTGCCAGTGAGGGTAGGATACAAGGTGTTATCTCACTCGGAGGGGGAGGGGGGACATCTCTGGCCACCAGTGCAATGCGAGGGCTTCCGATTGGTTTTCCAAAGCTCATGGTTTCTACTTTGGCAAGTGGCAATACGGCTCACTACCTGGAGTCCAAAGATATCACCATGATGCCAAGCATTGTCGATGTGTCAGGGCTCAACCGGATTTCCAGAATGATTTTCACCCGTGCGGCCGGAGCCATTTGTGGCATGGTGGAGTCAGAGCTGCAAGCTTCGGATGACGAGCGACCGCTCATCGCTGCCAGCATGTTCGGCAATACTACGGAGTGTGTCGATGCCGCTCGCAAGATCCTTGAACAAGCGGGTTATGAAGTGCTTGTTTTTCACGCCACGGGCACCGGAGGGAAGACCATGGAGACGCTGATTGCCGACGGTATGGTCGCCGGCGTTCTCGATATAACCACTACTGAATGGGCGGATGAACTGCTGGGAGGAACCCTGACGGCGGGCCCGGGCAGGCTTGATGCCGCGGGCCGGGCAGGTGTTCCTGCGATTGTCACGCCGGGCTGCCTCGACATGGTAAACTTCGGTGGACGTGATACGGTTCCCAAGCATTACGAAGGGCGGAATTTTTACATCCACAATCCCCAGGTCACCCTGATGCGCACGACGCCTGGGGAATGTAGCCAGCTTGGAAAAATTCTTGCCGACAAGGTCAATGCCTACATTGCACCGGTCACTGTTCTTCTTCCGACTAAGGCGATCAGTATCATCAGTGCGGAAGGACAGGTTTTTTACGATCCAGAGGCCGATCAGGCACTTTTTTCGGCCATCAAGGAGAACCTCTCGCCAAATGTAGAGCTGCTCGAGGTGGACGCCGGGATTAATGCTCCAGAGTTTTCAAGAGCTTGTGCCGAGGCATTGTTGGGACACCTTAGCACTTAGAATTTTTATTCTCATATCATAACTATATAACTAAGAATATGTCTCAAGTAAAACATTACGGCTGCTTTCAGTTCAAGGCAGGAACCACTGCAGAACAAATAGCCGAATGTTTTGCCTCCATGGCGGGTATGGTTGGCAAAATTCCGGGTCTGCTCGATTTTAACTACGGGCCATACGATTCAGCCGAGGGTTTGAATGATGGATACACTCATGGTTTTATCATGACTTTCGAGAGTCCCCGGGCACGTGACGAATATTTGCCGCATCCGGTACACGAAGAGGTTAAGGAAGTTGTCGTGCCACACCTCGAGCGTCTGGTGGTGTTCGACTTCAATATGTAAAGTCATGGGCATTGAACAAGGTTTCGGGGCTGGATGGCCTGTAGTGGGGTAGATTTGATTTCGTTTATTTCCACTGTAATCCGGTTCCATATCTGCTTTGGCAACTTACGCTTTCTCTCGCAAATATGGAAATTTGCCTCACGAAAATCAACTATGCATCTGGGAGGGAACCCTCATTTTCATTCACACCCCTGAGCTGCTGCCTGGTTGAGTAGCAGTCGGGACTGTGCCACCATAGTGACTGGATGGGAGAAGATTTTGAAAACGAGGATGTCGAGGTATTCGGTGAGTCCACCCGGTGGGAAGTGGTGCGTGCCGATACCGGGGATGAGCGGGCGTGGCTTGCCCGGGCACCGGTTTGCCCTCTTCTCAAGGCTCATCACATCGCCCATGCTGGACGCATGTGGGCCAGCCAGACCTTTCAAGTGATCCGGGCTGAAGCTTCGGGAACTTTTGCTCTTATCGGGCTTGAAGGCGAAGGGGAGACCCTGATTGGTGGAAATTGGCACACGGTGGAATCGGGTGCGATTTGCCTGCTCCCGGCTTTTGCTTACACCGGCATCCGGGCCAAGAATAAGGAAGTCTGGAAATTTGCCTGGGTGCGCTATCGGGAGGAGCGGGAAAAAGCTCCGATCCTCTCTTCAAACAGTCCTGTGATTCATAAAGGAGTGGTTCTTCCCTTGAGTTGCGCCATAGCTGGTCTTGCCGCTGAGCTTGAGAATGAGGCTTCCGATCCGGCGACCCTTCACCACTGGGTTGAACTGATTCATGGATTTGTTATCCAGGCGGCCCTTCCCTATCAAGGGGATGATCGTCTCTGGCGCGTTTGGGAAGAAGTTGAAAAAGACCTGGCTCGAAATTGGAAGTTGGTGGATTTGGGCAGGATAGCGCATCTCAGCCATGAGCACTTGCGTCGTCTTGCCCGGCAACAACTGGGGCGCAGTCCCGTTCAGCAAGTCACCTATCTCCGCATGCGGCGTGCGGTGGAGCTTCTCACCAGCAGCGATGATAAGATCGAGACTATCGCCTATGCGGTTGGTTACGAGAATCCCTTTACATTTTCAAATGCATTCAAGCGTTGGACTGGAAGACGACCGTCGGAATATCGGGGTGGCGGGGCTTGATTATTGCTGCGACTGCATACCCGGTTTCACCTGGAATAAATTTGGGAAAATACGGCATACTGAATGCTCTTGTGGATTTGCAACATGGTGCTTCTGATTATTTGGATCGAACGGTATAGTGCTATCAAATCTCCTTGCACTGAAAAATCCGAATAAGCCATGAAATCTCAAATTCTTTTCGCCCTAGCTGTTTTTTTCACCACAGGTCTTGCTGTTTTTTCTCAAGAGTCTTCCAAATCTGTCTCTATCTTCGATGGTAAGACTTTATCCGGCTGGGACTTCGAACCCGGCTTCTGGCGTGTCGAAAATGGCGTGATCACCGGTGGATCGACGACTGAAAAGATCAAAGGTAATCATTTCATTAGTACCAAAAAAAGTTATCAAAATTTTGATCTGAAGCTGAAAATAAGATGCAGCGGTGATCCCAAAACGGGGATGATTAATAGTGGCATCCAGATTCGCAGCGTTCGTGTTCCGGGAGGGCATCACATGAGCGGATATCAGGTGGACTGCGGGAAGGGCTGGTTTGGTAAAATCTATGATGAATTTCGTCGCAATAAAGTCATTGCCGGTCCGATTGATGCAGCGGCAATTGACAAAGTTGTCGATGTTTATGGATGGAACGAATATCGGATTCTTGCCGAGGGTCCACGCATCCAGGTATGGATCAACGGGGTGCATGCGATTGATTATACAGAGAAGGATCCGAACGTCGCTCTCGATGGGCAAATTGCTCCGCAGGTACATAGTGGGGGCATGTGTTTGGTCGAGGTGAAGGATGTAACCATCAAGGAGCTACCTGCCACAGCGAACGCGCCGACCTGGCAATCGCTTGGTGGTGCGGTGAAAGCTATCAAACAGGTGGCGCCTGCAAAAAAGCACAAAGCTGCCCCCAAAAAAACAGCCAAAAACCCTGCTTTGTACAACAGCTTGAAAGGCGAGGCAAAAACAGCTGCCGAACAGCAGAAACTTTTTCATCTTCCCAAGGGATATGAGATCGAACTGGTCGTTCAGGAAAGTGCCGGGGTGGGTAAATTTATTTCCGTTTATTTCGATCAACGTGGCCGGAT
Source organism: Verrucomicrobiota bacterium (assembly GCA_030625775.1). Taxonomy (GTDB): domain Bacteria; phylum Verrucomicrobiota; class Verrucomicrobiia; order Verrucomicrobiales; family DEV007; genus JAADHD01. The sequence goes on from DAOUQC010000018.1 coordinate 59,345, forward strand.
GTGGACACAAACGGCTTTCGAATATCCTGTGGATGCCAACGAAAACCCAGCGGTGGCCGAAGCACTTTATCAAGGCAAGGGCAAAGACAAGGTTCTTGTATACCCGCGTGAAGCACTCAACCAGGCCCTGCCTCCCGGGGGACTCAGCAAGCCAGTCGTTTTTGCCGACGGTCTTGCGATTCCACTTGGAATTTTACCCTGGGGAAATGGTGACACCTGTTACACCTTGCATGGGCATGATTTGCTTTTGCTGAAGGACAGCGATGGTGATGGCAAGTCCGACCAGCGTGAGGTGATCCTGACCGGATTTGGAATTCAGGACAGTCATCTTTTTCCCCATCAATTTACCCGCGCTCCCGGGGGCTGGATGTGGATGGCGCAGGGACTTTTTAATAACAGCGAGGTGCGACGCCCAGGTGGGGAGCAGACGATCCCGTTCCCCAAGTGTTCGATGGCCCGGATGCGTTTTGACGGCAGTGAGTTTGAAATCACCAGCACCGGGCCGAATAATATCTGGGGACTGGTCATGACGGGGGAAGGCGAGACCTTTATCCAGGAGGCCAATGACTATGGCTACTCAGTGATGGAATTTCATGACTACGCCTACTATCCCGGTGGCATGAAGGCGTTTCGCAAAAGCTATCAGCCGGAATTTCCCCCGAATAATCTGCGAATGGGGGGCACAGGGCTGAGTGGTCTTGCATTGGTCGAAAATGGTCCCGGGGTAAAGAGCGATGCAGAGTTGACTATGCTGGTCGCCAATCCCATCACATCAAAAATCAACGCCGTTGCCATGAAGCGCGATGGTTCGTATTGGAAAGTTGATCAGCTGCCCGATTTTGTGACCTGTGATGATCCCTTTTTCCGTCCTGTCGGAATGACGCAGGGCCCCGATGGCTGCATCTACATTGTCGATTGGTACAACAAGATCATTTCACACAACGAAGTGCCTCGTAATCACCCTGATCGCGACAAAACGCGTGGCCGGATTTGGAGGATCAAACCCACCGACAAGCAGGGCATTCACAAGATAGCCGATCTCACGACACTTCCCACCGAAGACCTGCTTGCGATGCTAGGCACTGTTCCTACCGCGAGAGCCCACCTCGCGTGGCAGACCTTGGTGGATCGCCAGGACGACAAAATGGGGGC
>DAOUQC010000032.1 GCA_030625775.1 Verrucomicrobiota bacterium
TCCGGCTCCGATTCTGTCATTTAAGGCCAGCGTAAACCACCCCCGACAAATATGGAAATTTGTCCTACGATCCCCATCATTTTAAGGTGGTCGAAGCACTTAGCTTCAATACCGCGTCGGGATCGAATGGCGCGACCAGAAAGCTTTCAGGCTCGACTTGCTTCCCCGGTAGAGGTTCATCTCCAGCTTCTTGCCCACCCCTTTCACTCCGCGCGGATGCCTCGCTTTTTCAAAGCCGCCCGCATAATCGCCGTAACCCGCGTTGGTGGTATCCCCTGAATATTGCCATACCGTCCAATTGCGGAAAATAGCCGTAGGATTCGGCTTGGCCTTGTAAGCTGAAGTCCACAGCGGACACTTCCTGATCACCCGTTCATCCTCCGCGCTGTGCCGGTCCGAGTGAACCCGCTTATTGAACCAGTTTGGATTCACATAGATCACCGGATACACACCTGTCTGCGCATGAAAACGCCGAATCAATTGTGCCAGAGCCGCCACCGACATGTGATTCCCCCTACCCACCACATTGTGCTCAAAATCAAATACCACCAGCGTTCTGTAGCGGCCAGCCGGATCATAAGCAATCTGCCTCATGGTAAAATCGAGTTGCCGCTGAACATTGGTGCCGTTACAAAAGTGATAAGCTCCCCATAAAATATCCGGCCGCCTGCGTGCCTGAGCCGCCCGCCTGCGGTATTTTTCATCTGCCTCGAGCCCTCGCGAAGCCCGATGAATCACTGCCGGAGCCTTGTCCGCCGGAAAGGAGGCAATCGAAGGAATATCATCCCAGTGGGAAAAATTAGGGAAGGTCGTCGTAGTGGGAGAAAGCGATGACGTCGAAGCACATCCCTGGCAACCAAGAACAATACCAACAATCACAAACAAAACATAATTTCTCATTCCTAACTCCTAACTCCTAATTCTTAATTCTTAATTCTTAATTCTTAACCCCTCCCACTTGCAGATACCTCAACAGATCCAGCACCTCCTCTTTTTCCAGTAGATTGATCAATCCCGGCGGCATTAGCGAAACATTCGGGCCTGCCGGATTGCGGTATTTATCCCCGATCACCCACGAAGGATGAATCATTGACTCCAGCAAATCACCCAATCCAAAACGACTGCCAACTCCGGTCAAATCCGGCCCCAGCACTGAGCTTGCAGTGGCCTCCATCGACGCCATGCGATGACACATGGCGCACTGGGCTTTCAAGTAAGCTGTTTTCCCCTGCTCAAAGGAGCCTTTTCCCAAAGGTTTACCGAGCTCTTTGGAAAAATCTTCCATCGTCCAGGCTTTGACAAATTTAGCCGGCTCCGCATTCGCGATTGGCAAAGGTGTTTCAGGCACCGCTTTTTTAAGTTCCTCGACTAAAAGTCCACGTTCTTTTTCACTCATTGCGGCAGCCGCTTCCTCGCGCAGGGAATCAGCAGCCCGCACGGACCAGCGCCCACCGGGAATCATTTCGAAACGCCGCAAAGCATCCAGATAACGACGGCGTTTTTCCAGATCCCAGCCATCTTTCACATAACGCGCATAGACCAGATACTGGGACAAATCCCGTGAATCCTCTGTCGCATCGAGCAAAACCAGCGTTCTTTCCAAAGCCTTCGGCGCTTTCAGATAGATCAACAGCTCGCACAATTCGTGATTCACCCAGGTGGAAACATTTGGATAAAGAGGATCCAGTTGAGCAATGCAAGCCGCTCTCTCTTCATCCCCCGGCTCCCCCATACGCGTAAAAGCCAGCGCATACACCCGAAGAACCCTCAGCAACGTTTTTTCATCCATTTTGGCCAGCGGCAGAGTGTTGAGCCCTGCCGTGATTCGCTCTCTCTGCGATGAATCCCCCACTCGAGACAAGGCCAATAATCCCGTTAGTGATCTCGATTCCAGCACTTCATCCTGCCACTCCAGGGGGGCTTGATTCTCCAATACAATCCGCGCAGCAAAACGCACCCAACGATCTTCATGATCGATGTTTGCCATTGCCTTTTCCTGCGCAGCATCCCCTTTCACCTTCTGCAAGGCTTCCAGCTCATGCCTCAACTTACGCAACTGCTCACTCTTCCCCCCATCCCCCGCCTTCACTTCCGCCACCTTACCTGCCTCTTTTCCAACGTAACTCACCCGGTACAAAGCAGACTGTGTTTTCCTTCCGCCTGTCACAAAATACATCGCTCCGTCCGGACCAAATTCAAAGTCCGTCACATTCAAAGGTCGCCCTAGAATAAAAGTCTCTTCCTCCCCCACATAAGACGCCCCTTCCGGGCTCATGTGAATCGCCAGAATCCGCCCGTAAGACCATTCAGCGACATAAAAGGCATTCTGGTATTTTTTCGGGAAATTGCTGCGGTAGCCAAAACCAACTCCCGTTGGAGATCCCAGCCCCACATCATGAACTGCGGGCAGGCTGTCCTCATAATAGGCCGGCCATTTGCCCGTCGCCCGTCGCCAGCCATATTCCCCTCCCGGCACGATATGCAAAATACGAGTTGGTTTGTACCAGGCGGTGCCCGTTTCCCATTCCATATCAGCTTCATACACAAAAGCCTCGCCATCGTGATTGAAATCCATATCCAATTGATTACGCATTCCCGCCGCCACCAATTCAAAATAACTTCCATCCTTGTCAGTGCGTAAAATATGCCCCGTCGGCACCCGGCCTTCACGTCGATGCCATTCATTGTCCCAGGGATTCGGAATCAACTGATCCTCCCGCTGGTTCTGGTAGGGTGAATCAAGTTTCAACTTATCCGGCAGTTCCACGCTGTTGCCATGAACCATGTAAATCAATCCGTCCGGCCCCAGTCGCAGATGATTGCGGCCGTGACCCACACCGCCACCCGTTTTCAACAAAAGTTTTACTTCATCCAACTGATCATCTCCCGTCGTATCCCTTAGCCGATAAAACCCCTTCGAATCATTCGCATTGACATACAAAGCATCATAAGCCCACAAAAGTCCCCGACATTCCTCCAGCTCCTTATTGATCACCTCGACTTTTCCCACTTCACCTTTGCCTAGGGTCATGCGCAACAAACCCTTGTCCTCCATCGCCACGATCACCCGGCCCTTACCGTCAAAAGTCATCCCCACCCATGAGTCTTCCGACTCCGTCGCCGCATGCAGCAACTCCACCTTGAATCCCTTCGGAGCAAATATCGTTGAGGCCCCTGTGAGAGCGCCCGCCCTGTCCCTGCCCGCCATTTTCCAACTTTCGTAGGCCTCCAGTTGAGGAACCGGTGTCTTTGGGCTAGAATCCTCACAGAGCCCTCCCCCCATCGTCACGACCAACACTCCCAAAGCAATTCCTGTTTTTGTGGGGATTTTGGACTTCATACCTACCAGTTTACCTAATGCATAACAGCCAGCAACCAATTCCTAATCCTCATTCCTAATTACCTTCGTTCAGTATGCGCCAGCTGTCTCAGCGCTTCCCCCTCCGGTTCCTAATTCCCCATTCATAATTCATAATTCATAATCCCCCCATGCGTCCACTCACCCTAGCCCTCGTCACCTTACTCACCCTCACCGCAAGCATCGCCGCCGCGCCAGCGCCAACACCCTACCTTTGGAAAGCCTCGTCCGTCAGCACCACCATCACCCCCGACAAGCCGATGTGGATGGCTGGATACGCTTCCCGCAAAGGCCCCTTCGAAAGCGTGCGTCAGGACCTGCATGCCAAAACACTGGCCCTTGAAGACGCCGACGGTCAGCGACTGGTCATCGTCACCCTCGATCTGGTGGGTATTCCTCGTTCCCTGCGCGATGCCATAGAAAAACACACCACCACGAAACACAAACTCCCTCCAGGCTCCCTGTTACTCAACGCCTCGCACACTCACAGCGGCCCGATGATCCGCAGCTACAAACCGCGGGCAAAAGATCAGCCCGAGCAAGCCATTTCCTCCAAAATTGCCGCTGAAAACGAACAACAGGTTCTCGATGATGTGCGTGCTTACAACACAAGGCTGGTGAAAAAAATCACTTCCAGTATTGACCAAGCCCTCGCTACCCTGGCCCCCGCCCAATTGAAATATTCTTTCGCCCGCTGTGGATTTTCAATGAACCGCCGCAATCCTCAAGCCAATGGTTCATTCAAAAATTCACCCAATCCGGACGGCCCGGTCGATCAAGCCGTGCCCACCCTGCAGATCTACGATGCCGAAGGAAAAAAACTGAAATCCGTGCTTTTTGGCTACGCCTGTCACGCTACCACCATGGGGGACATGACGGTTCACGGGGATTGGCCGGGATATGCTCAACAGTATTTTGAAACTGATCACCCCGGCACCGTGGCGATGTTTATGAACGGTTGCTCCGGCGATCAAAACCCCTATCCCCGTCGCAAAGTGGATTACATGGAAAAACACGGACGCGCCATGGCCACCGCCATCGATGCCGCCATCTTCGCCAATCCTGTTCCGGTAAACGGCCCCCTCCGCGCCTTGCTCGACTGGACTCCGGTCGCTTACGATACCCCGCCAACAAAAGCAGAACTGCTGAAGCGGCAACTTAGCAAAGACCATTATGAAAAACGCTACGCCACCTTTTTACTCGAGGACCTGAAGCACAATGGCTCGTTTGCCAAAAGTTATCCCGTCCCGGTACAAGTCATTCGCTTCGGTGACAGCCTCACTCTGGCTGCAATCGGCGGTGAGGTGGTGATCGATTATTCCCACCGTCTGAAAAAAGAACTCGGCGAAAAAAACAAGGGAGCCATCTGGATCGCCGGCTATTCCAATGATGTGATGTGTTACATTCCCAGCAAACGCGTCGTCAAAGAAGGTGGTTATGAAGGTGAAACCTCCATGCGCTATGTGCGTAGCAGCATCCACCCAACCACTTGGTCGACAGCCATCGAAGAAACCCTGGTCAAAAAAGTTCACCAACTGAATGATCAGCTCCGCTCCAAATAATCCCCCACTTGCATCCCATGAAATCCCTCACCACTTTTTTACTCCTATTTTTCCTATCCACGGTCTCCCGGGCCGCGACGGAGCCTGATAAAGACGCTGTCTGGAAAGTCGGCGTTGCCACTACCAACATCACCCCCGACCGCCCGATTCGCATGGCCGGATACGGAGGACGGAAAAAACCATCCCAAGGCACCGTCGAACCTATCTATGCAAAAGCGATCACCTTCGAAGATGACAAAGGCAAGCGTTCGGTGATGGTCACCCTGGATCTGATCGGAGTGGTTACCGCCCTCAGAGAAAAAGTGGCCAAGGCCGTCGAAGAAAAATACAAAATTCCAGGTCACGCACTGCTTCTCAACGCCTCTCACACCCACTGTGGACCAGCCTATGCCCGGGACGATGCCAAGGACTACTTTGATGCAACGGCAGGAAAAATTATCGCCGCCATCGGTGAGTCAATCAACAATCTCACACCCGCCAAAATCACCTACAGTCATGCACGTGCCGGTTTTGCCATTAATCGACGTTACCCGAATCCTGCAGGAAAATTCGTCAACAGTCCTTATCCTGAAGGTCCGGTTGATCACGATGTCCCCGTGCTTCGCATCACCACTACCGATGATAAATTGCGCGCCGTGGTATTCGGCTACGCCTGCCATAATACCACCATGGGCTTCCGCCAGATTTACGGTGACTACGCCGGTTATGCACAAAAATATTTCGAGCAGGATCATCCCGGCACCACCGCCCTCTTCATGATGGGGTGCGGCGGCGACCAGAATCCCTATCCTCGCAGCACCCTCATCCTCGCACAAAAACACGGCCGCAGTCTTGCCATGGCCATCGAAGCGGCACTCGTCACTGAGCAAACACCGGTACTTGGACCTCTTCACACTTCGATGAAAATGATTGATCTGGAATACACCACCAAAAATCGTGCTCCCCTGAACTACCCCGTGCAAATCATTCAGTTTGGAAACGATGTATCACTGATTACCCTCGGCACCGAGGTCGTGATCGATTACTCTCTCAGGATCAAACGCGAACTTGGCAAACGAGGGCCTGCCATCTGGGTGGCTGGATACTCGAACCTTTACAGCGGCTACATCCCCAGTAAACGTGTCCTTCGCGAAGGAGGTTACGAAGCAAGTCGCCCGTATAAACCAGAGGTTGAAGAACGCATCATCGCCACCACCCACGAACTGTTTGACCGCTTCAACCCGAAGTGAGAAGGTTCCCCACCGCCACCTCCCTTTTGCCGCCCCGATGCCTGAAGCTATTTTAAAAGTTACTGATCTGACCAAGGTCTTTGATGAGTTCAGTGCCGTTGACCACATCTCCTTCGAGATCAAAGCGGGTGAAATCCTGGGCCTGCTTGGAGTGAATGGTGCAGGCAAGACCACCGCCATCAATATGCTGCTTGGACTGATCACTCCAACTTCCGGGCGCATTGATATTTTTGGCAAAGACCTCGCCCGTCACCGGATCGAGGTGCTCAACCGTTCCAATTTCTGCTCGACCTATACCAGCCTGCCCGGCAATCTCTATGTGTGGCAAAACCTGCGGGTGTTCGGCACACTCTACGGGGTGAAAAACCTCAACCAGCGCATCGATGAAGTTCTCGACTTGCTCGATATGCAACACCTCAAAAACAGTGTCTCCGGCCACCTCTCGGCAGGAGAGGCCACCCGGCTCAACCTGTGTAAAGCGCTCCTGAACCAACCCGAACTGCTGCTGCTCGATGAACCGACCGCCAGCCTCGATCCTGATATCGCCGACAAGGTCCGCAGCATCATTCGCCAATATCGGGACGATCACAAAGCCACTATTCTCTATACCTCCCACAATATGCGGGATGTCGAAGAGGTCTGTGACCGCGTCGTCTTCCTGCACCAGGGAAAGATCATCTACACTGGCACTCCTGATGAAATGGTGAATCACTTTGAAAAAGAAAACCTCGAAGACGTTTTTATACAAATCGCCCGTAGTGGCGATGTCGTATCTGCCCGATAAGCCTTCCCCAGCTAATTCTCAAACTTCAAGCCCCCCTTATTCCATCACTCCATCTGCCCTGTGAATTTCCACGTCATCCATGCCCTGGTTCTACGTTACCTCTACTTATACCAGAGAGCGCCCATCCGTATGGTCGAGCTTGCTTTCTGGCCCTTTGTGCAGTTACTCGTCTGGGGCTACCTCACCAAATATCTTCAAAACAATGCGGGGGGGAATTTCCCCCATACCATCACTTTTCTGATTGGAGCCGTCATCCTCTGGGATATTCTTTTCCGCGCCCAGCAGGGAGTCGCTATATTTTTCCTCGAAGATGTATGGACCCGGAATTTGCTCAACATCTTCGCCGCCCCGGTTCGAATTTCCGACTATCTGCTCTCGACTTTTGTCATCGGCTTTCTGAGAGCTGCCTTTACCGTCACCCTGCTCTGCATTCTTGCCGCCACCCTCTATTCATTTAATGTCACCACCTTCAACTGGTACATCGTTCCTTTTTTCGGACACCTGATGATTTTCGGTTGGGCCTTGGGCATGATTTCCACCGCTCTCATCCTGCGTTGGGGACCAGCCGCCGAATCGCTCGCCTGGGCCGTACCCTTCCTCATTCAGCCCTTTGCAGCAGTCTTCTATCCAGTTTCAGAACTTCCCCAGTGGTTGCAGTGGATCGCCTGGACTCTGCCCTGCTCCCATATTTTTGAAGGCATGAGGGAAGTTCTGGCACACGGCACCCTGTCCGGTCACAATCTTCTCTGGGCCACCCTGCTCAATGCCTTTTATCTGCTCGCCGCGGGAGCGCTCTTTACCAAGGTAACAAAAATTGCCCGTCAACGAGGCCTGCTCACTCGTTTTGTATCGCAGTAATCGGCTTGAGCATCCTGTCCACCCGGGATAAAAATCACCTTGTTATTGCAATATAAACAAAACCCGATATACGCATCGCTTTATTTGTAAGGAATTAATTTAACCCCCGTCTTACATAATATATAATATGAAAAATACCTCCACTCTATTTGCATGCACTTTAGCTGCACTGTCATTCACCGCGATACCGGGAAAATCAGAAGAAACAGCCAAAAATACTGAAACAGTAACAGCACCCGAACCTGCCAAAAAAGCTGCCCCGGCCAAGGCTGCTGAAAAAACAGTCATCGACTACCTCTCGGACAAACTGGTTGATGCCAATGGCAAAAAAATTGCCCCCGAAGCATTAAAAGGCAAAACTGTCGGTATCTACTTTTCCGCAGAATGGTGCCCTCCCTGCAAACAGTTCACACCACTTCTGGTTGATTTCCGCAACAAAAACAAAGATGCATTCGAAGTAGTTTTTGTCAGTTCGGACTCCTCGGAAGCAGAAAAAAAGGATTACATGCTCAAGGAAAAAATGAAATGGCCTACTCTGGCCGGCGTCGAAAGCCCGGCTGGCGGTATGCTGTCACAGGCTTTTCAAATCCAGGGGATTCCAACATTGATCATCATTACTCCCGATGGCACTCCCCTCACTCCCAATGGCCGGGAACACGTCACGATGGATCCCAAAGGGGCCCTTAAAATGTGGCAGGATGCTGCCGCAAAAATACCCACCAGTTGAAAACCCAAACCACCCTCTGCCGCAGCGATGCCCATCGCTGCGGCTTTTTTATTTTCGCACTTGTTCCCTATCCGCTCTCCCAAATCATTTGCGCATCCATCCGAGTCCATGCATCCTTGCTAGCTCACTGCTATCATCATGGAACTTATCCGCTTCAAACACACTCGTTTTTCTACCCGCCTGCCTGCAGATTACCTGTATTCGCCTTCACACTATTGGATGGCGAAAGACCCCGCACAGGAAGATCTATGGCGAATCGGTTTCACCAAGTTCGCCACCCGAATGCTGGGAGAACTGGTGGAAGCGGAGTTTGAAACCAATATCGGTGCCTCCATCGAACCCGGCCAACAACTCGGCTGGGTTGAGGGATTCAAGGCTGCGTCTGATGTTTTCTGCACCATGACCGGCTCCTTCCAGGGAGGCAACCCCATCCTGGATGAAGACGCCTGTATCGTTCGCTCATCTCCTTATGAAGACGGCTGGTTATACAGTGCCCGGGGAAAACCTGAAGCCGAAGCCATGGATGTGCAGGGCTACATAGCCCTGCTCGACAAAACGATCACCAAAATGCAGGAAGACCCGCAGTACGCCGAGGAATGATAGAGCTATGGTTGCGGAACTTCTGCTCAGCTATTTCAGCCATTCAGTGCCTCGGCCGCTGCATCGAGTGATTCAAGATCTTCGACCTTCAATACGCTCGCCTGACGATCAATTCGCCTCATCAAACCCGCCAGCACACCGCCGGGCCCCAATTCAATAAAGTGAGTTTCTCCTTTCTCCAGAAAAACCCTCATTGATTCGCTCCACCTGACTGAACCTGTCACCTGGGCTTCCAGAGTCGCTCGAATTTCATCCTCCCCTGTCACTTCCCTTGCTTCCACGTTACAGATCACTGGCATCCCTGGAGATTGAATGGCAACACTTTTGAGCTCTCCAGCAAGTTGCACCCGGGCCGCTTCCATCATTCTGGAATGATAGGCTCCCGCCACAGTCAATACTTTGGCCAGCTTGATGCCTTTGCTTTTGGCTGCGGCTACCGCCTGCTCTATACCCTCTTCAGAACCTGACAAAACAATCTGTCCCGGAGCATTAAAATTAGCCACATCCACATCACATTCCTGTGCCAGTTCCACCACCGCTTGTTCATCCCCGCCAATCATCGCCGACATTGTTCCCCGGGTCGAATCCGTAGCCTCCTCCATGAAAAGCCCACGTTTGGCCACCAGACGCAAACCTGTTTCAAAATCAAAAGTTCCCGCTGCCGCATGAGCCGTAAACTCTCCCAAAGAAAGACCGGCGGCCCCCGCAATCTCAAGTCCCGGCAGGCGCTTTTTCAAAAGTTGCAAACACAAGAGGCCATGTACATATAAAGCGGGCTGACAGCGTGAAGTCCGGGTCAGTTCTTCAATCGGACCATCAAACATCACCTCGCCCAGGGACCATCCCAGAATCTCGTCAGCCTGTGCCACCAGATTCTCTGCATCCCCTGATAAAGGTGCCAGATCCCTGCCCATTCCCACCGTCTGGGCCCCTTGCCCCGAAAACAATAAAACAACGCGTTGATTACTCATTGCGGAACTTCTGCTTCAGTTCGGCCCCGAGCGCAACTGCCTTTTTGCGCAACCAGCCATCCATAGCTGAGACAGCCCAACCGATAAGCGATCATCACCCGTGGAATCGCGAAAAACACCGCCCGGTCGTGCCGCAAACTCTGCCACATGAATTTCCGGTAAGTCGCATCACTCAACACTTTGCATATCAATCTGCCAGCAATCACTCTCCAGGTTTTTTTTACCTCAACGGTGATATCAGAGGCTTCCATTACTTGCAGAGAGACCGCTTCGAGCAAGTCCCGGTTTTCTTCCAGGCTGCTCAAACCCGTCAAGCGCCCTCCCCGGCACATCGGCTCCAAAAGATACTTCACCTGCCACGCTTGCGGGCTCTGTGCAGCCACCCAGTCAGTCAGTACCAGGCGCCCCCCTGGTTTCAACACCCTCGCAACTTCCGCCAAAACGGCTTGCCTGTCTTCCATGTGGGAAAAGGACTCGATCAATACCACCGCATCCGCGCACTCATCAGGCAAAACATTGTCCAGCCAATCACCACAAATAAAATCAGCGCTCCCCTTCTTCACCTGCTCGCCGCCGCCTTCCGCCGTCAGCTTCTCTTCCATGGATAAAGTATAACCCAGAACCTCAGCTTTTATCTGATCAGCAAAATACCAGGCAACCCCTCCCGTGCCACAACCCACATCAATCACCCTACCTCCAACTCCTGGTTTAGCGGCCTGGACAACCCGCTCTGTCATCGAGGCAATCGCCTGATCAACCGATTCACTTCCTTTTTTCCAAAAACCGTGATGCCTGTGACTCCCCCAAACATCTATATAAAGTCCATTCAGTCGATCATAGTGCTCCGCCACCTCCTTACCACCAATTGATGGAAGGCAGACGATCATGGCACACGCACGCGACAGCTTATAGATTAGCGGAAAGGGAAATCAGCCCGCTATCCGCTTCAGTTCCTCCGCTGCATCACGAACTGCTTGTGCCAGAATCTCGGCAGCCTTGCTCATACACTGTTCAACGCTAAGGCCGCCATCCGAAAGCCCCCGACTGTAAACAAACAGCTCATTCAAATCTGCATTCTTGTCAATCTTACCGGCAAAAACAGCAACCGGCTTTCCTAACTCCTTCGCCAGGCGAGCCACTCCTACGGGAGCTTTTCCGTCCATACTCTGATCATCCAGCGACCCTTCACCGGTGATCACCAGATCAGCTTCTTCGATTTCTTTACGCAGACCAATCTCTGCCGCCACCAGTGGAAACCCTTCTTTCAATTCAGCTCCAAGAAATGCCAGGGCCCCAAACCCCAAGCCCCCCGCCGCACCTGCTCCTGATTCATTGCGGAAATCACATTCAAGATCGCGTTCAACCACATCAGCAACCTGTTTGAGTCCTTTTTCAAAGCGTTCAAAGTCTTCAGCTTTGACCCCCTTCTGCGGTCCGTAAACCCGGGTGCAACCCCGCTCGCCCAACAAAGGGTTGTTCACATCACAGGCCACTGTGATCTTTGGCAGGGCGATCACTTTGTTCCGCTCAATGCTGGAAACCGATGCCATTCCCTCCGGCAGTTCGGCAATTTCCTCACCATTTTCATCCAAAAAACGATAACCCAATTCCTGGGCCATTCCGGTTCCCGCATCATTGGTTGCACTGCCCCCGATTCCCAGAAGAATTTTTTTCACTCCTTGTTTCACCGCTTCCTTGATCAGTTCCCCTGTTCCAAAAGTAGAAGCCTTCCACGGATCCAACTCGCCCTCGTCCATCCGCCACAATCCAGACGCTTCAGCCATCTCGATCACCGCCATGTCCCGTTCCTCTCCCACCAGAGCGTAACCTCCCAAAACCGGATGCCCCATGGCGTCGGAAACAACCGCTCCCTTCCAAATCCCCCCCATGCTCGCCAGCATCGAACGAGCCATACCGTCTCCTCCATCGGCCACCGGTAGAATCCGGATTTCAGCATCTCCCCCGGGACTTTCTTCCAAACCATCTCGAATCGCCTCACAAGCTTCGCGTGCGGTTAACGATCCTTTAAACTTATCTGCAGCTACCAAAATTTTCATGTTCTATACACTGTTCCATTTATTCAAAATGTCCACCCATGCCAACGCTTTTTGACCAGGAAATACCCCGCTAAATAAATACGCCAACCGCGAGCTCAAGCCTCCTCCTCGATTTCTTCCTCCAGCTCCTCAATCGTCGCTTTGCTTTTCAAGCCCTCGATCAAATCCGACATCAGTTGTTCACGCCGATCCAACAGGAATTGCTCCATCAGTGAGTCACTTATCTCTTCCATCGGGATGGGCTTGGACGGCTTCCCTCCCGTGCGGTGCAGAACATGATAACCAAACTGGGTATTGATCACCGGACTGGTTTCACCGTCGCGCATTGAAAATGCAATGTTCTCAAGTTCATTCATCAAGTCGCCCCTTTTGAAAAATCCCAGCTCCACCGAGTCTTCCTCCTTCTGCAAAAAAGGCGCTGCAATCTCAGCAAAATCAGCACCATCCAGAACTTTGCCACGAGCCTCCTTCAGATCGGCAAAAGCTTTTTCAGCAGCCGCCTCGTCCTGTGGTTCCAGAAAAATATGCGAAGCGCTCACCTCCTCGGGACTCATATAAGCGTCGATGTTTTTTTCGTAAAATTGCTTAAGATCGGCTTCATCCGGTTCAGAATCCTCACCGATTTCAGCATCCACCAGGCGATCGACACTGATCGACATCGCCACCTTTTTCGCAATCCCCGAATCATCTCCTTTTTCAAGTCCGGTATTTTCGTAAAACTGCTCTTCCCCTCCGTGCTGCTCTTTCAGTTCCTCAAGTTTACCCGCTATCGCTTCTTCGCTCACTTCCCCGAAACGGGTGATCGACTCCTGGTTCAACAAGGTCCGGTTGAGTAAATTTTCCCTGGCCAACTCACTGAATTCGGGGTCACGATCACAACACACCACTTCGCCCAGATTCTGATAGTGAGTCTTGATCGCTTCGAACTCCTCGTAAAGGTCCTCGTCACTGATCGTTTCCTGATTGATTGTCAAAGCCATAGCGCACCCTCGACTCTGCCCCACCACCTTGTCAAAAATCAATTACAGGGAGCTGCAAAAGAAATCAACCTCCGCCTCTGCCCCCTCTAATCCACCATCGCCAGAAACGCTGCTTCCAGCTCACCATTGAGCACTTCCTTGATCGCCTCATCATCCAGACGCTCGATCACATCGTGGAGAAAACCAAAACTGACGAGTTTCCTCGCCGCTTGCTCGGGGATCCCCCGGGCGGCACAATAAAACAACTGCTCAGGATCAATCGGACCTGCTGTCGATCCATGGCTGCAACGCACCTGGTCGGCGTCAATCTGCAGGCCCGGCATCGAGTTTGCCTCTACATCCTCACTGCCCATCAAATTGCGGCACGTCTGAAAGGCGTCGGTGTGATGCGCCCCTTTTTCCACCACAATCAAACCATCAAAAATAGTTCGGGCTTTGTCATACAAGGCATTTTTATAAAACAAATCGCTCTCAGTGTGCTCCACTTCATGCAACTGCAAAGTCCGTTGATCAATCTCATCCTCCCCGGTAGCCAGATTCAAAGCAAGCATGTCACTGCGAGCTCCCGCCCCCAGCATCCTACTGACATTTTCATTGCGAACCCAGGCCGCCCCCAGATTGATCAAAGCCGTTTTCACCGCCGCACCCGCACCTACTTTAGTGCTGCCGATCTGAACCTGACGGCCAGAAGAATTCAAACGCTGCAAAGCCACATAGTTCACCCGGGAGTTTTCTCCCGCCACAATGTCTGTCATTCCCAAAGACAAGGCCGCCGCCCCCTCATCAGATGATTGGTAATAATCCAACACCGAAACTTCTGCCCCCTCTCCGGTAACGATCAAGGTGTGCGGCAGGATCACCCGTCCCTTGCCGCCGAGCCAATGAAACACCTTGATCGGCCCCTCCACCTTCACCCCGTCCGGCACATAAACAAACACCCCGCTCAAGCTACCCGCCCCGTGTAAAGCCGCAAACTTCTTCCCTCCCAACTGGGCCTCTTCCTGCATGAAAAATTCACGCACTTTGTCACCATGCTGAAGCAAAGCTTCTTCCATCGGCAGGCAGATCACCCCGTCGGGCAAATCACCCGTCTCCAGGGACAACAGCTCATTGTTGGCAAAAACCACTGCTGCCGAACTTTTCTCCCCTGCTCTGGATCGCGCAAGCAACTCTTGAGCCTGCCCGGCATCCAAGGCCGAAGCCAGTTGCAAAGCATTGAAGTTTAACCTCTTCAAATTTGAAAACCTCCAGGCTTCGTCCCTGCGACCAGGTTTTGCCAATCCTTTGAAAACCTTCCAGGATTCATCTTGAAAGGTCCGGTACCATTCAGGCAAGTCCCCTGCTGATGTTTCCTCTTTTCGCAAAGGAGCGTCCGCCCAGGAAGATTCAACTTTACCCAGTTCGTCACTCACAATTTTTTCCAACTCTGCTATCGCTTCTGCCATGACCTCTAATCCTTATCCAAATCAAAAAAATCCAATATTCCCAAGCAAGTGTTTCCCCGCTTCAATCAGCCCACGCTGTTTTCCATTTCCAGATCGATCAAACGTTTCAGTTCAACGCTGTATTCCATCGGAAATTCACGCACCAGATCATTCACAAAACCATTCACGCTCAGGCTCATCGCCTCGGCTTCATTCAGACCGCGTTGTTTCATATAGAAAATTTGTTCCTCACTCACCTGGCTCACACTCGCTTCGTGCTGGGTCACATGCTGGTTGCCCTTCACCGTGATCGCAGGATAAGTATCCGTCCGACTGTTGGCGTTGATTAACAAAGCATCACATTCGGTATTATTGCGACAACCCTTCAAGTGTTTTGGTATGTGAACCATACCGCGATAGGTGGATCGCCCCGTGCCCACCGAAATCGATTTTGAAATCACATTGGAAGTCGTTTCATCCGCCGCGTGAATCATCTTCGCCCCAGTGTCCTGATGCTGGCCGTCATTGGCCAGGGCAATCGAAATCACTTCCCCGCGCGCCTTGCGCCCCTTCAATACCACGCCCGGATATTTCATCGTCAACCGCGAGCCAATATTGCAGTCGATCCAGCGCACCTCTGCGTTTTCATAGGCCACCGCTCGCTTGGTCACCAGATTAAATACATTTGCGCTCCAGTTCTGGACTGTGATGTATTGAATTTTGGCGTTCGGCATGGCAACCAATTCCACCACCGCACTGTGCAGCGTAGCCGTTTCAAACTTCGGTGCCGTGCAACCCTCCATGTAAGTCACCTCCGCCCCTTCATCGACGATGATCAGAGTGCGCTCGAACTGACCAAAATTTTCCGCATTGATGCGGAAATAAGCCTGCAAAGGGTGTTTCACCTTCACCCCGGGCGGCACATAAATGAAACTACCGCCGGAGAACACCGCACTGTTCAAAGCCGAATATTTGTTGTCACCGGTCGGAATCACTTTGCCAAACCATTTGCGGAAGATCTCTGGATGCTCCCTCAGACCCTCGGTCGAGTTAACAAAAATCACCCCCTCTTTCTCCAGCTCCACCTTCACATTGGAATAGGCCGCTTCGCTATCAAATTGAGCCTCGACTCCAGCGAGGAATTTGCGCTCCTTCTCCGGAATGCCCAAACGCTCAAAAGTCTCCTTCACATCGTCAGGCACCTCGTCCCAGCTGCGGGTAGGCTGCTGGCCTTTGGCCAGGTAATAACGAATATCATTGAAGATTATATTCTCCAGATCCTTACTAGCCCAATGAGTTGGAAGTGGTTTACCCTCAAATATTTTCAGAGCTTTTTTACGGAAATCCAATATCCACTTTTCTTCCTTTTTGACCCCCGAAATATACTCTACCGTCTTTTCAGAAAGACCGGTTCCGGCATCATAGGCATAGTCCTCGGGAAAACTGAAATCCCCCACATCCTGATTAATATTTACCGCTTCGGCTGTTGCTGTGTCCTGATTCATGGTATTAACCTTTCTTAAAAAAATATATCAGTTCTCAAAAACTTACGCCTCTACCGCGACCTCCTTATCCGCGAACTCTTGGATCACCCAATCGTATCCCTTCTCTTCCAACTCCAGTGCCAGATCCTTACCTCCGGTTTTGATGATTTTCCCTTTATACAACACATGCACTACGTCCGGCACAATGTAGTCGAGCAAACGCTGGTAGTGAGTGATCACTAGAAAACCCCGCTGCGGAGAACGCATCGCATTCACCCCCGCGGCCACAATCTTCAGCGCATCGATGTCCAGACCACTGTCGGTTTCATCCAGCACGGCATATTTGGGCTCCAGCATCATCATCTGGAGAATCTCCAAACGTTTTTTCTCTCCACCGGAAAAACCTTCATTCACCGAACGACCGGTGAACGACCGATCAATCTTCAGCTCATCCATTTTACCATACATCTCCTTGTAAAAAGCCACCGCATCCAGCTCATCCCCCTTGCCCAAACGCGCCTGGCGCGCCGCACGGATGAAATTGGCAATGCTCACCCCCGGAATTTCGTGCGGGTACTGGAAAGCCAGGAAAAAACCCGCCCGTGAGCGCTCGTCGATTTCCATCGCCAGCAAATCCTCACCATCCATACTGGCTTCGCCTGAAATCACCTCATAATCCTCATGCCCCGCCAATACCTTGGCCAAAGTGCTTTTGCCCGAGCCATTCGGCCCCATGATCGCATGCACTTCGCCCTGGGGAACTTCAAGGTTCAATCCCTTGAGAATTTCCTGACCTGCCACACTGGCTTTCAAATTCTTGATCGATAATACCTGACTCATCTTGTTGTTTTTCTTTGTATCTAAAATCCAAAATCTGCTGCTTTACACTTGTTCTTCCATTTTGCCACTCCTTTTGTCTCCTCCGTTGCATTCCGCACAAAGCCCTTTCATTGCCACCTCCAAATGATCAATACGGGAACCCTCCGGCAAAGCCCACACCGACTCCACCTCTTCATTGCACTTGAGCCCTATATCGTAAACCTTCTCGCACTTCACACAGACAAAATGGGCATGTTCAGCCAGATTCGGGCAATAGCGCGAAGCATCCCGTCCCACGTTCACCTGTTTGACCAGTCCCGCCGCGCTCAACGTTTCCAGGCAATTATAAACCGTCGCCAGGGAAATACTCGACATGCGGGCCTTCGAGCGGATGAAAACCTCGGTTGCCGTCGGGTGATCCCGCTCATCCAACAGCACATCATAAACCAGCTTGCGTTGCCTGGTCATACGCAAACCTCCCAGCGCACCACCCGCTGATTTGCTTTTTGCCGTAATATCCTGTCGAAGTTTTGATACCATTTCCGAGACAACTTCACCTCACCTCTAATTGATATCAAGAATTATTCTAAATAAAGATTAGAAGATTGCCGATACTGGACAGAAGTGGGTCAAAACTCCGATTCTGTCGTCCTCCCCGCCCACGCAATGGCATTGCGTGTATACATCATCATCCCTTCCACGTAACGCGCTGAAATGCATACGGCTTCATCCGCCTATCAAATAAATTTATATGCTTGTCCCGCTCTTTTCACCCTGCTTAAATTGATCAGCTATGAAAATACTGTGCTCATTTTTCATAATCATTCTTTCATACGCAAACCTTGCCCGGCGGATGATTCTTATTCGGACGTTCTACTCACCTCTGGCGACCTTAAGAACATCCTGGAGCTAGATGCAAAATACAGTAATTGCCACCAAATCAAAAGACGACAAGAAGGAGATTGCTTATACACTTCAAATCACCAGCACGAGCAAAGCCAGAGCAAGTAAGTAGGCCAAACCGCCTACCCATCCCAAGTCAAAATCCAAATTAGCACATGCTCCTGACGTTTTTTTCTTTTAAACTTTTTCGGAATAATGAAAAAGAATATTCCCAACTTAAGCAAACTCCTTGTGATGGGCTTCACTGGTTTAACCCTCCTCGTTTGTTCAGCAATCGGGCAGGAGACCACTGTGCTGATGGATGCTCAAGGCCGGGAACTTCAAGCCCGGATCAAGGAAGTCGTTAACAACGAAGTTACGATCAAACGCACAGACGGACGGCTTTTCACCGTTCCGATAGCGACCTTTGATTTGCGCACTCAACAGATACTGAGAAACTGGAATGAGCGGGCTATACTGAAGCGCATTGCCCGTGCCACCTTGCGGGCGGTCGATGTTCGCCAACAGGTGCGCGGCAAGTCAGATCAGCAAGCGCTCTATTTCCGGATCTCGGCAGGCAAGGCGATGATAGATGTTAATAACATCAGCGGAGCAATCAAACACTTATCGGAGACGACCGAGTTGTGGCGTAGATCCAAGCCCGCCGACTGGGCAGCGCATCAGGCCAAGCATCTCCTGGGATACGCCATGCTATTGGAAAAACCGGGACCCGAAGGAGAAAAGCTGTTTGTGGAGGGGATGGAAGGAATGCTGAAAAGCCAGGCTGATCTGGGTAGCCCGAAGGGTGTTACCCTAATGATGAGAGAGGCCGCCGAACGGATGTTTCTGTATTTTAAAACCAAACATCCAGAGCAGAGTGCACGCTGGAAACAGGAAAATGAAAAATTTCAGGCGCAGGTGCAATTGGTGGAAAAATCCGCCCTTAATCTCGGTCGAATGAAAAAACGTATGACGGAACATTTCATTCTGGCCTCCCCGTATTCAAGTATCGGTGACTACACCCGGACAGCAGAAAAGACCTGGCAAAAACTTGCCGAAATTATTCCCACCCTGCAGAATGATTTTAAAAAAGGTGGATTCAGAACACCTGACGGCCAAAACGCTGCAAAGGATCAGTACGACGAAAACGGCCAATTCAAATTTCTGCTGGTATTGGCAGACCGACAGACAATCGATCCGATTGCCGGGACTTATATCAAAACGATCAGCGATCGAAAAAAACGTGATGCGGCGCGTGATTTGGCTGGCATCAACGGATTCATCGAAGATGAGCAAAACCGCTTCCTCGTAGCCCAGGTGGGTGATCCCAAGGAATACACGGACCCTGACAATAACTTCACCTTTCACCGCCTGATCCATAATGTGCCGGCGGCACTTCTCAAATTGACTATACGGACAACCCAGGATCCGCATTGGCTCAGTTCCGGTATTGGTTATCATTTTGAGCATGAACTGACAGGGACCGCCTCGGTTCACTATGTCGGTATGGACTATGTCCAGGCGGGACTAAGGCGTAATACGGATTGGCACCGAGTGGTAAGAAACCTGCGCAACTCTGGAACCCTCCCCAACATGAGGCGCATGATCTGGGGCGGCGACCGCAAGGCGGAGGATTATGGATACATGTGGGCCCTGGTTGAAATGTTACTTTCGACCCCGGAAAAACAAATTTTACTGGGTGATTTCATTCTTCAGACCCGCCAAAACCGTACCTTCATGAACGAAAAGGAGGTCGCCTTGTGGTTCGGTTACGAAGACCCCGAAGCGATGAGCCGGGCACTCGGGATTTTTGTGTTGAGCAAGGCTTTCGAAAAATAATAGCGAGTTTTTTGGAGGCTGGGGGGAATAGTCATTCGCCCGCCGGCTTACCAGATAATCGCCGGACCACTGCAAGAGATGTGATCACTCGGCAACCTCTTTAACCAACCCTTCATCCGGTAGAATTTTATCCACCAGACGTCCGATCCCCTCCTGGGCAAAAATGCTGTTCGGATAGATCTTCCGTGATTTGAGATACCAGGCTAGACTAGATCCCGCCTGATTGCGCTCTTCAAGATTCTCCGCCTTTTTGAGCGCCCCGACAAACTCAGCCACATCCGTGGCAAGATCCGAGCGTGTGGTTCCCAAGGGTTGATCATCGGGGAAACGTTTGAATACCCGCTCCACGATCTCCCAGGCCCCGTAACTGTTGCCCCCTTTTGACAGGGCATCCGCCTGTTTCAAAGATATTTCAATTTCCTGAATGTTGGTCAAAATCTGGGTCAATTTTTCCTGACGGTCTGCGTCATCCACGGTTGCTGCAATAAAACGCCCCTTGTCATTGAATATCTGACGATAACTCTGCGTACTGATTAATCGATCAAATTCCAATTTGGCCTGCTGCATCACATCCCCTTGATCTGCAATCAAATTGAACTGCTCTTTCAACACGGGATTGGTCGGCCAGATCTCGGCTGCCGCTTTGATATTCTCCTCGTAAACATCATTTTCGCCTTTGAGGGCGGCATTCTTTGCAGTCCGAATCCGCATATTGCTGGTTATTTTGGCAACCTCAATCACCTGCAAAGGTTTTGAATAATCAAAATCCTGTGCATCTTCCCTCATTTTTTTCACCAGATCTTCGGCAAGAGTGAAATTCCTCACCTGCAAAGCCGAGAGCAACTGGAAAGACATACGCGAGTACTCAGCCACTTTTTGTTTTTTCTCCATTTCCAGAGTCCGCACCTTGGGCATGTACTCCCCTGTCATGAAGGATTCCGACAAGCGCTTGGAAGCCCCGTCCAAATTCCCTTTCTCAATTAAAAATTCGAAAGCCTGCACTCCTTCGTTCACATCACGGATCGCTTCATTGGCAAACGAATCCAAAGTCGTGACCGTCGGGCTGAAACCCAGGCTATCACTGAAGGACTTCTCAATATCAGAACCTTTCTCAAAATCCAACTTGCCATTGCCATCCTGAAAAAATTCTGTGTAAATCCGGGCAGCCATGATGACATGCTCAAAGCGACGTTGCATGAAAAACTGCAGAATCAAAGCCTGGAATTCAAGCTTGGCCTGCAACTGCGACAATTCCATCTTCGCCATATTCTTGACCCGATTGGCTTCCACCTCGGTGATCCTTTGCACAAAACGCTGGACCTGTCCGGCATTCGAAACATTGGTGGGGTCCTTACCTTTGGATTTCCCCTTCCCCCCTTTTCCCCTCTCCATAGCAGGAGGTTCGTTCCACTGCTCGAATTTCCAATCCAACTGCTTACGCTGTTTTTCCAACTCCTTGTTGATCCGTTTCAAATCCCCTACACTTTTTTTGGCCAACCAGACCCGGTAAACCGCATTCGCCAGAGACTCGCAAAGCCGGGCATCCTGTTCGAATTTTGACGCTCCCTCCAGCAGGGCCACTGCCTTGGGTAGGTTGGGCTTGCTGTGAGGGGACAGGGCATCGAGCACCTCACGAATCACCGCCCGGTATGCTTGGTCTTCTTCGCTCTCGGAAGGCGGGGCATTGAGGTATTTTTCGAAGCGTGCAGCAAATACCCGGTTGTTGTTAATATTCCAGTGCTTGCCATCGAACGAAAAGGTTTCCGAGCCCGGATCAAAAAAAGGCACGTCATTGCCCAACATCTGCTTCTGTCCACCACCACTGCTCTTGGTGTTCACCGTAGTGGTATTATTGTTATTTGATGCAGGCGGTTTCTGGCCAGGAGGAGTGAACACCTGGGCAGAGACCAGTGAGGCACCAATCAAATGCCCGGCAATCACAAGGCTCCACCGGAGTTTCAGCATCTTGGAATAGAAAAGTTTCATCATGTTTTATTTCGAATCCACGGACTCAGCAATCAGCAAACCATCTCTTCCGACTTTTACCACAAAAGCCATCCTTGCTCCCCTATCAATATTCACGTGACTGAACTCCTGGGGTATTAACACCGGCACAGGTGAGGAAGTTGCACCGTTTTCAATATCCAGACTGACCAGACGCCCCCGATTCGGCGTCCATTTTAATCGCTCCTCTACCTTGCCTTCAACCCGGTAGACATTCCCCCGTAGACTATTGGCATTTTTTAAATATTCAGAAACACTCAAATTTACTGCCGAAGAATTACCGCCCCCCCCTTTTCCACCTTCCGCAACTATGCGAAACAGCAAAAAAGCCATCACGAAAAAACCTACAATGGCTGCAGCAATCCCTAGTATATGCCCCAAACTGACTCCTGAACTTGCTCTTCGTGCCATAAATTTTCAATTCAACATCAATACCCTACCAAAAAAAACCAAGCCCTGCCAAAAGACCTGACTCCCTGAATTCATTGATATTAACCGGAACCCAGCACCAACTCAATACAAATTCATTGCGTCTCGTCCCAAGCGCATTCCCCCCTTTCAACCAGTAGAAACTGAGCTATAGTGAATAGTCTGGAACTGTTAAAGATTAAGCAGATATGATTTTTTCACTCACCAAGCCTGCAAAGCTTGCCCTTTTGACCTGCATCACAGTGACCTGCCTGTCCGGCTGCGTCACTGACGGCTACGATCCCGGCGTGCCCTATCTCGCTGGAAATACCAATGCAGGGGGAAATTTATATGGCCGCGGCCCGTCAGAGCGATTGACCAGCAGCGCGATGAAACAGGACACCATTTCCTACTGGGACGATAATGGCGTGCGCGGAGAACCTTCCATTGTGCTGAATTTGACCGAGCAACGCGCTTATTTTTATAAAGGCAGCCACTTGGTCGGTGTCTCCAAAGTTTCAAGTGGAACCGAAGGTCTCGAGACCCCCACCGGAACTTTTAAAGTTATCCAGAAAGACATCGACCATCAATCCAACCTTTTTGGTGACTACGTTTATCCTGACGGCACCATCGCCAAAAGAGACATCGACGTAAAAAAAGACCCCAAACCGCCCGGCACCACCTTTGATGGCGCGGACATGCACTACTTCATGCGCTTTGTGAATGGCATCGGCCTGCATGTCGGTTATCTGCCAGGCTATGCCGCCTCCCACGGTTGCGTACGCATGCCAGCCCCGATGGCCAAAAAGTTTTATCACAATGTGGACAAAGGTACCAAAGTCACGGTCGTTCGCTAAGCTTTCAACCCGCCCTTGAACGATGCCTGCCTGCCCGTCCCTGCCTCCATCCGGCACAATGGAAATCAGTGTCCATGATGCCCACCC
Source organism: Verrucomicrobiota bacterium (assembly GCA_030625775.1). Taxonomy (GTDB): domain Bacteria; phylum Verrucomicrobiota; class Verrucomicrobiia; order Verrucomicrobiales; family DEV007; genus JAADHD01. The sequence goes on from DAOUQC010000032.1 coordinate 22,931, forward strand.
GCATCTGAATGACGCAGCAAATCCTTCTCCCCTGATCCGTGTGCACTGGATTGACTGCCGGGAGCAGGATGAACACGCCATCTGCCGAATCGAGGGAGCCCACCTGCTGCCCCTGTCGAATTTTGCCGCCGCCATGGAGCAGGCTCTGCCCGAAGATAAGGATCATCCCGTCATCGTCTACTGCCACCACGGTATGCGCTCCCTTCAAGCCACTCATTTCCTCAGGCAGAAAGGCTACCCGAACACCTGGAGCCTGACCGGCGGAATTGATTTATGGGCGAGAGAGATTGATAGCGAAGTACCGAGGTATTAACTCTCAGCTGATCCTCCTTTGGAAACACACATCCGCACTTTCCGTTTAGCGTTGCGGCCACTCCTGCCACCGCCCCTTCAACACGTAAACGGGCTCCAAGCCCAATTCACTTCGCAGTCGTCCGGCAATCTCACCGCTGCGTTTGCACCGCTTACCATCACAATACACAATCACTGCAGCTCCCTCGATTCCTTCGATCACATCCCGATGCCGCCACAACAAATCGGCCCAATTTTCCTGGTTCAGTAATAAGGCTCCCTCTATGTGACTATTGGCAAAGTCCTTGTCACTCCTCGCATCAATCCAAACCACCTCTCCATCCAGTTGCCTCGCTTTCTCCAAAGTGATTTCATTCTCAAGCGGTGAATTCAACTCATACAAAGCCGGAGCTTTAGGATGGAAAAAGAATGTGGTCAGCGCAGCTAACAACACCACTAGGGCAATCCATAACAATTCTTTCAATGCTCTCATCGGCAGCATCTGTGAAAATGGCATAGCTCTCATTTTTTATCTCCGATTGAAGAGAATGAACCCACGAATTTCACTCTTCGTCCCCGGCCCTCTTCACAGAAAAATAAGCCAGCTGGTTACGGTGTTTTTCAATTTCACAATCAGTAACGATACGGATCATACCCAACAGGGTGTCTTCGGTCGACACGGGCTTCACAAGTAAATCATAAACCTTGCCCGGCTCGACTATTTCCAAGTGCACTGACGCCTTTTCACTTCTCGTGGTCACAGAAACAATGTTCACCGGTTTCTCTCTCAATACCCGGAATTTGATCCTCTTTTCTTTTGGCTGCTCTCCCTCCACCCAATCGAGCATCGTCGGTTCAATCTCAAACAGCGGATCAATCGTCACTTTAACGCTCAGACGGTGCTCCTCAAAAGCCGGCGAGTTTGTTTTCACATAAACAAATTTCTCAGCAGTGCCCGCTAATTTTGATAAGGAAAAATCCGCTTCAATAAGAGCTTGCTCTCCTGGCGCCAATTCTTTTTTATCTGACCTGACATCGAGACAGGAGCATGATGTTTCCAGGCCTGTGATTTTCACAACACCCTCACCGCGGTTTCTCATCACAAAAGAAACCTGCAACACGTCTTCCTCCGGCTTGGCATGATACTCGAATATATTACTGTCAAATTCTACTACCCCCGATTTGTCCGGTGACTCGACCCCGATCACCTTTTCACGGTTCCCAGACTCACCGGTCACTGCCACCCTCGCTTTCACCTCACTAGGAAACCATTGATAAAGCATCATATAGACCAGCACTCCCGTTACCGAAACATACATCCAAATAGGAAAGGTCCACTTCGCCAGTTTGCGATGGCGGTCAAAACGCTGGCGTATTGCAGGAACAACGGTCAATACCACCAAAGGCACATTCAGCGCAGCCAAAATGCTGTGTGGAATCAAAATGCCCAGATAGATCAATCGGGCTACAGGGAATTCTTTTGGAAACACCGTCACCTCCCCACCTCTGGCGGCGTGATAAGAAATGTATCCAACAAAAAAAGCCACTGAAGTCAGCAAAGCTAGAATCATCAAAATCACATGCGCCTTTTTCCTCCCCGTTTTGATACAAACAAAACCCGCCAATAAGAACACAGTGCAAAGGGCGTTCAAAGAGGCATTCAATGCCGGAAGATCCTGAATTGTCATACCTTACTCAATAATTACTTTTTCCAGCATCCTCCTCTGCGCCTTCCCCATCAAACAAGCGCTGGATATCCGCCTTCAATCGCTCCAACTCCTTCACCCCACGCTGGGGATCCATCACCCGGTAATACCCTCTAATATTACCTCCTTCATCTACCAGCACCAGACGTTGATCATGAGAAAATTGCCCTTCAGCCGCAATCACGGCCGGATCCATATTTTCCTTCACTGAATACAATTTAAAATAACGCAGCATATACTTTCGTATTTCTTCTTCATCGCCAGACAAGAACCACCAGTTATCCGTATCGACCCCGTTCTTCTTAACAAAGGCATCCATTTTTTCCGGAGTATCCCCCTTCGGATTCAGACTGATCGATACCAATTGAAAGTCAGAGCGCTCTCCATACACTTTGTTCAAATCCGCCATGTAAGCGGCCAAACCAAGACAAGCCGACGGACAATCAGTGTACAAATAACCTGCCACCCAGACCTTGCCCTTCAATTGCGCCAGGTGGATTTCCTTCCCGTCGCGGTTCACCCCCTTCAAATCTTTCTCCAACTTACTCAGAAAAGGCAGCCGCGGGTGCTCTGCTTCATAGCGCATGCGTTTCATATAACTGCGCGTCACAAACACCGAGCCCATGATGATTACCAGACAAATACCGATAATCGACGCCCAAAACAAACGTAGATCAAAATTCCTTCCCTTATTCATTCTTTTTTTCTTTCCTGCTTTTAATATCAATCCCAATCCTTCTCTTTTCCCACCACAGAGTTCACAAAGAAAGTAAATGCGGTTTCAGAAAAAGTCCCCTTATCCCGTCCTGCCAATCCTGTCTATCCATACAATTTTTTCTATCGCCTTCTCCCCACTCGCAGCTCTTCGTTTATTTCACTTCCATGCGATCAAACTAAAAATGAGAACCAGCGGCAGGTAAGCTAGAGTGTAAAAAAACAAAGCTCGTGCTTTTTCACGAGTGCGGATCTTCCGGAATTCCAAGGCATACTTCATCATTACCCCCCCCAAAGCCACCCCGGGAATCAAAAACCACCAACTCGCCTCAGCACTCACCACAGGCATGATCGGAATCAGCAGCGTGAAAACAGAAAACTGAATCGCCAGTCGTGAGGTTTTCGAACCATCATCATCATCATTCGACCACATCACAAACCCCCCGTTCACATACTGATCCCGATACATCCAATTGATTGCCAGGAAATGCGGCATCTGCCAGAAAAATAACAAGGCAAAGAGATAGGCACCCCCCAAAGTCAAACCGCCACCGCCCGCCGTCCAGCCAATCAATGGAGGCAAGGCCCCCGCTACTGCCCCGAGAACGGTATTCCAGCTCGTACGCGTTTTCATCGGGGTATAAATGAACAAGTAGGTCAGTAAAGTAGCCGCAGCAAAAGCCGCTGCTCCAAAATCAACCTTCATCGCCAGGTGAACCACGCCAAAGGCCGATAGCAGCCAGCCCATCACAAAAGCTGCCGCCGTAGAAACCCGGCGTGCCGGCAGTGGACGACCTGAAGTTCTCTCCATCCGCGCATCGGCCTCGATCTCCATCACCTGATTGAAAGCTGCTGCCCCGAATGCCGTGAGCAGGGTCCCTAAAATAATGTGTGTCAGCGTCCACCACGAAAATGAATCATGGGAGCGAGCTGCCAACAAATAGCCAAATAGAGTGGTCATAACGACCAAGGCACTCAAGCGAGCTTTAGTCAGGGCAATCAAATCCTCACGTAATCCCACACCAGGGGGAGACTCCGTGCTCGCTGCTTGTTCTGTAACTTCCTTCCCTGCCATCCTGCCATTCTAATCCACTATTTCCCAACTGGCAAAACCACCTCACCTGCCACCTCACCCTCCTTTACACCACTTCTCCATGCAAACATCACATTCACAAAGCTCAAAGCTAGGATCAGCAATCCATTTAATACGTGAAAGTTAGTTATCCAAAATGACTTACCTGTTATTATCACGTAAATACCTAATAAAATCTGAATTAGCAACAAAATGGCCCCCCCCCCTGTCAAACGGCGCATAAAATGACCTTTTTCCAAGTGGCGCATAGTCCAGACGGCTGCCGAAATCGTCAATGAGGCTACCAGAAACCCCCAGTACTTATGCAAAAACATAATCACCAGAATCTCATTACTTTTATCAAAAGTCGGCAACCAGTTGCCCCCAGTCAACAAAATCCCTGTGTCGGCCAAGCCGTAACGGTGGTGATGGCGCATCAGGGCACCGAGGATCAACTGCATAAATACGGCGCTACAGAGAACCGTGGCCACTACCCGCAGGGCACTTCGCTGCTCACGAGTCAATACCGGCTTCCACCTGGGCCATTGAGGTGATGAAGCAATTATAATCAAAATCAACAAGCCGAAAAACCCCTGTGCCAGACAACCGTGGACCACGGCAAAAGCATCTGAAATCTCTGTCACTCGAATACCTCCCATCAGTGCTTGAAAAGTCACCAATAAGAAAGCCAGCGCCGACAGTTTGCAGGTCAGCGACCACTTACGCCATCTCCAGGATAATGCCAGCCAGACCACGACCAATCCCCCCATAATTGTCGCAGCCAACCAGAAAGGTTCTTTGTGCTCTGCTATCATCTTCTCGGCTCCTGCCCAAGCCACCAAGCCAACCATAGAAGCCAGTGCGGCCACCAGTATCAACAGCTCCACTGCATTTTTCCAATTCCTGACAAATGCAGTCGCAAAAAGTCCTAAAGTCAAAAATCCCACCACACTGGCAATCAAACGATGCCCGTGTTCGAGAAAATAAGGCAGGTGCTTTAACCAGCCCTCGGGATTGAGTGAGCCCTGACTCAAAGGCCAGTCAGCAAAAGCCATGCCCGCCTGCTCGGTAGTAACCGCCGCTCCCCACCAAATCAGCAAAACAGTTGTTGCCGCTACTACAATCGAGTAGCGATGCCATTCCTTTCCCGGACGCTTTAAGCTACTTTCAACCATCTCATATGGCACAGGCTCTCAAGCTGTGCTTTACCTAATCAACAGCTTGCAAAGCTGTTTTACATATAGCCTCGACTCGATATCCTCCACCTTGCTTACCCCGTCAGCAACACTCCTTTATTGAGCGTCGGGAGGAAACATCGGAGTCTGCTCGGCGAGCCATACGTCAAATTCAGCTTTTGGCAGCACTTTCACCGTTGCTACCATATTGGCATGCCCTGCCCCACAAAGCTGGGCGCAGACAATATCCCACTCACCTGTTTTGGTCGCCGTAAACCACATCGGAATCTCACGTCCGGGAATCGCATCCTGCTGAGTCATCAAAGGAATCGGTGCAAGACCATGAATCACATCTTTGGAGGTCACTTGCACAATCACTTTCTGACCCAATGGCAATACCAATTCATTCAAGGTGGCAAAATCATCCCAGGCATTCGGATCCTGTTTCACCAAGCCGATTCCATTGGCCGAATTCATTGCGCTGACATCAGTAAGCCCGATTTTCCCATCCTTACCCGCATAATGGAAACTCCAACGAAATTGCTCTCCCACTGCTCGAATTTTCAACACGTCATCACCGCTAGGCATCCCCTCGGTACGTGCCGCCCACAGAGGGAAAGCAAAACCGAGCAACAATACCACCTCGACAATCACCACTCCGATTTCCACGTGAGTAGAAAAATGAGAAGTTATGCCTTCATATCTCGCCTTGGGATTTGCTTTCTGATTAAAACGCAAAAGCACATAAATTAAAAATGCCGACCATCCAATAAACAAAATTCCCATTACCCAATGAACCATCTCGAGGAAATGATCGACCATATCACCGTGTTCACTGGCGACCTCGGCCATTCCAATGGCTTGATTGATTCCCGCAATAATCATCTTTTTATCTTTTGTTAATATCTATTTCTGCTGCCTCCAGCGCCAGCCGACGACTACGCCGTGCCAGGTTAATTATAAAACTTCCCAGGCATGACAGCACTCCCATCAAAACAAAGAGCATCACCCAGATGCCCATATTGGCAGCTTTTGTGGCGGCATCATCAAGCTGCCCCGTGCAGACGGCACAGGCAAAAATCGGCTGTAAGGTGCTGGTGATCAGTGTGCCCATAGACTCAGTTCTCCTGCCCTTTCAACTTCTTCAAAAACCACACCCCATAGATCATTAAAGCCACCGCCGCCACCGCACTCATTCCACCCATCATCATCACGCCTCCCTGTGGCTGATAACGGGTAAAGGCCCATACAGCAAACCCTGCCGACAGCAATACGGCCATCACGATGAAAACGATATGGAATTGTTTCAGTGACATCAGATTTACCTCGAAGCAGTCTAAAATGCGGCGTGGATCGGATTCCACAAAGAATAGACCATCAATATGACCATTCCAAAAGCAAAGTAACAGGTGAAAAGAAGAATCTTATAAATCAAACCCTTCTCATGATTCAAATGCATGAAAATCAAAGCCACCAAGGTAGATTTGAAAGTGGCAATCGCCAAACCAACAGCCACATCCATGGCGCTGACTCCCGGCTCACCAAAATCAAGGAAATTGAAACTGGCAACCGCCACGGTAATCCCGGTGAACACCAACAAGGCAATTCCCACTGCCCAGTATGCCTTTTTATGTTTTTCAATCTCTTCTGCAGAATCCACCATAATTTCAGTTCCTGAATGATTAATTTGTTACAAAGATAGTCCCCGAATTTAAAACAAATACATGACGGGGAACAGAAAAATCCAAACCAGATCAACAAAGTGCCAGAACAAACCGCCCACTTCGACCCGGTTGGCCATGTGCTCGGGATCTTTGAGAAACAAAGCCTTGCCAAAAAACAAGAAGTAACCCAATACCACGATCCCACCGATCACGTGTAGACCGTGCAGCCCCGTCATAGTGAAATAAATCGCGTAATACGTTCCGTATGCCGGACCGTGGTTGGAAAGGAATTTTTTCTGTTTGCGGGGCACTTCAATCACAATTTCACCATGTGAACCCAGCTCGACTTCGGCACCAACATCATGCCCTTTCTGCTTGGCATCCGCATGCTCGCCGTGCACTTCCTTGGCCTTATCATGACCGCCTTCACTTTTGGCCGACTCGTGCCCATCACTGCCACTTTCATGAAAACCATGAACATTTACCCGGCGACTACTCATCTGCCTGTCAGGAACCGATTCACCCCTGTCTTCCAGATAGTATTTCTCCATCTTCTTAATCTCTTCGTCACGAGCGTGATTCCATCCCGATTTCACCGCATCATCGTTGATCAGCTTCCACACCAAAGCTTGATCCTGCTTGGCTGTGGGAATCATTTGCAGGTCAACTTCGTGAACTTCAAACTTAATCGAATCCCCCAGCAGTTTACCTGTCACTTTGGTGCCATCGACAAAATTCATGACCTTGTCATCATAAGCAGACAAACGTGCGTCATCCGCATAAACCAGAAAAGGCTCTACGCTCACTAAAGTGTAATTACGGGTGATCGGTTTGAGAGCTTCCGGATCCGGCTCGTGCCCCTTCCTCTTCGCTTTCCATCGCACACTGCGCGAAGCCGCTATGATGCGATTAGTTTTGCGGCGCATCTTTTTAGCCCAGGAAGCAACATTACCCACGTTTTTCAACTGGCCGTCTTCACCCTTCAATTGAAACTCCGGATTCTCTCCTTTTTTGATCCAATTCAAAAACTCAGTGCTGCCCGTAGTCACATCCAAAGTCACCGTATTAGCTTCAAAGCGGATTCTGTCGGTTTTATCCAATACCACCCCCTCGACAACCGAGTTATCGATCAAGCGCATGCCATGGTGAGACAGCTTGTAATTATACTCGATCCCTTTCAGCACCAGAAAAAGCAAAGCACAAGCAATGACAGCTGCCATCCATGCCTGGAATTTTTTCCAATTGCCCTCTTTGATTGCCAACCAGGCAAACACAACAAACACACTCGACAAAATCAGCACCAGCGTATTCACAAAACCGTAGCGCACCAATTGCACATCCGTAGGCCATGGATTATCCACACCGGGTTCCACGCCTAAACGAAGGAAGATGTAGGAGGAAAATAATCCACCAAACAACATCACTTCCGATGCCAAAAACAGCCAGATACCGATTTTGGCATTCCACAACCCGGTGTCCCGGCGAGCCTTTACTTCATATGGTATTTCCATGATTTCAGTCTCTCGTTGTCAAAGTTATTAAACAGTCTCCTCTTTCTCAGCAGTGTCTCCTGCTGCATCAGGTTCATTCTGTGGTGAGAAATCAGACTCTGCACCTGGCACACTGTATTCGTAAGGCCCGCGATACACGACAGGTTCTACCGCAAAGTTACCATGAGGCGGTGGGGTCGGTGTCGCCCACTCCAAAGTCGTGGCATCCCAGGGATTGTCACTGTCAACTTTTTTACCAAAACGAATACTAAAGAAAAAATTGATAATGAAGGGAATCTGGGAAATCGCCAGCAACCAGGCCGAGGTAGACATAATGATGTTAAGATCCAGCATTTGAATTGCCTCTCCCCCGTGGAAAATTTTTGCCACAAGTGAATCCCCATCAAGAAACACCTGACTCGAGATTTGCTCATACGCTTTCCCCCCGTCAAAAGCACGACGGTGGAAACCTGCCATTCCCTGAATAAACATCGGCAGGAAAATACCATTCATGAGAATCAAGGACGGCCAGAAATGAAGGTGCCCAAGGAAAGTGTTCATCATGCGCCCCGTCTGTTTGGGATACCAATAGTAGATCCCGGCAAAAAGAGCGAAGATCGTGCCTGGAGCCACCACGTAATGGAAATGTCCAATCACGTAATAGGTATCGTGCAGGTGCAGATCGATCAAGTTGAAGGCCAAAGGCAAACCGGTCAGCCCACCAATACCGAACATCGGAATGAAGGCCGTCGCAAACAGCATCGGAACGGTGAAACGAATCGATCCACCCCATAGGGAAATTAACATCGAAGTCAGCAGGATCACCGAAGGTACCGAGATCAACACCGTCGTGGTCTGGAAAAAAGTACTCACACTCGCCCCCACCCCGGTCATATACATGTGATGGGCCCAGACAATGAAGCTTAAAAAACCGAGTACCATCACTGAGTAAACCATGGTCTTATACCCGAACAGCGGTTTGCGGGTATTATTGGGAATGATCTCGGAAACAATAGCAAAAGCCGGCAGAATCAAAACGTAAACCTCCGGGTGAGCGAGGAACCAGAACAAGTGCTGATACAAAAGCGGATTACCACCACCTGCCGCATCCATTAACACCCCGTTGTTCAGCACATCCGTCGGCAGATAAAAACTGGTCCCGGCAACTCGATCCATTAATTGCATGATGGCCGCCACTTCCAATGGTGGGAAAGCCAACAACAACAAAAACCCGGTCACCAGCATCGCCCACACAAAAAATGGCAGTCTCATCCAGGTCAGCCCCGGAGCACGCAAATTGATGATGGTCACCAATACATTGACCGCCCCCAACAGTGATGAAGTGATCAGGAATACCATTCCCAACAGCCACTGGGTCTGGCCAGTCCAGAAAATATTAGAATAGTTGCTGTCGGTCATCGAAGCCAGCGGCGAGTAACTCGTCCACCCCACCTTCGCTGCACCCGATGGCAGGAAGAAGCTGATCAACATCAATACGCCACCCACAAAATAACACCAATAAGAAGCCATATTCAGGCGAGGAAAAGCCATATCGGGTGCCCCCACCTGCAGCGGGGTCACATAGTTACCAAAAGCACCAAAGGCCAAAGGCACAATTCCCAAAAACACCATGATGGTTCCATGCATGGCACCAAACATATTGTAAAGTTCACCGGTGACTTTTCCTTCATCGTCCAGCCAAATCTGAAACCACGGCAACTCTGACAACAAAGGGATGGGACGCTCCGGGTAGGCGATACTCCAACGCATCACCATCATCAGAAAAAAACCAAAAGCGAGGAAAAGTAAAGCAGTAAAGCCATACTGTAGACCAATCATCTTATGATCAGTCGAAAAAAGGTATTTTTTCCAGAACGGTGGATTATGGTGATCGTGATGATCACCACCAGTTTCAGACTTGTCGTGAGTCGTGGTGGACGCGCTCATAATTTTTCTATTCGGCAGCTCAGGCTGGTATGCTCCCTATCTTGTGTGTTTTTTTAAGAATACGGCCCACTAGTCAGACCGCTCTCCTGTTCTATTAATTTTTACCAACCGGCTTACCGGTATTTAAATCTATTTCCGCTCCCGGCAAGTCGGCGTCCGCCGGTATTGCCAGCAAATCCGCCTCTGCCCAGGGAGTTGCACGTTTACCGTGTTTTTCACGAGCCACCTTCACCATCTCCGTCGTTACCACTCCTGTTTTGCCTTCAGGCATTTCTCCAAATTCCCTGCGTATGTAAGTCATCACCTGGGCAATTTTTTCATTACTCAATGCACCCCATGCCGGCATCGGTTGATTGTAAGTCACTCCCGATACATTAAACGGCCCCAAAATACCACTTAACATAATCATGCTCAATCGCTCTGTTCCCCCGTCGACCCACTCTGAGCCTATTACAGGTGGAAACATCCCGGGCAATCCCATTCCCGTCGCCTGATGGCAGGCGATACAGTTGCCGTAAGTCTTCTTGCCGTCCGCCATCCAATCTTCAATCCATGGTTTTTGCTCTACCGGCCCACTCGCCCCATCAATTAACGGCCTGGGTGCTGCAACGTATCCAGGATAGATAAAAGTATCACTGCTGTTGAAAGAATTGCTGTAACCATTAAAATAACCGCCAGCCATCAGCAGAACAAGCCCCGCTGTTGCTACCCATGAAATCAACACCTTGCTGTTACCTCCTGCAACCGGCTCGGGTTTCTCCCGGCGCACGGAATCATGCCCATCCCGGACAGCAGGACGCCCCGCCTGATAATCCAGATTCGATTCTGTAGAGTTTTGCTCGTCCATGATCACTTAGCCGTCGATACCTCCGCCACTTCTTCCTGTTTCTCTTGTCCTGGCAATTTAGCATCCATTTTACGTGACAACAGATAATCCACCAAGGCCTCTGCTTTTTCGGTGGGGATGACTTCGTAACCCTCTTCCACCGCAAAACGCCCTTCCAGTTTCAATGCATTTTCTGACTTTATGCCAAGAGGTTGCTTCCGGTAAAGGAGTTTATAAGACGGCATATTTGAATCCACATTCTGTGTCCGTGCGTTGTAGAGTTTCAAGTGATACCAGGCGCGATCCGTATGACGAGTCCCGATATTGGCCAGATCCTGACCAATCCGCATGTAACCCAACATCGCATGTTGATCATTGTTATAATCCTCTGGTTGGGTCTCGCGTGCCAGACCATCCGCTTCATTCCCCCCCCAGCCCTTACGCCACATGTCAGCACCTGCATAAGTTGGACGAATCATTTGTGTGTGGCAATAAGCACAACCCAAAGAAGCATAAATTTTCTCACCATCTTTATTGGCCCCGGTCCAAACGGAAGGGTAAGCCCAGGCATTATCAACCTCATCGGTTTCCGCATACTTCACGGATTCAACCGAACTCAATTGCAAATAGGGCACCACAATGAGCAGCAACAAAGGCACTATAAATGCCGCTGCCAAACCAAGGATGAAACGTGGAAACTCTTTCTTCATGCTTTTGCAGTTTCTTCTGTTGCAAAACCGGCTGCCGCTTCTGCACTCTCAGCTTCACCAGGGTTTTTGTGAATTAATGTCGGCCCGTCCGTTTTCCGTCCCCAGCCAAAAAACATCATCAATAACTGGTAGTAGAATGCCAGATTTGCCATTGAAATCAATGCCCAGGCAATAGCCAGAGCAACCACATAACCCTTGCCCCGTCTAACCGCGTCCAGGAAGTCTCCGCTCCAGTCATCAATCGCCCCCCCTTGAGCCAATCCGGCAAAAATCATGAACGCAACGATGGTAATGATGGCGTAGGACGAATACCAGAAATGGAAGCGAATCAGCTTCGCCGAGGGCCATTCACAGTTCGTAATCCGCGGCACGATGAAATAGATTGCTCCGAACATAACCATCGAGAAAAAGCCATAGATGATCATAATATCAAAACCAAGCGTCGCGAAAGTAAATTGCAGCAGCCGGCTCACTTCAAAATAGGATGAGAAAGCAATCAGCAAACCGTAGAGATTAAACATAATCCCTCCAAACACAGTAAAGCGCAGGGACGGGCTGTAACGCATCAATGATGATCGGCCGGAAATAGTTCCCAGAAAATTCACTGCCACCGCCCCTATCGGCAATATCATCAGTATGATGGCAGCCCCGCTGATGGCTGGCATCCACGAAGGAAAAGGACCCCCTAGAAATCTATTAAACCCTGTCCACCCCGCCAGTATCGCCAGAGCCCAAAACCCAATCTTGGCTAATTGATAACTGTAAATCGGTCGCCCGACAATTTTCGGAATGATGTAGTATGCCGAGGACAGACCCACTGGAACGAACCAGAAATAAATCAGGTTATTCATGAACCAGGCATTCACTCCCGCACTCATCACTGCCGATCCCCCAGTGTGATTAATGATCAAATTTGCAGTGGCATAAATCCATGGAAACCACAGGGCTGCAGCGAAAATATACTTCTGGGACACATAAACGTCACCCTCACGTCGACGTCGGAACATCATCATCAGGGATCCCGCAATAACCGCATAAGACAAAAACAAAGACGGCCAGAGATAGGCTGGAAAATCGATCCAGGGCATTGAATTGCCATAACCGCTCCAGACTGCCACCACGCCGATCAAAACCGTCACATTCCACACAAAACCTGCAGTGATCAAAGTGACGGCGTTCTTTACCTCGACCCGGCACAAACGGGCCATCAACCAGATCATCACTCCGAATCCGGCCTGCATGGCCCAGCCATAAATCAGGGAATCCATGTGGGCAGGAAAAAGCTGCCCGTAACTCAAAGTAGGGCAGACATCCCATAATTCAGGGGCGGCCAGCTTCACTGCACTGGCAAAACCTAACAAGGTTGCTAGAAACAACCAACCGGCTGCGGATGTAAAGAAAAACAGCACAGGAAAACGAACCGATCGATCGATCGCCGCCCTTTCCTGTACGTCTTGCGCACTTGCCTCTTGCATTGCTTCACTCATTCCCTGTTGTCTAAAATCTCTTATTACTTTTTCGCAGCGGGTTTCTTTTCAGGCGCTTTGGCTGCTTCAGTCTTGGCTCCTTCTTTTTTCTCAACCGCTACAGGTTTTACCTGAGCCTGTTTCAAACTAGTTGGCGACCCCGGCACCACGACTTTACTCGCAGCAGGTTTTTTTCTTCTCAAGTCCGACAGAACCAGCTTCATTCCATCTGCCACCGGTATGCGAACCAACTGCTTGGGTTCGTCCACCACAACTGCCTGATTCACCAAATCGGTCTGCTCCTTGGTCACCTTCGCCAAATTCTCGAAACGCTTCTCAGCCCGACCGTCTTCTATTTCATTTGCCACCACCTTTTCACCTGAGGTGCTTAAACAAAGCACCAAAGACACGACGATGACAAATACGATCATTGAGACCACTATCATCCAAAAAGCCGTGAAGCGGCTTTGGGCATTGTCTTCTGGATGTCCTTTACTCATGTTCCAATCAATTCACCACGTTCAAAGATTCTTCCAAGCGAGGATCCTGGCTCGGATATAAACTCGCTTTACCCAGACTACGCAGCAAGAGGTAGCCAAAGATGCCTCCCACCGCTAAGAATGCCAATAAATCATACCAGATGGCCCCGGAGATCGTGAGTTCAACCCCATGCGTCAACGAAACGCCACGCTCGGGAATGATAATCCAATAGATATCCGAAATCTGCATCAACAACAACCAGACAGCAATCGCCACCATCAGTTTCGGAGTCTTTTTCACCGAGCGCAACAGCAGTGCACCAAAGGGAATAAAGAAGTGGCCGATCACCAACAGAATGACGGTGTAGCTGTTAAAAAAATCAGTATTGCGCAAGAGATAGAATTTTGTCTCCTCAGTGATATTGGCATACCAGATCAGGAAATACTGACTGAAGGCGATATAAGCCCAGAAAATAACGAAGGAGTGCATCAACTTACCCATCAGGTGGTAGTGCTCCATGGTGATGGTATCCTTGAAATGACCGATGCTACGCAGGTAGGTCACTAAAGCCACAAGAAGCGCCATCGAACTCACTGCCGCACCGGCAAAAAGATAAACCCCCCACATGGTCGAGAACCAGGCATAATCCAAAACCATCAACCAGTCGACCACCAGGAAGGTCCAGCAAATAGCAAACACCGCGATGAATCCACAACTCGCACGACGCAACCAGCGTGTGTATTTTGGATCCCCGCTGCTGTCCTGGGTAATTGACCACTTCCGCAACACATAGATGACTCCACCCAAACCAATAACATAAGCAAAATAACGGAACAGCCAGAAGCCCGGGTTCAAATAACCGTGTTTGTGATAGAGCAGCGGGTTGCCATGCCCACCCTTTCCGTCGCCGTGCTGCATGTAGTGAACTCGCAATTCTTCCTTCAACTCTTTGTCATTGAGTTGTCCCTTCTCCAGTTTATCAAGATCCGCTTTTGCTTTATCCAAACGCTCCTGCAGAAAATTGGCCTCCCCTTTATTCTCCCCCGCCTTGGCCAGACCGGTAGCCGTTTCACCTTCCAATTTTTTAAGTGCCGCTTCTGCTGATTGCAGTCCTTTCAATTTGGAGGCCTTTTCACTGTCCAAATGTGCGTCGGCATACTTATCCGCTCCATCCTCCAGAGCCACTTGCTCAGGAATCCATTCCCACAGAGCATTTTTAAAATCACCGCAGAAGACCAAAGGCAAACCCAACAATAGAATCCATGGAGTCAAGCTGCCAAGATTCTCCATCAAACGCCTCACCAATATCCCCCAACCCGAGTTGGTTGCATTGTGAACCAAAGTCCAGAAAATCCCTCCCACCGCAAGGGTCAGGAAAAACATCACCGCGAACAGCCATGAATAAGCCATCACCGAGCGACGTGACACTTCCCCGTCTTCTCCACCTCCTGTCACCGCCAGAATGGCAAAGAGAAGCAAGCATGCTCCACCGCCTATCAAAAACAGGCTTTTCAACTTCCCTGTTTTTGATTTATTCAGAGCTTCCCCGTCTTTTGGGAAATCATCTGCTGACTTAAGTGCGCTCATAAAATTCTATTCTTCTGCTTTTAAAATTTACTTTCCAGCTTGTTCAAAAGCCTTTTTTACATCCCCCTCGTTTTTTGCCGACGAAGAAAACTGCAATGCTCTTACATAAGCAACGATCGCCCAGCGATCCTGCACGGTGATGATGCCTTTATACGAGCCCATCAAACCTTTACCATTGGTCATCGCTGAATAAATCTGACCGTCGGGAGCTGCCTTGAGCAATGGGTCCAGCAAGTTAGCCGTTGGAGGAAAACCCATCCAATAATTAGCCACTGCACTTTTGCCATTGCCCGACAAGCCGTGACACATCGAACACTTGATATCAAATTGCTGCTGGCCGCGTTTTAAAAATCCGGCATCTACTTTCACTGGAGCAGGAATGCCGTCTCCATAATAATCACCAAACCGGCCGGTATTATAATAGTCATCCCCATGGCTGAATCCAAAAGCGGCTATCGCTTTTCCATTCGCGGCACGATCACTACCCTGCGGAAGCTCAAAACCGATCGGCACCGTACCGGACACCGGCAAGCGTGACCCATAGCCATCGGCAAACTTGTCACTGGGTTTCTGGTATTTCACCTTGTACTGACGATCCATGTCAGGAAACAACTCCATCGGCGGCTGTGTGAAACGCGTACCCCGAACCCCGATCGCCGAAACCACGGCCACCGTTACGATAAACAAAATGAGAAAAAACCAGCGCATTATAAGTTTCCTATATCAATCACACTTCTTCTTCGACCAACTCCACCACCTTTGCCCCTACGGACTCCAACAATTCTTTCGTTTTTTCCCGGGAAAATTTCGGGTCACGGGCTTCAATCGACATAATAAATCCGTCATCGGAAAACTTCAGGAAAGTCTTCGAGTTGAATAGCGGGTGATTCAATCGCGGCAACATCAGAATCACCAGCAAACCACCCAACACTGCAAAAGCAGCGATTAAAATTGTCAGTTCGAAAATCACCGGAAAAAATGCCGGCAGTGTTGAGAAATCAGTCGGTTTGCCCTGCACCACTGTCGGATACAAAGTGACCTGGGTGAAAAACTGCAAAAACAAAGCAGTCAAACCACCTGTTGCCCCGCCTGCCAGAACCAAAGCCGACAGCCAGGATTTTTTCAATCCCATCGCATGATCCATTCCATGAATCGGATAAGGCGTGTGCACATCCCAACGCTTAAAACCTGCATCGCGCACTTTTTCCGCAGCATGGTAAATCGCCGAAGCACTTTCGAACTCCGCGACGTAACCGTAGGCCGGTTTGCTGTTAGTTGTTCCCTTCACCTTTTAATTCAAATTCGATAATAATTCCTCATTCGCTCAGGCATCTGCCCCTGCTCGTCCTTTTTTCAGCTTCTGCCAATCCGGATAATGAGCATCCGATTCCGGCAGCACACCTTTCACTTCACTGATCGCGATCACCGGCAAAAAGCGGATGAACAGAAGGAACAGCGACATAAATAATCCAAAGGTGCCAGCAAACATCAACCACTCCACCCAGGTCGGGCTGTAATAACCCCACTGTCCAGGCAGGAAGTCACGTGCCAGAGTAGTGGTAATGATCACAAATCGTTCGAACCACATACCTGCGTTCACAAACATGACGACGATGAATACCAGCCACAACGTACGACGGGCTTTATCGAACCAGAATATTTGCGGAGCAATTACGTTACAGAAAAACATGCAGAAGTAAGCCCAGGTGTAGGGGCCGTTGACAATTCGCAGGTAAAAAGCATCCCCCTCATATTTGCTGCCTGAAAAGTAAGCCATGAACAGCTCCATGATGTAGGCGTATCCCACAATCGTTCCGGTCAGCAGGATGATCTTCGCCATGTTGTCGATATGCTTCAGAGTGAACATATCCTGCAATCCATAAAGGCTACGCACGGGAATCATCAAAGTCAGCACCATGGCAAATCCGCCAAATACCGCTCCGGCCACAAAATAAGGCGGGAAAATCGTCGTATGCCAACCCGGCACAATAGAAGTCGCGAAATCAAACGATACCACCGAGTGCACCGACAAAACCAGCGGAGTCGAAAGAGCCGCCAAAAGCAAGTAGCCCATTTCGTAATGTTTCCAAGCCCGGTTGCCACCGCGCCAGCCAAGGGCGAACAGACCATACAAAAATTTGCGCACCTTGCTAGTCGCACGATCCCGCAGAGTCGCCAGATCAGGGATCAAGCCGATGTACCAGAAAATCACTGATACCGTAAAATAAGTCGATACCGCAAACACATCCCATAGCAAGGGACTCTTGAAGTTCTGCCAGATCTCATTGGAGTTGGGAACCGGCGCCAAAAACCACACCATCCAGAAACGTCCAACGTGAAAACCAGGATAAATACCCGCACAAACCACCGCAAACAAGGTCATCGCTTCTGCCGCCCGGTTGACCGAGGTCCGCCATTTCTGACGGGTCAAAAACAAAATTGCCGAAATCAGGGTTCCGGCATGACCAATACCAATCCAAAACACAAAGTTCACAATTGCCCACCCCCAAGCTACTGGTTGGTTATTCCCCCATACTCCAACCCCGGTAGAAACCAGATAGACCAGCGTATAACCCAGACAAGCTGCCAGCAAGACTGCCGGCACGAACAATACCCACCAGATGAAAGGCTGACGGTTTTCCACAATACCGCAGATGCGATCCGTGATCCAGCTCATCGAGCGGTTATTCAGAATCAACGACTCACGCTTCACCCCTGGAGCTTCGCTCGGGTGCACCGTCTGATTCGAATCTGTTGTTCCCTTAGCCATTCAAATAGTTCCTGTTACAATCTCTTTACCTAAATTATCTCGATATCTCCACTATTACAGCATCTCCGATGTGGCCTTGCCCACTTTTGCTGCCTCTGGCATTTTTGGATTTGGATTCCGAACCCTGCCGAGATAAGTCGTACGGGCGCGTATGCCGAGATACTTCAGCAACTCGTAGTTACGTGGTGAATCTTTGGCATTCTTCTGATTCACATCATCTTTCGGATTTCTCAGATTTCCAAAAATGATCGCATCCGACGGGCAGGCTACCTGACAAGCTGTTTCCACTTTATTAGCAGCTACCTGAACATCTGCCGATTCCCTGGCTTTGGCTTTGGCCGCTACTTTTGCCGTCGTGATCCGCTGCACACAATAGGTACATTTTTCAATCACCCCACGCATACGGACGGTGACATTCGGATTTTTCTGCAACTTTTCAGTTGTTGTTGCATTGCCTTCAGCCGGCGCCAAAGGACCAAGCCGTAGCTTGTCGAGCGGACGCTTGTTAAAATCGAAATAGTTGAATCGCCGTGATTTGTAAGGACAGTTATTGGCGCAATAACGAGTACCGATACAGCGATTGTACGTCATCGCATTCAAACCATCACTGGTATGAACCGTGGCGTTCACCGGACAAACCGTTTCACAAGGAGCCTCTTCACATTGCGCACAACCAATCGGTTGAGGAAGCATTTCAATATTGTCATCGTCCACCTTGCGACGTCCAGGGCGATCCCCGTCCCCTTTTCTGAACTGGCTCGCAAGATCTTCCTGTTTCAAGGTCGTAAAATAACGATCCATCCGAATCCAGTGCATTTCACGCCCATTGAGCACTTCGGCTTTACCGACAATAGGAATATTATTTTCCGACTGACACGCAACCGTGCAAGCATTACAGCCAAGACAGGAATGCAGGTCAATAGTCATCGCCCACTGGTGATCAGGATCGACTCTGAAAGGAAAGTTCCACGGATTACTACGCTCGGTATCATTCACCGGATTATCCGGGTTGAGATAGTCCGGCCCTTTATACAAAGAGATATTTTCCGGAATATGCGCATCCATACCGTGCTTCTGCACCGCAGCCGGATCTGTTTCGAAATTTTCAAGGGTCACCTCACGGGCAAGGGCGCGGCCTTCCATGCTGTAATGTTCAGCCGTAAGAGCAAGGATGTGTTTTTTGCCCGTCCCCTTCACTTTCGTTCCGGAAACCACATAAGACGATGCGGTCGTTTTCAGAGGATACGCATTAAAACCAACTCCAGTTCCAACCCGACCAATCTCGACTTCCTGCCCCTTGACATCGTGGCCATAATAGCCCAGAGCCAGGGTGATGGTAAAATCTGCCTGCCCGGGATTTCTCAAAGCCGGCGCTTTTATGCTTGTATCCCCCACTGTGACTTCCAACAGCTCCCCGTCTTCAACTCCAAGAGCATCCGCCGTGGCTTGACTGATCAAAGCCGCATTGTCCCAAGTCAGCTTGGTGATGGGGTCGGGCACTTCCTGCATCCAACCATTGTTGGCAAATCGTCCGTCGTAAACTGCTGCGCTGGTGGTCAATACCACTTCAATCGAATCGGCATAAGGCATGTCGACAAGTTTAGCACCATCGATCGCCCCAGCCACTTTGGCCATATCCACTTTCGCTGCAGATGCAGGGGAAAATTTCGACTTGTCCAGATAACCATCACGCAAAGTTGCGTTCCATGCTTTTTTACTATTTCCCCCTTTGGGAACGAGAGCATTAAAGGTGTTTTTCACTGCATCCAAACCCGGAAGAGGCAAATCTTCCGCAGCAACAACTGCCACCGCCGACTTATCCTTATCATCCCCGTCACTTGCGGCCTTTTGCGGAGCCGACAACAGGCTCAGGAAAAATTCAATTTCCGAAAGACCGCCATACAAAGGCAACAACATCGGCTGCATCACCGAATACATGCCGGTCGCCGTCTGCAGGTCGCCCCAACTCTCCAAATAGTGAGCCCCCGGTACATGCCAGGTTGCTGCTTTAGCGGTGAGGTTTTTTCTCACACCCAAATGAACCGATACCGGCACTTGAGCCATCAGTTCAGTGAAATTCAAATCGGCAGGCGCATCAAAAACAGGATCCGATTCGCCTACGATCACCAAAGTTCGAAACAGGCCGGACTCCATCTTTCCCGCCAAGGCTTTGATGCCCGGTAAACGGTCTTTTTGCCCGCTATTGACGATAGACAAAGAAGCTTTATCCCCCGCGTAGGCCCCCAATGCGCTGTTGATCGCAGCCACCAGCAAATGAACTTCCTTGTCATGCCGGGAACCAGCCACCACCAATGCTTTGCCTTTCGATGAGGCCAAATCCTTAGCCGCTTCACGAATCCACTGCTGATTAAAAACTGCTTCATTGACCCGCTTGCCTGTCGCCGCCACTGCTTTCTCCAAAGCAGCGTCGCCTGTAGCTTTGGCAATTTCACGTGCAAACAACACCGCCACTTTCAAAGTCTGACTAGCAGGCAGACGCAAACGGTGATCCCCCATGCCTCCGGTCAGGGTAAAAGCAGGCTCCACCACATAAAGCCGGTTCATCGAATTTGCGACTTTGCCTTTGGCATCCTCTACCCGACGACCGCGGGTGAACTCCTTCACCGGATCATCACCGATACGGTCAAGCCCCAGGAAATCACAATCGAGCGATAAAATCTTTTCCGCCCGGTCAAACCTCGGCACCTGGCACGCACCCTTGCCAAACAACAAGTCCTGCGCTTCCACACAGCCATCATTTGAAATCGCTTCGTGACGATAAAATTCAGCCGACGGGTAACGTTTTTTCAAGTCCGCTAACAGACGGTTCCGGGTCGGTGATGAAGAATCCCCTATCAGGAAAGCCGTGCCATCACCCACTCCTTTTTGGAAAGTGGTGAGAAAATTGTCGGTAAAATCAGCCTGGGATGCCTCTTTTCCCTTGGCAAGGTAGGAACGCGAGCGGTCCGGGTCGTAGAGGTCGAGCACCGACGCCTGCATAAAGGCATCCGAACCGCCGGATACTTTCGGGTGCAAACGGTTGCCATCCACCTTGGTCGGACGCCCTTCATGAGTCGTCACCACCAGAGGATCCCCCCCCGGCCCCCCGATGCGTGGTTTCACCGTGGAATAAAACAAGGGATTGCCCGGCACATTCCACTCCACATGTTCGTTGAAAGGAACCAGAAAACGTCTTGGACGACGGCAGGAAGTCATGCCGAAGCCAGCCAGAGCGGTCGCCGCCCCCATCAAGCGCACAAAATTTCGTCGGGAAACCCCACCATCCTCTTCAGGAGCCGCCAGTTCCGCTGCCCCCTGGGGAAATTCACGTTCCAACCAGGACTGGAATTCCGGGGTTTCATCAAGCTCGCCCAGACTGCGCCAGTACTGACGGCCAGTGTCGGGAGTTTCAGGATGTTGCCACTTGCGTTTCATTCTAGTATAACTGGAAAATCAATGCTCTGCTTTATTTCACTGCCTTCATTAACGGTGACAGGCCGTGCAACTTTCCGGTGGATTCACGTTCCAAGCCTCTTTCAGCCCTTTACCGATATCTTCACGGGTCAAAGGTTTCTCTTCCCCCTTCACCTTGTATTCTTCTGCAAAATCCTTGGCTGATTTGCCGGTCTTCTCTGCCAGATACTTGAAAAACTCATGGCGATCAACATCTTCAGCTTTCCAATCCAGATTGGTAATCTCATCCATCGGACGCAAATGTTTCTCCGGGTTGCGGTGACACTCCAGACAAAAACCCATCGACAGTGACTCCTCCTGACGCACCACTTTCATCTCGTTCACCTTTCCGTGACACTCCATACAACTCACTCCACGATTAACGTGGACCGAGTGGTCAAAATAAGCGTAATCCGGTGTTTCGTGAATCTGCACCCACTTCAAGCGCTCCCCCGTATAACCCTCGTAGTTTTTGTCGACCGCTTCCCGCAGCTTCACCAGCTTGTCGCTGTTGGTACGAATCGCCTTGTGACAATTCCAGCACTGCTCGGCCACCGGCACATTCGAATGTTTCGAATTCTCTACAAAACTGTGACAATAACGGCAGTCCATGCCCAGCTGGCCCGCATGAATACTGTGATCAAAAGGAATCGGCTGTTGGGGTTCGTAGCCCACCCGGGTGTATTTTTGAGTGGCCGTGTACCAAACCGCAGGAACCACAAGCATTCCCACCACTGAAAGGCCAAAAATGACTTTCAGTGGAATCCAATTTACCCAGCGTGGAAAAAAATTGCCCATTAGTGATATTTATCGGGCGTATTAAAGACTTTGTGAAACTTTTCACAAGCACTTTTCCTGTTTTTTTTCATCTTTTTTTATATATCTCCCCAATCTCCCGCATCAAGCACAAATAAAGCTTTCAGTAAGCCTTGATAATAAGGCCCTCGCGGCTTTTGACACATAAATACCGCAACAAGTCGGGATTTTGTATCTGAGGTATCTGAACAGGATGAGGTGGCTTGTGGAAACTTTTATATAAGCCAGACCCATCCATTTGTGCCTTTCATCCCCCTGAAACCTCCACCATTCGGTGGCCTGCACCTGAAACAATAACTTTGCGTCTCACTTCATCTACCCCAACTTCCCTCAAATCTTCAAATTTAACACTGCCGCCATTATTTCAAAGTCATCAGATATGCCAGAAGATCGGCTGCCATTTCATCACTCAACGCATCAAGCAATCCCTCGGGCATCAGGCTGCGGCGAATGTAACGCGTGCTGCGAATGTCTTTTTTCGCCAGGCGCATGTCGGCACCACCGGGCTGGCGAACGACGATAGCCCCTTTGTTTTCGCTGACGTAAAAGGCATCGAGAATATCACCGCTTTTGAGTTCAACCCGGAAGATGCGATAACCCGCCTCCATCGCCGCGTTCGGAGTCAGGATGTTGCGCAGCACCCCCTCAAGCCCCATCGCTCCGGCACCACTGAGTTCAGGGCCAATCTGGCCACCCTTACCTTTGATGACGTGACATGCCGTGCATAAAGCGGACAAGGCCTTGCCCTTTTCGATATCCCCTCCCTGCTCAGCCAATTTAATGTATTTGGCAAATTTTGCATCGAGCGCCCGGGACTGCTCTGCTGTCAGCAAGGGCGGTGCATCGACTGTTTTGGCCACATGGGCCCCCTTGCCAAGTTTCCCCCAACTGGAGTCACCGCCGGAGTTGTAAAAAGTAATTGTTTCTGGTCGCGGGCCATCGGCAAAACTGCGGTCAAAGTTTTGCCGGATTTGTCGGGCACTTCGCTCGACATTCCACACCCGGAATTGTGCAAGCGCACCGCGGGTTCCTTTTTTTGCCCCGGTCCAGCCAACGTTCAAATTCTCAAATTTTCCGGATGCTTTTTTCCTGCCAAGCGCATCCAGTTCGCCGTTGCTGTAGATTTTAATCTGACCCGAGGCATCACGAGTCACGGCGATGTGAGTCCATAAACCAGGAGTCACAGGTTTTTTCGAAACGGCGACATCTCCTACTCCCCCACCTACCCAAAATCGAAAAGTCGATGTATAAAAATTCAAGTCGATGACATTTTTTGCTCCAAGAATGCCGTCTTGATTACCTATTCCAGGAGCCAGGCGCACCCAGGTTTCAATCGTGAACGGCCCTTCGAGAGTAATCTTGGACTGTGCCCAGGCGTCCTCGCTGCCATCAAGTAGAAGGATGTCGTGAAAGATGTCCGACATTGACTCCATCAAAGTCGCCAGCCCGGGCGAATCGTGAAGAACAGAACTGAGCCGCTCAGCCGTAGGACCATCAAGCTCTTCTTTGGCAAGCCTTCCGTCGAGGAAGGCTGTGACAAGCATTTCAGCCCCTGCCTTTTTTGCTGAAAGTTTGGCCAGCACCTCGCGGCGCTGGGATCCATTAAACTTGGGAAACATAGCGATGATCCTGGCTCCCGCCTGCGGAGACTTGGATTCAGCCAGGGCAGCGAGAGCTTCCCGCCCAATCTCCGCAGTGGCAGGGGCAGCAACGAGAGCTGCCAGCAGTTCGACCTCTGCACTCTGCAGTTGTCGAAGCGCCTTCACCGCAGCGAGCTTGTCTTCATTGGAGAAAACAGAATTGCCGAGCAGTTCGACCAGATTCGGCTCAAGCGCCGAGAGTTGAAATGCCCCGATCAATTGAGCTGCCTGACTGACTTGTTGTCCTTTCAGCATGGCTTTTGCCGCTGGAACGAGAAGCGGACCGACCTTATTGGGATCAAAGGTGGTTCTCTGAGCCAGCAATATCTCAACGACACTCGCTGCCGAATCCGGCGAAGCCAGCAGCGCCTTGATCGCCTCGCCACTTCCTGCAGCCTTGGGAAATTGTGCCAGCCGCAGGATCTCCTCGGCGTTTGGAGGCCTCCCTATCGTCGGCAGCAAAGCCGCCACACGGGAAGCGCTGATTTCAGGATCAAGCGCAAGTGAGGCGAGCATCAGGGCCTCCAAAGGAATATTTTTGGCAGCTTCCGAGTCGAGAAAGGTGAGGACGGATTGCTGATTTTTTTCCAAAAACATGCGCACCAGAAAACGCTCAAACTCCCGGTCGTAGGCTTCTCTAATAGGAATTTCCTGACCAGTGCGCGCGCTGGGCATACTTGGTTTTTTGAGAGAGGGTTTTGCAAAAGCGAGCATTTCAGGCAATACAAACTCCGCTCTCTCCGGCAGCTGACGAGCGAGGGTCTGGATCGCCGCAAAACGAACCTCGCGATCACTGTCTTCGAGAAGAGCATCCACCCATTCAGGATAACGAGCCAACTCGCGGCGAACGTTTCGGTTATCAGATTTTGCCAGCGACCCGGCTACTTTCCGTTCGGATTCCGAGAGAACCCACAAAGCTTGAATCCGGCGGGCATCATTTGCTTCTGCTCCGGAAATGACCGCTTTCAAGGAAGCCTCCAGCTTCTCATCCTTGCGATCCACCAGAGTCTGCCATGCCATGTGAGCTCTTGCCGTAGGTGATGTTCCTAACATAGAAAGCAGCTTATCAGTGGAAAGTGAGGTGAAGTCAGCTATCTCATGAATGCCCTGACCATCGCTAGGTTTGATCCGCCAGATCCGACCACGGGTTTTGTCGCGATCGGGATGATTTCTGGGCACCTCGTTGTGTGAAATAATCTTGTTATACCAATCGACAATATAAATGCAGCCGTCAGGTCCCTGAGTCATTCCGACCGGCCGGAAGAAGGGATCATCGCAGGTCACGAAATCGGGAATCTGTTCAATCTTCCAATACGCACCATCGCGTTTCATCGTCACCGCATTTATTTTCGTCGTGATTGGATTAGCGATCAGCATAGTAAAATTCGCTTTGGCATCCATGCCCGGACCATTTTCGACCAGAGCGAGACCACTCAACCCCGTGCCCCCCATCCGCAGATCAATCGGTGGAAATTCCGGCTGATAACTTTTGCGAAGTGCTTTCATTCCGCCGGGATAGTAGGCGTAATCGTGAAATTCCATGACAGAGTAGCCGTAGTCATTGGCCTCCTGAATAAAGGTCTCCCCTTCCCCACTCATCACGAGGCCCCATATATTATTCGGCCCCGTGCTGGTGACTTCAAACTCACTGCCGTCGAGTCGCATCCTCGCCATCGAGCATTTCGGAAAATCAATCGTCTGCTCAGCGCCGGGCCGCCGCACTGCACTGTTATTAAAAAGCCCCTGAGCCATCCACATCCAACCACCCGGTGCCCGGGTAAATTGATGAGGAAAGAGGTGGCTGTCCTGAATCCCGAATCCCGTCAGTATCACTTCACGCTTGTCGGATTTCCCATCCTTATTGGTATCCGTCAGCAGGAGCAAATCATGTCCGTGCAAAGTGTAACAGGCATCGCCATTTCCCCAGGGAAGAATTCCCAACGGAATGGCGAGGCCATCGGCAAAAATAACCGGCTTACTTAGCCCCGACAGGGGAAGTGGCTGGTTAAAGGCTTCACGCGGGTAAACGAGGACTTTGTCCTTACCTTTTCCCTGATAGAGCGCTTCGGCTACCGCGGCATTTTCGTTCGCATCGACTGGATAT
>DAOUQC010000126.1 GCA_030625775.1 Verrucomicrobiota bacterium
TTCAAGATTGTTCAGTGGAACTTTTGATGCAGATCGCATCGAGAGTCTCGTGATCGAGTGCCGTGAGGACTTGGAAACTGACCCCACGGTGGTGTTCGCTTTTGTCAGTCCTGACTGGCGGCCCCATCTCAGCGAGTTGGGTGAAATTTTGCAGATTCACGGGCACAGTCCTTTGGTGCTGGGCAGTTCAACGGACGGCCTGGTAGGAGTGGGAGAGGAGCGGGAGAATACTTCCGGTCTGACACTGCTGTTTCTTCATCTGCCAAATACGGTGGTGAAACCGGCCATCATCCGGGCATCCGATGCAGAAAAATTGGAGGATTTGATTCTGCATCCGGAATCAGCAGATGGGGGTGTGGATGAAGAGGGGGCTTGCATTGTATTGGGAGATCCGGTCAACCTGCCAGCTGAAAACTGGCTCAGGCAGTGGAATGCGCTGTGGCCGAATTCACCTTGTTACGGTGGGCTTGCCAGCGGTGATCCGGAGGATGAGGGCTTTTTTCTTTTCCGCGAAACAGGTTTGGTTGAAGATGCAGCGGCCCTGCTTTTGCATTTGATCGGAGGGGTGCGTCTAGCAGGGGTGGTCAGCCAGGGCTGCCGTCCGATTGGAGAGCCCTACACCATCACCGAGGTTGATGACAATGTGCTGGTGACGGTTGGTCAGCGGCAGGCCTATGAGATTCTCGAGCAGGCTTACGATACGTTGGAGGACGATGAACAGGAAGCGGCACGTGGCAATATTTTTGCCGGACTCGCTGTGAATGAGTATATCGATGAATTCAAACGGGGTGATTTCCTGGTGCGGAATATTATCGGAGGTGATCCGACGGCTGGCATTCTAGCCCTCGGTGCATGGCCCCGGGTAGGTCAGACTTTGCAGTTTCAATTGCGTGACAGCGAGGCGGCCGATGAAGATTTTCGCTTGCAGTGTGAGCAGGCCCAGGAGGAGTTTGGCCAGCCTTTTGCTTCTTTGTTGTTCACCTGTGGGGGGCGGGGCTTGCACATGTTCAAGACTCCGAATCATGATGCGGGCACTCTTGAAGATGTGTTTGGCAAGGTGCCGGGTGCGGGGCTTTTCTGCAGTGGGGAGATCGGTCCGGTGGGTGGAACTTCATTTGTTCACGGCTACACAGCGGTCGCACTGTTTTTGATTTGAGGGGGAAGAAACCTGGAGATAGGATTTGATGGAAGCATACAAAAAACTTACGGAATTAGGTGGGGAATTGACTTTGCTCAACGATACGTCGGCGCTGCTGGGCTGGGATCAGGAGACTAAAATGCCGGCCAAAGGGGTGGAGTATCGGGCAAAACAGATGGCTTACCTTGGAGGTAAATCTCATGACTTGTGGGTGCGGCCCGAGGTTGGCGATTGGATTGTTGAATGTGAGGAGGGTATTCGTTCGCAGGATGAAGATGAGGATCATTTTGCCAATGTCCGGGACTGGCGTTTTGACTATGACCGGGCAACGACTTTGCCGACCTCGCTAGTGATTGAATTCCAGGAGACTTCGGCCCTGGGCAAGGCGACCTGGGCGGAAGCGCGGGAGAAATCTGACTTCAGTATTTTTGCCCCTCATTTGGAAAGATTGGTGGGACTGTCAAAGCAGCAAGCTGAATGTTATGGTTATGAGGAATGTCCCTACGATGCGCTGCTGGAGGGTTTTGAGCGAGGCGCCCGGGCTGGAGAATTGACCGCAGTGTTCGCCGCCTTGCGCCCTGACTTGCTTGCCTTGGGAAAGGAAATTGCCGACCGTGGGCCACGAGTTGCCGACGATTTGCTGGAGGGGGATTACCCGCTTGAAAAACAGCAGGCTTTCAATCAGGAAGTGGCTGCTGAAATGGGCTTCGATTTTGCTGCGGGTCGGATTGATACGGCGGTGCACCCTTTTTGTTCGGGAGTGGGACCAAGGGACACACGTCTGACCACGCGCTACGATTTGAAGGATTTTACCAGCTCCCTTTTTGGGGTGTTGCACGAGGCGGGGCATGGTTTGTATGACCAGGGCCTGCCTGCGGACAAACATCACCTGCCAGTCGGACGGGCGGTCTCACTGGGCATTCATGAATCGCAGTCGCGGTTGTGGGAAAACCACGTGGGCCGCAGCCGGGAGTTCTGGTTATACTGGCTGCCCAAAGCCGCACAGTATTTTCCGCATCTTGCTGGCATTTCATTGGAGGACATGGTTTATGCGGTGAATAAAAGCGCTCCGTCTTTTGTCCGCGTCGAGGCGGATGAAGTGACTTATGATTTGCACATCATGCTGCGGTTTGAGTTGGAGCAGGCGATTTTTTCCGGGGACTTGCCGGTGGCGGATATTCCGCAGGTGTGGAATTCGCGGATGAAGGAAATGTTTGGCTTGTCTGTGCCTGATGATGCGCATGGCTGCTTGCAGGATATTCATTGGAGTATGGGGATGTTCGGCTATTTCCCCACTTACAGTTTGGGGAATCTGAATGCCTCCCAATTGGTCGCCGCAGCAAAAAAAGAGAGACCTGAAATCGACGGGCAAATTGCCACGGGTAATTGCTCGGCCCTGCTGACTTGGATGAGGGATAAGGTTCACCAGCCGGGCAGTCGCTGGCTGCCCGGGGAATTGATCAAGCGGGCAACAGGAGAAGCGACGAATAGTGCGGTCCACTTGAAACATTTACGAGATCGATATTTAGGATAACTTATATGCAGGGAAATATTTATAAAACAGTTACAGGAAGCGTTGTGGTGAAAGCGCTATTAATAATACTGTCTTCTACGACATTGCTGCTCCAAGGGTGCGATCAGGAGGCCGAAGGCAAAAAAGAGGGCAGTGAGAGCAAGGATGGTTCGAAGGGCAAATCGGGAAAGTTGCTCAGTTCTGGAAAGGCGGAAGACAAGCTGTCCAGGAAAATTGAAGCTCTGACGGGCAATCATTCCCGCTTGGTGTGGTCACGCTATGTCGGGGAGAGTGCGGATTCTTTTGTGAATGGAAACCAGCATCAACTGTGGGGAATTGATACTCGTGATGGACTGGGGGTGAGGGTTATATTGAAAGACAAAACCAATTATTCACGTCCCTTGATCAGCCCGGACGGAAAATGGATTGTTTACACCAACAAACACACGGAACGCAAGGGGAAGAAAAAGTCATTCAAGCCAGTGATACACCGGGTGAATTGGCAGGGGGAGCAGGACAAGGAACTGGGCAAGGGGTTTGCGGTGGATGTGTGGCAGGATCCTGCAACTAAAAAAGTCTGGGTCTATACGGTGAACCTGATTCCTACGGACCGATCAAGTATGTTTGCGGATAAGTTGGAAAGGTTCCCTGTCGATGCTCCGGAAAAGCGTGAGCTGGTATGGAAAAAAACTAAAATCAGTATCGATAACATTCAGCTGTCATTGGATGGCAAGCGTGCCTCCTGTTTGTTTCCGTGGCCGGATGTTGGGGTGATTGATTTGGAAAAAAAGGAATATTGGAAAAACCAACATGGCTGTTGGCCTGCTATGGCTCCGGATAACAGTTATGTGGCATGGGTGTTCGACGGTTCCCACAAATCAGTGCATTTGTTTGCCGACCACGGCAAAAAACTTTCGGTTGTTCCGATCAACAAGGGGCCGGGTATGGAGGGCAAGGAGATGTATCACCCCCGCTGGAGCAATGACGCCCGGTTCATGACTCTGACGGGACCCTACAAAGGGGCGACGATTGGCAAAAGCGGTAAACATGCCGAGGTTTATATCGGTAAATTTGATCAACAGATGAAATCAGTCGAAGGCTGGGTCCGGGTGACGGATGATAAAAAGGCGGATCATTTCCCGGATTTATGGATCAAGGGAGGTGAGGCTACTTCACTGGGGAAGATTG
Source organism: Verrucomicrobiota bacterium (assembly GCA_030625775.1). GTDB lineage: Bacteria > Verrucomicrobiota > Verrucomicrobiia > Verrucomicrobiales > DEV007 > JAADHD01. The sequence continues at coordinate 3,840 of DAOUQC010000126.1, forward strand.
CCGCGGCTGGAGCTGCTGTGACAAAACCGGCTGCGGAAAAGACGGGGTCATGGCCGAGCCAGCCTGGGGGACTGATTTATGTGTGGCAGAATGCAGCTGGGCAGAATCAGATCGGGGCCGGGGCGGCGAAGCGTGTGTGTAAATTGGAAGCCCGGCAGCGTGCGCGATTTGGCAGGCATTTCGGGATGTTGACAGGCGGCGGTTTTTTCGAAGTGGATTCAGCGTCAGCAAAGGTGGTGGCGGATCAGGCGGGCAAGGGGAATTTTGCTTTCCAATTGCGATTGAGTTCAGGGATTGAAGGGCAGCAAGGAGTGATTCTGTCGGCAGGGGATTTTCAATTGGCCCAGGAAAAAACAGGAGAGCTGACTCTTTTGACCAAACAAGGAAAATTCCCCCTGGGTAAAGTGAAAGCAGGTGAAGTGACTCTTCTGGCGGCTTCTTTGCAGGGCGGCAAGTGGACTTTGTATCGGGACGGCAAGCTTGTGGAAGCAAAGCTTGTCAAAGAGGGTGGGGATAAAAAGACAGTGCCTTCAGGAGCCGTGATCGGTGATGGCAAGTGGGATGGTGAAGTGGAAGGGCTGGCGATTTATAATCGCGCCTTAAGTCCAAAGGAGGTGAGTAAGGACTTTGCCTATTGGCAAGCCAAGGCAAAGGCCCGTAAACCGGCCCGGCGAGTGAAGTTGCGCGCTAAGTTGGTGGAGATGACGGAGGTGCGCAGTGTGGAGGAATTGGACACTTATCGCCGGGCCTTGCTGGCTTACACTTACGAAGTGGAAGAGGTGATCGATGGAAAATATGATCAGCCCAAAGTGATTGTGAACCACTGGTCGATCCTGGATCGCAAAGCCCTATCCACTATTCCCCGGAAACTGGGTCAAACCTACACGCTTGAAATTGAACCGTTGAAGCAGCATCCTGAGCTGACCAGCGAACGGCGTTGGAACGATAGTTTTGATGTCCTGGATGAGTATTTTGATGTAACAACTCCCGAATCCTGAACCTTTCAAAAATAACGAAAATGAAATGCTTGATAATACTATCCACCTTGTTGTTTGCCTGCAGCGCGCAGGCTCAGCAGGCAGCGGAGGCTTTTGCGCAGGAGTGTGAAGTGCGGGCGAAAGCCGAGCAGGTGAATATCCGCGGTGATGACCCAGCCTGGTTCTTCATGAAGCGTGAACTCAAGCAGCTGGCTGCGGGGGCATTCTGGGAGAAGGACTGGGCGGTGGTGGCCGCCAATAAAACAGATCCATCCTCCCACATAGTGATCTTCAATGATCTTCTCAAGGCCAAGGGGGTGAGATTGATCATGGTGCCGATTCCAGCGAAGGCGGCGATTTACCCCGACAAGTTGGCGGCAAAATTTGCGCCGGGCTCTCCATTGGTGTTGAAGGGCTATTTGGATGAATTGAGGGGGAAGGGCGTTGAGGTTCTGGATATAGAGCCGGTATTGAATGCCCATCGTGCTAAGACTGGAGGAGAGGGGGCGGACAAGTTGTATTGTGAGCAGGATTCACATTTTGCCCCCCTGACCTCGGAAATCATTGCCGGATTGATCAAACAAGAGGTGGCGGATGAAAAGTGGTTTAAAGATCAGCCGAAAGAAACGTTTAAGCGTTCGGCCAAAGAGACGCTGAGCATAAGGGGGGATCAGGCGGGCGGAGCCAGTCCGGCTGCCAAGGCTGAGCTTTTGACTTTAACTTATGCGGGTAAGGAGGTGGGCGGAAAAATTGAAGCTGTGCCTGCGGACAAGGACAGCCCGGTGCTGCTATTGGGGGACAGCCACACGATGGTATTCACAGACGGGGCTGACATGCATTGCCGCTCAGCTGGGTTGCAGGATCAACTGCAGTACGACCTGGGTTTTGCCATTGACCGGGTTTCCAACAAGGGGTCGGGCATTATGCAGGCACGCAAAAACCTCGTTTTGATGCGGGTGCGCAACGAGCCTGGATTCTGGGAGAAGAAGAAGTTGGTGATCTGGGCGTTCAGTGCCCGGGAGTTCACCCAGTCTTCCGACCGGATGATCAAGCTGCCGATTGAAGTGAAATAAGGAGCCTTGTTTACGCTTACTTGGCTTTTTTGATGCCAAGTTTTTCCCAGGGGATGGGCAGGTCCAGCATCGGTCCCATATTTTTCAAAATGGGCTGGGGTTTGCCGTTGACGGTCAGTTCGCCTCCGGCAAGGATGGCATCTCCTTTGTAGAGTTCGCCCCGGTCGAGTATGAAACCCATGCCAACGGCGGGTTTGATTTTTTCTGCAGAAGGTGCCGGGATCAGGTCCTTGACTACCTGCAGATTGATAGCGACTTCGAGGGCTGCTATCAGTTCGCGGATGCTGGCCAATTCGAAGAGCGGTTTTTTGCCAGTGTATTCGAGGCCCAGACCGAGTTCTGATTTTCCGCTTTTGTTAGTGAAAACAATGAGGTTTTTCATTTTGTAGCCCGGCTGTAACAGGGAGCTGGCGGCAATCAAATAATCGTGCGTGGCTTGTTCTTTTGTTTTTGAGTTTTCGCTTTTGCCTTGTTGGGCTTTTTGCAAATCCTTTTGAGCATCGGCCATCAGTTGCAAGGTTTCGATATCCATGCCTTCAGCGGAGAACTCTAGATTCAGTTTACCATTCATTTTCGCCAGGGTTTCTGCATGTTTGCCTTGGCCCGTTCCCTTGAATTCTCCGACACCTATTTTGGAAGACACTTTAAGTTTGCCATCACTTTTTTTGGAGGAGCTTTCGAAATGCAGATCGCTGAGTTCGTAGCTGCCTTGTTTAGACTTGAGTTTGATCTCTGGGAAATCAATGTGGGAGGTGCCGTTGGCAGCTACTTTTAAAATGACATCCTTGTAATCCATTTCACTTTCTGCAGCTGCGATTGAAAGGAGGTTTCCGGCCTTTTTGTCTTCGTAGTTCAGCGCACCGAATTTAAGCTTGCCGTTGGCAAAAGAGCTGTTGATGTTGGTTTGCAGATTGAGAGTCAGGCCTTCGAAATTCAGTGTGTTTGGCTCCTCTTCAGGAGAGGAGAAAGGGGCGATTTCCGTGTCTATGGAGACCTTTCCTCCGAAGCCGGTGAACAGGCCCAGTTTCAGGGGCTCGGCTCCTTTGAATCCGGCATTCAGGATCTTACGGGTTTTTTCGGGCAGGCGATCTTTGTCCAGCGTCACCAGTGCATATTCAGCTCCTATTTTGAAGCCTTCGGGGGTCATCATCAGAGGGCCATGCCAGACTTGCAGTTTCAGGAAGGCTTCCTTTTTTTCAGCAGCATTTTTACTGGCAAAGGCAATTTTAGCAATGGCCTTGCTGGAGAGGAAACCCCGGGAGTAGGATTCTTCTATAAGCGAGGTGACTCCAGTTTTTGGCCCGAGATTGCTGTTGACCTCTTCGAGTGCAGAGGAAAAACCATTTTGGGTGTAGCTACCGATGATCCAGGTGGAGCCTGCCCAGAGGCCCAAAAGGACGAGGGGAATCAAGAGGAGAGATTTTTTCATAGTGTCCTCTTCTCATCGCCAGAAGACTTTCTTTCAAGGGAAAACTTGAGAAATCAGACTAATTCGAAAGGTTGGAGAATCAGCCGGGTGAGCATTTCATCTGCGGGGATTGTCCAATCGCTGCCATTCCATTTCCATACCAGCCATAGGAGGCCAGCCATCACCAAACTGAAAAAAACGAAGTGGACACCGACAGTCGTGGCCGCGAGCTGAAAGCTTTCACGGTAGTGGTGTTTGATCAATCCGATGGAGCCCAGAATGATAAATACCAGTACCAATCCGTCTTCAGGGCGGAAAACGCCGAGGCCATTGGTGATCACGTCGGTCCATGTGATTCCATCCAGAACGGCGATGCGAATGCCGACAGTGAGTCCGATCAGAGCTAGGATTTTCAGCCATGCTTTGAAATGCCGACCACTGCCTTCCTTACCCGTGATTAAAAAAGCCGAGATCTGGAAAGTGGGGAAAGCAACCACCAATGCCAGGACGATGATGAGTAATCCGACAAAACCGTAGAGCAGGGCGGATTTATTTTTCAACTGAGCTTTCTGGTTCAGTACATCCTGCATTTCACTGGCTCTAAGCACCTCGATCTTACTTGAAAACTGGAGGTCGTTCAGTGAATAGTCATAAATTTTCCCGTCTTTTTCGATTTGTATTTTGCGGGAGGTTTCGTCAAAACCTTGCAGGGTGACTGAGC
>DAOUQC010000097.1 GCA_030625775.1 Verrucomicrobiota bacterium
GAATTGCTTCCACGCGAAAACACTTCTCCAATTCAGGACAGGCATTTCCCAGCAATGCCAGATCAATCTCACCATCCCTCAACGCCGTTTCCTGCCGCCTCGGAGACATCTCAAAAATTTGAACACAAACATTAGGATGAAACTCGTTAAAGCGGCGCATTCCGTCTGCCAAAAATCCCGGCAAGGCTGTGGGAATAAATCCCACCTTCAGTGAAACCGTTTCATTCTCTTCTGCAAATACCCGTAAAGAAGCCTGCATCGCCTTCTCCTGCCGCAACATTTCCCGAGCGTGAGTCAGGGCCGTGTGACCGGCTTCGGTCAGGCTCAAGCCATTGCGTTCACGCTCAAACAAAGCCGTTCCAAGCTCCTCCTCAAGATCATGAATCTGCCGTGACACCGCAGGCTGCGAGATATTAAGACGTGCAGCCGCACGGCTGATATTTTCCTCCTCAGCTGCCATCACAAAATATCTCAGATGTCGCAGTTCCATGGTCAGATATAACTAAAACGCATACCTGGCCCAAAAACAAGGTATTGGTGAACAAATGTTCTTTACCTCAAACTGGGGTCATGAAAATTCAATCCGAACTCACACTGACAAAGCGTCCGGCTGAAGAGCGTGGGCAAGCCAACCACGATTGGTTGCAAGCCCGCTTCACTTTCTCCTTCGCCGAATATTTTGATCCCGATCACATGGGATTCAAATCACTGCGCGTCATGAACAACGACACGATTCAAGTCGGCGGTGGATTCCCAAAACATCCTCACGATAACATGGAGATCTTTACCTACATCATTGAAGGTCAACTCGAACACCGTGACAGCATGGAAAATGGCGCTGTCATCGAAGCCGGCGATCTGCAATATATGAGTGCAGGCAGCGGGATCTTCCACAGCGAATTCAATCCCTCAAAAACCAAGTCGACTCATCTGTATCAAATCTGGCTGCAACCCAATGAGCGAGATGGCGAACCTCGCTATGCAGAAAAACCCCTCGGTGACCTGGCAAAGATAAATCAGCTCACCCTGCTCTTCTCCGGTGACGGACGAAATGACTCCACCGCAATTCGTCAGGATGCGGATATCTACTTTGGCCGGATGGAAAAAGGCAAATCCCTCACCGTGCCCGCTTCGGAATCCACGCCACACGCCTGGATTCAATTGATCTCGGGCCATGTCTCGGTGCTGGGTGAGTCCTTGACCACAGGAGATGGTCTCGCTCTTGAAAACGCACCAGATGAATTTTTAATCGACGCAGAAGCAAACAGCAAAATTCTCCTATTCCGCCTGAGCTAACTTAAAACTCTCACCTCTATAAATTTAATCTCAATACCAACTACATATGCAAAACAAAATCACTATCATCGCCGGAGGCTTACTGGGCCTGTTATTCCTCATTTTTGGATTGAACTTCTTCCTGAAATTCATTCCCATGCCTCCCATGGAAGAAGGAAGCCCTGCCACCGTTTTTATGGGTGTGATGTATGCATCCGGCTACCTGACCTTTGTGAAAGTGCTGGAAATCATCGGAGCTTTGTTGGTCGCTGTTCCGAAAACCCGTAACATCGGACTGCTGTTCCTGGGACCGATCATCGTAAACATTCTCGCCTTTCAGGTTTTTCTTGTCGGAGGCCAGGCTTTACTCCAGCCTCCTGTCATTCTCATCACCCTGCTTTCAGCTTTTCTGCTGTGGTCGGGATGCAGCGCATTCGCCAAATTGATCAATTAATTCATCCACACCACACTCTCCATGAAAAAACCTACTGTCGCTGATAACAAACCCATCCCGGTCGAACTCAAAGCCGGTGAAGAATACTATTTCTGTACTTGTGGAAAATCCGCCAATCAACCTTTCTGCGACGGCTCGCACAAAGGCACGGATTTTACACCCAAGTCCTTCATCGCTGAGGAAGATGGTGATGCTTATCTTTGCCAATGCAAGCAAACGACCAACCCCCCATTCTGCGATGGCAAACATGCCAAAATTCCCGCCGACCAAGTCGGCAAGGAATTTGCCCTGCCTACAGACACCAATCCAGACGCCATGCCCGAGGCCACTCCCACTCCGGAGGAACCCACTGTCGCTTTCATTCATCAGCTCGCCAGCGAAGGCCTGACAAAACTCGGTCACCACGGCCCGATGGAGGCCATGGGGGTGCCTCGTTTCGAACTGCCTGATTGGAACGGGATTCAGATGATGGTCGCCCAACTCGCTCGCAAACCGCTGATGGAAGATGTGAGCGTTGGCACGGAACTTATCATCGGCCCGGAAGCCAAAAAACCACTGCGATTGGATATTCCTCTTTTTGTCAGCGACATGAGCTTCGGCGCTCTTTCCGAGGAAGCCAAAACAGCCATGGCCAAAGGCGCACAAATGGCGGGTACGGGAATCTGCTCAGGAGAGGGCGGCATGCTGCCTGATGAGCAGGAAGCCAACAGTCGTTATTTTTACGAACTCGCTTCAGCCAAATTCGGCTACCAGGAATCTCTGCTGACAAAAGTTCAGGCCTTTCATTTTAAATGTGGTCAGGGGGCCAAAACCGGCACCGGCGGTCATCTTCCCGGCAATAAAAACATGGGCCGCATATCCGAAGTGCGCGGCATCCCCGAAGGCCAACCTGCCGTTTCCCCTCCAACTTTTGATGATCTGGATTCCGTCGATGATTTCAAAAAATTTGGTGACCGGGTTCGCGAAGTCACTGGCGGCATTCCGATTGGATACAAGCTCAGTGCCCAGCACATCGAACGCGACATCAACTTCGCTTTAGCAGGCGGAGCTGACTACATTATTCTGGATGGCCGCGGAGGAGGAACCGGCGCCGCGCCATTGTTGTTCCGCGATCACATTTCTGTACCGACCATTCCCGCCCTCGCACGCGCACGGCATCACCTCGATAAAGCGGGAGCAAGCGGACGCGTCACCCTCATCATCACCGGAGGTCTCCGCACCCACAGTGATTTTGTGAAAGCTCTCGCCCTGGGTGCCGACGGCGTCGCCGTGGCGAACTCGGCAATGCAGGCCATCGGCTGCATTGGCGCTCGAATTTGTAATACCAATCTCTGCCCTGCCGGCATCGCCACACAGAAACCTGAGTTGCGCAAAAAACTCAAGATTGAAGCTTCAGCCCAGGGCCTTGCCAATTTTTTCTCCGCCACCATCGAACTCATGCAAGTGATGGCCCGCGCCTGTGGTCATGCGCATTTAAACGAGTTCAGCAAGGATGACCTCGCCAGTTGGGACAAATCCCTCGCTGAACTTGCCGGAATCGAATGGTCAGGCTTCGACCCCAATAGATGACCCATCCCTGATAAAGGCCAGCACCCCTTACCTCAAGGAAGCCGCCCCAGAATGACGCGTTCGTGTCATTGCCTTGCCTGAAAAAAGCCGCTAAGATTTCCTACGATGAAGTCTGCTGCGTTGATTTTTAAAACCCAAACCCCTGTTTTTTTTCTCGCCTGCCTGGCGGGCACAATCTGTTTCTCCTTCAGCCAGGCCAAGGATGCTGCGCCGCCGACTTTCGCCGCTGCACAGGCCATTCTGGAAAAAAACTGCATTTCCTGTCACAACTACGGGGAAAAAAAAGGCGAACTGGTTCTCGACCGTGGCCCGATCAAACTCGATGACCCGGATGAGTTGATTAAACTGGTTTCTGGATCTGATCCGGAAATGCCAAAAAAGGGAACTCACCTGAAAGCCTCACAAATCGCCATTCTCAAAAAATGGATCGATGCTGGAACTCCCTTTCCTGATGGACTTGTCCTCACTGACAGTCACGCGGCTGATCGTGACTGGTGGTCACTTCATCCGCTGGCAAAAAGCAAAGCACCCGATATCGCAGCCGAAGACGAAGCCTGGTGCCGCAATGACATCGACCGTTTCATCATCGCCAAACTGCGCGAGAAAAAACTCTCCCCCTCACCGGAAGCCGATGCCCGCACTCTCGGCCGACGACTTTACTACGATCTCACTGGACTGCCCCCGACTCCGGATCAGATGCAAAAATTCCTACAGGCTTCCGCGACCCATCCCAACAGCGCTTTCGAAAAGCTCGTCGATGAATTGCTCGACAGCCAACGTTACGGCGAACACTGGGCGCGACACTGGCTCGATGTCGTTCGTTACGGTGACACCCACGGATACGACAAGGACAAACTGCGCCTGAATGCATGGCCTTACCGCGACTATGTCATCCGCAGTTTCAACGACGACAAACCTTACGCACGTTTTGTCGAGGAACAGATCGCCGGCGATGTGTTGTGGCCGGGCAATCCCGACGGAGTGATCGCGACCGGCTTCATTGCCGCCGGCCCCTGGGATTATATTGCCCACGTCGAAGTCGGCGAAGGCAAGGTCGATGGTCGCATCGCCAAGAACATGGACCGCGATGACATGGTCACCGCCACTTTTAATACTTTCATGTCGATCACCATTCAATGCGCCCGTTGCCACGATCACAAATTTGATCCTGTAAGCATGGAAGACTACTACCGCACTCAAGCTGTGTTCGCTGCAGTCGATCGCGCAAACCGCGTTTACGGTCTTGATCCCGCCATTCAGAATCAAAGAGAATCACTCAGTGCAAAGCTATCGACGCTTAAATCCGAACAGATAGCGTTGGGGAAAAAGATCAGCCAACTTGCCAATCCCAAGCTGGGGAAAATCGAAACACGACTAAAAGAACTCAAGGCCATCGGCCAACGCACGGTCAAAGCTCCGGAATATGGTTTCCACAGCCAAATCGCCAAATCGCCCGATGCAGAAAAATGGGTACAAATTGATCTCGGTACTGCCGTTTCTCTGAAAGCCATCGAACTGATTGGCTGTCATGACGAGTATGCCGGCATCGGCGCCGGATTTGGATTCCCCAAACGTTTCCGCATCGAAGCGTCGAACGATCCTGATTTTAAGACCGGCGTGCAAAAAATCGCTGACAAAAGCGAAAGTGATTACCCCTTTCCCGGAGTCCTGCCACAAAGCTTTCCAATCGCTGGCAAGGAAAAGGCACGTTATATCCGCGTCACCGCAACCCGGCTTGCTGAACGAAAAAACGATTATATTTTTGCCCTCGCCGAACTACGAACTCTGGACAGCACAGGTGAAAATTTGGCACTTGGCAAGACCGTCACATCTCTCGGATCCATTCAAGCCGCCCCCCGCTGGCGACGATCTAATTTGGTGGATGACAAATTCCCCCACCCGGAAAACGAAGCCGCTATGAAAGAATTGACCAGCCTTGAAAACGAACGGCGTCAGATCCTGAAAACGGTCATCAAGCCAGCGGTACAAAAAAAGCGGACTGAATTTGCAGCAAGCATCAAAAAAACAGAAATACAACTCAAGGCCCTGCCTGAAGGAAAACTGGTTTACGCCGCTGCAGCAGCTTTCAAACCCCAGGGCCAATTCAAAGCCACCAAGGGAACTCCCCGGCCGATATATTTCCTCACCCGCGGTGACATCCGATCCGTCGGTCCGGAAATGACACCCGGTGCTCCCCCATTGTGGAACGACTCACCTTCAGAATTTAAATTAGCAATCAATCACACAGAGGGAGATCGCCGCGCCACTCTCGCCCGCTATCTGACCCACAAAAAAAACCCGCTCACCTGGCGTTCGATTGTCAACCGCACCTGGCTCTATCACTTCGGTCGCGGCATCGTCGATTCACCCGGTGACTTCGGCCGCATGGGAGCAGCACCTTCTCACCTTGATCTACTGGACTGGCTCACGATTGAATTTCGAGACAAACAATCTCTCAAAGCTTTGCACCGACAAATCGTCACCAGTTCGACTTGGCGGCAAGCTTCGGCAAACGATTCAGCCAAAGCTGCAATTGATTCAGATAACCAATTTTACTGGCGCTCCCAGAGGCACAAGTTGACAGCCGAAGAATTGCGCGACGCCGCTCTCGCGGTCAGTGGTCTATTGAATATGAAAATGGGTGGCCCGGGATTCCAGGATTTTGTGCTCGAAAAAAACCAGCACTCCCCCCACTACGAATACCAGAAATACGATCCCGAAAATCCCGCTTCCCATCGCCGGTCCATCTATCGTTTCATCCCCCGCTCACGAACCCAGCCCTTTCTCACCACCCTGGACTGCGCTGACCCTTCACAGAGCGTCGCGAAGCGAGATGAAACCACCACTGCCCTGCAAGCGCTCACTCTGCTTAACAATCCTTTCATGGGCACGATGTCCAAACACTTCGCCAAACGCATCGAAAAACAAACCGACCCGATCACCACTGCTTTCCAGCTCGCGATGAACCGCACTCCCTCTGCCAATGAAAAATCGACCCTGCAAAAATACGCCACTCAACATGGCTGGGCCAACACTTGCCGACTAATCCTCAACCTCAACGAATTCACCTATGTCGATTGATTTCCAATCCCCTCAACAAACACGCCGCAGTTTTCTCGGTGCTCTGGCCGGCTCCTTTCCCGGACTCGCGCTGACCGATCTCCTGGCACAGGACGGCGCAATCGGCGTTCTCCATCGCCCGGCCAAAGCCAAACGAGTGGTGCAGCTTTTCATGGCAGGCGCCGCAAGTCATGTTGATACTTTTGACTACAAACCCAGCCTCAAAAAATACCACGGCAAAGCCTGGGATCCCGGTGAAGGCGTCGAACTGTTTCAAAGCACCCCGGGCCACACCCTCAAATCTCCCTGGGAATTCCGGCGCCACGGGAAATGCGGCAAGCATCTTAGCGAAGCCGTTTCCCCACTCGGCGAGGTCGTGGATGACATGGCTTTTGTTCACAACGTTGTTGGTAAAACCGCGGTTCACAGTCAGGGCACCCTGTTACAAACCACGGGCTTCACAACTCCCGGATATCCCAGTGCCGGCTCGTGGGTCAGCTACGGGCTCGGCAGCATGAATGACAATCTACCGACTCTCGTCGTACTGCCCGACCACCGCGGACTCGCCTCCAACGGAACCAAAAACTGGTCGTCGATGTTTCTGCCCGCGCAACATCAGGGCACGGTGATCCAGCCCGGAGCCAATCCTCCCATCGCCGATTTGTTCCCACCCAGGGACTCCAGCTTCATCACCAAAAAATCCGACAAGGATGGACTCAGTGTACTCAAAAAACTGAACACTCAATACGCCGAACAACGTCCCGGTGACTCACGGCTCACCGCCCGCATTCGCTCCTACGAATTGGCCGCGAAAATGCAGTTGTCTGCCACCGAAGCCATGGATGTATCAAAGGAACCCGGCTACATCAAAAACCTTTACGGACTGGCCGCCGAAGGCCCGGGCGTGAATGACACCGAGATCAACGAAAAAGCGGAGAGCGAATTTTTTGGCCGCAAATGCCTCATCGCCCGCCGCCTGCTCGAACGCGGAGTGCGCTTCATCCAGATCTGGTCAGGCAACGACAATGGCCATCCACGCCGCAACTGGGACAGTCACGAAAACATTGAACGCGATCACGGGCCACTGGCACTGGGCATGTCACGAGGCGCGGCCGGCCTGATCCAGGATCTCAAACAACGCGGCATGCTCGATGATACGCTCATCCTGTGGACGACTGAATTTGGACGTATGCCCTGCGCCCAGCGAGGAGTCGGACGCGATCACAATCCTTTTGTTTTCACCAACTGGCTCTGCGGAGGAGGCATCAAAGGCGGTGTGACCGCCGGTGAATCAGATGAATGGGGATACAAACCCCTCGACCGCAGTCATCCTACGGAAGTGTACGACGTGCACGCAACCATGCTGCATCTGCTCGGCATCGACCACGAACAACTGACGGTTCGTCACAACTCGATCGACCGCCGTCTGACGAATGTTTTTGGCAAAGTGATCAAGGACATTATGGCTTAGATCCAAGCCCGGCAGAGTTAGTTAATACGTAGGACAGAATGGCCTTCGGCGATCTCCACTGCGCTCCGGTGCCGATTCTGTTCCAAAATAGACATCAGCCGGTTCGAGAACGACAAATATGGAAATTCGTCCTACACTACTGCCCACACATGAGCCAAAACGATGCATTCATCCTCGGATCCGGATCACCACGACGTCGGGATTTACTGACGGAAGCCGGTTATCGATTTTCCATCGAGCCATCTACAGCTGAAGAGTTGCACGACTCTGACATGGACGTTCGCGAGCTGACAAAATTGAACGCAAAGCTGAAAGCCGAAGAAGTCGCCGCTCGCTTCCCCAGCTCGATCATTCTCGGTGCCGACACCCTGGTGACGATTGATGGACGGGCCCTGGGAAAACCAGCTTCCAGAGAGGGCGCTTTGGAAATGATCCGCACCCTGAATGGACGCACCCACCAGGTCATGACCGGTGTCTGCCTGATGCGAAAAGAACCTTCGCTCACCATCCAGCACTGTGAAGTGACCGATGTAAGCTTCAAACCCCTGTCAGATGAGGAACTAATCAAGTATCACGATCTGATCGACCCGATGGACAAAGCCGGGGCTTATGCGGCGCAGGAGCACGGTGCGGTGATTATTGAAAAAACCAACGGTTCGTGGTCAAACGTGGTGGGACTGCCGATGGAAGCAGTCAAACCGATGTTTGAGCAACTTTTAATTTATCCAGACCGGGTATTGACCTGAGCAAAGGAATCCTTTATTCTCTGCCAACCCGTCAACCTTGTCCTCTTAACCAAACACGACAACGCTGCTACACTATCACCCAGATTTCCCCACCGGAAGTTTGCCGGACTGATCCCATCCCGACGGTTCTTTTTCCATCACTCCGAGCGTATCAAACCACTTTCAGTGGGAATTTTTACCAGCTATGCCCAAAAGCAAAAATATCGTCATTGTCGGTGCCGGAGAAATCGGGCGGCATATGGCCCTGAGCCTTTCTGAGAGTGAGGGTGCACATTTCATCACTGTCGTCGAAGCGGATGAAAGCGTAGCTGCTGAACTCGAGCGGCAGATTGACGGCCGGGTGATCCATGGTGATGGCACCTCAATCGATAAGCTGCTCGATGCCGATGTCTCCGAAGCCGATTTTTTCATGGCCCTGACAGCAGACAACAACATCAACCTGGTAGCCTCTTCAATGGCTAAAAAATTAGGTGCCAAAAAAACCTTTTGCCGGGTGCATCCCGGACTCGAGCGCAATGTGTGGTTATTCGATCCACGGGAACACTTTGATATCGACTACATCTTCAGCTCCGAACGGCTCGCCGCCGCAGAATTATCCAAGTCTATTCGCAATCCGGAGTCATTGATTGTCGAAGAGCTGGCTCGCGGTAATGTCGAGCTGCAACAAGTCCGCGTTTCGCCAAAAAGCGAAGCCCGGGGGAAAACCCTGCGGGAACTTGATTTTCCTGACCGGGTCAGAGTAGGCGGAATCATGCGCGGCGGGGAGTCCATTGTGATATCACCCGATGAAATATTGCAGCCCGGTGACGTTGTTACCCTGTTTGGTGAGCCAAAACGACTGCACGACATCATCACCCGATTGGACCACGGCAAGCGCAAACCCCCGAATGTCGCTATTTTTGGCGGGGGAGAGTATGGCTTTTCGCTGGCGAAAACCCTCGAAGGCTGGAATGTAAGGGTACGTATTTTTGAAGCAGATGAGAAACTGTGTGCGGCCTTGCAGGAAAACCTGGAAAAAACCACAGTGCTCAATATCGACGCCACCTTCGTGGCCGACCTGAAGGAAGAAAATATTGATGATATCGACTTTTTTGTCGCTACCACGGAAATGGATCAGGATAACGTGATGACCTGCCTTCAAGCACAGAGTCTCGGGGCAAAAAAAACCCTCACTCTCATTCATCGTGCTGACTATGCGGATGCCATCACAGGATACGGCGAACGCATGGGGATCATGGAGGCGATCAGCCCCCGGGATGCCACCCTCAACGACCTGATGCGCGAGATGACTTCAGACAGCAACTATCATCTGGTGAAACACCTCAAAGTAGGAGAGTTGATCTCAGTGACGGTAGCCGAAGGATCGGCGGTGGCGGGGAAAAAGGTGAAGGAAGTCAAATGGCCGCGGGGATGCGTTCTGGTTGCGCTGGGAAACAGTATCCGCTCCGCAACCCCCGCAGCGGATGACGACATTGTTGCGGGAAACCAGCTCTTCGCCCTGGTATCTCCCAAGACGATCAACAAATTTATCAAGCTGATCAAATAATCGTCGCCTTCGAACGAACCCACTATGGATTTCCGTGTCATCAGAAAAGTACTTGGCTTTCTGCTCGGTCTGGTAGCCGTGGCGATGCTTTTCTGCCTGGCTTTTGCCTATGTCGAAGATTGGTGGGGCATGGAGAGTCCGGGGATCAAAGCACTGAAATTTTCTGCCGGGATCACCGCTGGCAGCGGACTGTTGTTATACATATCGGGACTACGCGCCAGAAAAGAAATTCTGCGTAGGGAAGCCATTGCCATCGTCGGATTGACCTGGATTCTGGCCGCTGTATTCGGCAGTCTGCCCTACCTGTTCTGTGAGCCCGGCCTGTCCTTTCCCAAAGCTTATTTCGAATCCATGTCAGGATTCACCACCACTGGATCAACCACGATCACCGATCTGGCACTATACCCTGACAGCATCCTCTTATGGCGATCCATGACCCAATGGCTTGGGGGGCTCGGTATTGTAGTGATGTTTGTCGCCGTGCTGGGTTTTCTAGGAGTCGGCAGTCGTTCCCTGATGCAGCACGAATCCAGTATCAACATCAATGAAGGGGCCCGGATCCGCATTCACGATGTCGCCCTCAATTTATTCAAGGCCTATATTTGGCTAACCCTCATCTGCGGGTTTGGCCTTTGGGGGCTTGGCATGCCCTGGCTCGATGCGCTCAATCATGCGCTCACTACTATTTCAACTGGCGGTTTCAGCACCCAGAATGCAAGCATTGGGCACTACAAAAGCCTCGCAATCGAAGGGTGGATAAGCCTGTTCATGTTACTCTCCGGATTCAGCTTCATGCTCTATGTCTCTATCTCAACCGGCAACTGGAAACGCCTGAAAAAAGAAGAGGAAGCCCGGACTTACGTCCTTGCCCTGCTTGCTGTCATACTGCTTATCAGCCTCAACCTCTGGCTTTCAGATCCAACGGATTCATGGTTGAATGCACTGCGAAAGACTTTTTTCACCGTAATTTCGATCAGTACCACTACCGGATTTGGCACCGAGGACTATGATCAATGGCCGGTTTTTTCAAAATGGATGCTGCTGATCCTTATGGTCGTCGGAGGCTGCGCAGGTTCCACCGCAGGCGGAGTGAAAGTCAACCGGGTGATATTGTTTTTCAAAATTTCCGCTCAGGAGTTGGTCAAAACCTTTCGTCCCAAACAAATATTCGCCTTGAAAATCAATGGGCTGAAAATGGAACCCGGCATCCGTGCCCAGACGATGTTTTTCCTGATTCTAGCGGTTTTCATCTGGGGGGTGGGCACCGTGGCCATCTCCCTGATTGAGCCTTCTATGGATCTGCAAACCAGCCTTGGTGCCGGAGCGGCTACCATGTTCAATATTGGTCCAGCCCTGGGTGACCTGGGACCAACTGATAACTACGCCGGTCTCCATCCCACCTCCCTCTTTTTACTCAGTCTGCTAATGACTCTAGGTCGTCTGGAAATATTTGCGGTACTGGTGCTTTTTATGCCTTCGCTGTGGCGTAAATACTAAGGTGTGTTACAGATCGCTAACAATACGGAATGAACTAACAATACGGAATGCATAGTCACAGTGTCATCATAGGAGCAGGAGGTCGCTTGGGAGGTGCATTGCATGCTGCCTGTAAACGCGAACACTCGGTGACCGCTTTACAGCGTCGTGATCTGGATCTGGAAAACCAGGGATCCATACAAACTGTTCTGGAGGATCTCGACTATGATACCCTGTGGCTGACAGCAGCCCTGACGGATGTGGATTACTGCGAATCACACCCCGGGCAGACAGAGGCTGTAAATAGCGAAGCGGCAAAATTAATCGCGCGAATCAGTGCGGAAAAAGGAGCCCGCATGATATTTTTCAGCACAGACTATGTCTTCGATGGAGAAAAAAGCGATCTCTACCTCGAAGAGGATGCTACCCGTCCGCTGAATGTTTACGGCCAGTCAAAACGCCAGGCTGAAGAGCACGTGCTGGCAGCTTCTGACCGGCACCTGGTCATTCGGCTTTCCTGGCTTTTTGGCCACAACAAAGCCGGATTTCCCGAATGGGTGATCAAGCAGGCAATGCAAAGGGACTCCCTTTCCATTGTCGCGGATCGGCAATCCTGCCCGACTTACACCGAAGACGTGATCACTGCCTTAAGCCCCTTGATCCAGGATAAGCTGGAAATATCAGGCATCATGCACCTTTGCAATCAAGGGACCTGCACCTGGCAGGAATGGGCGCAACATTGCCTGGATTGTGCTGGCAAACACGGCATCCCCCTGCAAACCCGTGAAGTCGGCAGCTGCCTGATGAGTGACATCAAAAGCTTTGCCGCCCAGCGACCCACTTTCTCTGCGATGTCCACTGCCCGCTACGAGTCACTCAGCGGCCAGGTAATGCCCAACTGGAAACAGGCAGTCGACAACTATGTTCACGATCATCTTGCTCCCGACTTAACAAGCTGAAAAATTAAAGCAAATACCAAGACCATGAGAATTTTAGTCACAGGCGGAGCTGGTTTCATCGGCTCGAATTTGATCCACTACCTTCTTGCAGAGGCAGGCGAAGAATTGGGTGTCAAAATCGAAAAAGTGATCAATTTGGACAAGCTGACTTACGCGGGCAATCCCCAGAATCTCACTGCGATTGAAAATGATGATCGTTATCACTTTGTGCACGGCGACATTGGCGACGCCGCCCTGGTCCGGAAAACCCTGGACGAACACGACATCACCGCCGTCATGCATCTCGCCGCCGAATCCCACGTTGACCGCTCCATCGATGCTCCCGAGGAATTCATCATGACCAATTTTGTCGGCACCTTCCAGGTGCTGCATGCCGCCAAATCCCATCATCTGCAACGCATGGAACAAGGCAAAGGCGACGACTTCCGTTTTCTCCATGTCTCTACCGATGAAGTTTACGGATCGCTGACCATGGAAGACCCCGCTTTTTCCGAAACCACGCCCTACTCCCCCAACAGCCCCTACAGCGCTTCGAAAGCCGGCAGCGACCACTTGGTTCGCTCCTACTTCCACACCTTCAATTTGCCGGTGGTCACCACCAATTGCTCCAACAATTACGGCCCTTACCAGTTTCCCGAAAAGCTCATTCCCTTGATGATTGCCAAAGCTCGCCGGGGAGAAAAACTGCCCGTCTATGGCGACGGATCCAACGTGCGCGACTGGCTCTTTGTCAAAGACCACTGCCGTGGCCTGGCTCTCGCTTTAGTGAAAGGCCGGCTCGGGGAAGTATACAATATCGGCGGCAAATGTGAGATGAAGAACATCGACGTCGTTCGTGCCATCATCGCTGCCGTCAACGAACTCCAGCCCAACAGTCAGGACATCGACGTAGATGCCATGATCACCTTCGTTACCGATCGTCCCGGCCATGATCATCGTTACGCCATCGACTGCGAAAAAATAGAAAAGGAACTCGGCTGGCAACCCAGGGAAAACTTCACCAGCGGCCTGCTCGAAACTGTAAAATGGTATTTCGACAACGACGACTGGAGCCAGGCCGTCGAACATGGAACCTACCAAGGCCAACGCCTGGGGAATATTGAATAATGAATAAGGAACTCAGAATGATGAAGTCCGGAGTCAGAATAAACTTTATCTCCGACACATCATTTCTCTTAAAAAGCCCTTCCTCTTTTTTCTTATTCGCGTCTATTGACTCCTTCTGTCTCCGCTACGCTTCGGCTCGCGTTCATTCGCGGTTCTCTTCCTCTCCTACAGCCTAAACACCTAAATACCTACAGCCTCCATAAAATGAAACGAAAAGGAATCATTCTCGCTGGCGGTGCCGGCACCCGGCTCTACCCTCTAACCGAAGTTGCCTGCAAGCAGCTCTTACCGGTTTACGACAAACCGATGATCTACTACCCGCTCTCAACCCTGATGCTGGGCGGAATCCAGGATGTACTGATCATTTCCACCCCAAAAGACATCCCCGCTTTTGAAAAACTGCTCGGTGATGGTTCAAACATCGGTATGAACATCGAATACGCGGTGCAACCCGAACCCAAAGGCATTGCCCAGGCCTTCCTGATCGGCGAAGACTTCATTGGCGACGACGGTGTCACCCTGATCCTCGGTGACAACATTTTCTACGGCCGCCTCAACTTTTTCCGCCGTGCGCTGGAACGCGAAGACGGTGCCTGTGTTTTTGCCTACCCCGTGCGTGACCCCGAACGTTTTGGCGTGGTGGAGTTCGATAAAGAGCAAAAAGTATTGAGCCTCGAAGAAAAGCCCAGCGAACCCAAGAGCAACTTTGCCGTTCCCGGACTTTACGTTTACGACAACAAAATCGTCGAATACACCAAAGGACTCGAACCTTCAACCCGCGGTGAACTCGAGATCACCGACCTGAACAAAGAATACCTGAAACGTGGTGAACTGAACGTCGAACCGCTCGGGCGCGGCATCGCCTGGCTCGACAGCGGCACCCCCAACAGCCTGCTCGAAGCCAGTCAATACATCGCCACCATCGAGCACCAGCAAAGTTACAAGATCGCCTGTATCGAAGAGGTCGCTTTTAATATGGGTTTCATCGATATTGAGCAATTCGAACAAGTCATCAAAGATACCCGCAGTCCGGATTACCGTGAGTATTTGGAAATGGTGCTTACCGAGCACCATGAGCAAAACTGAGACAACCCCTTTTAAACCCTCATTAAATTCTTGCTCAAAATCCAACTTTTTGATTAAAATTCTGGGCAAGGATTTTGTGAAGGAAATTAATTCTCAAAACAAAATGCAAGGGACGAAGTCTGCCCAAGTGGGTTACCTTTGTACCTATTATCCAGACTGTCCGCAATAACATGTTATTCAGGACAGTTCCGTATTATACTGTT
>DAOUQC010000058.1 GCA_030625775.1 Verrucomicrobiota bacterium
ACTTCGGGATTATCAGCCGCTACGTTGTTTTGCTCCCCCACGTCCTGACTCAAATCATAGAGTTCAATCTCAACCTTGCCCTTGGCCATCTCTTGCCTGACCGCTTTCCACTTGCCTGACCAAAGAGCCTGCTGCCCCCCATAACTCGGGAACTCACGATAGAGGAAATCCCGCTCGCCCTGTTCCCGACTTTCCAGAACCGGCACCAGACTCACCCCGTCCAGGCCTTTTGGTATACCAGCTGAATCCCCGATCACTTCCATCATCGTCGGCAACCAGTCTTCGAAACCAGAAACAAAATCCGTCACCGATCCGGCTTTCACATGGCCTGGCCACCGCACGATCGCCGGCACTCGAACCCCGCCCTCATAGAGCGAACCCTTCAAACCACGCAACGGCCCGACACTTTCAAAAAACTCATAATCCACTTCATCTCCCAAATGCGTGGTACCATTGTCCGAAGTAAAAACCACGATAGTGTTTTGTGCCAAATCCAATTCATCCAGCTGCTTCAACAGTTTGCCTATATAGCGGTCCATGCGCGAAATCATCGCCGCATAGGCTGCCTTGGGGGTCATATGTGGCGTATAGCCGTAACGTTTGCCATTGTCATTGCGCCCGGTGAAAGGCTTTTCTTTCCAGCCTAATTTCAAATAAGGCTCCAGTTCTTCATCCGGCACATGCAGGGCAACATGGGGAATCATCGTCGGGTAATACAAATAGAAAGGCCTGTCCTTGTTTTTACGCATAAATTTCAAGGCCTCCTCATTGATATGATCCGAGGCGTAATCCGTGCCCTTGAACATGGCGTAACTTTTAGGATCCAAGGGATCCGCACCATCGGCCAGACCCGCATGCCCGGGAATCGGCGGATTATTTTTCAAAGCAAAATGTTTGTCATCATCCTGCAGGTATTCCGAATAATAACTGTGGGCACGGCTCTGGCAATTGTATCCAAAAAAACGATCAAAGCCCTGATTCAGAGGATCCCCACTCGAACCCGGTCTGCCAAGCCCCCACTTGCCAAAAGCCCCGGTCGCATAACCCTGCTTCTTCAACAACTCGGCCACCGTCACCTCACTGTCAGGGATCGGCTCCTGCCCCAGTGGCTTGGTCGCCTTGTTGCTACGCACCCAGGCATGACCGGGATGTTTGCCCGTCATCAACACACACCGCGAAGGTGCACAAACCGCATTGCCGGAATAGTGACGGGTAAAACGCATGCCCTCTTTAGCCAACTGGTCAAGATTCGGCGTGCGGATTTTTTTCTGACCGTAGGACCCAAGTTCAGCATAACCTAGATCATCAGCCATTATGAAAACGATATTTGGTTTTTTGTCTGCCGCTCCAGCACTTGAGCTCAAAACAAAAACCGCCAATACGATCAACATTGGTAAGAGTGCACGGGGATAATTACGTTTATTTTTCATTAATATTTGAAAGAAAGTTTAAAATTCGCAAGTGGCTTGAATCCTCATTTTAATCTTCTAATCCCTCATTGCACCATTCTTTTTTTCACCAATCTATACGCAAATGCGCCATGAGAAATTGAACAGCCGAACTGACACTCGGTCAAAGACCGCGGAAGCAGGCGTATAGAAAACGCCCTGCTCCGGGAACCTCGTTTTAACAATGATTTCAACTCTCTTTAATCGACCCTTGTTTATCGCAGCAATCCTGTCACTTGCCGGCTGCTTCATTCCCGCGATACAAGCCAAGGATCTTTTAAGCCGGGGTGCCGCTATCTACAAAAAACAATGCCTCGATTGCCATGGACCCAACGGTGAGGCCGTTGAAGACAAAACCGATGACCCTCTATATGGAAACCGCGACCTCACCTCGCTTGCCAAGCGCATCGTGCGCACCATGCCGGAAGACGAGGAGGACCTGTGTGTCGGTGACGACGCCAAGGCTGTGGCTGCCTACATCCATGATGCCTTTTACTCCCTCGCTGCCCGTGCACGCAATACCCCGGCCCGAATCGAAACCGCTCGTCTCACCGTTCCGCAATATCGAAGCTCGGTTGCCGATCTGGTCGGAGGCTTCCGTAATAACTACGCCTCACCGCTAGGGAAAGATCGCGGTTTATCCGTAACCTACACCGGCACCCCCCCGAAAAAGAACAAAAAGGATAAAAAAAAGCAGCAGCACATCAAAGGACGTGATGCCCAAATCAAATTCAACTTTGGAGAACAATTACCCGAAAAACTACGCGGCAAAAACCTGACTAAGGAAAAATTTTCTGTCAAATGGGAAGGCACCCTCATCGCAGAGGAAACCGGCACCTACGAGTTTGTGATCCGCACCCGCAATGGTGCACGATTTTATATCAACCAACAACATTGGTGGGATTCTAAAAAAAGCGGCAAAGCAGCTATCGATGCACAAGTCGCTTCCGACAATAAAGTGCGTGAAGAAAAAGTGCGGGTCTTTCTGCTCGGTGGACGCGCTTACCCCATGGCGCTGACCTATTTCAAATTCAAAGAAAAGCTCGCCTCGATAGAGCTGCTATGGAAACCACCCCATGGCAGCCTGAAAGTCATCCCCGAACGCAACCTCTACCCCTGGGGTGTCCCCGAATCATTGGTGGTCAATACCCCCTTCCCCGCCGATGACCGCAGTGTCGGTTACGAACGTGGCACCCAGATGTCCAAGGCCTGGCTCGAAGCCGTGACCCAGGGGGGCATCCTCACCGCCAACTACGTGGCAAAAAATATCGATGAGCTCGCCAAAACGAAAAAAGACGCCCCTGACCGGGTGAAAAAAATTCAAAGCTTTGGCCTGGCATTTATCGAATCGGCCTTCCGCCGCCCACTCACAGACAGGCAACGACAACAGATCAGTGAAATCTTTTTCAAAAACAGTCCCTCCCCGGAACAAACGAGCAAACGCCTGGTGATCTTTGCCCTGACCTCTCCGCGATTTCTCTACCCCGACCTGCCGCTTGCTGATGAAACCGACCCTTACCGCATCGCCTCCCGCCTGGCACTGACCTTATGGGATTCCCTGCCTGACAAACAACTCACTGACGCTGCAAAAGAAGGCCAGTTAAAAACGGCTCAACAAGTCGAGCAGCAAGCTGCCCGCATGGTCGCCCACCCACGCACCAGGGAAAAAATGCACGGTTTTTTTCATCATTGGCTTGAACTCGATCGCGCCGACAATGTAGCCAAGGACAATAAGACCTTTCCCGACTACGACGAAAGCCTGCTCAGCGATCTGCGCAGCTCTCTCTTCCTTTTCCTCGATGACACCGTCTGGAACAATGACAAATCCGACTACCGCCAATTGCTTCTAGCTGACTACCTCTACCTCGACGAACGCCTGGCCAAACTCTACGGGCTCAAAGCACCCGCCCCCACCGCTGGATTCCAACGTGTGTCCGCCGATCCAAAAAGACGGGCGGGTATCATCACCCACCCCTATCTGCTGACGACTCTCGCCTACCACAACAGCACCTCCCCCATCCACCGCGGCGTGTTCCTCACCCGCAACATCCTTGGTATGAGCCTTAAATCCCCACCCACCGCCAACAAGTTCGAACCTGCCAAATTTGATCCCACCCTGACCATGCGGGAAAAAGTCGCCGACATGACCCGCTCCAAAGCCTGCATGGCCTGCCATGTCACAATCAACCCTCTCGGTTTCAGTCTCGAGCACTACGACGGACTCGGTCGCTGGCAAGTGAAAGACCACAACAAAACCATCGACTCAAGCAGCAAATTCAAAACGGCCTCAGGTGAAACCATCCAGCTAAACGGGGCCCGCGACGTAGCCAAACTCGCCGCCGATCACCCACTGGCCCACCGGTCTTTCATCCAGCAACTGTTCCATCACAGCGTCAAACAGCCCGCCCTCGCCTATGGCCCCGATACGATGACCAAGCTGGAAAAACAGTTTACAGACTCTGGATATGACATCCGTGCCCTGTTAAAAAACATCGCCACCACCGCTTCCACAAAAGGCGTGCCAACCCCAGACTCTGACTCCTAACTTCTATCATCCTATCTTCTATGAAACGCCGCCAATTCATCCGCGACCTGGGCATCTCAACTGCCACCCTGCCTTTCCTGTCAGGACTGCCTGGACTACGAGCCGAAGCAAAATCCGCTGGCCCGAAAAAACGCCTCATCATCATGTTCTCACCCAACGGAACGATCCCCGATGCGTTCTGGCCCAAAGCGGAAGGAGCAAATTTCGACCTGCCCCCCATCCTCGAACCGCTGAAAGCATTTCAAAAACAAATGCTCGTTCTCAACGGAGTCTACAACAAATTGCAAGGCGACGGTGACCGGCACATGCGCGGCATGAGCTGCCTGCTCACCGGTGCCCCGCTTTTCCCCGGCAACATCCAGGGAGGCTCCGATACGCCGGCTGGCTGGGCGAGTGATCTCTCAATCGATCAGAAGTTGAAAAATTTCTACCAGAGTAAGGATGATACTAAAACCCGCTTTGGTTCGCTTGAGTTTGGTGTGGCGGTACCCAATCGAGCCGATCCATGGACACGAATGGTTTATGCGGGGCCCAACAAACCGGTCGCCCCGATCGCCGACCCAAAACAAATGCTCAATAAAATCTACGGCGGCATGAAGGACAAAAAAAGCGTTGTCAGTATCCTGGACAACCTGAAAGGCGACCTGCAACAGGCTTCCAAAAAACTCGGCAAGGAGGATCGCTCACTGCTGGAAGAGCACCTCACCCTGGTCCGGGAAATGGAAAGCGAACTCAAACAGAGCAGTAGCAAAAGCAAACTGGATCACCCCGTTCCCGACATAGATCCCAATGTCGAATTGCTCAATGACAATACCCCGAAGATCAGCCGCATGCAGATCGACTTGCTGGTGAATGCCATGGCCAATGACATGACCCGCATCGCCACGCTGCAATACATGCGCTCAGTCGGGCAGGCGCGTATGCACTGGATGGACATCGACGACGGCCACCACGGCCTGTCCCACGAACCCGATGACAACAAGGAAGCGGTGAAAAAACTGATCAAAATCAATCGCTGGTTCAGCACTGAGTTGGCCTACCTGACCGAGCGCCTGCAAAAAACACCCGAGCCCGGAGGCGACGGCAGCATGCTTGATCACACCCTCATCGTCTGGGTCAATGAACTGGGTAAAGGTAATACCCACACCCTCGACAACATCCCCTTCGTCCTGATCGGCGGAAAAAATCACGGTATCAAAACCGGCCGCCACCTGAAAGTCGACAAGGCAGCCCATAACCGCCTTTTGATGAGTATCGCCCAATCGATGGATCTCCCGTTAAAATCCTTCGGTGCCAAAAAACACTGCGAAGGCGGAGCTCTGGGATTAGGCTGACTGGATGATGCGAAGCCGTAGGACAGATTTCCATATCTGTCTTGTACGACCAACGCTCTCCCTGACAGATATGGAACCGGAGTGCAGCGAAGATAGACAAAGTCAAATCTGTCCCACATTGACACAAAAAAACCGGAGCCCATTCAGGATCCGGCTTTTTGTGAATTCAATTTTTCAGCCATCAATTTCCTGGGCGTGAAAAATTGTCCAGTCATCGAGGTTGTTGAGGTTCACAGCATCCTTGATCGATCCATCGTCAGGGCGACCGGCGGCTTCAAGAATTTCGGCACGAGTGGCATCTTCGTGAATGTAACCAATCACACCTGCATTCAACTCATCCACCTTGGCCTGATCCAGTGAGCCTCCTTTTTGCTCGAGAATCCAGTTTTCCATCTGGATGTAGCTTGGTTTTACCGAGCCGATGTAGTTAAGGAATTCCTCGCGATCAATACCGATCGCATCAAGCACCATCTGATCATAGCCAGCCCCTGCTGCAGGGTAGTCATTATGAAGTTTTTCTACAGCAGCGAGGGAAGCTTTCTGCCACAAACGAGGAAGGTGAAGAACGCCAAGTGGGCCGGCGGTTCCAGAACTGATAGTTGGTACGATTTTGCTCATAGTTGTATTTCGTTAGATTGTATTTCCGTAAAGGATAAATAAGTCTACAAAATTACTCGGACAAGGCAAAGGGAATTTGCCTGCCCTGCGCTATTCCAGCTCACGAGCTTTCGATAGCGCGGAGGCAAATAGACCGGCGGGCACTGCAACAATTCCCAATCCGATGATCATTACGAAAAATGTGAATATTCGTCCGCCAAGCGTAATCGGATACACATCACCATATCCAACTGTTGTTAAAGTCACGATCGCCCACCAAAGAGAGTGGAAAACAGACGCAAACTCTTCAGGTTGTGCATCCCTTTCAAAATAGTAAATGCCGACTGCAGATAAATACAAAATAATAAGCGCAGTTACTCCAAAAAGAACCAATTCTTCCCTCGCTATGAGAAAAGCCCGATGGAGGCGCTGCATTGCAGCGCTGTAACGTGCTAATTTGAGCAAACGAAATAAACGAAGCAAGCGGAAAGCTCTTACTGACCTAAGATCAATCCCTGTCGAAATGTAAAATGGTAGAATTGCAAGCAGATCAACAATTCCAAAGAATGAGAATGCGTATGAAAATCTCGGACGGCAAAGCACCAGCCTTAAAGCATATTCAATCGTAAAAATTACAACGGTAACAATCTCAAAAACCCTGAGCCTCACGACCCATTCCGCACTGAGATCAGGAAGAGTCTCGACGGCAAACGCGATAAGACTCAAAATGATGAGAAGCTGAATCAGGTAATCCCACTGACCAAATGAAACACGGCCTCTTTTATCCCAAGAAATCACTGCTCTTCCTGTTTAATAAAAAATATTTCTTCAAAAAGAACAAATAGAGATTTAACGCCGAAAACCATACTCGAGAACAAAAAACTGCGGCTTCAACTCAGCCAAAGGTTCGCGGAGTTTTGCCAACTCTTCTTCCGGCCCATGAATTTCCAAACGGGTGAAATCCGCAATTTTCAGACTTTCTTCAAGCAACTCCCCTACATTGTCAAGATGCGCCAGCACCCCCTCGGCTCCTTCATACCCCTCCCTGCAATGGGCCTGATCGCCATCAAAACTGAATCCATAATAAAGGCATTGTGATTCTTCACTCGTTTTTGCAATAAACCTTTCACTTAAATTTTTAAACGTCTCCAGTTGCCCCTCATGTATTCTAAAATAGGGCGCGATCGTGCAGCATTTGTCTTGGGTTGCCATAATATCTTCCTTACTTTTATTCTTCCTTTACGTTCTTAGCGCCTTTGCGAGAAACCCTCTTCCTCTTCCTTCCCCGCAATCACTCCTTTTCCGCCAGACAATACACCGAACCATCCTGCAAACTCAAGAAAAGCCGTCCGTTGGCCGCTGCCATACCATCAAATACCGGTGGCGACGGAAGTTTGATCTGCACGGTCTTTTTCCCGTCGGAAATTGCTGCCGCATATAAAATTCCACCTTTTTTGCCACGCCAGGCAGCCATCGCCGTTTCCGCATCCTTCAATTTCAATGCTTCCTCCCCATCACCCACAGGACTGAATTCATCCGGCGGACCTGCGATAAATACCATATCGGGTGTAGCAACGAGCGCAGTAGCCAGCAGCGGAACCGTTTTGGTCCAGCGATACACAACCGTTGACTCCGCCGGAACCTTCTTTTTTTTGCCCTTGCGAGTGATCACTTCTTTTGGCGGTATCGTGCTGCGGTCATAGGAAAAAAGCTGATACTTTTCACCACCACGCCACTGGCCGGTATTGCCTCCAGGATATTTGTCGCGGCCAAAACCGATGATCTGCTCATCGTCATAGGAAAGGATCCGCCCGGAAGCCACCCGGTTGCCCACTTTCCACCAACGACTCCAGTGTGATTGGAATTCATCATGTACCACCCAGTAAGCACGATGCCACCAGGTATCGTCGAGCAGGCCAAGCGGGGTGAAAAGATGCACCCCTGTTCCGTTTTCATCCCCGGTCTTAAAGTCCACCTTCAGATGCCGCATGTAGAGGTCCGAATTGTCGGAAATGAGGATATCGGAAATGACCCCATGAACATCCTTGCGATCTTCCCCCGCTTTTGGAATATCCTGTTTGCCACTATCCTCTTCGGGACTCCAGATAGTGGTGGCTCCCAAACGATCTCCTGTAACCGGGTCGAGCTTGTGCAGACGTATTCCGCCGTCGAGATAAGAAGACCGACCGGCCGAACACACCAACTTGTTATCCTGAATCAACACCGCACCATGAACCGGCCAGGCGCTTTCCAGCTGACCACGAATCAATACCAGCCGTTCTTCCGGAGCTGCCCGAAAGCGCCAGGCCAGTTGACCATCACTGGCACGCAAAGCGTAAACCCAGCCATCAGCCGAACCAAAATAAACTCCCCCCTGATGAACCGTCGGAGGCGAATCAATTCTACCACCAACGGTGAATTCCCATTGCTGCTTGCCGCTTGTGAGATCCAGGGAATGCAAGGTGTGTTGATCAATCGCCGCCACATAACAGCGTCCACCCGCCACCACCGGACTGGTGAGCGGCCCTCCCAAATCCACCTTCCACGCCTTGCCGAGATCCGTGGCGACTTTCGTTGAAGCCATTCCATTACGACCGGGAGATCCTCTGAACGTTGCCCACTCACCTTTTTGCTGTGAGCTGCCCGCTTTACCCTCAAGCTTGCCAAAGGCAGGGCCTTTTTCAAATCGCGGAGCCTTCGATACCTGCTTTTTACTCGGGTTGTTATACGTTGAAGCAAAAGCGTAAAGACCGCTCAGCTTGGTTTTCATATTACAGGCACAGGAATCCGGCGGCACATAGAGCAAGCCGTTGGCCGGCATGATTCCATATTGGCAAGTACCGCGAATCCAATCGTTCTCACGGATCTCACCGGTCTCGGTATTCACCATCTGCACCCCCATTTCACCAAACAGCATGTAGTTCCCAGCAACCTTGCCGCGGTAACACCTCGGATGCATATACGGCTTTGGAGTTTTGATCTCTTTCCTCACCTTGCCAGTGAGAGGATCAAGCGCCACCCGTGCCCCGTTTTTGCGCATCCACAAATCCTTGCCCACCAGCATCAGATCTGGCGGAGCATTGTATTCCTGCTTGCTTTCTCCCTGCCACAACAGTTTGCCGGTTTTAAAATCATAGGCGTGCACTTTTTTGAAATCGGCCGCCAACACGAACTTATCTTCTACCACGATACTCGGAGACTCCCACTGCATTTCACCCGCACTGAGCTTGTTCTTCGAAATCGGCAGCTGCGCTTCAAAATCCGCACTCCAGGCTTCTTTGCCCGTCTCTCCATCAAGCGAAAAAACACGTGTTGGAGTCTGCACCAGAACACGATCATTTTTCAGTGCCATGCAGGGGAAAACCAGTTCATCCACTTTTTCTTCCCAGAGAATTTCGCCGGTATAAACCTTCGCTTTCATGATCTTGCAATGATGAGGAAGAAATTCCCCACGTCGTCGAGCCGCATCGATTTCATCGTGAGTGTCCACTTCTTCATCAATCAGCAAGGTGACCACCCCATCCTTGTAAATGATCTGTTTGGTTTTTTCAGAACCCGGAATGGTACGAATCGTTTTTCCCGTCGCTGCATCGAGCACCGAAACCGGATCGGTGAAGGCCATCGTTACAAAAACTTTGCCATCCGCAGCAACCAGGCGGAAAGGCAAACTCGCTGGCCCGGCACGAAATCGCCGATACTGACTCACCCAGTCTCCCATCCGACGACGCCAGAGTTCGATGCCGTTGAAAGCATCGCGGGCGATCAAATACCACTCACTCGGCAGACGGATATCCACCCGCGGCCCGTCGTCGAGGATGTAGAACATCTTACCTCCACTCGACACCGCCGCGCTGAAACTCGCCTGCTGCTCATGCGCCCGGGCGAACTTGGGCGGAGCCATCCACTGAATCTGATCAGGCGGCCCCACCAAGGTGTCTGTCGAGACAGGATTATTGTCGGGCGAACGCAAAAAATGCTGCCAGTCATCCATCGCTTCCGGACGCGGCTTGACGATCTTCCTCCACTCCTTGCCCTCGCGAATCCACGCCTCACCATCAGGGACCAGAACCCGGGTCAATTCTTTCTCCGGAACCAGGTCCGCTTTTTCCACCACAATCAGGTTCACCAGGTTGTCGGCATAGGGAAGCGACTTGGATAGAAGCCGGTCGAAAACAATATTCCCGTAATTCCCGGCCTTCAATTGCCGTTCACGGGCCCGGGCCACATTTTCAGCATCGGAATCCAAACCCTGAATACGAAAACCATCACCACCGAGCAACTGGGCTGTTGCCGAGCCATCGCCGCATCCGAGATGAACCACAAGCCCTCCCTTGAGTCCACTTGATTTCAGAACTTCGGCAGGGTCAGCAAAAGCTGGAGAGATGAGCAATACACACAGGGTGAGGGAGGAAATCAGGGGCTTCATGGAACAGACATTTTCCCAGTTGTGAGAGGACCGGGCAACGCCTTTTATTGGCGCGTTCACGTGAGCCAATGAATATCCAATCCTCCGTTTTTCACCATGAAGGAATTCTCTTCTTCATTTCACCTGCCTCTGCCAGCTATCAGATAACCGATTCCCAAAGCCACAAGCAAGCCCACGCCCCAAACCACAAACTGCTTCCATGTTATTTTCGCAGTCTCGGCAGCTGCCGTTTCTTCTTTTCCTATCACACTCAAAGCCACCGGAAACGACTCATCTCCACCCAACATGATCTGCCAGGGAACCTCCTTGCCAGGCGGAAGACCCGACACCTGCGCACCCGCCCACCAGAAAACCACATTCTGCTGACAATCATCCGGCAGGAAAAAGGACATCTGCTTTTTGTCAGGCAAAGGTTTCCACTTCCATTTCAATGTGAGGATTTTATGTTTTGTTCCGTTTCCCTCCGCCACCACTCCCGACTCCAATTCTTCCAAACCCGCCCCGCCAATCGGCACCGGACTGTCCTGCGGAAAACTGATATCCTCCTCAAAATCACCCTTCGCCACATTGGCTACTGGCACAAGCTCACCTTCAATCCCACTCCTCACCTGCATTAAAGAATTGAGCGCTTCAACTGCCTGCTCCCGGTTTTCGATATTGGGATTGTCGGAAATCTGAATACTCAGCGACAGCTCGACTGAACCATCAATCTGATTTTGACTCCAGCGGGCAAAAACAAAATCCGAGCTGTGAGCGGACGCTCCTTCAGTGCTCACCAGGAGCAAAAAAAAAGTCGCCACCGCCCCTTGTACCAGACGGTTGGTGACTTTTAAAAAAAACATCGCCTTCTACTGCTTGTCGAAACGAAGCACACGACCGTGCACGTTCCACTCAGTTACGATGATGTTGCCATCGGCGTCAAAGGTGAGCCCGTGAGGTGCAGTGCAGACTCCTGTTTTCCAGTTACCCGGCTTGACCTTGTTAGTGCTGATCTCACCCTTGGTTTCGTTTTTGCCAAGCTCGGCCACCACTTTGCCCTCTTTATCGAGAACCACTGCGCGTCCGGCCAATTCCGCTACCGCAACCAGGTCACCGTGAAAATCAGCGGAGCAAGGCAGGCGGATTCCTTCAGCGATCACGCCGAGAAACTTGCCGTCGAGATCCAAATGAACCAAACGGCGATTCGCCCGGTCACAGACCAAGAGGCGATTTGGCTCGAAGCGCGGATCAACAAAAACCTTGTGAGCTGTTTTAAAATTGTAGGGCTCTCCTTTACCTCCAAAAGTAGTGAGATATTTTCCTGTCTTGTTGAAACGGTGAATGAAATCCCTGCCGTAGCCATCTGCGATGTAGATATCACCTGTCGGCCCCACCGTCACAGAAGTTAATTTGAGCACCTTGCCGTCCTTGCCGCCTTTAAACTTTTCCGGAATCGTCGCCTGGCCATCAATCGTAAGAACCACCGTGCCATCCAGTTTCATTTTCACCATTTTCGCTTTGCCAAGCACTGATGCGTAAATGAAATCTTCGCCGCCTTCATTGTTGATGATGAAGCCGTGCAAAGTCATCGGTGCACCTTCCACGTTGCGCAGGTATTTCCCATCCTTGGCGTAAACCTGGATCCCCCCTCTGTCTCCCTCAACACTGATATAAACGTTGCCCTTGGAATCGACTGCCGCATCACCATGAGAATTACCAATATGATCCATTCCTTCCGGCGCTTTCAACCAGTCCGGAACCAACTTGTAAGAAACTTCGGCCTGCAGCAGGCTCGCCGTCGCGAACACCGCCGCGCTTGTCAGGGTGATAATAAGAGTTTTCATGGGATTGTTTTTTGTTCCTTGTTTTGTTGAAATTATTATTCGGCTTTAGATACGGAAATTTCGCAATTCACTTCGCCTCCACGGGTTCCTCACCATCGACCGTGTAAACAGGTGCCTTGGCCTCATCGCTGATCTCAAGACCCAGCCAGTGACCTGCGAGACAGTGAGTGGGAAATCCGCAGACAAAAGCGTAATCCCCTGATTCATCGGCAACAAAGGTGAACTTGGCCTGCTTGGCGATCGCCACCGTGGGATCCGGTGACGACGCTCCGTCCCAGTAGGGATCCCCCACTTGCATTTTTCTGGTTTTCTCTTCCTCAACCACAACCACGCTATGTGGAACCGGGCTGGCATTTTTAAACTGTACCTCCACCGTCCAGCCAGTAGGTATGGTGTAAACGGCACGGCCTTTGAAGTGACCGTTAAAATTCATGCCGTGATTGGCATCGTTATAAGTCGCGATGATCAGAACCTTGACGGTCTTCGGCTTGTCCCCCAGTGAGATAAAACCCGCCTCATCCGCCGGTTTTTTTTCTTCAGCCTCCGCAGACGCCAAAGCCCCCAGCAAACAAGTTGTTGTGGCTGACAAAAAAAGACGCCTATCCATTGATGATTTAGATTCAAACATAAAGAACTCCAGCCTTACTATTACTTGGCTTCAAGCGCTATGGTCTTGGCCCCATCCGGCACTTTGTCAGAGGGCACCAGCTTCCAAACCGAACCCGGCTCGTTGTCATACGGATCCACCGGGCCGCCATAGTTAGGAGTCGCCGTGGTCACGTAAATCGTGCCGTCCTCCGCATCTCCAGAACCGGTAAAACGCAGCGTCGAATCCAACAGTTCCTCCATCTGCCATTTGCCTGCTCCATCGCGGGCCATGCCCCAGAGTTTGCCTGACCCCCAGTCACCGACAAAATAGGTGCCGTCGAGTGAAGGGTATTTTTTGCCGCGATAAACACCCATACCTACTACACAGATACCCTGGTCAACGTGACTGTATTGGCCGATCGGCATGATGCCCACCTTCGGTGCATTTTTTGCCGAAAGAGGAAAAGGATAAGTGCCACACATGAATTTCCATCCGTAGTTTTCACCGCCTTTACTGCCAGCTGTCTGCAAGCTGATCTCTTCCCAGTGATTCTGTCCAACATCGGCGATGTACATTTCACCCGTCTTACTGTCGAAATGCATCTTCAGAGGATTACGCACTCCGTATGCCCAGATTTCGGGGCGGGCTTCCGGATGAATTGAAGCAAATTTTTCTTCGCTCACACCAAACAGTACCATCAGCTGTTTGGGAGTAATGAAGGGATTGTCCGGAGGAATTGCGTAACCTCTGTCTGCCGTGTGACTGTTGACGTCGATACGCAGAATCTTAGCCAGTAAAGTGCTCAAATCCTGACCCGCACTCAGCACATCACCTTCCCAACCACCATCGCCACTGCCGATGTAAAGATAACCATCCGGTCCAAAGACCAGTTCACCACCATTGTGATTGGCGTAAGGTTGCGGAATCTGCATCACCACCCGGGCGCTGTCGGGATCCGCTTTGTCCGGTTTTTTGGGATCAACTTTGTATTCAACGATGAGCGAGTCGCCATTGAACCACATGTCGGAATAATGAACGTAAAACTTCCCGTTCTTTTTAAACTCGGGATGAAACTCAATATCATAAAGTCCCTGCTCCAGAAAAGAACTCACCGTCGTATCCTTGATATCGAGAAAGGGTCTTTTCTGCAACTTGCCGTCCTTGATGATACGCACTATGCCAGGACGCTCCACCACAAAAATGCGGCCGCTGCCGTCTTTGGCGGAGGCGATATTGATCGGATCGATCAACCCACTGGCGACTTCAACCAACTGAACAGAAACTTTTTTTGCCAACTTGCCCCCAGGCTCGGCAGTATTCGGCGGTTGTTGGGCGGAGAGCGGCGTCAGGCCGAGCAACAGACAAGTAGCTGTAATAAGGGGCTTTTTCATATTTTTAACGAGATCGAATATTTGAGAGTAAAAGATAAAAACAAAGCTTTCCCTTAAACGTCCAGAAAATTAAAAATCTTACGCTTTATTTCATGTAATGTTTTTTGTCCACCGGATGCACCGCCAGATTGGCGAAAAAACCAATCACCAACAAGGCTGCCATGGCATACATCGTCGTATTGTAGAGGCTTGAAGTCGGATCCAGTGTTCCTTGCGGAGCAATTTCCATCAGCTTGGAAACCGTTACACTTTTTGCCGCCATCAGCTGCTCCAGCTTGTCCACCGATGCCCCGAAGGTTTGCTGGAATTGTTCGGGATCAACTTTTGCAGACAAATCACGAACAGCTTTGTCAACTGAGCTTTGACGCAAGGAGGTGATCACCAAGGGGCCGAGAACCCCTGCCGTGCTCCACGCGGTCAGCAGACGTCCATGAATTCCACCGACAAACTTGGTTCCAAATATGTCTGCCAGATAAGCAGGAATCGTTGCGAAGCCACCTCCATACATAGTGAAAATCAGCATCGTCGCCGCATAAAAAATCACTAACCAGATCGTCGCCGGCGAAGCGCTGACCGCACTGGCCGCGAAGGGAATCGAAAGGTAAAGCAGCGTTCCGATCACAAAAAAACAGTGATAGGTATTTTTCCGCCCAATGTAATCCGACATGCTCGCCCAGAAAAAACGCCCCCCCATATTGAATACGCTGATCATCAATACATAGGTCGCTGCGAAAGACCCTTCTGCATCTACAAACGCCGGCAGTGCAGATCCGAAAATTTCACCTATCATTGTTTTGGCGACCCCGATCACGCCAATACCTGCCGTAACGTTAAAACACAGCACGATCCACAGAAGATAGAATTGGCGTGTTTTTAACGCTTCATTAATCTCAACGTTATGCTGGGTGATCATCTTCCTCGAAGAATCTCCCTCTACCGGAGGTGTCCATCCTTCCGGCTTCCAACCCTCTGCCGGCACACGATACGAAAAAGATGCAACAATCATCACCACGAAATAAACCAATCCAAGGGTAATGAAGGTGCTCGCCGCACCCGTATTACCGGTTCCCACTACGTAAACACCTTCCAGCAGGCCACCACTAACATCCGCTGCAGCAGCCACTACCACCTCTACTTTTTTTCCTGCCACCTCGGCAAAACGCACTCCTCCTTCGGTAACCAAATTCACAGCGTCCACCGCACCAAGGTATTCAGGGGTCTCCGAAAAAGTTTTCAACAACCACCTTTTGATCGGCGCCGCAATCATCGCACCACCACCAAAACCCATGATTGCCATTCCTGTCGCCATGCCCCGGTGATCCGGAAACCAGCGAATCAAGGTGCTGACCGGCGACACATAACCCAAACCCAGGCCACAGCCGCCGAAAAAACCATAACCCAGATAGATCAGCCAAAGCTGATGTGTGGAAATGCCCACGCTACCAATTAAAAACCCACCCCCCCACAAGCAGGCCGCTGTCACTCCCACACAACGGGGCCCGACTCGTTCCAACCATTTCCCCGCAATCGCCGCCGCCAGACCAAGAAAAACAATCGCTGTGGAAAAAATCCATACCACCTGGCTCAAGGCCCAGTCCCCTGCCGCAGGAACAATAACTCCCAACTCCCGCATCAAAGCCGGATTAAAAATACTCCACGCATAGACCGAACCAATGCACAGGTGAATGGCGATCGAAGCCGGTGGCACCAGCCAGCGATTGTAACCCGGTGGTGCGATGATCGACTCTTTAAGGAGGGTTTTTGGGATCATGGGGGAAGGGGAATAATTAATATTGAACAAGGAATTCAGAATGTCGGAGGAATGAAAAGAAAAAATGGAAGTTATTGGCTCAATAGATTTTTCTTGGCAGTTGTTATGCTTACCACAAAAATGGAAATCAGTTCGTTGGTTTCCTCGATAATGGAATTGAGTTTTTTAGGCAATTCAACCAGCGGCTTACTTTGAATAATCAACAACCATACCAACGTTTCCCTCAATTCTTTTAAGGAGATTTTCATTTTATGAATAAAATCCTTCCGAGATTCAGCTCCCTGAGCTTCTCCATAATTCGCTGCAGGTGAAGTGCCTGATCGGACCAGTTGTCCCGCAACATGCTTTCCCGCCAGTGTATCAGGCAACACTTCAACCACATTCAAAACTCTAACTGCGTATTCAACCAGTCGTTCCTGCAAATCAAAATTTCTCGCCTGTTCACCATTCATCAATTACTCCCCCTCTGCACTTCCTCCTTCTTCATTGCCTTCAAGTAGTTTTTTCCGGTTATCTCGCCCCGCGGCTGCGGGACTCGGTTCCTTGTTCAACATTCAATATTCCCTTCTTACCCTTGCCTTTGTGGAGGGCTGCAGTCAGTTCTTTTACTGTAACGGCCTGCTCTGTTTGTTCCGACACGTTTACATTTTCTCCCGGATCCTTGCTGTGATCGTAAAGCATGCGTGAATTGAATTTGCCGCCTTTACGGGTGTACTCACTGAAACGAAATTGATCGGTTCGAATGGTATCGCCATTCACAAAACGTCCGATGGCGGCAGGCTTCCACGGTAAATCCGGATCTTTCAGCAAAGGTACAAAACTCTTGCCCTGAAGGTGTGATGGCAAAGGCAAACCAGCGAGTTCGCTGAGCGATGGGTATATATCGATGAACTCGGTGAGAGCCTTCGTTCGCTGCCCCCCCTTCGTCACTCCCGGCGCACGCACGATCAGCGGCACCTGCATCGATGTTTCGAAGCAGCTGTGTTTGCACCACATAGTGTGCTCCGCAAGATTCCAGCCGTGATCCCCCCAGAGAATGACAATCGTATCCTCTGCCAGCCCCAGCTTTTCCAACTCATCCAGCACCTTGCCCACCTGGGCATCGGTGAAACTGACGCAGGCGTAATAACCATGAATCATCTTGCGCGCCATCTCATCCGAAACCGGCCCCTTGGCAGGCACCCCCGCATAAGCGCGCAATTCACCCGATGTATGAACCGCTTCTTTGGGCGCATTTTTTGGAGGGTAGTAATTCGGCGGCAATTGAATGCTGTCATAATCATAGAGATCCCAGTATTTTTTTGGAGCTACAAAAGGTAAATGAGGTTTGAGAAAACCCACTGCCAGGAAAAACGGCTCTTCTTTGTCTTTCAGACGTCGCAAGTCTTCGATGGCTTTTGCCGCAATCTGTCCATCAGGATAATCCATATCCGGTGCATCCGCCGACTCATAGGGAGGGCCCCGTCTCCTCCGGCCTTTCATTTTGCCCCGCTCTTTGTGAATCTTCTGATTTTCCTCAAGCCGGTAACCGATCCCATTTCCTGTCGGTCGCCACACTTCCTCCGACCAACCCCGCGCATTATCCTCGCGATGATGGAAAATTTTACCGTTCGATACCGTGTGATAACCATTGTTTTTAAAATGGGTATTCAGGGTCATGATGCCCGGCGTCTCCTTTTGTGCAGACGCGAGATACGAAACAAAACGCCCACGCGACGGACGGATCCCCGTCATCAAACTGGCGCGCGATGCACCACATGTCGGCACCATGCAATAAGCACGCTCAAAAAGAAATCCGGTCTTCGCCAATTTATCAATATTAGGCGATTTGATGTGCGTCTTACCGTAACAAGCCAGCTCCGGCCGCAGGTCATCCACTGCAATGAACAACACATTAGGCTTGGCCCAGGCAACGACAGCACTTTGCGCAACTAAAATGATAATGGAAATCGAACGGAACATGTGATTTTTAGGAATTTAGAAACAAAACAGGCACCACTTTTCTACCATGAAGGAATTTCTGTATTCTCATCCTTCCTCAAAGTTCCTTCACCGATTTTGATCCCTTGCCCGGCTTTGTATTCCCCGTCTTCGGATTAGGCCGCAGGAATTTGGCATCCACCTCTTTCCTCCAATCACTCAGTATCCTGTGCATCTTTTCTGCCCGCTGCGGATAGAGTTGCATCAGATTATTGTGCTCTGAAATATCATCCCTTAAATTATACAGCTCAAGCTCGCCATCTTCGAGGTCCTCAATGAGCTTGTAGTCCCCCAGACGAATCGCGCTGGCCGGAAAACCTCCCTGATTGCCATAGTGCGGGTAGTGCCAGAACAACGGTGCCCGCTCAAACCGAGCAACAGGATTACGCAGTAAATTCACAAAACTTTTGCCATCCACATGTTGATCCTTCCTGGCAGGTATCCCCGCCATCTCTAGAATCGTTGGGTAAAAATCAGTGCTGATCAGTGGAAATTCACAACGGGATTGAGGTGGAGTTACCTGCGGCCAACGGACAATCATCGGCTCACGAATCCCTCCCTCATACATCCACCCCTTGCCCCCACGAAGCGGGCGGTTCGAGGTCGGCCAACCTTCGGAAGTCGATGTGCCTCCGTTGTCCGACATGAAAATCACCGCCGTATTATCCCTCATACCAAGGACGTCCAACTTATCCAGCACCTTTCCAACAGCCGTATCCAGACTCTCCACCATGGCCGCAAAAGTTGCGTGATCCTGGCGAATGCGAACCTTCCTCGTATCTTCTTTCTGATTCAAAAACAACTGCCGCTCGCTACCCCATCGACCTTTTTCTTGAGTCAGCCCCATTCGTTCGGCTTTGGATTCATATTTTTCCACCAGATGCTTCGGAGCCATGAGCGGCGTGTGCACCGAATAGAAAGACAGGTAGAGAAAAAACGGATCCTCGGACCTGGCTGAGGATTCAAGGAAACTTACCGCATCTTTTGCCAGCCGATCAGTAAGAAATTCCCCATCCGGGCCCGGCGGTAAATTGGTAACATTTTTGTAGGGCGAAAAATAACTCCGTGGTAAACCGTTTTCTCCACCTCCCTTGTTGATATCAAATCCCTGATCCGTCGGTGAATGCCCCTCGTTCGGGCCCAGATGCCATTTGCCGGCAAAAAAAGTTTTATACCCCTTTTCCTTGAGTGCTTCAGCTATCGTCACCTCTTCACGCTCCATCTGACAGTTGTACTCTGCGGGCAAAAACTTCTCCGCCCGCTTGCCACAGAAAAAATTCGTCGTGCCCGTGCGCGCCGGATACTTGCCGGTCATGATACTGGCCCGGGTCGGTGAGCAGACCTGGCAAGCTGCATAAAAATCCGTGAAAATCATACCCGAGCGAGCGAGCCGGTCGAGATGCTGGGTTTCGTAAAAGGTATTGGGGTTATTGAAACCCACATCCATGTAACCGAGGTCATCGGCCAGGAAAAAAAGGAAGTTGAGTTTCTTTCCATCCGCTGCATCAGCGTGACCGGCCGCAAGCATCAGGCAAGCAAAGGTCATCAACGCAACAAACAGGCGTCGTAGGTGAAGCAGCATCAACAGGTGGCAGGGGGCTCTGAAAGTCATTTCAAATACAAGCTTAAGCTCTACGAGGATAAACTTGAATACTAAAGAATAACGGATTCGCGCCAATGTAAACCCTTACCTTTGCACAATGAAACAAATCACCTACCCTTTCACCATGAAATTCCATCTTCACTGCCTACCCCTGTCGCTTCTAATGGGATTTTTTTTCTTCTGCCCCCAGAGTCATGCTGATGATAAAAACACTCAACGCCCCAATATCATTTTTGCCATTGCCGATGACTGGTCGGGCGAGCACGCAGGGGTCAATGGCTGCAAATGGGTGAAAACCCCCTCCTTCGACCGCATCGCCAACGAAGGGGTACGCTTCACCAATACCTTCACCTCCAACCCCAAGTGCAGCCCCTGCCGGGCCAGCATTCTGACTGGCCGGAATTCCTGGCAACTAAAAGAAGCGGTCAACCATATGACCATCTTCCCCAAGGAGTTCAAAGTTTACCCGGCCTTGATGGAAAAAGCCGGCTATCACGTTGGATTGACTGGTAAAGGCTGGGGGCCCGGAGATTACAGGGTGTCAGGCTACACGCACAATCCAGCGGGGAAGGAATACCAGAAGATCAAAGACAAACCTCCACATCGCGGCATGTCATCAACCAACTATGCTGCTAATTTCAAAGAATTCCTCAAAGACCGCAAAAAAAACCAACCCTTTTGCTTTTGGTATGGCGCCTATGAACCGCACCGCACTTATGAAGATGGGGCGGGGTTGCAGGAAGGGAAAAATCTCAAGGACGTCGAAGTGCCCCCCTATTTCCCGGACACCCGTACTGTGCGCAGTGACATGCTGGACTACGCCGTTGAAGTGGAATGGTTCGACACCCATCTGGGACGGATCATCGATCACTTGGAAAAAATCGGCGAATTGGAAAATACGCTCATTCTGGTGACATCGGATCACGGCATGCCCTTTCCACGCGTGAAAGGACAAATCCTCGAGGATGGCTTTCACCTGCCACTCGCCGTACGCTGGGGCAAAAAAGTGAAACCCGGGCGCGTGATCCACGATTTCATCAACGTGCGTGACTACGCTCCCACCATTATGGAAGCCGCAGGGCTCAAGCCCGATCCGCAAATGACCGGCAAAAGTTTCATGGATCTGCTGTTGTCTGGGAAAGAAGGCCTGATCGACCCCACACGCGACGTGCAGCTCATCGGCAAAGAACGCCATGATATCGGCCGCCCTAACGATGTGGGATATCCCGTCCGGGCGATCCGCACCCGCGAATTCCTCTACATCCGCAACTACGAAAGCGACCGCTGGCCCGCCGGCAATCCAGAAACTGGTTACCGCAACTGTGACGACAGCCCTACCAAAACCGCCATCCTCAGCAAATTTAACAAGTTCTATCGCCTGTCATTCGGCAAACGCCCTGCGGAGGAACTCTACCGGATCGATTCCGACCCTCGCTGCATGGAAAATCTCGCCAACAGTGAGGAATACAAAAACGTGACCCGGGACATGCAGAGCAGGATGGAATCCATGTTGAAAAAAGAAGGAGATCCGCGGATGAACGGCAATGCCGCTTTTTTTGATACCATCGACTACGTAGGTAAAAAACCTCACGGCTGGGAAGCCTGGCTGGAGTTCCACAAACCCGCCGACAAGGACAAAAAATCAGGCAAGTAATCCCCCCTTCCCGTATAACGAAGTTCCAACTTCGTCTTCTTCCGAAGCATCCATCGTTCCACGAACTAATGAGAGCCCTCATACTAACATTAATAATAATCCTTTCCGACAGTGCCTCCGCTGCCCCCGTCGTTCTCGAAGACTTCGAAAAACTTGATGGATGGAATAGCCTGGGCAAGACAGCCTCTTTCGAAAAAGCTGATTCCGCAGCTGTCGGAAGCAATGCCATCCGCGTGACCCTGCCCGGCACCGTTTCCAAACAGTTGAGCTCCCGTCCTCTGCAGGGCAGTCCAATCTGGGATCAATACCAAGGCATCTCTTTCATGGTCAAAGGCGATGGCTCTGATTTATTCGGCTGTCTATCTGTCGGAGACCGGCCCACTGGCGCCTATTCATACATTTATTATTTTCCCCTGCGCAATACTGAGTGGAACAAAATCACCATCCCGTGGTCAGCGCTCGTGCCCGAAGGTCAATACGACCCCATCGGCTCAACGGGCGCCCTTCCGCCCAGTGGAATCAAAGCCCTGCGTTTTGGCAGTCGCTGGTCGATCTATTTCAACAACGCAAAAATTCCGCAACACAGCTACAGCATCGATCAGGTTCAGATCGAAAAACAGGTCGAGCCAACAAGCACCGATTATAAAGCACGAGCTTTCTCCAACGTGCTTGAACTGCTCAAAAACAAAAAGCCAGTTCACATTGTCTGCATCGGGGACTCCATCACCGCCGGCACCGGTCTGTCAGACAAAGACAGCCAACGCTACACCGCTCTCACCCAGAAAATTCTACACGAGTGGCTGGGCTATGACGATATCATCATCGAAAGCCGTGCTGTCGGCGGAGCAAAATCAACCGATGGCCGCGCCTGGATCCCTCGTGATTTTGTCGGTGATGCTCCTGACCTCGTCACTATCATGTATGGATATAATGACAAGAGCGGCACTTACACCAAAGAGTATTTCAAAAACTCGATGGACGACTATATCAAACGGCTTGTCGAAAAAACCGAGGGCAAAACCGCCATCCTCCCATTCGCCACCACGCCCGGCACCGGGCCCCGCTTTGTGATGATGGATGACTTCGCTGATGCGGTCAGGGAAGTCGCGGCAAAACGAAACCTGCCTGTCTTTGATCTCAATCGGATCATGACAAAAATCGGGCGGGATAAAATCGAAAACTTTTTCGGGGATCAAGCCCACCCCAATGCGCAAGGCCACAAAATCATCGCCAATGAGTTCGCCGACTTTCTGGTGAAATCAGCCGGGATCAAAACTCCCAAACCCAAGGTGAAAGCCAAGGCCAAGGCCAAACCCGGAAAAGCTTACACCTGGACATTTGACGATAGGGCGACCAACTGGAAACTCTCGCACAGTGAAGTCACCCTTGCTCCTGGAAAATCCAGTTCATCACTCAAATTTCAGATGAAACGCCCTGGAAAAGATCATCGGCGCGCCTATTCACCTGCCATCCCTGTCTCCGAAGGGCAGCGCTACCGGATTGAAAGTAAAATATTTTGCCAGACTGCCGAGAAAGGCGGTATCGCTCTTTATGTCAGCTCTTACCCCAACGCTGAATCCTCTGGAAAAGGACAAATAACCCACATCAAAGCGGCTTCCAATTCGGTGGATCGAGAGGAAACACTTTCAGGAACCTTTACGGTTCCTGAAGGCATGCTCTCCATGGAAGTCCTGCTCTGGTCGAGCAGCGAATCGGTCGGCGCCTATGACATCCGCGATGTGAAAATTACCCCCATTGCTGAATAGCTTTATCCCTCCTTCGCGAACCTCGTAAGCCGAATTCACAACTTCCTTTAGGTGAAGCATTCAAACAGCTCCAAAGCCCGCTCCCGCCACAGGTAATGACGCAATGGCATTGCATCCTGCTTTTTACAGCACCCAAAAAAAGGGCACTTACAAAAAGTGCCCTTTTGGATAAATCGAAAGGTGATTCGCTCACCTTCTTTATTTCAACTCACCGGAATCCTTGATGACGATTTTTGCGCTGGTAGCCCCGGATCGTGAGCCCAAATTCTCGATTTTTTGCACTACATCCATGCCTTCGACCACCTTACCAAATACCACGTGTTTGCCGTCGAGCCACTGGGTTTTCACCGTGCAGAGAAAAAACTGCGAACCATTGGTGTCAGGGCCAGCGTTGGCCATGCTCAGGATTCCCGGCCCCGTATGCTTGAGCGTGAAATTCTCGTCCTCGAATTTTGTGCCATAAATCGATTTCCCACCCGTTCCGTTGTGATTGGTGAAATCTCCTCCCTGCGCCATGAAATTCTGGATCACCCGGTGAAAGCTGCTGCCCTTGTAACCAAAACCTTTTTCTCCGGTGCAGAGTGCGCGGAAGTTTTCAGCTGTTTTTGGAACCACATCGGAACGCAGCTCCATCACAATACGTCCCAGCTTTTTACCGTCAGCTTCGATATCAAAATAAACCCGGGGCAACTTTTTGTCCTGAGCCATCAAAGAAGTGAGTCCTGCCAGTAAAGTGGTGGCAGCAATAAGAAAAAAATGTTTGCGTGAAATTTTCATGGTCATTTTGTTTGGTGTTAGTTAAGTAGCAAGGTGCAGAGGAGAATCCCCTTCGTCAATTAGGAAAGCTGATAAATCCCACGCATCTATACCCCCTTCCCTGATTTTCTGCCGACTACTTCAACTTCAAAGTCGCCAGATAAGCCACCACATCACGAATCTCGTGCTTCTTGAGCAAAGCACTCATCGGTGGCATCGTCGAAATCACAGGGCTTCGTTCCTTGATCTGATCCACCGCCACCTTGATCGTTTTATTATCAGCATCACGAACCTCAATCTCCTTCTTTGTCTCTTTACGGAACTGCCCGGCCACCGTATCCCCATTTTTCAAAGTCACCGAAATCGTGCCATAACCCGGAGTGATCACCGCCTGCGGATTCAGAACTGATTCCAAAATATAACGGCGATCCTTTAGCCTCCCGATCGATTTCAAGTTCGGCCCGATGGTGCTGCCCTTGCCATTGTTGTATTTGTGGCAACGCACACACTGTGCCGCAATGTGATTCATGAAAATGTCCTTACCCTCTTCAGGATCCCCGCCCTCCAGGCATTCGTAAAAAGAAGCCACCAGATCACCCGGCTTGCGAATTTTGCCAAACTCATCAAGAGCCGATTTGATCTTTGGCACTGACTCCGCTCTTACCTGCGCCGCAGTGATCACATCCAGCAGTAACTCCGGTTTCACTCCACCATTCGCCAGCTTCTCGGCCCATTCCGTCAGTACTTGATCCGCTTGTTTATTGCCCATACCGGAAAGTGTCACAAAAACCTGCTGGCCTTCAAACACATCCGCATCCTTTTTCAAAATCACAGCAGCCCGTTGAACCGCTTTCTGCGAGTCAATCGCCGCCAGCAAGCGCAAAGCCCGAACCCTGAGCCGACGCGACGAAGACGCCAGGCCCGCATCCACCGCTGCCGCCAATTGGGTCGAGCCCTGTTTCTCCAGCGCATTGAGAGCCTCCAGTCGCAATGCCGATGCATTGGCCGTCCCTTTGACCACCGTCAGCAAAATCTCAGGATCGATGGGAACCTTCAGCGTGGTGGCCACGCGCATAGCCAATTCCCGGATTCCCGACTCCTTGTCTGCCAGCAAAGAACCCAGGTGAGGCTCCACCAATTTGGCAGCTGCTCCAAGATCGCGTTTGGACAGCTCGCGGTAACGTCCTTCGATACGGTCAATCTCGGGAAGATCCGCCCACATCGACAGGGCCTGCAACGCATCCCGTCGCAGAGGCAGCGGAGCCTGTTTTTTCAAAGTATAAACGGCCAGACGCTCTGCCGAGTGATCATCTCCAAGCCGGAAGTTCGCGTTTACCGCACGGCGGATGAAGGCTTCGTTTTCATACGATGTCAAAACCAAAGCTGCCGCCAAAGCCGGCAGAGCTGCTGCAATCGAATCATCATCGTGAATCGCCCGGGCCGCATCGGTGGCAATAAACTCTTCACCATCAGCCAAAAACCCGGCAGCGCCTGCATCACCCGAACGCCGCAGTGCCAACAAGGCCGCGTGGCGTATTGCCGGATTCCCGTCCTTGCTCAAAGCAGCCAACTGCTGCGCTGTCGCACAGTGTTCCAGCGCCGATACCGCGGCATGACGCAAGTAAGTCTGATCCCGCTGGATCTTCCCTGCAAAAGCCAGCAAGGCCGGGTAAGCTTTGTCTGCCGCCAAATTCCCCAAAGAGATCGCCGCAAAACTCCGCACCCGGTCACTTTTGTCTTCCAGTAATTTGATCAAGACATCGAGCGTAGCCTGTCCCTCAATCGAACCCATGTCCCCAATCGTCCGGGCAAACTGCGCCCGCATTTCCACGTCCTGATCGCCGGCCAGTTTCAGTAGTGATGATGGTTTGCGCTGCTCTTTTTTCCGCTGCAACTGTCCCCAGCCCCACAAGGCGTGAATCCTCGCCATCTGCGGCTG
Source organism: Verrucomicrobiota bacterium (assembly GCA_030625775.1). Taxonomy (GTDB): domain Bacteria; phylum Verrucomicrobiota; class Verrucomicrobiia; order Verrucomicrobiales; family DEV007; genus JAADHD01. The sequence goes on from DAOUQC010000058.1 coordinate 25,623, forward strand.
TTTCACATCCAATGCCGTTTTCCCAAGTAAGTCCGCCTCCTCTCGCTTGACCAATTCAAACTGGGCCGCCAGTCTCACCCGTTGGTCCGCGTGGGCACAATATTCCACCAAATCCCCATCCTTCCACTTGCCCATGCCATCACCCAGCAAAAAAGCGGTTTTCTTCCGCTCCTTCGAATTTTCATACTCCGGCACATCAATTTTCCACACCCCGCCTTCATCATTGAGCGGGTACCCCCCACCCCAGTCCGTGCCGTAAAGCCCACCATCCGGCCCCCAGTTTAATCCCACCAGCGGCACCCCGTTGCCGATGATATGATCGTTGATCATTTCAAACGATGCCCCCTTGGCTTTCACCTGGAAAGCATTCTGATATCCTGAAGAAAACTGGGTAATGAAAAAATAATTGCGGTACTCCGGACTGAGTGCCGTGCCGGGATTCCACGCAAAACCGGACGGACCGTTTACATAATTCTTAATGGTCGGCACAATATGTCCCGGCTGACCATCAAAGTAAGGCTTGTACATTCCCTCACTGGTCCAGAAATTGTAATCCCCTTTGAAATACTGCCAATTGATCCGCCAGCCGGCATCCATGTGTTGAACCAGGTAAACCAGACGCTCCATTTCCCCCGGGCTATCGCCATCGTTATCCACCCCGAACCAGTTTCCATAAGCATCAAAACGCGGTTCCTGCAAATTGCGCAGGCCGCGCACAAATACTTCAAAATTCGAACCGTCCGGCTCACAGCGCATCATGCTGCCTTCATGGGGGTATTCGTATTTTTTCCCTTCTTTCGATGTCACGTTGATCCCTTTGTCCCCGATCGTCCAGTAGATGCGCCCATCCGGCCCGACGTTCAATCCGTGCATATAATGCCCTGCGTAGGCCACGTGAACTCCAAAACCGTGGGCGATGGATTCCCGTTTGTCAGCCACCCCGTTTCCAGAGGTATCACGAAATTTCATCAACTCCGGTGAAGCCGTCGCATAAACATCACCATCGAAATACATCACCCCCGCCATGCTTCCGGTGATTTCTGTTTTGACGTCCGTTGCATAGGCTGTTTTTATATCCGCCTTGCCATCACCATTGCTGTCCTCCAGACGATAGATCGTATCGCTCATCACCGTCAGGTCACGCCAGTCGTGTGAACCATCTTTGTTATGATCCACTACTTGTTTTTTGCTATTTTCGCTCTGCCCCTTTTCCGGTGACAACTCACGATGATAAAAAGCACGTTTGTCTTCCACCGAACGCAATTTCAAATCCTCCACCATCCACTCCTGGCGAATCGCCAGATCCTGCGCCACCCGACGCCGGGCCCCTGTCACATAGGCACGTCCCTTTCCATCAAAGCTCAAGGCAATCGCATTGTGAATCTGAAAGTCAGACGTCCACTTATTGTATTTCAAAGTTTTAGGATCCGCATGCGCCGCTGCACCCTTGGCTTTGACCTTGATCCCCCGCAATTCCACATCATCCCACATCCCCGTATCATCAAAAGACCCCAGTCCGATGCTGCCCCAGTCAAAGGTCTTGTCGTGTGCCGCCATCATTGGCTTTTTCATGTCGTCAAAATAGACCTCGATCAGCCCGCTCTCTACTTCGCGCACTATTTTCACCTGATGCCAGGTGTCATCCTTCCACGGCGTACCTGCACTGGTTTTTTCCGAGATTTTTATCCTCGGCGCATCGTTGACAATGAATATCTGGTTGGCATGATCATCCGCTTTCTGCCCCAGATGCACATAGTAAAAATGCGCCGGATCCTGATAGCCAAAAAACAAGCACATGTCCCGATGACCATAACTTTTTTTCGTCGTTCGCACCTTGGCCGTGAGAACAAAATCCCCCACCGTCTGGTATTTCAACATCGCCATGTTCACCGGACTGCGATGTGGCGGCTTGTAATTGGAAGCTCCGTAAAGCTCTAACACCCGATTGCCCGGCTTACCAAACTCCCGCACCCGCCAGGCACTGGCATCCGTAGTGTCCCATGCAGCAAAACCACGTTTGAAATTTTCTTTAAGTAAGACCGGTAAGTCATCTGCCGCCCGGCTGACGGGAACCGGCAAAAAAATCAGAACTAAAAAAATACAGTGCACCCAAAGTGTGAAAACTCTCATAAGCTTCAATCGCTAACATAGAATGCAACACTGTTCCACTAGTGCTTTAGCCACCGCCTTCAGAAACCCCAACCACTGTAACCGGGGCAACTCAATACAGTTGCTAATCCTGCCCAAGATTGGGCTCAGCCTGATCACGCTTGCGCTCAGGCATAATAACGCAGGCGCCCTTGCAGCCAAAGAGCTTGCTCAGGAATAACCGATTGCGGCTGATCCACATATAAAATTTCTCCGCCAGCCAGATCACTCCGGGTATCCACAAAAACAAAGACAGCGGCACCAACAGGGGCAGCCGCATTCCTAGATAGCGAATGCATCTCGCTCCACGATAGATCTTCCCGCCAACCGTCACACAATGAATTGCCTCCAGAAGGTCTTCTCGTGTCAAATTCGGCGCAATGATTGCCGCCTGGGCATCTTTGATCGGCAAAAACTTGACCCGGTTGAACCAATCCAGCCAAGTGAGTGACTTCATTTGAAAAGTACACAAAGGACAGTCACTGTCGTATAGAACGATGATGACATCATTGCGGTTATCTTCACTGCTCATTTTATCAAGAATTACGATCCTGCAACCATTGCCTGAAATCAAAAATCGCCTCCGGATCCCGCCCTCCATCATCGCCTTCACCGATCACCAGATCCCAGCGATCCATGCACCCGGAGCAACGGTAGGCCACTATATCCCCGTCCTGCCAGCCTTCTTCAGGTGGATAGCTCAAACGATGCGCTTTCTGCCCACAATCGACACAAGTTATAATCTCCGGAACATCCATCACTTAATTCGTCTGCAGCATAGCACGCGTAAAGTGGATTGGACACCGTCTATTTGCCTATGGACTATCTCCGCTGCGCTCCGGTTCCACTCCGCTCCGCTTCCAAATCCGTCCATTGATGGCTACGCTTTGCCCCTCACTTTTCCAATTCCTCATAATAAACCGTCGGCCCGATCAGATGCTTGCCGATCTTTTGTAACGAAGCTTCTCCAATTCGGAAATGCGAATCTAAAACAGGGTCCTGCTGCAAGGCCTGCTCATGGTGGCCCACAGCCGCCTTGAACGCATCCCACTCTTGGGACAAAAAACTCTTTCCTCCCAGCTCATACCTTCCGGGAAAATAGATATTCGCCTCACCGAAAAAACTCTCCCCTTTTAACCGCAACTCCAAATCTTCACAATTGGCAACCACACTTTTGGTCAAATGAACCCGGCTCCCCCGCTCCGCAGCAATTCCAACTTTCGAAGCGGCAAAAATCGAGCTCACAATCATGACCCGGGCGCGATCAGCAATGAACGCACCGTATTCGCCACCATGGGAAATGACGTTCTGAAGATAGACTGAGGTGCCCTGAATCGGGCTGAATTCCCCGCCTACCAAGTGCTTGGTTGTTCCGGGAGCGATTCTGAAATTACTCGGATTGTCATAGACCTGAACATCCACCGCGCTGTGAAATGCGCCGATAAACAAAATGCCGAGCCTGCTGTTATGATGGACTTTGATCCCTGAATAAAAAGAACGGGACAAATTCACATCCTCAATTCCTGAACCATTGTGATGAAAATGCCCGTTGCGCACCACTGCCTCGATTGCTTCATGAATACTGAAACCATCATCGCCATTAAAACGCCCCTCGATATTCTCGAATACCGCACTGCGACAATCGCCGTGAATATTAAATCCATCGTTCGAGTGAAACTCTGAAATAAGATTTTTTACCACAAAATAACTCGATGATCCCACCTGCAATCCTGACGATTGAAAAGATCCCTCCAATCGATAATCCCCCGGTTTTTTCCCCGCTTCAGGCCTGAATCGCAAGATTCCCTTCTTTTTGTCATCCTCAGTCCGCAGCCACGACCACTGCCCTTGCTGCAAAGCCTTTGCATCGCCAGAAGCTGTGCGCTTCCCATCAATGACCAGCATAGGCCAACCGTACGGACGTGGCCCGGCAATTTCATACACATCGCCGCTTTTCTGCCATTGCCGGGGATCAATTTCACGCAAACCGCTGATCACCGCACCGTTGCCCTCGATGACCAACGGCTTCGAAGGGGTGCCTCCCAGATGGCTCAAAACCAGTGGCTCCCGATAAGCTTCCCCGGTATTGGCAATGATAATGGTGTCGGAGGTTCTTGCAGTTTTCACCACCTTCGCCAGCGTTCGGAAGGCCTGCGCTGCCGTTCGACCCTCATTATCATCCTTGCCTTGCAGATTATTCACAAACCAGGTTTCGGCAGTGCAAATCTCCACTCCAGCAAAAGACAGCAGGATAAAAAGGAGGGGGAGGATTATTTGAAAACAAGAGCTTCTTACCGGAGGTTTCACTCCTCAAGCTACGCAATAATCACAAAACTCCAGAAATGAATATCTCCAAAGCTAGAAAAATTCTCTGCATCGGCTTCACCCTCACTGCCCTTATTAGTCAAAAGGCCTTGGCGCTTGACGTCTATATTGTCGCTGGACAGTCCGTAGAAAATAACCCTAACTTCAAAAAGAAGCTTTCAAGGAATTCAACAGAGCTACATAAATTCCGCGGCAAAAACCAACTGCCTCTTCGCTGTCAGAATCCCATGCTGATGACCATTCGACAAAAGTCGCAGGTCCATCATTCATCGTTATCGGTTTCAGACTGATCACGCCCAGATAGTTACTCACCTCACCCGGAGAAACCGGACTAGGACCGTCATCAATCGAATATTCCAGGATATGCGCACCAGCATCCACCCGGGTCACTGTTTCATGAAAGGCGTCATTCAATACCCTCTTCGCCCCAACTTCCCGCCCTCCGGAATCTCCTACCTTCTCACATTTGCTGATCACTTCCGGAGCCCATGACAAATCGTGGAAATCACTGATCCTATTCCAGACATCTTCCAAGGAAGCATTCACAACAGTAGATTGATATGTAATTGGCATAGTGATTTTTTAGCTGATTAATCAACCGGAAGCAAGCCCAGGCAAACATCAATGCCTGACAAAGTTTGCTGGCATCCACCCACAGATCCAGCTATCGTTTGATTGTGATTTTTAAACCCATGCCTGCCAAGCAATCCCCAACCTCCCCACTGCTGACTGCCTTGATCGCAGGGCTGGTTCTTTTTTGCCTACCCGATGCTCCCGCCGCCCGGGCCGAAAAAGCGAAAGTAAAACAAACCTCCCCTGCAAAAGAAGAAGAAGGCAAAAGCAAAGCTGCCAGCCCAAAGCAAGCAACCCCCGGCAAAGCAAGTGTCAAAAGCCTGGGAGACCACCGCTATCAGATCGGGGACATCACCTTCAACGGCAAAACCCGGGAAATCCGTTTCCCCGCCACCATGAACCTGGAAAAAGGTCTGCTGGAATACGTGCTCGTCACTGATGAAGGGAAAATCCATGAGAGCCTGCTCAGCACCAAAATCAGGCCTGCACAGTTGCAAATCGCGCTGAAACTATGCCATTACCGCGACGGCGTGGGCGACACTTTTGATGCCCTTTTCCCCGAGGATGAAAAAAAAGGCAAAGCCGGAATAGCTGATCGTGGCAGTTCCATTCGGATCGCTGCAGAATGGACAGAAAAAAGCGATGGCCTCGAAAAACCCAGACGTTTTCAAATAGGTGAACTCATCCGCGATTTAAAAACCGACAGCCCCATGAATGAAGGCCAATGGATTTATACCGGATCCATCATTTATGAAGGCACCTTTATTGCCGAAGCAGAGGGAACCCTGATCGCCGTCTACATCGACAATGGATCTCTGATCAACAGCTTCCGTTCCGGTTCGGACGACGATGAACGATGGATGACCAATACCAAGATCGCACCAAAAATGGGAACCCCGATCACCCTTGTTTTGAGCCCGGAAAGCCAAGGAAAGCCTGCAAAAAAATAAACCTCTTCTGCCATGAAAATCTTTCCTCTCAATAGCGCTTCCCTTTGCTTTGCTTGTTTTATCTTTGTTGTTTTCACTGCAAACCCGGCTTTTACACAAAAAAATATCAGTTCTAAACCCGGAGCCCAGGGAGATCTGTCCCTGCGTCTGGAAATCGAACACGCTATCGACAAAGGAGTCATCTGGCTGAAACAACACCAGGATCAGGAAAGCGGGGCCTGGAGCGAAACCGACCAACCCGCGCTCACTGCTCTGGCGGTCGCTGCCATCGCAGGTGATCCCTCACTCGCCCCTTCAGACAAACTCCCTGCCCAGATAAAAAAAGGCCTCGCGTTTATCGTCAGCAAAAAAAAGAGTGATGGAGGCATTTACGGCAAGGGACTGGCGACCTACAACACCTCGCTGTCGCTGATGGCCCTGATGCAGGGCGGTGATTCCAGCAACGATGAAATCATCCGCAGCGCTCGAAAATTCCTCATCAACCAGCAATCCGATTTTGATGCCCGGGGCCAAACAGACAATGTCTTTGATGGCGGCATTGGCTACGGCGGCACCTATGCTCACTCGGATTTATCCAATACCCACCTCGCTCTCGAAGCCCTGCATTACTCCAAACAGTATCTTTCCGATACCGCAGGAGGAGCGGGCGAATTTGATCTCGACTGGGGAGCCGCCATCGAGTTTGTCGAAAAATGCCAGAACTCGGAAAAAACCGTGAAAATGCTCGGCAAAGAATATGCCCTGAACAAAAAAGACCTCGGAGGTTTTGTCTATTTCCCCGGGGACACCAAAGCCGGTGAAGAGGTAACCTCCGATGGGAAAATCGCCCTGCGCTCTTACGGCAGCATGGGTTATGCCGGAATGTTAAGCTTCATTTATGCTGACATGGACAAACAGGATCCGCGAATGAAAGCCGCCCTCACCTGGTTGCAGCAAAATTTTTCGATTGATGAAAATCCCGGGCTTAAAGCCCAGGGTCTATATTATTATTACCACACCATGGCCAAAGCCCTGACCCTCTATGGAGCTGACACCTTGACGCTGGCCGACGGCAGCAAAATCAAGTGGCGTGAAAAACTCGCCCTGAAACTCTTTGATGATCAGCAGCGTGATGGATCCTGGGTCAACCAGGGTTCCAGTCGCTGGTGGGAAGACGACCCGGTGCTGGTCACCGCTTATGCCGTGCTCGCCCTCGAACACATTCACCGGGGATTGTAACTCGGCAAAAAACCAAACTCCAACTATTACCAAGTCATGATCAAAATTCCCCATTTCTTTCTCGTTGCTGCAACGCTACTGCTTTTCACTTCTGGCAATTTGCTTCACGCACAAAACGAAACCAGTCGTAAAAATCTGGAGCAGACCTTTATCAACATGCTCACCGATGCCAGCCTGAAAGGGAGCTGGATGCCCGTAAAACAGGGTGCTGTTGGTGACAAACAAGCAGACAGCTATCACATCGTGCGAG
>DAOUQC010000092.1 GCA_030625775.1 Verrucomicrobiota bacterium
CTCCGTAAGACGGATTGCCTATCCGTCCCTCCCCGTTTCCCAGCAATCAACGGAATGCCCTTCCAGTCTACCTTTGCGCTGATCCACTTAGCCTTGTGCCGACTACCAAGTGGTGATGTTGTCTTTCACATCATCGGATTCTGCTCCGTCAGGTCCCGTGCTCCAGACAATGACGTTTTGGGGAATCTCATTGTTTCCTGCTTCATTGGTTTTGCTGAACGGAGCTGTAACGCGGTTGTTGTAATCAGTATCCATGATCACATAAAACAATTCTCCCCAGGGATCGACCAATTTTCCGCCACCACTGCCACTCATGACCAGCCCGCCCTTCCCCCCTTTTGCCTTTTTCCCGGCAAAGAAAGAGATGCCACGCGGATTGTATTTGTTACCGTCGGCTCCGAGAAGAATATCCATCAAGGTTTCATTTGTGCGAATGGCTGATTCTCCTCCTCCGGTGCTGGCAAGTGGGTAGCGACGGTATTCGGTGTAATAAGCAGCAATGGACGAGCGTACCTGCAATGCCTGATTTTCCGCACCGGCTTTACGAGCCCGGTCGAGCACTCCTTTTGCCCCGGGAAATGCCATGCCCGCCAGGATCATGATGATCGTAATGACCACCAGCAATTCCATCAAAGTGAAAGCTCCCCGGTCAGATTTTTGTTGAGATATTGAATAGAGTGTCATAGCTTTTTGAAGTTGAGGTGTTATGGTGCCACGAGGCAAGCCTCTTTTCTCTGCAAAATCGATACTTTCCATCGAATTCAGCAGATGTTCTACTAATATGCAATGACATTGTAATAACAATGTCAAACATTTTCGCCCCCTTTTGCTCTTATTGAGAGCATTTTTCTATAAATACCCGAGATTTCTCGATTGCAGAACTGAGGGGCGATTCAAATTTCTATTTTATGTCAAAATCATTACAAAAGGCCATCGAATCGGTGATTCGCGAGCCAGACTATCAGCCACTCAACAAAAACGAGTTTGCGCGAAAATTACAAATCTCCTCGGACGAACGTATTGAGTTGCGTCAGGCTCTGGCCCAACTGCTCAAAAAGGGACTCATTATTCGGCTCAAGCGCGGGCGTTATGCCCTGCGACCCAAGAAAAAACGGACGGCGGGTGTGCCGGCTACGGGAACTATATTTTTCCGTCGCCGTGATGAAAGTTTGCGTGCACATTTCATCGCCGATGCTGACTGCCCCTTGCCGGATTCGATACTGGACGCTTTACGCGACGACCGGATTCTTGTTCCCGGTCGATACACTGGAAATACCTTGAATCGTGATCGAGTGAGGGTATCGCTGCTGCTGGATCGTCCGCCCGAACGTGCTAAGAAAAAAAACACGGTCAAGGGCAAGCCGTCGAGGTCGCGTCGTTCAGCTGACAAAGTAGTCGCCCGGGTGGAAGAAATTCTCGAACGTCCGGGTTCGCACTTTGTTGGAACTTTTCAAAAAAATGGCAGCTATTCCAGCCTGCGCCCTGATGATCCCGCTTTGCCGAGAACCATTGATTTGATCGAGGTGCTGCCTGAAGCCAGGAACGGTTTAAAAGTGGTGGCGCAATTTGCCGAATGGGAATCATCACAGCGAAACCCTGTGGCACGAATGACCGAAGTGCTTGGCAAGCCGAATGACCCGGGTGTGGACATCATGTCGGTAATCCGGAAGTTCCAATTGCCACTGGAATTTCCAGCTGCCGTTCAAGCTGAAGCTGCCGCAATCGATGAGGCAATTTCACCTGCCGAATTGGGGAAACGGGAGGACTGGCGGGATCGGGATGTGTTTACCATTGATCCCAGTGATGCCAAGGACTTCGACGACGCCATCCATGTGCAACGAATCGACAATGACCCCAAACATGGTAAAGCTGCCGGAGGCTGGGAGCTGGCTGTGCATATCGCCGATGTTTCGCATTATGTGGAACCGGGCACGGCGATGGACAAGGAAGCCATCGCCAGAGGCAACAGTGTTTATTTGGCAGATCGTGTGGTTCCCATGCTTCCCGAAAAGCTAAGCAATGGAATTTGCAGTCTGCGCCCCGATGTGGACCGCTTAACGCAGGCGGTAATCATCCGCTTTAACGTGCACGGCAAAGCAGTTTCAGAACGTTTTACTTCAGCAGTGATTCACAGCAAGCGGCGCTACACTTATGAAGAAGCCTTGATCGCTTTGAAATTGCCGACAAGCGAAATCGACCAGCTGCCTGCAGTCGAGGCTGCGATCACCCGCCAACTTCAGGAAGCCTGGCGCTTGGCGGAGCAGCTTCGCAAACGCCGTTTTCAACAAGGGGCGCTGGATCTCGATTTCACAGAGGTGAAAGTAGTTCTGGATGAGAAGGGGCGGGCCCGGGATATTGTGAAGGTTTATTACGATGAATCACACCAGTTGATCGAGGAGTTCATGCTAGTTGCCAACGAGGCGGTCGCCAAAACGACTAAAAACCAAATGGTTCCCTGCCTCTATCGAATTCATGAAGATGCCGATCCTGAAAAACTGCTTGAGTTCCGCGACCTGGCCAGAGCTTACGGATACAAAGCCGGCGATCTCACCAACCGTGATCTTTTGCAGAATTTGCTGAGATCCATCAAAGGTAAACCGGAGGAGCACACCCTGAAAATCGCCTTGCTCAAGAGTTTGAAGCGAGCCGCCTACAGTGTGCAGCCAATTGGACACTACGGATTGTCTAAAAGCAACTACACCCATTTCACCAGCCCGATCCGACGTTATGCTGATTTGGTAGTTCACCGGGTATTGCGCCGCCTTTCCCAACGAGGACAGCGTAAGGACGAGGCAAAAACACCGGCTCCAAAAATTTCGCGACTGACTGAAATTGCCAAACACATCTCTGAAACTGAGCGCACGGCCGCCTCGGCCGAGCAAGAAACCCGGCGACTGAAGCTGATGGAATACATGTTGTGGGTTTCACAGGAAAAACCGGACAAAACCTTTGAGGCCTTAATCTATGACATCAAACCCCTGGGGATTTTTGTCGAGCTTACCGATCTGAACATCAAAGGACTGATACGAAAGGACGATCTACCCAAAGGAGAACGTTATTTTGTCGATACCGCTCTGAAGGAAATCAGTACGAGTGGCTCGAATTTCCTGCTCAAGGCAGGCGACACCATCCAGGTCCGATTGCGCGACATTGACCACGAAAGGCAATTCATCAACTTCGAACTGGCCGGTTGAGGGTTTTCAGCAGTTCTCCAGGGGTGCAAACAGGCAAGGGAAATAGGCTGAATTTTCATAACTAATCAGAAGCCACTGTAACAAACATGGATGAGCAGGATGAGCACTGAACACCTGACGGGTGTATTCTCCATGGTTCCTCCTTCGCTCCGCTTCGGCGGACAAGTCTGCTGCAGGGAGCTTTCACTATTTAAAAATAAGCTCTTTTAAAAATCCTGTATATCCTGTTCATCCATGCAAATTATTCCTCCCTGTCGAGTGCCAGAACATGAGGCCTGAAAAGTCATTTTTTTCATAACCTCCCCCCCTTTCACATTCTCATTACCACTCTGTGAACCCTGTGGTGGAAATCTTTTTGTGAATAAGCGCCTTGGCCCTTGATTTGACAGGGCCGCTGCCTCTGCTAAAGTGCGCCATCTTTTGGAAAGCATCCGAAAAACGGGGGGAATAACAGCCTAAACTCTAAGGGCTTACCGTTTCAGCAATCACAACTACAAAACAAGAATACCATGGCTACTAGCAAGAAGAAATCAGCGTCGAGCAAACGGCCGGCCGCCAAGCGTCGCGCAGGGAAAAAATACGTATATAATTTCGGGGGCAAAACGTCCGAAGGTGACGGCTCTCAGAAAGCACTGCTCGGGGGCAAAGGGGCCAACCTTGCAGAAATGTCCCGCATCGGCTTGCCGGTTCCCGCTGGATTTACTCTCAGCACCGAGGTTTGCACTTACTTTTACGATCACGGCAAAAAATACCCCGCCACGCTCACCAAAGAAATCGATGCCGCTTTGGCCGCAACGGAAAAGGTGATGGGCAAAAAATTCGGTGATCTCAAAAATCCGCTTCTTCTTTCCGTTCGTTCAGGTGCTCGTGAATCGATGCCTGGAATGATGGATACGATCCTTAATCTCGGCATCAACGATGAAGTGGTCGAGGCTCTCGCCAAAAAAACAGGTAATCCTAAATTTGCCTGGGATTCCTACCGTCGCTTTTTGCAGATGTATGGCAGCGTGGTGATGGGTGTTGAAGCCGAAGCTGGTGAACACCACGACCCTTACGAAGTCATCCTTGATGCAGCTAAAGAAAAAGCTGGTGTTAAGATCGACAGTGGACTGAAAGTCGAAGATCTCCAGGAAGTGGTGGCGAAGTTCAAAGCGCTGATCAAAAAACGTGCAGGTCGCGATTTTCCTCAGGAACCACGGGCCCAGCTCGAAGGTGCTATAGGTGCTGTATTCATTTCCTGGAACAATGACCGGGCGAAAGTTTACCGCCGTAAATACCATATCCCGGCTTCATGGGGAACCGCTGTGAACGTTCAAGCCATGGTATTTGGTAATACCGGCAAAACTTCGGGAACCGGTGTGGCTTTCACCCGCGACCCTGCAACGGGTGAGAATGTTTTTTACGGTGAATATCTCATCGACGCCCAGGGCGAAGACGTGGTGGCAGGTGTGCGCACACCCAAACCGATCATCAAAATGGCGAAGGACTTGCCCGCTTCCCACAAAGAGCTGTTGAAAGTCCGTAAAGTTTTGGAAAAACATTTCCGTGACGTGCAGGACATCGAGTTCACCGTCGAAGAAGGCAAACTGTGGATGTTGCAGACTCGGAACGGAAAACGCACGGGTTTTGCTGCGGTTCACATCGCTGTGGACATGGTGAAAGAAAAATTGATCAAACCGGAAGAAGCCGTTGCGCGTATCCCTGCGGAAGATTTGGATCAGTTGCTGGCTCCTATTTTTGATAGCACTGCTGAGAAAAAAGCCAAACGCATCGGCAAAGGATTGCCAGCTGGCCCGGGTGCAGCTTCAGGAAGAATTTTCTTCCACGCTGAAGACGCAGTGAAGGCGGCAGCGAAAGGCGACAAAGTAGTGCTGACGCGTGTCGAAACTTCTCCGGAAGATTTGCGCGGTATGATCGCGGCGGAAGGCATCCTCACTTCACGTGGCGGTGTTTCTTCACACGCGGCTTTGGTTGCTCGTCAGATGGGCAAAATCTGCGTTTGCGGAGCTTCTGATCTGGAGATTGACTACAATAAAAAGACCGTTACCGCCAACGGCGTGAAGTTGAAAGAAGGGGATTACATCTCCGTCAACGGAACCTCGGGTGCGATCTACGCCGGGCAGCTTAAAACCGCTGACTCGGAAGTGATTCAAGCCGTTCTTGAAGGCAACAAAAAAGCCCTCAAGAGCCCGACTTACAAAAAGTATGCGCAGCTGATTACATGGGCAGATAAATTCCGTAAGCTAGGCATCCGCACCAACTCCGATTCTCCGGAGCAGGTTCGCAATGCAATCGCGTTTGGTGCAGAAGGCATCGGCCTCTGTCGCACCGAGCACATGTTCTTCGAAGGCAACCGCATCGACGCGGTGCGTGAGATGATCTTGGCTGACAACGAAGAGGATCGCCGTAAAGCAGTGAAAAAATTGCTGCCTTTTCAAAAGAAAGACTTCATCGGCATTTTCGAGGCTCTCGATGGTCGTCCGGCAACGATTCGTTTGCTGGATCCACCATTGCATGAGTTCTTGCCACACACCAAGGAGCAGCAGAAAGAGCTGGCAAAAAAACTCAAGCTCAAACCCTCTGACATCCATCGCCGGGTGGAGGAGTTGCACGAGTTCAACCCAATGTTGGGTCACCGCGGTTGTCGTCTCGGAATCGTTTACACCGAGATCACCGAAATGCAGGCACGCGCCATTTTTGAAGCTGCTGTCGAAGTGCAGAAAAAAGGCATCAAGGTGCACCCTGAAGTGATGGTTCCGCTGGTTGGATTCGCCAAGGAATTCGAACTGCAGAAGGAGATCATTGACAAGGTGGCGGCTGAAGTGCGCAAGGAAAACAAACTGCGTGCCACCCAGTTGAAATACCAGGTCGGCACCATGATCGAAATTCCACGTGCTTGTCTCACCGCAGACGAGATAGCCAAGTCCGCTGAGTTCTTCAGCTTCGGAACCAACGATCTGACCCAGACCGGTCTCGGCATGAGCCGTGACGACAGCGCAGGTTTCCTTCCTCACTACGAAGAAGAGGATATCATCACCACCAACCCTTTTGCTACACTCGATCAGGGTGGTATCGGCAAACTGGTGGAGATGGGTGTCAAGCTCGGCCGCAAGGCACGCAAGGACTTGAAGATCGGTATCTGTGGAGAACACGGTGGCGATCCGAAGTCGGTTCAGTTCTTCCACCGTGCTGGATTGAATTATGTTTCCTGCAGCCCTTTCCGTATCCCGATTGCCAAACTGGCAGCGGCTCAGGAAGCGCTGAAAGACAAAGCCAAGTAAACTTGGTTTTTAAAAATCAAAAGGAAGGGCGGCCGTGAGGTCGCCCTTTTTTGTTTTAGCCGGAGCATGACACGAAAAATAATTGCTGCCTGCTTAAAGGATAACTACTTTGTCACTAATGAACTCTACTCGAATTACTGCATTGTTAACGCTTTTCATATTTCAGGTATGCGTATCTGCAACGCACGCCGAGCCACTCGACAAGCTTTCAAAATCCAGCGGTCAGCTTGGCCAGGAAATTTCATGGGTAGACGTGCCGGATTCAGACGGCTTGATTCATGCCGTGCAGTTCAGCCGGGACGGACGTTTGTTTCTGACGCCGAACGAATCATTTTTTCCAAAGCGCGGACTCACTGCGCAAGGCTCGGGGGCAGTTCCGGATGTAGCCAATCTCAACGGGGGTAAAAGTTTTGCCACCATTGGTAAATGGGATCCGGGTGATTCGGCCGAGTGGGGAATCTGGGTGACCAAGCCGGGTAAAATCAGGCTGCGAATTCGTATTCGCGGAGGTGGCAACAGAAGCAAATTTACGTACCTCGTGGACGGGGGGAAGAAGGGTGTCAGCTTCGGGCTGCGCCAATCGAACAGCACCGTGCCCGGCCAGATTGCAGATGCGGGTTTTAGTATCACCGAACCCGGGAAACATACCATTACACTGCGTTGTGATTATGGTGGTGACGGGGTTGCCTTCGATTGGATAGAAATCGATGGTGATGCTGCAGAGGGCGGAGGCGTTATCCGCAAACGTTGGCGGCCAGCGGCAGCACACACGAGATTCAGCAGTTCGCGTGCACCGGACCGGGTTCGACTTTGGGTCATGGAAATGGATGCCGTTCCGGGTGATCTTGGTTTTTACAGTCCCATCACGACTCCCTTTGGATATTATGGACCGACCTGGAACGCTGACGGCACGGTCAACACAGGTTTTAATTTTTCTCTCTGGTCTTTCCAACGAGGCCAGTCAGAACCGTCGATCGAGAAGCTGTCACATCTGCTCGCCATCGGAAACCCGCAGGCGAAGTTCAGCGGATTCGATCACGAGGGAACGGGGGTCAAAATCCGCGGATGGGAACCGCTCGAAGGTCGCCAGGGGCAAAGCCAGACTCTTGCTCTACGCGTCGAGCCCGGTGAGATTTACGACACCTATTACAGCTACTTTTATGCAAGTGACGAAAAACGCTGGAGACTGTTTGGAGTTGGGAACAAGTACAACAAGGGCAAACCTTTAAAATCACTCACAGTCGGCAGTTTTGTCGAAGTCCCCGGTCCTCCGCCGGTGCAACGCACGGGGGCGTGGGAACGTAGAATGCGCTATCGGGGTTGGGTTATGAATGACAAGGGCAAGTGGTCTCCACTGGATCAAATGGCGGGTGGGGATATCGATAAAAACACCGGCCTCACCTACACCGATCGCGGGCAAAGTGATGACGGATGGTTTTATCTGCAGACGGGTGGTTGGTATTTTCGCAAAGTCCGCGATGCAGGTGATGTAAAGTTGCGTGCCCAGTCAGGCAAGCCGGATGCCGATTACCTCGATCCCGAAGATATCGCATTTCTGAGCACCGTCCCCTGTGAGATCATGGTGACGAAAGTCGAGCGCTCCGGTGATCAGGCACGTTTGACATTGGCGGTTCGAAACGCAGGAGCAAAAGCGAAGGTGACGATTCATTGGGGCGATGCAGAAGGGCTGACTTTTGCTGAACGATGGCAGAATCAGACAGAGGCGGGCAAAGCGATTAAGGAAGGCGAGAACCAGATTGTGTTAAAAAATGCCCCTACTGGAAAAGCAATTTTTGTAAGGGCTCTTCTGCAGAATAACGAAGGGCAATTCTGGTCGTCGGAGAGCATCGAGGTAAAATAGTTTCAGCCTACTTTTTTTTCTTCGGTTTTCTGGGGGGCGGCCCTTCTCTGCTCGTTCCCCATTTGGCTTTGCGGTCGGCTTCGTGGCGTTTGCGTTCTTTATCGTAGTAAACGCCGGGCTTCACAGGGGTGTGTTCTCGTTTCGCAAAGGCCTGCATTTCTTTCAGCAATTCCGGATGCTGATCTGCGACGCTGTTTGTTTCGCTGATGTCCTTACTGAGGTCGTAGAGTTCCCAGGGGGCATTGCTTTTCGGCTGGATCGCTTTCCAATTGTTTTTTCGTACCGCTACCTGATTGCGGTACTCCCAGTAGAGCATGTCGTGTTGCTGCTGTTTTTTGCCCGCATCTTGTTCGCCAAGCAGGGTGGGGAGAATCGATAGTCCATCAAGATCGTCAGGAGCTTTGGCTCCAGCGATATCGGTCAAAGTGGGGAATACGTCGATCTGATTAAAAAGCAGATCGCTGACCTGACCCCCTTTGATCTTGCCGGGCCACTGCACCAGGAAAGGGATGCGCAATCCGCCTTCGTAGAGGTTCCCCTTGCTGCCACGAAATTCGACGCCGGTCCTGGGATTCACATTAGGGCCAAAAAAACCACGAGGACGTTCCTTGCTCTTAAAATAATCCTGCCCACCGTTGTCGCCGGTGAAAAAGACGATGGTATTGTCATCGAGTTTGAGTTCGGCGAGCAGGTCGAGCACCTGACCGAGATTGTCATCCACCATGCTGACCATGGCCGCGTAGTTTTTGATATCCTGATCGATGCTGTTGTCCTTGATCCAAGGAGCTCCTTCATAATGTCTCCACGCCGGGTTGTCTTTGGGGATGTCCCACATGCCGTGGGGAGGAGTGATCGGTAGGTAGCAGAAAAAAGGTTGGTCTTTGTTTTCACGAATGAAATCGAGCCCTTCCTTGATAATCTCGGTGTGGGCATAAGTCTCACCATGGCGTCCACCTTTATTGCCCTTCAGCGGGACTTCCTCACTGTTGCGGATCAGGTAGGGCGGGTAGTAACTGTGTGCATGCACCTGGTCGTAGTAGCCGAAAAATACATCGAAGCCGTGTTTTTCCGGCACACCACTGGAATCACGTCCACCCGCTCCCCATTTACCAAATCCACCGGTGGCATACCCTTTGGACTTTAGTGCCGATGCGATGGTGGCTTCGCCGGCACGTAGCGGAGTGCCGCCGTCATTGGCACGCACCGAAGCGTGGCCGGAGTGTTTTCCTGTCATCATTTGTCCGCGAAGCGGAGCACAGACTGGCGAAGCCGCAAGCGCCTGGGTAAAACGAATGCCCTCCTTCGCCATCTGGTCGATACGCGGTGTTTTGATGTAGGGATTACCCATGTGGGAGAGCTCGTAGTAAGCGAGCTCGTCCGCCATGATATAAACAATGTTGGGTGGGCGATCTGCGCTGAATGCGGAACCTGCCAGGGTGAGGAGGAATGCGGGGAGTATTAAAAAGCGGCGCAGAGAGGAGGGTAAGAAGCTTGGAATCATAATCGGTATAGGTTTCAAAAAAAGGTGATCTGTCTCATCCTTGGTGTAAAGACCGCGATTGCGTCCCTTACGAAAGGGGTTGGCTAACTGGTTTTACTGTCTAATGACTTGACCTGCATCGTTCTGCCGTGTGACTACTTATCCGTATCTTACCCCCATGAAGACATTGCGATATTGTATCATCACGATTTTGGTTCTCGTTTTTGCCGGGGCCTCTACTTCAGTATTTGCACAGAATGCTTCATTTTATTAAAATTCGGACATTAAGCGAGGCATAGGCAAATGGCAGATTGAATGGGCCTACTCAATCGGTTCGACTTTCTCCACAAACCACCAGTCGGACAGCACAAAAAGGTCGTCCATTTTCTGTACGCTTTGAAGCTTGGTTTTGGAGGCCCAGGGAACCAGGGTCAGTCGGTATTTTTTACCTGCTTCGAGTCGTCCGCTCAGCACCACCTTGCGCTCACGAAAACCCCACAAATAAGCTGGCAATTCATTCTCTTCTATTTTCAGCTCGCCTTTGATTTTTTTGCTAAGGGTGAAAATTGCACTGTAAACCGCTTCTTTGTAAGGGGTGGATTTGGGGTCCTGCAGGGGGGTGCGTTCTTTCAGAACGGCTTCGATGATCACGGAGTCGGCAGCGGTTGCCACTGGCGGAGAAGTTTTGGAAATACGCTTACTAAATTCCACATCGCGCCAACGAATACCTGCACGTATCCCAGGAGTCTCAGATAACAAAAGGTCCCGTGATGCCAAAACCCAAACCACCAACTTCTTTGCGCGCACTTCATTGTCAGGACGATCGGCAAAATCCTTGCGCACCTGTGTGGCACCGCCGCCGTTGGCGGTGTAGGTGTCTAGTTGACTATTCAAGGCAGCCGCCAGGTGTTGGGCAAAACCTGCACCAATGAGTTCCTGGCTATCATTCTTATCTTTTGTTTTCCAATTTAAATCACCAAAACCAATGCTCGGATCATCGTAGACATTTACAAAACTATCACCCAGAAGAACGATGGGTGACTGCCGATTTGCACCCACTCGCTGTGATGAGCTATTCACAATTGTTATGTTTTGCGATTCAGGGGAGAAGATGTTTTCTGGTGATACCAATTTCAGCATTTCAACCAAATCACCAGGATGCTGTCGCTCAACCTTCGTTACTTCGCTATCTAGATCTGTTTTGATGGAAGCAAACCATGTTTTGCTTTTTATCCTGCCTGCCACTTCCATCGCAGCTTCTTGCATGGCTAGTTGGGTCCAATGGGTATCCTGTTTCAAAAACACTTCTCCTGTTTTTTTTGCAGCCCAAAAGGCATCTGACAAATCCACAACCTCCACTCCAGCTTCACGCAACTTGTCGTAGAGGGCTTCTTGATCCTGGTGACGAACCGGGCCCTCCCATACACCCCGGCCGATGTCTTCCGGATAGATCATCGGTTTCACTGGCACCGGAACGAGCATCAATTCGATTCCACGCTCCTTCAATTGAGCGGCAAATTTCTCGATGACCGGCAGAGGAGGTGTCCACAGTGCGCGGTCGGGATTTTTCATCACACTATCCGGCTCCGCTTTCAGAGGGCCATAACCCACCAGGCTATCAATGGCTGCCTGATAATACAGTCGCCCCTCGTCTCCTATCACTGTTTTGCTATTGCCCTCACTGAGCCCACCAGTCAGTTTTTGCTGCATCCACTGCCTGATGGATGTGGCATAGGGAGCTGCTTCCAGTTCCACTTCAAAAGAGCGCAAGTGATCCTGGAGGCTGGGTTGCTCGCGTTCGATGCTTGGATTATTCCGTTTTTTTGCCGCCAGGCTTGCGACGCTCTTTGCGTTCGGGTGATGGAAAAACTCCACCACCGGCGCCCACTTTTCATCCGCCTCACTGTTCCTTGGGCAAACTGTATTGTGCAAATTGCGGAAAGTAGAAGGCAGGACGATGATGGCCATGAAGAACGCAGAAAAGATCCAGGACCAGGCTTTCCCAACTCGCACTTCCTCCGGGTGGGCACCCCACTCTTCATACGGATTTTTCATTCCCTTGCTCATAAGTCACTTTTAGAACTGGAAATACAGAAAGGGGTTGAAACCCTGGGTGAACATCATCGCCAGACTGACGGCAAACAATATCAAGCCGAAAGCAATCTTTCCAGCGGTGAGTTTTTCCAGCCAGTTGGCGGTGCGCGGAGTCACCCAGGTAACTATCACGGCCAGTGCCAGAAACAGAAAGTTCATCGGATCCAATAATTCACCAGTCAGGATTCCTGCTGCCGGGGCATTCCCACTTTGACCAAACATCGCACCCAGATAAGCGACTGCGAGTTCAAGATTGGCTGCACGGAAAAATACCCAGGTGATGAGTACGATGACAAAGGTGAAGGCCATTCTCAGCCACCCTGGCAGGCGTTTGTAAAAGGAATCTTTGCCCATCAGACGCTCCAGCATCAACATGCCGCCGTGAATGGCTCCCCACACCACAAAAGTCCATTGTGCCCCGTGCCACAGGCCGCCGATCAACATCACCATCATCAGGTTGACATAGGTACGTCCGGAGCTGCCACGATTGCCTCCCAGTGGGATATAAAGATAATCACGCAGGAAACTCGACAGTGAGATATGCCAGCGCCGCCAGAATTCGGTGATACTTTTTGAGCGGTAGGGAGAGTTGAAGTTTTCCGGAAAGCGGAATCCGAACATCCGTCCCAGGCCGATTGCCATGTCGGAGTAGCCGGAAAAATCAAAGTAGATTTGGAAGGCATAGGCGATCACCCCGAGCCAGGCGATGGGGGCAGTCAGGACTCCGTCACCTGCATTGAAACAGGCGTCGGCGATTCCTCCCATTGGATTGGCCAGCAGGATTTTTTTGGCGAAGCCGTAATTGAAACGCGTCAGCCCGCCGACAAAACCCTCGATAGTATGCACCCTCGAACGCAACTGTTCGGCTACGCTGCCGTAGCGCACGATCGGGCCAGCGACAAGTTGCGGGAACATCGAAACATAACAGGCGAAATCGATGAAGTTGTCAGCTTGCTTGGCATGACCGCGATAGAGGTCGATGCTGTAGCTCATCGATTGGAAGGTGTAGAAGGAAATACCCACCGGCAGCACTACCTGGTAGAGAAAATCCGGTGCTGCCACAGCGCCGAAGCCGAACCATTGCCCCAGAATGCTGATACTGTCTGCTCCGAAGGCGGCGTATTTAAAAAATATCAGGATCGAAAGATTTGAAATCACCGACAGGATCATGCCGGTTTTCCGTTGTTTTTTGGGTGCTCCCTCAGTGGTGATCATTTTCCCACAGCCGTAATCGATCATGGTCGAGACCAGCATCAACAGCATGAACCAGGGATTCCACCAGCCGTAGAATACATAGCTCACCAGGGTCAGGGTGAGACTCTTCATCCCGCGGGGCGATGCGTAGTACAACAGCAGCGCCAAGGGCAGAAAGTAAAAAATGAAAATGTGAGAACTGAATACCACGGATGACCACCTTGCCGCGAGGTTTCCGCCTTCGCAAGGGGCATTCCCTTTTATGAAGATCTCGCACTTGATTCATCTCCCGGCCCGCACGAGTAGAATTACGAGATCAATCAATTTTGTTTAGCTCTCTCAATATCCGTTGATACACAGTAACTGAAATTCTACAGCCGTGTTGTGAAATAGCTTCATCAACGGCACTATGAGCTTCGGAAGAACAGATGATTCCTCGTTTTGCGGCACCCAGCAACAGGCCTAAAAACCCGATCACTGAAATTCCTTCGGCAATGGCTACTCGACGAAGCAAACGTTCATCCGCAAGCAGCCAGTCCATACGGTTTTCCACTGCCCATCGCAGACTTGATTTATCACTACGACTCAAAGCTGAGGATTTTAGCTCATCTATTTGAAAATCAATTACCTGAACGTTTTCAAAAAATTGAGCGAGGCGATTTGTCTCAGTCAAACTGGCTTTGTCCGACTGTAATTCTTCAACCACACACCGAAGTACCATAACCTGTCCACCCAGCACTTGCTCGATTAAGGGCAAGTAATCCAATTTTGCGAGAAAAATCAAGGAACTCGCATCACACAGAACACTCCTCATGGCAATGATTGAATTGTATGCAAATCTGATTCAAAATCACCAACGCCATAATGCAGATTAAGGTCTTCTGTCTCCATCAGTGCCACAAAATCCCACAGCGGCAATCCGGCAACCTCAGCGGCTTTGGATAGTGTCACTGCATCTCGGCGATATTCAGCAAGGGCTTGCTCCAGTCGTAATTCCTTCATTCCTCTACGAAGTAATGAGCGAATAAGGCTAGAACGGTCATCGCCGCTCACCTCGCTGAGAGATTCTAGCAAGGCCACTTCGTCGGAGTCCAAACGTGTTGAGACGGTAGTTGATGCCATGTTTACAAATTACTATATTGTAAACATCCGGTCAATTTTTCTTTTTTGCCTCATTTCACCCGTTTCCTCTGTGATCTCTGTGGCTCCGTGAGGACCCTACCGGTTGCTCTCGCCCGCTTCGCTCAAGACGCAAGGATTCGCCAAAAAAATTGCCTTCAATTCATCCACCCTTGCGATTCTTGGTGCCTTGGCGAGATCTCTTCATTTGCTACTTAGAAGAGATAAGAGCGTGATCCTGTATTTATGATTGAGCCGATGGTTTCGGCTGGGTGATGTAAGGCGCGCGCAGGTAGATCGGTTGCAGGGGCTGCACTGTTAGCTTCACCCACTCATCACTTCCCATCGCCGCCACCTCGTGGGCTAAATCCATAGCCTTTGGATGGCGCCATTCTATCGGGTAAACATCCTGATCCAGCATCCCCTTTTCCGTGGTGTAAACCTTCAAGCCTTGTTCGGCAAGGTCTGCCATTTGCCCTTGCCAGGCTTCTTTATTCATCAAATCCGGCTCGCCTTGCAAACGGCGTCTTTTTATCCGAGCCAGATAATACGAAGAACGTCGAGCATCTCCAGTGACGACAAATTCCCCTTCGTCTGATAACACCGCAATCGAGGCCAGACCTGCCACCGGAACATCCAAGGCCAGCCCCAGACCGTTGGCCACTGCGATCCCCACCCGGATTCCGCTGTAAGATCCCGGCCCCAGCCCCACCACGATCTGTTGTAATTTTCCCCGGCAAATTTCCAAAGCTTCAGCCACCGGCTCAAAAATTTTGGCGTTGTGCAGGCGGTCGGATTCGAACTCATTCTGCCACAGCACGTCACCACTTTCCCGGTCCAAGAGCACCAGGCTTGCCTGCATCGTTGAAGTTTCAATCGCCAGAATCATTCTACTGAATATTGGGTGCTGCTTGAGATGCTTGTTCGAGAAGCCGGATTCGCCGTTCATCTTCACCGAGAATCTCAATTTGCCACCATTGGGTTTTTTCAGGCATCAGTTCGGGAAAGCGATCTGCCCATTCTGCCACCACCACTCCCGCTTCGTCCAGATATTCATCCCAGCCAATGGTTTCGACTTCCTCCAGGTGATCCATGCGGTAAAAATCAAAATGATAGAGCGGGCAACAGCCATCCGCATACTCGTGCACCAGAGTAAAAGTAGGACTCGATACAGGAGACTTACTGCCAAGCCCCCGGGCCAGACCTTTGACAAAATGGGTCTTTCCTGCCCCCAGATCGCCCACCAAAGCGATCACCGTGCCCGGCTTTATTTCTGCGCCCAACTGCCGGGCAAAAGCCATCGTTTCCTTTTCTGATGTGACTTTTTTCTCCATTTATTTAGCTCTTGGAAAAATGATCCCAACCTCCGCTCATTTGAGTTTGTACGCCTGTGCTCACCTCACCGATCACACTCAGCAGTGGTTCATTGCCGAATTGTTTTTCCCATGCTGCCATCAATCCCGATATCTGGTCCTGTGCAAGAGTAAACAAAAGTTCGTAATCTTCGCCATCACTCAATGCAGCTTCCACACTGATACCCTCATGACAAGGCAGGGATTTTTCATCCAGGCAAAAAGCCCTTTCACTAAGCTTCATCATCCTCGGCAAATCCCTGGCCAGACCATCGCTCAAATCCATCATCGCGTGAATTTTAAAATGCTCGGTCAGCCAGCGGGCTTCGACCAGACGCGGTTTGAAATTCAAGTGCCTGCCAGAAGCCAGCGAACCGCCCAATCTGCCCGTCACCAGAATGGCATCGCCGACTTGCGCCCCGCAACGGTAAACGCAACGATCTTTTTCAACTCGCCCTGTCATCGCAACCGAAATCACCGCAGTATCGGAATGCGTCGATGATGTTTCGCCACCGACCACACTGATGCCAAAAGCTTCAGCGGCCTTTTGCAGGCCACGATACCAGCCTTCCACCGTCGCCACTTCCAGGTTTCCCGGAGCCACGATCGTCACCACGGCAGCGCTCGGCAAGCCCCCCATCGCAGCGATGTCGCTGGTTGGCCGGGCGAGAGCCTTCCACCCTACAGCTTCAGAATCCTCCCCGCGCAAAAAATGAATGCCCTCCACTACCGTGTCTGTTTTCAGTAAATCCAGCCAGGCTGGTTGAGGGCTGTATAAAACGGCGCAATCGTCACCCGGCCCACAACGAACTTTTTCATCCATGCGCAGCCCGGCGGTGAGGCGAGTGATCAACTCATCCTCCCCGATATCGTGTAAGCGTATGGATTTTTCCGCTGGCATAGTTTCAAATACGCACAAAAGACCCGTTTGGAAAGAGGCTAGACCCAGAAGCAGTAAACTATACACAGTGGGATCTTGCGTTTGCAGGGAATAGTGCTTGTTTTTCAAAAAATTGAGAGGCAAATTTATCAGCAGCATGCGAGTTTTCATTTCCAGTCGAACAGCCCTTTTTGCACTTTTACTGAGTGCCCTGTTTTGTGTGGAAAAAACTTCGGCCAAGGATAAATTGCCGAAACCCAGTGACGAATACATCATCATCACCGGCGGACCGGCACTCGAGCGCTGGGAGAAATATCGAATCAAAAACCAACGCCACGACCAGTGGTGGGGCAATTTTGTCCGCGCCTCACGCATTCGCATCGATCAATTGCAGCGTTATTACAAAGAACCGGTCAACATCACCTGGATGGTGTACCGGCCCGGTTATGTCACTCGTGCCACCGAAGACGGGCAACCGCTGATCTCCTTCATCGAAAGTGTGCGGGACAAATACAAGATCCGCCTGATCTGGTTCGACAGTGGTGACGATGTGATCCGTTATGTTAACAACGGTAAAAACCGTTCACAACTCAAAGTCGGTGGTTTCGAATATTTTGGCCACTCAAACAAATACTGTTTTGTGTTCGACTACAGCAATGAAGTTCTGGGCGCATCAAAATCCTACCTGCACCAGGACATGCTCAGCGGAATCAACAGGAACGTTTTCGCGAAGCGATCATTTGCCAAAAGCTGGGGCTGTCACAGCGGCGAAAGTTTCAGTGCCGCATTCAAAAAATCCACTGGAGTCAAAATGGTCGGTGCGATTGGCAAAACCGATTACTCCGAGGTTTACAAACAAGTCTTGCCTTTTCTGTCCAGCAGCTACGGAAAGTGGACACGCTAGAGCGAGCCTTGCAGGGCTTTGGCTCTTTAGCCATTTAGGTTTGAACTTTGTTTGATTCAGAGAAAACAAGCCCTGCCGGGAAAACCCCTAATTTAAAAAAGTATCTTCTAACCCACTACAGCCATCGCCTCCTCTGAAATCCAGCATACGTCCAGTGCTCTACCTTGATTTTCCTGTAGTCTCCGCGATAGTAGCCATCGATTCATCCATCCATAAACCGACAAATTCATGCGTCTCGAAGAACTACAATCTCTCTATCAGCAGCCTCTATTCGAACTCATGAAAAGGGCCCGTGAGGTTCACGAGCAACACTGGCCGGATAATGAAGTGCAACTCTGCACTCTGCTGTCGATCAAGACCGGGGGATGCTCCGAGGATTGCTCCTACTGCGCCCAGTCGTCCCGCTACGAAACGGATCTCACCCGCGAGATGCTACTGGAAAAAGAAGAGGTGATGGAAAGCGCCCAGGCAGCAAAAGAAAACGGCAGCACACGCTTCTGCATGGGAGCCGCCTGGAAAGGCGTACGTGATGGCACGGAAAAATTTGAAACTGTTTTGGAAATCGTTCGCCATGTCAGCACTCTGGGAATGGAAGTCTGTGTGACTCTGGGAGAGCTCGGTGAAGTTGAAGCGGGAAAATTGCGTGAAGCCGGGGTGACCGCTTACAATCACAATATCGACACCTCCCCGGAGCACTACCCGGAAATCGTCACCAGCCACACCTTCCAGGATCGGCTAGATACCATCCGCTGCGTTCAGGATGTCGGCATGTCTGTTTGTTGCGGGGGGATCCTCGGCATGGGCGAAAGTGAGACTGACCGCCTGCGCATGCTCGAGGTCTTGAGTAATTTCAACCCACCCCCCGAAAGCGTACCTATCAATGCCCTGATGCCGATGCCCGGCACCCCA
>DAOUQC010000135.1 GCA_030625775.1 Verrucomicrobiota bacterium
ATTGGCGGCGAAGATGCTGCCACCTGAAGTGGCTAATCGTCCCAAAAATCCATTTTTTCTGCCGATGGAGTATTTTTTCACCAACCCGAAAATCAAGGACTTGATCGAATTGACCTTGAATGAAGATCAGGTGAAAAAGCGTGGTTATTTTGACCCCAAGGTGGTCAGAAATCTGGTCGATGGCATGCAGGGGCAGGACTTTGTCAGCTTAAAGCAGGTGATGTCTTTGGTTATTTTGGAGCTGTGGCACATGATTTTTATTGACCAGTCAATCCGCTTTGATGATTAGGGCGTCTGGCGAAGAGGTGGGCATCCCTCTGGGATGCCAGTTGAGAAGAGTAGGATGAGTGCTCATTCTCCCAATGCATCTGCAGCCAGGGCGCTGCTGCCGATGATGCCAGCGTCATTGCCAAGTTCGGCGGGCAGGATTTGCAGATCGGTCCAGAACTCGGTGCTCAAAGTAGATTTCATTTGTGCTTTGAGAGGGTCAAAAAGGACATCGCCGGCGTGGGCCACACCGCCGCCGATGACGATGGCGTCCGGGTTGAGCAAATAGACCACGCCGGCAAGGGTGGTGCCAAGATAGAGGGCGACATCTTTCCAGACTTGCTTGGCGATGTCATCGCCCTTGCGTGCTGCATTGACCAGGGTTTCGAGAGATTCGAGTTCGGGGGAACTATCCGGACGGCGACCGGCATCGCGGAAGCGGCGCACGGCAATTTCGTGGATTTGCTGATGGCCGACATAACGTTCGAGGGCACCGTGATTTCCGTAAGGGCCGTCGACCCCTTTGTAGTCGACACTCATTTGGCCGATTTCACCGGCAACAAACTGGCTGCCGCGATACAACTTGCCATCAAGAATGAGGGCTCCACCGACGCCGGTTCCCAGGGTCACGGCGAGCACATTGCGCAGTCCCTTGGCAGCACCGAATTTCCATTCGGCGTAAGCCATGCAGTTGGCATCATTGTCCATGGTAACGGGCAGGCCGACTTGTTCGGTAATCAACGAACCCGCTGCGACACCAAACCAGCCAGGTACATTGGTAAGATTGTAGGTGACCCCTTTTTCGATATCAACGGCACCAGGGATACCGAGACCGATGGCTTGAATTGTATCGTCACTTTCAGCGCGAAGTTGGCCGATGGCTTTCACTATCGCGGCAATCGTTGCTTCAGGAGTATCGAGTTCGTGGGTGGAAAGACGGATGATTTCGCTGATGCGTTCCGGGCCGCGGGTGAGCGCACACTTGATGCTGGTGCCGCCAAAATCGATGCCGATGGTGTTGGGAAATTCCATATAAATAAATTAGGATGTGAAATTGAGATTACCGATGATACGCAGACCGTCGAGGGTGAGGTAGGGTTGCACGGTTTTGATGCTGGGCAGGCCGGAGGCAATCAGATCGGCATACCCGCCAGTAGCCACGATGTTGGGAGCCTGGTCTGATTCCAGTTCGGATTCTATCCGGAGTAAAATTTCCTTAACCAGTCCGCGGTAACCGTGAACCGACCCTGACAACATGGCGTCGATGGTGGATTTGCCGATGGCAGCCGGGGGCTCCGCAAGGTCGATTTTGGGCAGCAAAGCGGTGCGTTGGTGCATGTAGTCAGTCATGACATTGAGTCCGGGTGCGATTACGCCGCCAATGTAAGCTTTGTCGACAGAGATGATATCGAAGGTGACGGCGGTGCCAAAATCCACCACAATGGCGGGTGTGGTGTGGTGGATAGCTACGACGGCGGCAGCGTTGGCCAAGCGGTCGGCTCCGATGGTGCTCGGGTCTGGAAAGTGGACAGCGATGCCAAGGTTGATGCTGTGGGAAATCTCGAGCAGGGGGAATTTTCGAGCAAAGATTTCCCGGATAAGGGCTGCTTTATCCGGCACCACGGAAGCAAGCACGATGCGTTCAAATTGCCAATCATCCAATTCATCGGCCACTGACTGGGTGGTGAGCCGGGCTGTCTCGATGACACGGTGCGCGAGCAATTCGTTTTTGCTGGAGAGGGCGAATTTGGTGCGCGAGTTGTTGTTGTTGATCAACAGGTAGGGCGCTGGTTTATCAGGCGTCATAAGCGAAAAGTTCAGGCTTTCGAGTTCCAGTTGGTGCCAGTGAATGAGCGGCTTTGTTTGTCGGGAAGGGCATCAGGTTCATAAGCACCGATTTTGATCGGAATCGAATCCTTGTCGATTTGCAAGGAGATCGGGCCGTTAATGTCATCCTGGCTGAGCCAGTAGCGCAGAATGACATCCGCTTCGCTTGATTCAGGCACTTGAGGGGAAGGTTGGAAGGGTAGGAAAAAGGCGGGTATTTCCTGCCCACCTGCGGCCAGCAGCCGGGTGTCATGAGGGCTGAGTTTTAATGTCTGCCCGTGCTCGTTGCGGCAGTGGATTTTAATTTCGGCGAGAAAATGATCACCGTCCCGGGTGATCGTGGTTTTTTGCAGGGAAAAACGCGGAGGTGGTGCGGGTTTCTCTGAGTCTATTGGATTGCTGGCTCTGATGGGCGCACGGCCCTGATCGGCATCCTGGATGTTAATAACATAGAACAAACCCCCACCGATCAGAATCAGTAGCAGCCAGAGTTCGAATCTTTTTAACAAAGCCATGAAATGAAGAAGCAGGAGGCGTAAGTGCACAGCCTGCGTGACATACCATGACAGGCAAGTACGGGCGTGGTCAAGGGCCTTGGGATTCAGAATCGAGGCGAAGTCGGGATAGCCGGAGGATTTTACCCGAAGGCAATCCAGTATTCAGAAATCAGAATTGTTGCGGGAGTGGGATTTGTCCGGTATTGATTGCGGCTCACAGTAGGTATAAAAAGATGACGGAACGACGCAAACAATTTCCTTTCGATCAGTTTGAACCCAAATGGCAGGCCCATTGGGACAAAGCTAGAACTTTCGCAGTGGCAAATCCCGGTGATGCTGATTTTGATCCATCGAAGCCGAAATACTTTGTGCTCGATATGTATCCCTATCCGAGTGGTTCGGGTTTGCACGTGGGGCACCCGGAGGGTTATACGGCGACTGATATCATTGGGAGGTTCAAGGCGCGCAGCGGCTTCAATGTGCTGCACCCGATGGGCTGGGATGCCTTTGGTCTGCCGGCGGAGCAGCATGCGATCAAGACCGGTGAGCATCCTCGCATCAATACCGCGAACAATGTCAAAACCTTCAAACGCCAGCTGAAGTCACTGGGTTTTGCCTACGACTGGGATCGTGAGATCAATACCACGGATCCGGATTACGTGAAGTGGACACAGTGGATTTTCCTGCAGCTTTATAACAGCTATTTTGACGAAAAAACACAAAAAGCCCGACCGGTGAGCGAATTGGAAGAGCAGGGCTTGAGTCGGGATGAGATCGATGACAAACGTCTGGCTTATGTGGCGGAGACACCGGTGAACTGGTCGCCCGATCTGGGTACGGTTTTGGCGAATGAAGAAGTGGAAGAGTGGCGGTCCAAGGGGCACACGGTTGAGCGGCGGCCGCTGCGTCAGTGGATGCTGCGCATCACTGCGTACGCGCAGCGCTTGATTGATGAACTGGATGATCTTGACTGGCCGGAGGGGATCAAGTTGTTGCAGAAAAACTGGATCGGACGCAGCGAAGGTGCCGAGGTGACTTTTCAAATTGGGGATGAACCAGTGACGGTTTTCACCACGCGCCCGGATACACTTTATGGAGCGACTTACATGGTGCTCGCACCGGAACATCCGCTGGTGGATGAAATCGCGACGGAGGAACACAAACAGGAGATTGCAGATTATCGTGCCATGTGCGCGGCAAAATCGGACCTTGAACGCACCGAGTTGGCGAAAGAAAAGAGTGGGGTGTTTACTGGTGGTTATGCGGTGAATCCGGTGAACGATGAAAAGATCCCGGTGTGGATCGCCGATTATGTGCTGATGAGCTACGGCACGGGAGCGATTATGGCGGTGCCGGCGCATGATCAGCGCGATTATGAATTTGCCACCCAATACGATATTCCGATTGTGGAAGTGGTGGAAAAGCTTTCCTCCGAAGATGAGGAAGGGAAGTGTTTTTCCGGTGAGGGCATTGCGATCAATTCTCCAATGTTCGACGGCTTGCCAACGGTGGAGGCCAAGGAGAAAATTTCAGCATGGCTTGAAGAAAAGGGTCTTGGGTGCAAGACGGTGAATTACAAGATGCGGGACTGGCTGTTTTCGCGTCAGCGTTACTGGGGGGAGCCTTTCCCCATTGTCTGGCGGGATGGAAAACACGAAGCGATTTCCGAGAGCGAGCTGCCCTTGTTGGCTCCTGAGCTGGAGGACTACAAACCCAGTGGCACACCCGAGCCGCTGTTGTCGAAAGCGACCGAGTGGGTGAACTGTGGTGAGGGCCTGAAGCGTGAGACCAATACCATGCCGCAGTGGGCCGGGTCATGTTGGTATTACCTGAGATACTGTGACTCAAAAAATACCGAGTATTTTGTATCCGAGGAAGCAGACAATTACTGGATGAACGTCGATCTCTACATCGGCGGCACCGAGCATGCGGTTCTGCATCTTTTGTATGCACGCTTCTGGCATAAGGTTTTGCACGATCTGGGTCATGTTTCGACGATTGAACCATTTCAAAAGTTGGTGAACCAGGGGCTGATCATGGGCGAGGACGGAGTCAAAATGTCCAAGAGCCGTGGCAACGTGGTGAACCCCGATGATGTGGTGGAAGGTTATGGAGCGGATTCCCTGCGCTTGTATGAAATGTTCATGGGTCCGTTGGAGCAGGTCAAACCCTGGTCAATGAAGGGGGTGGAAGGGGTCTATCGTTTTCTCGGTAGAGTCTGGCGCCTGGTGATGGAATTGGATCAGGAGGGAGCGTGGAGCATGCAGGGCAAGCTGGCGGAGACGGAATGCGACAAAAATACGCTCAAGGTTCTGCATCAGACGATCAAAAAGGTGGGTGAGGATATTGAGAGCCTGAGTTTTAATACTGCCATTTCGCAGATGATGGTGTGCACCAATGAGTTGAACAAATTCGAGGTTTTGCCGGTGTCGGCGGTGGGAACTTTGCTGAGTGTGCTGAACCCCTTTGCTCCGCATGTGACCGAGGAGTTGCATGCCATTCTGGCCGAGGCTTTTCCGCAAAGCATTTCAGGAGAGCTTTCCCAGCAAGACTGGCCGCAGTGGGATGAGCTTTACTTGATAGAAGACGAGATCGAAATTGTCGTGCAGGTGAATGGCAAATTGCGGGACAAAATCATGATTGCCAAGGATGCGCCGAATGACGAGGTGGAGAAGCTGGCTCTGGAGCGGGACAAGGTAAAAGAGCACACGGAGGGCAAGACCGTTCGCAAGGTGATTGTGGTGCCGGGCAGGTTGGTGAACGTGGTGGCAAATTGAGGGCTTAAAACAAGACTGGTTTTTAGCTTGACGAGCTAATCAGGTAGTCGATAGGGTTTTCTTGTAATGCGAGTTAAATCGAACCCTGCGGGCTGCTTAACTCGAAAAATCCGGTTTCCAGGAGGAGGCCGTAGAATATTACTGTTCGCTGACAAAATATATGCCCTTCCTCGATACGTTAGTGGACCTTAAAAGAGCTATGGCTGATTTTGATGAGGAAATATGTTCATTTCTCAGCCCGGGTCTAAAGAGCGATGAGATAGAAGCGCAATTTGAATCTATTTCATTTCCCCCAAGTCAGGAACTTCTTGAGCTGTATTCATGGCAAAATGGGGGATTGGCTGTAGAGGTTTTGCCTGGTGCTTACTTTTCACCGATTGAAATGGGGGTTGCACACTACCCACATAATGAATTGTATAAAAGTGCCGGAGAACCCCTTTGGAACACTTTCTCGATACTTACCGATCATTCAGATGGAGGTTTCGCTATTTCTTCAAAAGAATCTGGAGCGAAAATTGTGCAGCGTTGCATCCATGAACCATGGGAAGCATCATTCCCTTCAATTAATGTATTATTCGAGCTTTCCTTGCGATGTTATAAGGACGGAATATTTTCCAAGGTGGACGGTGAAATTGAATCTGATTGGGATCGCTACACGGAGCTTGAGAAACAATACCGAGATACATCACCCTAACAGGGAACAAGAAGCTGGAGGAAACGTGACGATCGGTAACATTGACTCTGCGAAGGAAATTGGTTTACGATTACCAAGAGGCACGTTGCATCACCACTTAAACGTTGCCAGCACTCAATACTTCCCGTTCATCTTGGGATTCACCTGCCATGGACACCAAAACAAAACAGGAGCTGCTGGCTTATTATTGGAACAGGGAGCCTGTCTATCATCCGACGAAGGGGGCGCCGATGCCGCGCAGG
>DAOUQC010000021.1 GCA_030625775.1 Verrucomicrobiota bacterium
GACGGTTTATCTGCACGCTCTTTACGGGAGATCAAATGATTCAATATCCGCGATAGCGACTCCCTTGAATTCGGGTCAATCTCATAGATCCGGTTATAAGGTGTCATTTTTTCCTCTGCCCACTGATGACTGTGGTGGGGTTTCAACAAATAACGTGTGGCCACGAAGTCATTCTCATCCAATGCATGCAATCCCATCTGCTCACTCACCGGCGGCATGTGGGTCCACTGATTATATATGTGCGCCACCCCATGCCTTTTGAGCGTGGCAAAGTACTCGGGGTGCAAGAGATTTGGATTGCGGATCTCCACCCCATACTGCCAGCCTTTGGGCAAATCAGCAAAAAACTTATCCAACTCTGCAACAAAATCCTGACCATGGGCAAAATCCTCCTTGGTGAAATGTGAGAACTCAAAAATCAATATCCCTATTTTTCCCCGGAAGGGCTCGAGGTAGCGAAGGAATAAATACTGTAGTGTCAGTGCATTGAGAAAACTCTCATTTGGCTGTCCCGCTCGATCTCCGAAAGCTTTCATCTTGGGAAAGTTTTTGATGGTAATCTCATCCGGCACTTTGAAGGAAAATTTGAATCCCTCCGGCACCTGATCCATCAAGCCATCAATGTAACCCTCCTTCGGAAAGCGATAATAAGTCGCATCGACACACACCGACCGAAAACAGGCCGCATATTCTTCCAGACATGACCTCTCAAAACTCGCCTTGGAAAAAACCTTGTTCCAGAGGTAGCGTTCCTCGTCATAAAGCATGCCACACCAGCCCTGGTACTTCCAGGAACTGGTGCCAAGGTACACCTGGTGGTCATCAGCCAGGCCGTCGAGCAAAGGTTTTAGATTTTCGCGTCGAAACAACATCGCAGGCATGTTGCCTATCTACGGAGCACAACGCTAGCAAAAAATAAGCCTCTTTCTCTACCGGAAGAAAATGTTCAGGAGGTTCACCATGAAGCAACTGAAGAATATGAAGGTTAAGAAAGAAGCAGGTATTTTTATTTCTTCATGAACTTCATGGTGAAAAATCCCTCTTCTATTTTTTCGCCGCTTCGGTCGACACGGAGGCCTCATCTTTCAGCGCTGCCAACAGAGCGTGCCAGGCGAGAGTTGCACATTTGATCCGTGCAGGGAATTTTCGTACCCCCGCCAGAGCTGCAAGGTCCCCCATCGTCATCAGATCAATCTCCGGTTCATCCTGGTCGGTCAACAAGTCCACCACTTCGGCAACTTTTGCCTCGATCTCATCCGCCGACAGACCCTTGACCGCAGAAGTCATGATCGATGCCGAAGCTTTTGAAATAGCACAGCCTTCTCCGGTAAACGTCACCGCTTCGACATTGCCTTTGCCCTGTTCCGCCTGGCGCAGGTAAACTTTCAATCTGTCACCGCAGAGCGGATTAAAGCCCTCGGCTTCACCGGTATGCGGATCCAGTTCGCCTTCATTGTGAGGGTGTTTGTTGTGTGACAGAATAATGTCCTGATACAGGTCTGAAAGATCGTCCATGGAATTAATAAGAAGTTAGAATCTTCAAGCGAACATTTTTTGAACTTTGCAAATCGCAGCAACCAGACTGTCCGCTTCTTGAGTGGTATTGTAAAAGGCAAATGACGCTCGGGCTGTTCCCGATACTTTCAAGTGATCCATCAGTGGCTGTGCACAATGATGGCCGGCACGAATGGCGACCCCTTCCGTATCGAGAATGGTCCCAATATCGTGCGGGTGAATACCTGCAAGAGTGAATGAAATCACCCCCACTTTATCCTCAGCCGTACCGTGAATGGTCAGCCCTTCGATTTCGCCCATCGCTGCGCCGGCATAATCGAGCAGCTCCTTTTCGTAGCTCTCGATCTCTGCGTGCCCGATCCCGTTCAGGTAATCAACCGCAGCCCCCAGCCCAATCGCTCCGCTGATGTTTGGCGTGCCTGCCTCGAACCGCTCTGGAATCCCGCGGAAAGTCGTTTTTTCAAAACTCACTTGTTCGATCATATCTCCGCCGCCCTGATAAGGAGGCATGGAACTTAGCAGCTTTTCCTTTCCCCACAGCACACCAACCCCGTCCGGGCCAAACATTTTGTGACTGGAAAAAGCATAAAAATCGCAGCCTATATCCTGCACATCGACACACAGGTGAGGCACTGCCTGAGCCCCATCGACCAGCACCATCGCCCCTTGTTCTTTGGCCAGCCGGGTCATTTCCTTTACTGGATTGATCGTGCCCAGAGCATTCGATACATGGGTAAAGGCCGCCACCTTGGTTCGGCTGTTCAATTTTGCAGCAAAGTCATCCAGATCAAGCTCACCCTTTTCAGTGATCCCCGCCACTTGAATCACCAGCCCCCGTTTTTCCGCGAGTAACTGCCAAGGAACAATATTCGCATGGTGCTCCATCAAGGTCAGCAAAATCTCATCACCTTGCTGCAAGCGAGTGCCATAACTACTAGTCACCAGATTGATTGCTTCCGTGGTGCCTCGCACAAACAATACTTCACGCTCTTCGGGGGCATTAATCATTTTAGCCAGGCGCACCCTCGCCCGGTCATACTGATCCGTGGCGTCCATACTCAGGTAGTGAACCCCACGATGAATGTTTGAATTTTCGTACTCAAAAAAGTGCGAGATTTTGTCGATCACCGCGCGGGGCTTCTGGGTCGTAGCCCCGTTGTCGAGATACACCAGTGGCTTCCCGCTCACCTCGCGGGACAAAATTGGAAAATCAGATCGGACGGCAGCAATATTCATGAACTAAACAGGCTGAAAGGCCTGTCTATCCCTAGCACGTATCCTGCACTTGTGCTGCCAAAATTTACCAACTAACGAGCTTCTCCAAGCATCGCCACCGTCGGTCTGACCACCACTGGCTTCAGAGTGCCCCGGCTGTCTTTTGGCCAGTCTGCCCCCTGCTTGATCCATCGGTAAATCAGCTCATGCTCTTCTTTTGTCATCCGATGCTTTTCAGGCGGCATCGCCTCTTTGCTGCCATACTGCAATTTTAATACCAAATAAAATTTACTGGTCTCAGGGTGTTTGGGAATAATGAAGGGGCCAGCCTCCCCCGGAGTGAACGCCAACTTGCGCGTCTCCAGATTCAAATCTCCCAATAACAGCCCCGTATTGTGACAACGCAGACAATAATTCTCCAGCAAGGGTTTCACATCCGTCAAAAAATTTACTTTTTTGTCCCCAGCCTTCTTATCCTCCTTCTTAGCTGGCGCACCGCCTTCGCCTGCCTCGCCACCCGGCTTCGTGCTTTCGCAGCCCGCCATCATCAAGCCCGCCATCATGCCCACGGCACTGATGCCCCCCATTTTCTGTAGCCAATGTTTTATCATAATTCTTATCCTATGTAAAAAGTTTAACGGTATTCCCCTCCACTGACCATAGCCAATTCAAAAAAAATGCTGTGCAGGAATTATTCTTATTCATTCGTGGGCTCGACTATCAACTAGCCCAGTTTTTTCTCCATCAAGCGATGGAAAATCCCTGCTTCAATAAACTCCTTAGTGTCCGTCACTATAAATCCAATGCTTTCATAAAACGGAATCGTCCAAGTCTGCGAATGCAATACTAGGCTGGACAAGCCTTGCCTCCGAGCGTCTTCCTCTAGCTCAGCGACCAGAGCCGCCCCAACTCCACATCGCCGCCACGATTTCAAGACCGCAACTCGTCCGACTCTGCCTTCTGGCATCAAACGCGCCGTACCGATCACCACGCCCTCTTCATCTTCTGCCAACACCTGCACACATTGATCATCCAAACCATCCACTTCCAATTCCTCCGGCACTTGCTGCTCTGATACAAACACCTCATGCCTCACCTGCAACAGGCTTTCTCTGCACTCATCCCAATCAGCCACTCTAATAAAAAACCTTTTCATTGCTCCCTTCTTTTGATTATAACCCATTTTTAAAGTGGTGTTGAGTATTGACGACATTATTAAACTAGAGCAAATCGCCTCGGAAGAACTTGAGCGTTTGCAAAAAGAGATCGCCGGCTCGGGTGACGAGGTGGCCGCCATTTCTCCCGATAAGGCAATCGGGCGTTTGTCACGGCTTGATGCCATGCAGATGCAGCAGGTTGCCAAGGCTGCCCAACGGCGACGCGAAGACCGGGTTACTGCCTTGCAAAATGCCCTCGACCGTATTGATTCCGGGCGTTTTGGCCAGTGCGAGCTCTGCAAGGAATGGATCTCTCTCGACCGTTTGAAAGCTCAACCCGAAGCCTCCCGTTGCGGAGATTGCGCTGGCTAGGACTTCTCCTATATTACACACAACACCTTCCTTCCACGTTGCTTTTTTGACCCATCCTTTATGAAACCCGAAGACAATCCCTATGCAGAACTCATCCGCCAGACCAGACAACTCAGCCAGGCCTCACGAAAGGATCTCGCAGAAGCAGTAAAAAATGCGCGATCAACTGTAGGACGACAAGTCGATCAACTAGTCTTGGCCAATTACCTCGTTGAGCTCGGACCCGAGTCCATGTCCTCTGCAGGACGCCCCCGAATTCTTCTCGAACTCAACCCCGAGGCAGGCTGTTTTTTCGGAGTTGATTTCGAAGCACGATCCCTGTTCGGGGTCGCCGTTGATTTTGCCCAGAATACCATCGCCCGCCACACCATCACCCACCAGTGTCCGCCTTCAGCAGACCAACTGATCCACTCTATCAAACTGCTGCTCCGTCACCTACATGACGAAGTGGGCAAACGCCCTCCGCTCGCAATTGGACTCGGCGTCCCGGGGCACGTTGATCCCAACAGGGGGCTGGCGCTTCATTACGAGCACATTTCTGCCTGGCACAACATTCCCCTCGCCGAGGAGATGAAATCCACCTTTAAGGTGCCCGTCTTCCTCGAAAACAATACCCGTACAATGATCTTGGCTGAACGCTGGTTTGGCAACGCTTCAGGTTGCGATCATTTGATCTGTCTCAATGTGCGCACCGGGCTTTCAGTCGCCGTCATTTCAGGGGGCCAACTGTTACGAGGTTCACACAATCTCGCTGGAGAAATCCGCGGTTGGCCGGCCCCTCAAAATCATGAGACGCAGGAGCAAAAATCACTGGAAGAAGTCGGCGCCTTATCCGCCATTCTAGAACCCTATGTAGGAGAAGGTAATGATCTGACTTCAGCCTGGACTCGTTTCAGGGATCAGCTCGAGTTCAAGGACCCTGTAGCCATGAAAAAGCTAACAGATATCGCCTGTGTTCACGGTGAGACAGCCGCTATTCTCACGCAGCTTCTCAATCCTGAAAAAATCATCCTCACCGGCCCACTGAGTGAAATCGGTGACAACTATCTTGATCTGGTGAAATCAGCCTCCGCAGCCGCTTTGCAAGGACTTCACTACACACCTCCTTCGATTCAGCTATCCACCCTGGGACAGTATTCCGGGGCTATCGGAGCCGCCGCCCTTGCCCTGCAACAGTGGACTCCGGATATTCAAGCCTAGACGATGAATTTCTCACGTAATCACGCCAATTGAATTAATTTCGTTTGAAATTAATTCAATTGGCTTTACTTTGTTATGATATTAAAATAAAACAGGCCTGCATGATGAAAAAATCCCCTTCTCCTGAACCCCCCGCCAGTCGTCGGCACTTTTTGAAAAGCTCTGCTGCTGCCAGCACTCTGGCTCTTTTGCCTCAAGCCGTGCATGCGGCGGCAAATGATACGATCAAACTCGGCGTGGTAGGTTGTGGAGGGCGTGGCACCGGAGCCGCCGCCCAAGCTATGACCGCTGACGACGGGGTCAAACTGGTTGCCGTCTGTGATGTCGATCGGGACATGGCCCAACAGAAAGTCGAGCTGTTGAAAAAACAAAAAAGCAATCAGGTCGACGTACCAAGCGATCAGATTTTTTCCGGTTTTGAGGATTATAAAAATGTCATTTCTGCTTGCGACGTGGTGATCCTTGCCACCTCCCCCGGTTTCCGGCCACAGCATTTTGAAGAAGCGGTGAGACAAGGCAAGCATGTTTTCATGGAGAAACCGGTCGCCACCGATGTGCATGGCATCAAACGTGTGCTCGAAGCGGCCAGGGTCGCCAAGAAAAAAAATCTCAAGGTTGGCGTCGGACTTCAACGACGCCACCAGCCCACTTACCAGGACTACATCAAACGGATTCAGGACGGCGCGCTGGGTGACATCATTTATATGCGCGCCTTCTGGGATGGTTCGGCCCGCGCAGGAAAGGAAAAACTGGCTGGAGAAACAGAGTTGCAATACCAGATCCGCAACTGGTACTATTTTACCTGGCTATCGGGTGACCACAATGTTGAGCAACATGTCCACAACCTCGATGTGTGCAACTGGGCGAAAGGCAATGTTCATCCGGTTCGTGCTCAGGGAATGGGCGGCCGTGAGGTTCGCGACAAAAAAATTAACGGCCAGATCTTCGATCATCATTTCATCGAATACGAATACGCTGACGGCTCACGAATGTTTTCCCAGTCACGCCAGATCCCTAAATGCTGGAGATCAGTCAGTGAATCGATCACCGGCACCAAAGGCGAAGCTCATTTCGAACGTGGACGTTTTTCCATCACTGGTCCGAATGCCACGGCCAAAAGATTGCGCAAAGGCGAAGACGGACATCAGCTCGAACATTACCCGTTGTTTGATGCCATACGGAAAAATATTCCCTACAACGAAGCCGAACACGGCGTCAACGCCACGATGACCGCCATACTCGGGCGCATGTCCAACTACTCGGGCCAAGCCGTCACCTGGGATGAAGCAATGGCTTCCGACATGACCCTGGTGCCCGACGATCTCACCAATTTTGATTCCCCCGCCCCCGTGCAACCCGATGCCGAGGGCTGGTATCCGGTAGCCGTCCCCGGTATCAGCAAACCCTACGAAGTCTGGTATTAAATAAAACTCGACCAACCGCAGACGAAACCTACATTCTCCATTCTTAATCCCTAATCCCTAATTGCCTCAGGCTGTCTCGGCTTCGCCTCGGCTCCTAATTCTAAAATTAAATCACTATGAGCGACCTCGATAACAAACCCTGGTATGATGGAATAACCCGCTATCAATGGCTCGTCCTGACCGTCGCCTGCCTAGGCTGGATTTTTGATGTGTTTGAAGGACAGGTTTTTGTCGCCTCGATGCAGGACGCCATGCCTGATTTGCTGGGGACCTCGCCGGATGACCCGAAGGTCAGCGGATGGAACAACTGGGCTTTTGGCTCCTTCATGCTTGGCGGTGCAGTGGGAGGTATCTTTTTCGGTATGATGAGTGACCGCGTCGGTCGCACCAAAACCATGATGATCACCATCCTGTTTTACTCAGCCTTCACCTGCGTCACTGCCTTTGCTCAACAGCCCTGGCACATGGTGGTGTTACGCTTTTTTGTCGCTATGGGAGTTGGTGGAGAATGGGCCGTGGCTTCAGCCATGGTTGCAGAAGTCATGCCCAAACGAGCACGGGCGATCACCAGTTCCATCTTCCATGCCTCCAGTGTTTTTGGAACCCTGCTGGCAGTTGCCGCCATCTCTTTACTGATCGGCAACCAAGAATTAAACGCCAGCCTTGCAGAAAAAGGTATCGACGGATGGCGAATCGGTTTTGCCATCGGCGCCCTGCCCGCCCTGCTTATTCTCTGGATCCGCTGGAAACTGAAAGAACCCGACTCATGGAAAGCGGCACGCGAACGGGCCAAGAACGATCCCACCCAAAAGCAGGGCCGACTGGGAGAACTGTTTGCCAAACCACAACTCCGGAGCACCCTCGTCGGCGTCACCCTAGCCACCGTTGGTCTGGTGACTTTCTGGGGAATTCACATCTATGGAAAAAACGCCTTGATGCGCAATACCCAGGCAGAAGTTTTACGAATTGAAAATATCCCCACCGATGCTGACAAGGCAGTGAAAGCTGTCGCTTATGAGAAACACAAATCAAAGATTAAATCATCGGAAATGCTAAGCATGACCTTTAATACCATCGGCGGTGGACTGGGGCTCATTCTATTTGGAGCCATTTCTAACCGTATGGGAAGGAAGGGGGCCTTCATTATGTATCATGCCGTCGCTTTTGTGATGGTTCTCATATTATTCAAGGTTCTCATACCCGATCCGGAAACCTCGAATCTAACCTATATGATATTCCTACCCGTATTCGGTTTTTTCACCCTGGGTATGCATGCGGGTTACGCAGTTTATTTTCCCGAGCTTTATCCGACCCGCCTGCGTGGCACCGGAGCTGGTTTTTGTTTTAATATGGGACGCCTGGGAACAGCCGCCGCCTTTTTCTTTTTTGGTAGCCTGGCAACTCCCTTACTTCCCGAGCAACAAGCGCTGTGGCTCTCGCCCCTCTACATCGTCGGACTGGTCGTCGTGCTGTTCGGCAAAGAAACGCGCGGAGAAGAACTGCCGGATTAATTCGCTTATCGTGCCTGCTTGATTACTGTCCCCAGTGTCTCCGGAAATCACCGCCCTCATCCTCGTTGCGCTGTTCATGGCAGCAGCAGCTTTTGTCCAGTCAGTCAGCGGCTTTGGCATGGCCATCGTCGCGGTGGCACTGCTACCGCTGGTGATGGACTTGAAGGACGCTATTGCCCTCATCGCAGTTTTTAATCTTTTTGTCAGCACCCTCACCCTGTTCTGGAATCGCTCTGGCTTCTCTTGGAGTATCGCCCGCCCACTGGTAATAGGCATGATAGTCGGCATACCTGTCGGTTACTATTTTCTTCAAAATACCGATTCCACCATCCTGATCAGGGTGCTTGGTATCGTGCTCATTCTAATTGCGATCAGTGATACCATTCTGGCCCGCAAACACCATTACTCCCTACCCACCTGGTCGGCCTGGCCTTTTGCAATTTTTGGGGGTGTGATCGGCGGAGCCTTCAACGTCGGAGGACCACCAATCGTCGCTTACACCTATTCCCAAAGTTGGAGCAAAACCCAGATCGTCGCTACACTGCAAATCGTCTTCCTCATTGCCGGTTTTTTCCGCAACGGTCTCATGATCAGTCATGATCTCACCACCTCCGGCAGAACCGATTGGTCATGGGCTCTCGCGACCAATCTGCTCGCCTCCATCCCACTCGCCATCCTCGCCATCTGGATGGGGAAAAAATGCCTCGATCGCATTCCTCAAAGTATTCTGCGCGCCACTGTCTTCACCTTCATCTTCATCATGGGCACTAAATATTTGTTCTTTCCGTAATATTATACCTCGACAATACAGCTACACCATTTGCCCTTGTAGCCTTTCAATATAAGTTATTGCACAAGCCCCCACTATGAAAAGCCCACACTTGATTCTATTCACTGCTTTTTCCTTCATCGCCACTCAAGTAACCGCTGGCGACACCAAACCTTACCAGGGCAAGATTCACTCCATCCCCGGATTGATTGAAGCCGAGCACTGGGACGAAGGCCAAGCGGAGACCGCCTATCACGACATCGACGAACAAAATCGCGGTGCAGACTATCGGGAGAAAACCCAGGTCGACATCGAAAAGCGACCAGATGCTTCCAATGGCCATGGCATCGGCTGGACAAAAAAAGGTGAGTGGCTGGCCTACACCGTAGAGGTGAAAGAAAGCGGACTCTACAGCATCATAATCCCTGTGGCCTCAAAGAAAAAGGGAGGTGTGTTTCACATCGAAATGGACGGCAAGGATGTGTCCGGCCCGATCACTGTGCCTGACACCGGTAGCTGGCAGACTTTGAAACTTATCACCCACAAAAATGTCAAACTGGAAAAGGGAGTTCACCTCATGAAAGTCATCATGGATAGTGAAGGCGATTCAAAGAGCATCGGTGACATTGATTATTTCAAATTCGTGAAATGAAAATCCAGAAGTAAGCAGGGTGGAGTTAGAATATAACAGCAACTGTCCTGACTACTTAATTTTGAATCCTGATTTCTACCCTAAGTATTGCTTTGCATATTAAATATAGTCTTGACTAAGTTTCTTTTGATGGCAGAAATGTCTCCATGAAATTGTCTGTCTGCAAAACTACAACCTGCCTCTCAATTGCCCTGTTGGTCACTCTGTCGCTTTCAGTGACTCAGCCGACGAAGGCTGACGGTGGGAAAATATCATCGCCAGCTCACGCCAAGCATGGAACACTTTTCCAATGGAGCTCTGACGTTTCCGGGGGGGCTGATCTCAGCAGCCCCTTGATCACTGACCGCCCTGACTTTACTGAATCCACTGTCACCGTTGGCCAAGGTATTACCCAGATTGAATTTGGTTACACTTACATCCATAGTGGCGACTCGGATGTGTATTCACTCGGCGAACCTCTCTTGCGTTATGGAATTCTGGCTGAATGGCTGGAGCTACGTCTCGGCATTTTTCCACTCGAAGCAGACGGAGAACCGGGGTTTTCCGACCTCTACTTCGGTTTCAAAATTGCGCTGACTCCACAAGACGGCCTACTCCCCGAAATGG
Organism: Verrucomicrobiota bacterium; assembly: GCA_030625775.1. Lineage (GTDB taxonomy): Bacteria > Verrucomicrobiota > Verrucomicrobiia > Verrucomicrobiales > DEV007 > JAADHD01. The sequence continues at coordinate 10,422 of DAOUQC010000021.1, forward strand.
CGCTCATCCCGCAAACCTTCGCCCCGACCGGCAGTGACGTTTTTACAGACGGTGGATGGCAGCCGGGCCTCAACTGGACCTACGGATGGCAGGTCAACGATCTCCTTTCCACCGCAGGCTCGACCCAGATCAACCGACGCTTCACGGACAGCGATGATGACTTCCTCCGACTCGCCCAGTCATGGACCGTCTCTCTTTCACTGAGCGAAAAAGCAGGTGTCTACACCGAGTGGTTTGCTTTTTTCCCAGTAGACTCAGGCGCTGCTGAAAACGAACACTACCTCAACGGAGGCCTCACCTACCTGATCAATAACGACATGCAATTTGATGTCCGGGTCGGATGGGGTCTCAACGAAGCCGCTGAAGATTTCTTTGCAGGTGCCGGTCTTTCTGTCAGATTCCAATAATGGAACTCGGACTCAAAGATAAACCCGTTCTCGTTATGGCCTCCTCAGGGGGCATCGGACGTGGCACCGCACTCGAATTTGCCAGGGAAGGCGCTCGCGTCATGCTCTTCGCACGATCCGAGGAAAAGCTCATCAAGACTCAGGGAGAGATCGCCAGCCAAACGGGCAACAAGCCGTCCTACACTGTCGGCGACATTTCTGATCCCGATGCCATCTCGAAAGTTATCGATCGCACCGTAACCAAATTCGGTGGTTTGTGGGCCCTGTTCAACAATACCGGTGGCCCCCCGGCAGGAACTTTCGATTCTTTCAATGGCGACGATGCCTGGCAATCAGCCTTCGAACTTACCCTGCTCTCATACATTCGTGTGATCCGCACCGCCCTTCCCCACATCCGCAAATCAGGCAAAGGCGGACGCATCGTCAACAACACTTCCATTTCAACCAAACGTGTGATCGACAATCTCATTCTGTCCAACACCTTTCGAATGGGCATCGTCGGTTTGTCAAAAACCCTCGCCCGGGAACTCGGGCCAGAAAAAATCCTCGTCAACGTCGTCGGACCCGGACGCATCGACACAGACCGCATCGGCCACCTCGACTCCGTCATTGCCGAAAAGCAAGACTGCGCTGCGGAAGAGGTTCGCGCCGCAGCCGAAGCCAACATCCCTCTCGGTCGGACAGGAACACCGGAAGAGTTCGGTAAAATCGTCGCTTTCCTCTGCTCCGAAGCCAATACTTATCTCACCGGCCAAAACATGCTTATCGACGGTGGTGCCGTCGACGCCTATTGATCACTTCACCAGTATGCTCTTCCTCAAATCTCGTAGCGTTCGCAACTTGCCCCATTCTGCAGCACGCATTTTTCTTCCTCCATCACTCCGACGACAGCCAAAATGTGCCCTCTTTTGCTCAAAAAATTCATCTACATAACGCTGCCCTCCCAACACCGCACCATCCGAAAAATACCTCACCCGGCACCGCAAAGCTTCAGCTAGAGATAGTTTTCCTCCCGCGGCCCAAACCTCTTCGATCCGCTGCTGGGTAACCCCCCCTTTCCAACGAACTGTGCCATCGACTGTCTCTCCCCCTAACCGTTCTTCACCCGAGCCAAACAACAGGCAACGATATTCCGCCACCACCGCCCTCCATGCTACCCCTTGTTTGCTCATCACGGCAAAGGTCAGGCCCTGGCGCGCGCCTTTCACTCCCGCCACTGCTGCAGCGTAGCTGCACCAACGGTAATCTGCCGGATCCTCCACCAGGCCCGCTCGGATCGGATTCAGATCAATATACGCCGCCACCGACCGCACCGCATCCCCACACTCCAGCAACACACTCTTGAAACGCCCTTCCCACAAAGCACCGCGGCGCTCATGTGCGTTATTATAAGCCAAGGTCATCTTCATTTTCAATTCCTTCATAAACTTCGAGAGATCAAACATCCGGGTTTTCACTCGCTCTGCGATTTCACTGACCCCTTCCGTATGCCCATTCTCCCGATACATCGCCACCTCCCCCAGCAACTGATGTGTACTCCACTCAGAGCGCAGCACCCCCAGACGCTTGATGTAGTCCTCATCCTTCCAACCCTTCGTCGCAGCCTCTTTATCCGGCACCTCTAATAATAGGTGAAAATGATTCCCCATGAAACACCACGCCAGAGCCCGCAAACCACTGAATTCCAGCTGTTTGAGCAAAACAATATGGAAAATTTCCTTATCCTCATCCCCGAACAACAGTTCCCTGCCCGCCACTCGGCTCACCACATGGTAAAAATTCGTCTCTCCCTCCGGTCCCAACAAAAATTTACGCGTTTTCCTCATAATTTATCTTGTAGCATCCTCAACCCAAAAACACAATAACTATTTAACATGGGGTCTGTCCCCTTATACCTTATACTCTCGAACCAAAAATACAATAATTGCTTATAAGGAGTCTATCCCCTTATTTTTTCCTGGCCCAAAAAAATCGAGGCAATGAGGAGTGAGGGGATTTTGTATGTTTTTACCGAAGTACCGAAAATACGGTATTACACAGTATATTCTTGGTTGAATAGCTCTGAAATGATACTGCTTTTTATGGTGAATCGATGTGTCTTGTTATAGTTTTCGCTACTGATCGGTTGCTGTATTGTGGTAACTCCACCCCTCCTATTCTTTCCTCCCTAAAAGACCATGGCAAGCTTACATGAAATGGTGGCAAACGTTGAAGCCATGCCCGATAATTGGGATGCACGATTGAATTTGGCTCAAGCTTATAAGGGGCTGGGAATGACCGACGAAGCCTTGATAGCCTTGCGAGGCAGTCCAATGGATCCAATGACCATGGAGCAGTCCCGCTTGGTGAGCGAGCTCCGCTTGGAGCTTGATCCCGATGGGAGGCAGAATATGAGCAAACCAGCGCATCCTGTTACGGGCATAGTAGTGGAAATACAGGAACCAGAAGGGGAAGCGGTCGCTGTAGCGACTGTTGTTGGAGAAAAAAATGAGGAAGAGGTTTTGTTGGCAGTTGAGATTGTCGAAGACGGTTCAGAGAGTGCACTGGTAATTCCAGCGGAATGGGATGAGAAAGGAGATGCTCGAGCCATCGTAATGGCAGGAGAAGTGCATGGGGAAGCGATAAAGGTACACGAAAAGGAAAGTGATGCGGCTCAGAAGGCTTCTGCATTGACGGTAGCGATTCTGGTGCATGTGGGGATCGCTCTCTTACTTGGACTCGTGGTGATGACAATGCCCCCTCCCAATCCGCCTCAAATTGTGGCAACCTCTTACACTGAAGAAGATGCGGAAGATATCGAGGATGTAAAGATTCAGAAAATAGCGAACGCACAGGCGGCGAGTGCTGCATCAAAGCCGACTTTTGCGATCAGTTCGATGGCTTCGTCACCGATTGCGATTCCCGAGTTTGACGAAACCCAGAGTGTGGATGTGACCCTCGGAATGACTGCTCAGAATGTGGGTATGGACATGAGCTTTGACGATGGCAAGGGAGACACATCAGAGGTTAAATTTTTTGGGATTCGGGCTTCGGGCAATCGAATTGTATTCATTATCGAGGCGTCCCGCTATATGTTGACTGATCAAAAAGGAGGGATTCCCGCTTACAACAAGGTCAAGGACGAGATCGCACAGATGATGGCGGGCCTGAACCGGCAGACTGCTTTTAACCTCATTATATACGACGGAAAAAGAGTGGCAACCTATCAGGATGAATTGGTGGCTGCAACCCCATCCAACATCCGTCTGGCAATTGAGTGGTTTTCTCCGATCAACAAAAAATTTGAAAATATAGGCCTTCAAAAAGGTTATTCTTCCAAACCTGTGCAGTCTGGGATCGAGCCATTTGAGGTTAATGATCTGACCAATTATATTAAAGCGTCGCAATTGGCACTGGAAATGGATGTCAGTACGATTTTTCTGCTGAGTAACGGTTGGGGGTGGCACGGGAAGCCCATGGAGAAGCTTGAGTATGAAAAATTCATGAAAAAAGCGAAGTGGAAGGAGAAGGATGAAATCGCATGGAGGGAAAGTGTCAAGAAAGCCCAAGCCTGGTTGAAACAGGAAAATGCAAATCGCTTAAAAAAGAGAATCCCCAGAAAGGTAGTGGTCAGTTTGAGCAGAATTATCAGTCAGACTTCACCTGGGTTGAGGCATAAGCCCGGCCCTCCGGGATACACAATGGAGGATGTAGAGGATCAGTTGAAAAACGCTGTATCTGTTTATTATCGGACGAAAAGTAAGCCCAGACCGAAATTTAACGTGGTTTGGTTTGTCGGGGAAGATGAAAATCCGAGTGTTAGGGTCGAGGAGCATTTGAAGCATCAGACCAAGAGGAACCGGGGTAAGTTAAAAATTTTGAAAGGCATGGCAGGCTTGAAAAATGTCACGGGAGGCTGAAAATTAAAGCATGGTGCAGTTGATCTAAAACGGCTTTTCACGATGGAGCTCAACTAGAACTGGCATGGTTTATCTCAAACAATGTGATTCCGATCATGAGCGGAATCAGTGCTAATGCCCGGCACCAGGTGAACTCGGGAGATTCCGAAATAACTGAATCGTGAAGCTAAACACGTGAAGCTAAACACATAAGGAGCATTGCTGGAATGCCTGCCATCAAAATTTGTAACCCGGGCATGCAAGAACGGGCTGGAAATCTAGTTCGAACATCGAGTTGAGAGATTGTCTCTTTAGCTGAACGATAAAGACTGACTCACCTCTCTCACCGCTTCTCAATCAAGGCTGCGGTATTGCTTTCATTGGCAAGTCCGCTGGGCAGTTCCATGATGCGGATTTTACGAAAATGAATTTCACCGCCTTCGGATTCAAGGCAGAGATAACCTTTTCTCACCGAGGCTTTCTGGAAACCGTTGACGAATTTTCCGTTCACCGAAAGTTTCACCGTTCCATCCACAGCGACCACCACATAGCGGTTCCATTCGCCGCGGGGTTTGCAACGATTTTCGATCGACTTGCTGCGCTTGCCGCGAGGGTTGTCGGGAACCCCGGTGAGATTGCCCGCACCAAAAAGCTCGCCGTGCACATAAGCAACGGGAGGCAGCGTACCGTCTTTCTTTTTGTGCAACTTCGGCCAGTCAAGTTCGAGCATCTGCACCTCCATGCCGTTGGGCAGGGTGTCTTCCCTGTCCGCAATCGCATCGCTCCACAGAAAAACCCCCGAATTGCCGCCAGCCTCCATGTGCCTCCATTCAACAATGAGAATAAAATTCTCGTATTGTCGATCCGAACGCATCACTCCAATCGGACGACCGCTGCAGATCAACATGCCGTCTCTAACCGACCAGGTCTCCGGCGAGGTATTCACGTCAACCCAGCCCGAGAGATCAACCCCGTTGAACAGGTCGACAAATCCCGGATCGGTGATGTGTTCTTCACTTGTTTCAGCCGTTTCAGCCGTTTTGGGATCTTTGGCAAGGCTGAACAACGCTCCTGAAGCAAAAGCTATTGCAGTGATAAACAGTAGAGGGGTTTTCATAAAAACGTGGGGGTTCGCCGGCAGAGCCAGAAGCTGGGATAGGTGATCTACTTCAAACGCACAAACCTCTTCTTGTCCAGCTTCAGCACATCACCTGACTTCCAATCGGGTTCGCTCTTGAGATCGGTCACCTTCTCTCCATTCAGCTGCACACTACCCTGTTGAATCAATCTTCTCAAGTCCGAGCCCGAACGTTTGCTATCAAAGGCGGTTTCATAGGCGTGCCCCACCACTCCAAGCAAATCACGTCGCTCACCCAGCATCAGCTCCGGCAGGTCAGCGGCTTCGTGATCGCGCTTGCTGAATTTGACTTCCCAGTTTTTCAAGGCTTCGCTCGCTTCACCGGGGGTGTGAAAACGGGTCACCACTTTTTCCGCCAACTGTTTTTTAGCGTCCATCGGGTGCGCTGAAGCATCAAGTTCGGCCCCCAGCAACAGCGTATAGTACCTTCCCATCAGCTCATCGGAAATACTCATTAGCTTACCGAACATCTCATCCGGGGCTTCGGTCACTCCAATATAATTACCCAGGCTTTTGCTCATCTTCTGCACCCCGTCCAGGCCCTCGAGGATCGGCATCAGCATGACCACCTGTTGCTCCATGCCTTCACTTTTCTGCATATCGCGGCCCACCAGAATATTGAACAACTGATCGGTCGCACCTAATTCAACATCAGCCTTCACCATGACTGAATCCCAACCCTGAACAATCGGGTATTGAATCTCATGCAGCCGAACCTCCTGGTCTGCAGCGATGCGTGCCTTGAAATCTTCTCGCTGCAACATCTGCTGCATCGTGACTCGGGCATTGAGCCGGATCACATCCTCAAAAGTCATCTTCTTGAACCACTCACCGTTAAAACGCAGTTCGGTTTTATCCTTATCCAGAATCTTGAATGCCTGGTCGGTAAAAGTGCGCGCATTCTCCTGCACTTCCTCGCTGCTCAACTGCGGCCGGGTTTTTGAGCGTCCACTGGGATCACCAATCAAGGCCGTGAAATCCCCAATGATCAAAACTGCTGTATGACCGAATTCCTGAAACTGCCTCAGCTTTTCCAAAGGCACCGCATGACCCAAATGAAGATCCGGTGCGGTAGGGTCCACCCCGAGCTTGGCACGCAGGGGTTTACCTCTCTGCAATTTTTTGAGCAATTCTTTTTCGCTGATCACCTGGGCGGTGCCCCGCATTAAAGCTTCAAGCTGGTCGGATATGGAACTCATGAATAAATAGATCGATAAGGTTGCGCCCGAAGAAAGCCGAGGGCGAGGTGAAATTCAAGCGCTTTAGCCCTGTCTCTAAGCTCGCCGGAAAATCCAACTAGTCATTGAAACGGATCGGTGCCGGACGACCTATTTTCACCCGGTTTGCATTCCTTGGCGGCGGAAAAACCCCACTAGGCCGGGGACGTTCCTTCTTAACCGGCTGAACCGGCTTCGCAATGATGGCCGGCTCCTCTTCCGCCCCTTCCTGCATGATGACAGGCAGCACCACAGGCACCGCTTTCAATCCTCCGGTGGGAACGGCTACAGGAACAGCAATTGGCACGGCTTTGAGAGTTGTTTTCCCCTCTTCATCCCCCGCTTCGCTTGCATCATTTTTACTCGCCTTGGGAATCGCAACTGCTATCGCTTTCAAACTTGGGATAACAGAGTTGTAAGGATCGGATCCCAGCAGTATGGGACTGAGGGGACGGATGGGTTCTGCGTGCGCCACTTGCGCTCGCAAAGCGGCCGAAGAGCTGAACGGAAACGAGGGATCAAAAGGACGCGGCCCCTGAGTCATACTGCTAGGCGAAACACTGCCGCCATGCACCGTGCAGGAAGTATGTACCTCTGTGCCGGGGCGAAGGTATTCGATATATGTGGTACGAACATTTTTCGGAGGTTTGCCAGGTGCTCCTGGCACCAGATCGGAACATTGGTCCGTCGCACGCTCTCCGGAAATCCGGCACAACTCAACCTGGGTCGATCCCTTAGGCGGCTTGAAGGGCTCCGGCGGAAAATACTCAGCGGCATCATTCATCACCTGGGTCCAAATTGGCAGCACCGTGTCGTTACTGAAAGCATCGGGATAAATCGGTGAAGGGGTATCAAAACCCGCCCAGACTGCACAGGTGATTTCACTGGTATAACCAATAAACCAATTATCCGTATAACCGTATTCCGTGCCCGTTTTTCCTGCAATCGGCATGCCCTTCTTCAGGCCGTAGTTTTTGTAGGCTTTGCGCCCGGTGCCGTCCTTCATCGCATCGGTCAGACAAGAGGTAATCTGCCAGGCAGTAAACTTGTCGATCAAAGGTTCTTTGAGGCGACGAATCTGGGTCGAGTAGATGATCTTGTCCTTGGAGTCACGAATGCTGGACAAAATATGTGTTTGCTCTGCTCGAACTCCCTGATTGGGAAAAATCGAATAGGCCAGACACATCTCCGGCATCGAAACCGGAGAACGGCCCAGCATCGCCGCATTGAAGTTTTTGATCTCACCGTCAAAACGCATCCCCGATCTTTCCGCCAGGCCGATCACTTTCGACAAACCAGTCAAAATGCCTAAACGAACAGTCGCAGCGATTTTGGAAAGCGCCATAGCCCGCCTCGCTGGTAGGCTGCCCACATGCACATTGGTGAGGCTCTCCGTTCCCCACTCTCCAAGAATACCACTCATACCCCCGATCATAACCCTGCGATTATCGATGGGAATATCTTCTACCGGTGTACCCGGAAAGCGGCCACTTTGAAAAGCGGCTGCATACACAAAAGGAATGAAAGCGGTTCCAGGCGGACGCCGGCTCAACACCGCACGATCGAACATACTGTCATTGAAATCACGGCCACCCACCAGGGTTACAATGCCACCTGTCTCATTATCGATCGCCAGCACGGCTCCCTGCAAATAAGTCGGCTTGGGCAGCTTGGCTTGAATCTGCAACAAAGAGCCCCCTTCTGCCGACCCTTCTGCGATAACCTTCACCTGTGTTTGTTTTTGCTTGGCATGAAACTCGCTCTTCAGTGCTTTGTAATCCGCCAGGGTCTGATGCTCGAATCCCTTATGCTTTTCGATCTCATCCAGTTGCTTTTTCAAACTGGCTTCCGCCTTGAGCTGAAGTCGATTATCAATAGTGGTATGAATGTGGAAACCTCCCTGGAAAGCCAGTTCATAACCAACCACTTCGATCACCCGCTGGCGGACTTGTTCGTAAACATATTTTGATTTGGCAAAAGCCGAGCTTTTGGTGATCGTCACCAGGGGCTCTTGCTGGAATTCGAGCATCTTCTTTTTGCTGATCATCCCTTCCGCTTTCATTCGCTGAAACACGTAGTTGCGCGTTGTACGGGATTTTTCGGGATTGTTAAAGGGCGATAAACGATTCGGGCTCTTGATGAGCCCCACCAGGGTTGCCGCTTCCGGTATCGTCAGATCGCTAGGCTCTGTACCAAAATAACCATTGGAAGCCGCTGCAATACCGTAGAAACCACTGCCAAAATAAATGCGATTCAAGTAAAGCTCTAGAATCTCACGTTTGCCAAATTTTTCCTCGATCCTCTGAGCAAGAAAAATCTCAGTAACTTTACGACTGATACTGCGCTCCCGCATTTCAAAAGCATTACGACCCAGCTGCTGGGTGATGGTACTGGCACCCTGGGTCACCCCCCCCGCTCTGAAATTGCTAATGGCTGCCCGGAAGATACCCATATAATCAACCCCCTTGTGGCTGAAAAAGCGGGCGTCCTCGGTGGCCACCAGGGCATTCACCACATTCTCCGATACCTCGTCAATCGAAACCGGGCGGCGATTCTGAACAAAAATCCGCCCCAATTCCTCCCCATTGCGGTCAAAAATGATGCTGGCAACTTCCAAATCATGGATTTGTTCCAGATCGAAGGTCTGGGCCAGCTCGTAGCGTGGTTTGGCATAAAGATAAGCAATGCCCGCACCAATGCCTGCCGCCATTATTCCCATGAAAAAGAGAACAATGAACAGCTTCAGAAAAAATCTGGAGAATCTCCGGCGGCGACGCATATATGTGTTGGCTGTAATATCAGGGATATGATAGCAGGAAAGATGCCGATGCATCATCTAGCTGGATATCCGAGTGGGAATATGGACTGAATCATGCAAGGGGGCAAGTACCAGAAAAACGCTTTTTTACTTAAAAATTATTAGATGAAGCATGAGAACACAGGTGATACGGCCCTGAAAGAGCGAATCTTTCAAAAAATCGATGTGAACCCGTCCCAAGCCATCTCTTTTGCGGAATTCATGGATCTGGCGCTCTATGAGCCGGAACTTGGTTATTACAGTCAGCCGGGCCGGGCTATTGGCAGGGAGGGCGGGGATTTTTATACCAGTGTCAGTGTGGGGGAGTGCTTTGGTTTACTCCTCGGATACGCCATCGAGGCTGAGTGGAAAAAAGCCGGACAAACAAGAAAATGGCTGGTCGTAGAACAAGGTGCCCATGACGGCCAGCTGGCACTCGACATCCTCGAAGGCTTGAAACAACGCGACAGCCCATTGCTAAGCAGCTTGTCTTATGTGGTGATCGAACCTCATCCGGGCAGACGTGCATTTTTGGCCAGGCTCCTTGGTGAAGCAGGGCTAATAAGCATCGTGAGCTCTGTTGACGATATTCAAAATACAGCAGAATACCCTGCCGCCGGAATTTTTCTGTGTAACGAATTGGTCGATGCCTTCCCTGTTCACCTTGTCAGATGGAAGAATGAACAATGGAAAGAACTCTGGGTAAAACGTGCTGACACAGAGAGTGGCTTTGATTACCAGTCTCGCAAAATTGCCGGATCGGATCTTTTAGATGAAGTGGCAAGGATTGACACCGAGGGATTTTCACAAGGCTACACTACGGAAATCAACCTGGAGATGTACACCTGGTTGAAATCCATCACTGGAATATTTGGCAAGCAAAAGGGAATCTGGTGGCTGATCGATTACGGCCACCGGGAAGAAGATTACTATTCACCCGAACGCGGGCAGGGCACTCTGCGTTGCTACCGTGAGCACCGCGCATCTGATGAGCCCTTCGAAGGACTCGGTGAAAGCGATATCACAGCCCATGTTAATTTCACACGTCTTGCGGAATTCGCTGCACAAGCCGGTCTCTTCAGCGAAGCATTGCAGGATCAACACGACTTCCTGATCCACGCAGCAAGACCCTGGTTGTTGTCTATGGAGACGGACGAAACGACTCAAAACCCGGAGAACAAAAAACTGCTGCGCCAGTTCCAAACCCTGACTCATCCCGGCATGATGGGCAGAGCGTTCAAAGTGCTCAGGTTGAGCTCTCCCTGAAGGGGGCCAGGATCTTTACAGAGTGCTTAGCCAATCTTGAAATACCTTGTTTCGCTGTCACTTCTTATTCAGCAAGGCCCGATTACCATCCTCCTGCAAACCTATTTTCTGAATGGGAATTTCCTTAAAGCCAATTTTCCAGGCCGGTGAGTCTTTTTGTAAACGGAAGTCCTGTTTGGCTGCATCCACAAAACGAAAATCCAGCTTATCAAGATTGTTTTCCATCTTCACATAAGGACGGGAAGTTTTGTTAATATCGTCCCAGTTTTTTCCTTTGAACAAATTTTTTGCCACCACGTTACCCTTCGGAGCTGCCGCTTCGTCCTGCCACAAACCCGGCAAATGCGGGTAACGCTTTTTCCACAACTCCGAATTGACCGGCATCGCATCGAGGCGTTTTTTCATCGTCGTAGGCACCGAAGCGGATGCCCATCCCAGTCCCCGGGCGTCAATGTGCAAAGCTTTGTCACAGTCGACAAAAATGTTATTGCTGATTGTAACATTGCGCCCCCCTCCGATGAATGCTGCCCGCGTAACTCGATAGAAAACATTCCCTTCAATCTTCGTGCTTCCGAACAGGTCATCCAGATAGACCCCCACACTGCCACGATTTTCAAAACCCGTGATATCATGAAGGTAGTTATGCCTCACCACCGTGCCGCACATGGTCCAATCGCGACCGGCATAAATTGCACCCGCATCATTGGATTCCAAACAGACGTCGTGGATTTGATTCAATTCGATCACGTGGTCATTGCCGGAAAATGCAATCGCCTGATGCGGAGCATCATGAATATGGTTATGTGCCACCCGGTTGCCCACACCTGAAACCCACACTCCCGGGGAATACATCCTCACCCATCGCCCAAAATCGTAAATGTGATTATTGCTCGCTTCGTGTCCCGCGGGCTTGAGTGCCTTACGCTCACCGCCCTGAATTGAAATCCCACCATTGCCCAATGCGTATAGATCGCAGCCTAGAATGCGATGCTTTTCCCCGCCCTTGACGACCACTCCATAATCCCCCGTATTGCGAATCTCACAGCCAATGACTTGAACATGCTTGCCGCCGCTTACTTTGATTGCTGTCCCCCGGGACATCTCAAACTCAATTCCGCGAAAGGAAACGTTCTCCACATCCTTCATGCTCAGCAAAGACGGCAAAACAGATACCACCACCCCGTCTCCTGCTTTACCCAGTTCCTCCGGGGGCCAGAAATACAAAATGCCCTGCTCTCGATCCGCATACCATTCACCCGGCGAATCCAGTTCAGCCAACAAATTCAAAGCATAATACCACTGCCCTTTGCGATAACCATAACTGTGCTGCGGTGATTTCAGAGTGATCTGATGATTTTTGACATCGATCGATTCAATCGCCTGACGACTGTCCGACCAGTCCCAGAACCAATATCCATGCAACCACCCATGACTCTCGCCTGACCAGCGCGAAGGCCGCTCTCCAGCATAAATCAACTTGCCTGATTTATTCCCCTTGGTACCACGAACATCAACCGGCTGATCCCCGGTCACATCGACAATTTTTACAAAACCTTCATTCGGCCAGCGTGCCAGAGTCATCGCCTTGTCTTTAAAAAACACTTCCATGCCGCCCTTGACGACCGGCCCGAAATCAGTCAGTCCTTTCGCCTTCAAATCCACCTGCAACACCTTGCCCCGGGCTTCCGGCAACAAGCGCTGCAACACCCCTGCATCTGTCACCGACTCAAATCCCGAGACATTTTTCCCCCCCGTCAGAATCACCCGCTGCCCCTCTGCCGCCTGATACACTATGCCCGCCCCCGGCGTGCCTGAATCCTCTTTCGCTAACTCAAAAGTTTTCTCCAACTCATAGCGCCCACCGGCGATCCAAACCCTGACACCCTCTTTCGGTAAACCTCTCTTTTTTATCAAGCGGATCTCCTGCCTGGCCCGCTCCAAGGTCGCAAAGGGGCCGTCCTTTCGATACTTTCCCGTCTCTGCCAACTTGCCCGACCAGGCATCATTGCCCTGGCTCGCCACATGCAAGTCAATCGCCTGGGCTTGAAACAGAAATGAAATGAAAACCAGATACAAAGCTGGCAATATCCTCACAGAATACAATGTCCACATGCCAGACAAAGCATTCAAAAGCTAAAGTCTGCAAGCAAACTTTAGCTATTAAGGCCTCTTGTAGACACAGGCTCTTCACCATGGAAAACATGCGCCGACAGGCTTGTGATGAAACATGGGCGCAAAAGAAAAGCTTATTTTCCTTGTGTCCTGCTCTGATTGAGTCAGCTTTTCAGGCATGAAACGACCAACCCTCTTCGTCTCTATTGCTGCAATTTTTATTCTTGCGGCCAGCCTCCCACCGGCTTTTGGCAAACCCAATGTCATCATAATTTACACCGATGACCAGGGCAGCGTGGATGCCAATTGTTACGGTGCCCGGGATTTGATCACTCCCAATATAGATCGCCTCGCAGCGACGGGCGTACGCTTCACCCAGATGCTGGCACCATCGGCTATTTGCTCGGCCTCGCGGGCGGGAATGATGACCGGACGTTTCCCTGCGCGGGCAGGCGTACCGGGCAATGTCTCTTCTGCCCACGGCAACGCGGGCATGCCAGTAGAGGAGATCACCATCGCCGAAATGCTGAAATCGAATGGATACGCTACGGGTCACGTCGGGAAGTGGCACCTTGGTTACACCCCGGAGACGATGCCTAACAGTCAGGGTTTTGAATACAGTTTCGGCCACATGGGTGGTTGCATCGATAACTACTCACACTTTTTCTACTGGAACGGCCCTAATCGGCATGACCTTTGGCGGAATGGAAAAGAGGTCTGGCACGACGGAGAATATTTCGGCAGCCTAATGGTGGACGAAGTAAAAGGTTTCATCGACAAAAACAAGGAGCAGCCCTTCTTCCTCTACTGGGCGATCAATTGGCCTCACTACCCACTCCAGGGAACTGACAAGTGGCGGAAAAAATATGCTGACCTGCCTCATCCGCGCGACAAGTACGCCACCTTTGTATCCTCCTGTGATGAAATGATCGGCGAGCTTCTCGATCATCTCGAACAACAAGGTCTACGCGACAACACTCTGATCATTTTTCAATCGGATCACGGCCACTCGGTGGAAGAACGCACCTTTGGCGGCGGCGGCAGTGCCGGACCTTATCGCGGCCACAAAGCAAGCCTCTTCGAAGGCGGACTTCGTGTGCCCTCCGTTGTGTCGTTGCCCGGCAAACTTCCGCAAGGAGCAGTGCGCAATCAACTGGTCACCGGTTGTGACTGGTTCCCGACCATTGCGGAGATCACGGGATCAAAGATAAATACCGAACGCCACCTCGACGGCAAATCAATTTTGAAAGTGATCGAAGGTCCGAAGGCCCCCTCCCCGCATAAACGTTTTTACTGGCAGTTGGGCGGTAATCCCAAAAAAGCCCAGTGGGTGGTTCGCGAGGGTGACTGGAAACTCTATGCCAATGTGCGAGAAAACGTCCGGCCGGAAGGAACGCCGGAACTAAGCACTGAAGACAAAAAATTATTCCTCTCCAATTTGAAGGATGACATTGGCGAGACGAAAAACCTGGTAGGCAAACACGCAGATGTGGTCGAGCGACTAAAAAAATATGCAGCCGAATTTCAGAGCAGTATTGTCATAGAAAATAGCACTGCAATTAAGGCATATAAACGAACCACTAAAAAAAATAACAGCTCCAAAAAATGAATTTTTCCGACTAATTCTTTGTTTCCTATCCCTGCCCCTCCAGCAGAGATGCATGCCCAGGGTTCGGAGCGGCTGAACATAAGCCCCGAAATTACGAGCTATAATTCAGAGGTTTCAGTCGCCACGAATAACAAAGGCAGTATCTGGACTACTTGGCATGCAAATTTTAGGGGAAAGAAAAAAATCAATTGTGACGGGTGAGGAGTGGCAAGCGCGAGCCATTGTATACGGTTCGGGAAAAAGGCACGATCCGTTTTTCGTCGTAGATTTTCTGCTCATGGCGATTCGCTTCGGGTGGTGGTGGAATAAGTACCACCCGAAGAAATGAGAGCCACTCGGTGAAGCAATTAACACAGGCACATTCATCAATACTCTCGTATTGTTGAATAAGATCTCTCCATTTCTTATTTCTTATTCGTGTATATTAGTGTCCATTAGTGTCCATTAGTGGTTCAAACCGATGCTCAAAAAACTCACTCTTACTCTCTGCTTTACCGCCCTTCTCTTCCCTGCAATGGCCAAGGACGAACCGACTCCCTCCCGTTTGTACGATGAAGGCATCCCGGAAAACGGATTCCTGACATTAAAAACCGGTAAGTACACCCTGCCCATCGATGCGGCGAGCGGCTGGACAATCGAGAAGATGTTCTACGGAGACCATCAGTTTGGTTTGAGTAACGGTCATTATGGCACGGTGCTCACGCCCAAGGGCGGCAAGTGGTGGGGAACCGGACACAAGGAAGGTGGCCGGGAAGTGGTTCACTTCCTCAAACTGACGGTTGATGGCAAACAGGTTCCAATCCAGCAAGATGAAACAGTTTCAGGCAAACGCATCGAACTGATCAAGGACTCCACGATTTGGAAATTCAAAACCCAGGTCAAAATCATACTCACCGATGATTATATTTTTGAGCACACTCAAATCGAAGCGCTCGAGGACTGCGAGCTTTCAGTCTTGTATTATTTCATGCATATCTTTCCCACCACAACTACCCGATGGATGGCCCAACTGCCTGATGGGAGCACAGAAACCGGGCCACTCGAACATGCGGGCAATCACCAGATTCAAAAAAATACCCGCTGGGTTGCCCAATTCGATCCCCCTGCACAACAGGCTTATGTATGCTATACCCCCAAAGTGATCACCGGCTCGCAAAGCGCCAGTATGATCTGGGATCTGGATCGCTACCACAAATATTACCTGCGCCAGAACAAGGGCGAAAAATTCACCAAGGGACAGAAACTCGATTTTACAGTTCTGGTCAAAGCGGTGCCGAATGAAAATGGGGACTGGAAAGCTACGCAAAAAGCGGCCAAACAACTGATGACCCGGTTTCCACCGGTGGATTGATTCACCTGTATCGATTTTACCTGGCGCTTGCCCTGCCCATCATTTTGATTTCTGCCGTTTGGCGACTATGGCTTCGACTCCGCTGTACAAAGTGGGCAGGAGCAGAAGAGTAAGCAAAGTCGAAGAGACCGTTCCGCCGATCACCACCACGGCCAGTGGTTTCTGAATTTCTGATCCCGGACCCGTGGCGAGTAGCAGTGGAACCAGACCTAGAACCGTCAGGATGGCGGTCATGAGAACCGGTCGCAAGCGATTGCTTGCTCCCCTTTGGGTAGCCGTATCAATGTCGAGGCCTTCAAGCTCCCGCAGTTGATTGAAATGGTTGACCATCACCACGCCGTTCATGATCGCCAGACCAATCAGAGCGACAAAGCCGATTGAAGCAGGAACCGAAAGATAAAAACCGGAAAAATACAGGGTCAGGATACCCCCTACTAAAGCAAAGGGAATGTTCAACAGGATCAATAAAGCCTGCCGGACGGTACCGAAGGTCAGGAACAGAATGATAAATATGATGAACAACGATACCGGGACCACGACTTGCAAGCGGGCGGAGGCACGGGCCTGGTTTTCAAACTGACCGCCGTAGTCGATGAAATAACCAGGTGGCAGATCAATTTTTTCCTCAATGAGCTGCCGCAGCTCCATGACAAAACCCACCACATCACGATTCTGCACATTGGCCTCCAGAACCACCACCCGATTCCCGTCCTCGCGATCAATCTGGGTTGGACCATCGACTTCAGTGATTTCCGTTACGTCGCCAAGGTAAACGGGGTGCCCGTCAGCAGTGGTGAGACGAAGATCACGGATTGCGTCTGCTGAGCTGCGCTGGGACTTGGGGTAGCGCACCAGTACCGGAATGCGTTTATTTCCTTCGATCACTTCCGTAACAACTCGCCCACCGACCGCCTGGCTAACTAGGTTGTTAATTTGCTCCACGGTGATTCCCAGCCGGGCGGCCTCTGCATGCCGCATTCCAATATTAAGATATAGTTGCCCTTCAAGCGGTGTTCGTTGCACATCAATCGCTCCGGTCACCGTATTGACCAGGGTTTCAATCTCCTTGGCTTTCTGATCGAGAGTCGTCAGATCTTCGCCGGAGAGTTTGATCGCCACCGCCGAGGTAACTCCCGATATCATTTCAGATACACGCATGTCAATCGGTTGGGTGAAACCGTAGATCACCCCTGGAAAGGTATCGAGCACCTTGCGAATCTTGTTTTGCAAACCCTCGACACTAACACCGCCCCACTCTGCTCGCGGCTTGGTGATAAGGAAAACATCACTTTCATTGAGGCCCATGGGGTCGAGTCGAAGCTCGTCGGAGCCAAGGCGAGAAACCAGGCCGGTGATTTCGGGCAATTCGAGCAGTTTTTGTTCTATCTGGTTATCAATTTCGATCGAATGCTCCAGTGAAATCGTCGGCAGCTTTTCAAACTGCACCAGAAGGGTGCCTTCGTCGAGGAAGGGCAGGAACTCACTGCCAATCCGGGTGCCGAGCAAGAGGCTGAGCAATACGATGACCGTTCCCGTAATAATCGAAAGCTTTCTTCGCCGCATGACGAGATTTAACAAGGGGCTGTATGCAGCTTGCAGAGCGCGAACCGCTATGTTGTCCTTCTTGTTGGAAGGTTTCATCAGCAACGAAGCAAAAACCGGGATGACGGTCAGACTGAGGATCAATGATACCAACAGTGAAATGCCGATCGTCTGAGCAAGCGGGCGGAACAGTTTTCCTTCAATACCAGTGAGCGCCAGAATTGGAAACAAGGAAACCGCAATGATCAAAACGCCGGCAAAAATAGGCGGTGCAACTTCTTTGGCTGCATGCAGCACGATTTTCGGTTTGGAATGTTTGTGATCCTGGTGCAATTCCCGGTGAATATTTTCAACCATGACCACCGCAGAATCGACCAAAATCCCAACCGCTATCGCAATCCCTCCCAAGGACATCAAGTTGGCCGTTAGGCCTGCAAAATGCATCGCAACAAAGGTTCCCAGCACCGTGAGAGGCAGGATGATTCCAACTGAAAGTGCTGAACGCAAATTGCCCAAGAAGAGGATCAAAACGATGAGCACCAATACCACAGCCTGGATCAGCGCATTGCGCACGGTGGTAACGGAAGCGGTGATGAGTTCCGAACGGTCATAAAAAGGAACGATGCGAACTCCGTCTGGCAATGCCGGTTTGATGTCTTCCAGTGCAGCCTTGACCGCCTCAACGGTTTTTCTTCCGTTGGCCCCACGGCGATTAAGCACCAGACCCTCGACCGCTTCACCCTTGCCGTGCGCCGTTACGGCACCGTAGCGGGTGAGCGCACCGAGTTTTACGTCGGCAAGATCCGTAACGAGAATGGGACGCTGACCCCGGACAGCCACTGAAGTGGCCGCAATATCCTCAAGTGTGCGCAGTTGCCCGATAGTGGTGACCAATAGCACTTCGTCATTGCGCACAAAACGATCCCCGCCGGCATTAGCGTTATTTTTTTTCAAGGCAGAGCTCAGATCATCTATCGTGAGACCATAAGCTTGAAGCGCTTCCGGCCGCGGTATCACATGAAAACTACGGACCTCCCCGCCAAGGGCATTGACGTCGGCCACCCCGCTGACTGATAACAAGCGCGGGCGAATGATCCAGTCGAGCACCGAACGCAGTTCCATATTGCTGTATCCGTCACCTTCCACCAGGAACATATAAATATCAGAGAGTGGCATCGTGATGGGAGCAAGCCCCCCTTCAACCCCTTCGGGCAATCCCGCCAACACCTGGGTAATGCGTTCCGAGACCTGTTGCCGGGCCCAGTACATATCCGTACCGTCGGCAAAATCGATCGTGATCACCGAGAGAGCATACTTGGTGATAGAACGCAGAACGGTCTGTTTGGGGATACCCCGGACCTCGATTTCCAAAGGCCGGGTGATGCGCTGCTCGACTTCGGTGGGGGTCATACCTGCCGCCTTCACGATGACTTGCACCTGGGTATTTGATATATCCGGGAAAGCATCGATGGGCAGTTCCTTCCACGAATAAATCCCCCCAACAGTTAGAACCCCGGCAAAAATGACAAACAAAAAACGTTGTGCAAGGGCAAATTGTATTAATTTGGAAAGCATGATGATTAGGATGTTGACTTATTTATGCAGAACGCGTGCCAGGGGCTATTGCTCACCCTGCATCAGATAGTGACCTTTCAGCTGAACCACATTTTTTGTGACGACGGTGTCACCTATCTTCAGGCCTGCGAGAATACGGACGTGTTTGCCATCATTGACCCCTATTTTCACAGGCGCCAGTCGGAAGCTGTCTTGCGACACTTTGATAAAAACGGCTTTGGCTCCCTCAATGTCGAACACGGCACCACTGGGGACAGCTAAAGAAGAGGAAGAAGGCCGCAGTGATGGATCGCCCGAATCTCGAAGCTGAACCGTCACGGCTGTGCCTGGCCGCCATGATTTGTCCTTGTTCTCAAGCACCGCCCGAACCAGGATCGTTCGTGTTATGTCATCAGCAACAGGAGCGACGTAAATCACCTTGGCGCTGGCTGAGCGCTGATCTATCGCTGTCGACAGGCCTACCATCGCCCCTGACCCCAGAGAGCTTGCCGCACGAATCGGCACCTGAATATCCACCCACAGACGGGAAAGATCAGCAATGGTAAAGAGGACTTGATCCGGTTTCACATCAGAGCCCAACCGAACCTCCTTCTTAATGATGATTCCGTCAGCCGGGGAAGTGAGTTTAAAGCCGGTGAGATTAGCGTGATCCATTTGGTTAAGCAAACGGTGCAATTCCGCTTCAGGATAATGAAGCAGTTTCAGCAATTGCAGGGACGCCGTGTGATTGATTCGTGAAATCCGGAAATCGTGCTCCGCTGTAAGCAGGAGTTCGGATGAACTCACTTTTTTCTCTACCAGGGTTTTTTCCCGTGAGTAGGATTCCGTGGCGTGTTCCATTTCATTCTCAGCCTCAAAATATCTGATCAGAGCCGAGGCGAGTTCCTGACTTTCCAAATCCAGCAGCGCATCACCGGTCTTCACCACATCTCCCAATGAACGATGATCCTTCGCCACAATTCCGGAAATTCGTGGCACGACATCATACACTCTGCTTGCATCCAATTGGATGGTTCCCGTCACTGGTGTGGAAGCAGAGACAGGTCGGGATTCCACCTGACCATATTCAAGCCGTAAGTTGGCCACTGCTTCTGCAGTAATCTGAAAGCTCGGATTATTTTTCTCTTCAGTTTTATCTGCAGCGGTAATGCCTGCTGGCAAATATACACCGAGCAGAAGCAAGGGTAATATCCAATAGGCTGGGATTGATGTGTGTTTCATAATATTAAAATGACAGTTTTTGTTTAGATGGGTTTTTTTGAAAGGAACCTGTTCCGGCATCAGAGTGACTTGCCAATGAGTGCTTCAATAGTGATCCGAGCCTGATGAAATTGCGCGAATGCTTCGGTTCTGCGTTCAATCATGGTGGTGAGGTTTTCGCTGGCCTCAAGCACTTGCAGATAAGAAGCACGCCCCAGACGGAGTGACTCCTTACTGGCCTTGAAGCCCTCTTCCGCTTTCGGGAGAAGTTCACTTGCAATAATCCGACTCGCCATATGGGCAGTGGACAATTCTGAATAAGCTTCGCTTAGCTCAACCTGCAGGGTCAGCAGGGTGACTTCCCGCTGTTTGCTTTCACGATCAATCGAAGCCCTGGCTTCAGCGATACCTCCCTGATTGCGATTGAATAGCGGAAGTGGCAAAGAAAAGCCCAGCACCAAAGCACTTTCCCCCAGGGAGGCATCATGACGATAGGCGAGTGCAGCTTGCAGATCGGGAACCCGTTGTGCTTTTTGATTACCTAGCCCGCTTTTAGCAACCTGAAACACAGCTTCAGCCAGGTGGATCTTGGGATGACTTTGCAACAATCCTCCATACTCCCTTATCAACGGCAAATCGGAAGGCGGGGCTTGCAGAGAACCCAGGGCTCTATTGAAATCCGGATTACTGCTATTCCATAAGGAGGCAAGCTCAATGCGTGTGGTTTTTGTTCGGCTCACTGCTGTCTGATACGCCAAGCGGGATTCCATCACCGCCAGCTCTGCCTGGGTCAAATCGATAGACGAACCTCTGCCGCCATCAACTTGCGTTTTAATCGTTTTGGCGCTCTCACTGGAAATTTCGACAATTTTTTTCCTATTGAGCTCAATTTGCTGTGCTTTCAATACTTCGATAAACCGGCGCCCGACTACTTCTGAAACGCTTCTTTTGCGTGCTTCATAGGCAACTTCCAGAGCATTTTTTTCAGCATTTTTTTTCGTAATTCCTGCCCGCCGCTTCCCACCCAGACGGAAAAGCTGGCTCAACCCGACATTATAGGTTGCGCTGTCCGTTCCTCGGTACACCCCCGAGCCACCAAAATCCTCCAGTTCTGTTACCAATGCCGGATTTGGCAACAAGGAGGCGGTCAAAATCCGTGCTTCGGCAATTCGCAAGTCCTTGTCGAATAATATCAAAGAAGGGTGGTTGAGAAGAGCACGGGCCAGAGCCTGATTGATGGTAATGTCCTGGGTAGGAGCTTTCTCTGCTGCCTGCACGGGGATAACTACGAGCAAACACAGAATAAGGCTGTATCTCCATAAATGATGCCTCAATCGAGGGCCTGAACTTGGTTTTTGTTTTTTCATGGTTTGATAATTTAAAATGAGAACTTGAATTTTTAGAAGTGCCTGCCCTGGAGATCCTTGGTTCCCAACAAAGGCAAATTCTGCAGACGACCACACGCATTTACGCCATAGTTCAGCGATAAAAAGAGCCCTGCAGGACAAGATTCATCAGGTACAAGCAGTCGTAACCGACCTGACAAATGATCAGACGAAATCAGACGAGCATGACACCGAGAAGTGTCTGCAGCGGACGTTTGAAAGGATACGCCTGAAAATCCGGGGGTGCCCGACTGACCAATTGATCAGTATGCCGGGGGTGATTGAACGAAAGAGCATGAACATCTGCCCAGGGACAAGTTGCGGCAATTTTATAAATATCCTGCTGATAAAAAACGCTGGAAACCGCACACTGCTCAGCTGTTTTCAGGGTCACATCATCACAATTACAATCAACCGGACCAGAGCAATCTATGGGCAGAGTGATTGTCGCCACCGGGGGCCCGCTGCGGCTTGGATCAACTGATCCATCCGGCGGTGCGTGCAATACTTGAATCCCAAACGGCGCCAGTATCTGGCACAGGCAGCCCGGCAATATCAGAAATACACCGATGTAGAGGCTAAATATGGATTTCAGGAAAACCATGGGGTAACTGCATATTCACATGCAGTGATTAGAGAATATTATGACCATTGAATCCGCTTGTCAAATATAAGCAAATTGATCCCCCCCCATTCACTTTCACTGACTCCACCATCAACCTGCCACAACCTTTTGATTGTTGGATCGTTTGAGATGTTTCAGCACTTTCTCAACCACTGCCTCGACACTGAGGCCATGTTTTTCGCGTAATACCGGCACGCTGCCATGTTCGACAAATTCATCAGGCCAGCCGATGCGCTCGACCGGAGTATGAAGCCCCTGACTGTACAAATGCTCCATCACCCCACAACCAAAGCCGTTGACCAACACATGGTCTTCCAGGGTGCAGATCACTTTGCATTTGCCCGCATAAAGTTCCAGGCAGGACTTGTCCATCGGCTTGATCCAGCGGGGGTTGATCAGTGCCACAGAATAACCAAGTTGCTCCAATTTGCTTTTGGCTTGCTCTGCAATTTCAAACATGTTGCCCAAACCGAACAGAGCTACATCCGTGCCATCCTGCACCACCTCGGCTTTCCCGATTTCCAATACCAGGGGCTGCTGCTTTAGTTTTGCTCCGGTGCCTGCACCTCGCGGGTAACGAATGGCTATCGGCCCGCCTTCGTATTGGGCCATGGTCCAGAGCATGTCGACAAATTCATCTTCATCCCTGGCCTGCATCAAAACCCAATTCGGAACATGGCGCATATAACCGATGTCGAACAGGCCGTGATGAGTCGGACCATCGTCACCGCTCAGCCCGGCACGATCCATGCACAAGCGCAATGGCAGGTTCTGAATACCGGCGTCATGCACCGCCATGTCATAAGCCCGTTGGAAAAAGGTCGAATAGATCGCTAGGAACGGTTTCAGCCCCTGAGTTGCCAGGCCACAGGCAAACACTGCTGCGTGTTCTTCAGCGATGCCGACATCAAAATAACGATCAGGCACCCCTTGCTGAAAAGGCACCAAGCCGGTTCCCGTTGGCATCGCCGCTGTGATCGCAGTGATTTTTTCATCCTCCAGGGCAAACTTAGTCAGACTTTCGCCGAAGACCTGTGAATAAGTCGGGGAAGATGCGGCTGCTGTTTCCCCGGTTTTGCTGGCGTAGGGCCCGAGGCCATGAAATTTTTGCGGGTTGTCCAGGGCCGGTTCATAACCACGCCCTTTTTCGGTAATGATATGCAGGATGACAGGCACCTCTTCATTTTTCAAATGCTCAAAGGTTTTCACCAGCAAATTTACGTCATGGCCATCAATGGGGCCATAATAGCGTAGTCCGAACTCCTCAAAAATCACACTGGGCAGCAAGAGATTTTTCGCCCCCTCTTCCACTTTGCTTGCCAGACGCCTAACGGTATGTCCTGCGATTTTTTCAACAAATTCTGCTGCTTTGTCGTGCAAATGTGAGTAGGTCGGGCTGGTTTGAAGCGCATTAAAAATATTCGCAATGGCTCCCACATTGCGGTCGATCGACCACTCGTTGTCATTCAGCACAACAATCAGTTTTTTTGTTGTGGTCGCTATATTGTTCAGGGCCTCATAACTAACCCCGCAAGTGAAAGCCGCATCCCCGGCCACGGCGACCACGTGATTGTCCTCACCTTTCAGGTCGCGGGCCGCTGCCATTCCAAGTGCTGCTGACAAAGCCGTGCCCGCATGACCCGCTCCAAAAGCATCGTGCTCGCTTTCTGTGCGCAGTAAAAATCCATTCAGGCCTTCGTATTGGCGGATCGTATGAATCGAATCCCAGCGGCCTGTCAGCATTTTGTGCACATAGCCTTGATGACTGACGTCAAAAAGAAATTTATCCTGTGGAGTTTCGAATACCCGGTGCAAAGCAATACTCAATTCCACCACCCCCAGATTCGGCCCTAGGTGTCCGCCCGTTTTGGAGAGACAATCGATCAGGGTACGCCGAATGTTCTCAGCCAACAAAGGCAGCTGATCCTCATCCAAAGCCTTCAGTTCAGCACCCGATTGCGCTTTAGGCAATACAGGCTCGGAATCTGCAGGCGGGCTCGATTGATTTTCGCTGTCAGAAGAGTTCACCATCGTCTGTGCTAGTATTCGCTTGCGATTCTACACTTCTTTCAAGTGATGCGCTATTTTCGTCAAAAGGCTCCAGTTTTTTTCCATCAGCAGCACCTTCACGGATCAAATCAACCCGCTGCTGGGCATCATCCAGATGCTGCTGACACTTTTTGTAAAGATGTGTGCCTTTTTCATAATTCTCAATCAGTTCTCCCAAGGGAGCTTGGTCACTTTCCATGGCCTCTACCAGACTTTCCAGCTCCCCGAGAGCCTGTTCGAAAGTGGCCGCATCACCCAGACCCGAATTTGCCTCGGAATTCGTGGGAGATTTGGATGCTGTCGATTTTGCTTTGGCCATCGTTTCTGCTCTGGGACTCGCTATTAGTCCATGTAGACAGAGCGTTATTCAAGTGCTTTTGCACCTTCACCCCAAATCAGCCGCCCGAAAACCCGAAAGTTACAGGTAAGCACAAAAAACCAGCTTTCTGAACACCTCTCCCTTGAGTCGGCAAAGCAGCAAAACAACTCATACCCCCAGAACGGTCCGCTCAAATTTGATAGTGATTTTCGGCCCCCGCTTGAGCACTGCGGTTGAGTTTGTCACAAACAATGCAACAGAGATCAAAGACCATGTCTTCTTTGATCGAATAAAAAACCTGATTCCCTTTTTGTTCCCGGGTCAGGAGATCTGCATCATAGAGTATGCGCAGTTGTTTGGAAATATTTGCCTGCGAGGTTTCCAAAGCTTCTACAATCTCGTTCACCGAAGTCGAGCGCCCCTTGAGAAATTGCAAAATGCCTAGGCGAGTAGGTTCGGAAAAAACCCGAAACAATTCGGCAATTTTTTGCAGCGAAGCCCGGTCCAGTTTTTGGGGAAGAGTGGTTGTGGCCATATCGTTGTATAAGGGGGTAGAGCATTTTACTCTTTTTGGGTTACTCGCACAAGACTGGAATCCAGAATTATTCATATTATCCATAAGTCAGATTAATCCACCTAGCCAAGTTGTTATTTGACTAACAATATTCCTACATTACGTTATTGTAATACGAAAGCTAGTATTTTTATTATTACCAAATGAAATTAATCTAAGCCTAGCCTAACCTTTTTTATGTTTCTACGTTTCATAGCAATAATCCTTCTGTCGGTTGTAGCACATAGCCTGGCGGCCAAAGACAATGAAAGCGCTCTGTGGACTTTGGACCGTTCTCTATTGCAAGTTCGTACTGGCAATCCCGATGCTCGCTCAGCTGCCATAAGGATAGAGAAAGCCCGCGCTCAATTAGCCGAAGCCCGGGCCCAGCTCTGGCCAAAAATATTTGCTGAAACCGGTTATGCCGCCACGGACAATCCGGTCAATGCCTTCATGATGCAGCTCAACCAACGCCAATTTGGATTTGGCTCGAATTTCAACGATCCCGATACCACGGACAACTGGGCCAGTGAGCTGCGGGTCGAATACCTGTTTTATACCGGGGGAGCCCGGAGGGCCGCTATCGATGGAGCCATGTTGGGAATCGAGGCAAGTGAACACGAAAAAAGCGCCACTCTGGCGCAGCTGGAGCTAGAGGTCGCCCGCGCTTGGTTCCAAATTTACCAAAGCGGAGAAATCGTGATCGCAGCCAAGGCCTCCTTGGATAATCAACAATCCAATCTCAAACTGGCCCGCAATCGCGTCGATGCCGCTACAGCCCTGCAAACAGCCGTGTTGGATATAGAAACCAAGGTAGCAGAAGCTGAAGCCAATCTGGCCTATGCCAGCAATTCCGGGCAAATAGCGACGGCCTTTCTTAAATCATTGCTGGGACTCGAAGATTCCGCTTCCTTTCGGGTGGCGAGCGGATTGACCAACATAGAGGAACCCCGGGGCAAAGGCGTGGAGCGGCCGGAATTGATGGCACTGAAAAAAAGAGAATTACAGGCCCAGACGGGCATTGACCAGGCTAAAGCCGAACGTATGCCGGTGGTATCCGGTTTTGCTTCGGGACGACACGATGAAGGTTTCATTGAACGCGGAGCCGGAGACAGCTGGATGGTGGGATTGATGGTGCGCTTGAAAGTCTGGGGAGGGGGAGAAACCAAGGCAAAAATAGAAAGTGCCCGGAAAAATGCTGAACTGCTTGGCGAAGAGCAACGCAAACAAAATCTGGCGATCACCTTGCAAGTCAAAACAGCCCGCCTGAATCTGAATACAGCACGCAAGCGCATCATTCTGGCCAACAAAGGCATCCGAAGTGCTGAGGAAAGTTTGCAACTGACACGCCAGCGATTCAAAGAAGGGCTGGCATTGTCTGCCCAGTTGATCGATGGCGAAGCAGCCCTGACGGGCGCCAGGGTAAGATTGGCGAAAGCCCGGGCGGAAGAACAGCTCGCTCTGGCATCCCTGCGCTGTGCTTTGGGTTTACCGATTCGTAACCTCAGCAAAGAAAGTTCATCGAAATGATAGCTCCTGACTCAAAATTTAAAATCATCACTGTTCCTGCATTGCTGCTTTCGCTAGCATGTCTGACAATTTCCTGCAAACCGCAGCACGAGGCGACGTTTGCGCTTGAGTCAAGCCAGCCGCCGGTCGCTGTCCAAACGGTGATTTTGCAGAGTAAGCAAGTAGCGGTTTTCGAGGAAGTCGTAGGTACAGTGCGACCGCACATGGAAGCCCGGGTCTCGGCAAAAGTGACTGGGCGCATTCTTCGTATGTCTGCTGTTCCTGGCATGAAGGTTAAAAAGGGTGCGGTGCTTGCAGAAATTGAAGTGGAGGAAATGAAAGCATCATTGGAGCGAGCACAGGCAGCAAAAGAGAATGCTGACAGTGATCTGCAGCGTTACAGCAAATTGTTGTCTGCCGGTGCTGCCACGCAGGCTGAATTTGATGCCGTGCAATCACGTCAGCGCATGGCCATCGCTACCGTAAAAGAAACTGAAGTGATGATCGGCCATGCCAGTGTGCAGGTACCTTTTGATGGCACCATTACACAAAAATATATGGATATCGGTGATTTGGCCTCCCCTCAACGCCCCCTGTTCAGTGTGGAAGACTCCGAACTGTTACGCTTAGAGATTCATGTAGCAGAAACCCTGGCCAATCAAGTTGAGCTGGGGCAGAAATTCCGGGTTGTCGTCGATGGCGCCGTCGCTGATCTTATTGGTAAGGTCGCAGAAATTTCGCCATCAGCTGATACCGGTAGCCGGACTTTTTTGGTGAAACTCAATCTGCAAAAAAATGAAGCCCTACGGGCAGGCCAGTTTGGCCGGGCGTTCCTGCCACGAAGCAAGCGCAAAGCCCTGAAGATTCCTGTAACCGCCCTCATTCAACGTGGACAGATGGACTACGTTTTTGTTGTTTCCAATGACTCTGCTCACTTGCGCATCGTCCGTACCAATGATGAGAAAGCCCACTCGAGTGCTGATTCGGGATCGAAGAGTGAAGACAAACTAAGGGAGATTCTAGCAGGACTCGAAGACGGAGAGACCGTAGTGCTGTCACCTCCACCGGAACTGCGTGATGGTCAGCGAGTAATCACCGGCAAGTCACCAGCTGCAGCCAAAGACTCAGCTCAAAAAACCAAATGAGCGACCAACACCCAACTGAAGCGCACGGCATCGCCGGGCGACTAGCAGAAGGCTTTATCAATTCAAAGCTGACACCGCTATTGATCCTGACCTCCATTTTGCTCGGGATTTTTGCCATCATCAATCTGCCACGCGAAGAGGAGCCACAGATCAAGGTGCCGATGATCGATGTGATGGTCGCCATGCCTGGGGCTTCGGCTAAAGAAATCGAGGAAAGAGTGACGACACCGATGGAACAACTGCTGTGGGAAATCCCAGGGGTTGAGTATGTTTACAGCACCTCCAGTCCTGGTCAGAGTCTGGTGATCGTCCGATTTAAAGTGGGCGAAGACGAACAGTCTGCGCTGGTGAGACTGAATCAACAGCTACAATCTAATTATGACCGCATTCCCCAAGGCGTTTCCTTTCCCCTGATCAAGTCCAAGTCGATCGACGATGTGCCCATCCTTGCACTTACCTTACACAGTCAGCGCTACGACCCGATTACCCTGAGACGCCTGGCTGCTGAATTGGAAGGAACGATCAAAGCCATTCCCGACGTTGCACAAACAGAATTGATCGGCGGACAAAAGCGCGTGTTTCGCGCTTTGATTGATCCCGCCAAGTTGGCTGCCCGAAATCTCAGCCTGGCAGGGATTGTCCCGGTCCTGCAACAAGCCAATCGCCAATATCGCGCCGGCGAAGTGACTGCTCATAATCGGGAGGTGCTGATTGAGAGCGGTGCTTTTTTGCATTCTACCAGGGAAGCAGGAGATGTGGTGCTGGGGGCTTTTAATGGCAAACCCATTTACTTGCGTGAAGTTGCCGAGGTCACTGATGGTGGTGATGATCCAACTAGTTATGTACTTTACGGTGCGGGAGCAGGTGCCCACAGCGGAGTGAACGCAACACCAGACGGTGAAGAGAATGCCGTCACTATCACCGTCGCCAAACGCCCCGGAACGAATGCTGTCACTCTGTCTGAAACCGTACTGACCAAAGTGGAGGCCATGAAGGGGCGGGTGATTCCCGATGAGGTTGGAGTTGCAATCACACGGCACTATGGGGAAACGGCAGCTGAAAAATCGAACGAGCTTCTCTACCACATGGGCATCGCCGTGTTCAGCGTCACCCTGTTGATCTTTTTGATGTTGGGCTGGAGGGAGTCCTTTGTCGTTGCGATTGCCATTCCCTCGACCCTGGCACTGACGCTGCTGACTTTTTACCTCTACGGATTCACCCTGAATCGCATCACACTTTTTGCCCTGATTTTCTCGATCGGTATTCTAGTGGATGACGCTATTGTGGTCGTGGAGAACATTGTACGCCACCAGCGCTTACCAGAAAACAAAGACAAATCGATCACTTTGATTGCTTTGGAAGCAGTCAGTGAAGTAGGCAATCCAACTGTTCTAGCCACCTGGGCGGTGATCGCAGCCATACTTCCGATGGCCTTTGTCGGTGGTTTAATGGGCCCCTATATGCGCCCCATTCCAATTGGAGCCAGTGCAGCGATGATCTTTTCATTGCTGATCGCTTTTATCGTCACCCCTTGGGCGGCAGTTCGTTTTCTCAAGGGGAAAAAAACAGCAGATCATGGATCTGCCAGTCATGAAAAAGAAGGCTGGATGACTCGTGCTTATCGCCGTTGGATGACTTTTCTTCTGGGCAAACCTTCCCACCAATGGGGTTTTCTTATCGTCGTAGTCTTGCTACTGCTCGGCAGCATGGGATTGGTCGGCATCGGTTATGTAAAAGTCAAAATGCTGCCTTTTGATAACAAAAGCGAGTTTCAGGTCATTCTCGATATGCCCGAGGGCAGCGCCTTGGAACAAACCACTCGAGTCGCCCGCGAAATGGCCGCGGTGATAGCCAAGGAGCCTGAAGTGGTTAATTACCAGGTTTACGCAGGCACGGCATCACCCTTTAATTTTAATGGCTTGGTTCGCCATTATTTCATGCGCCGGGGGGCGAATGTTGCTGATATTCAGGTCAATCTACTACCCAAACACGAACGCACGGCTTCAAGCCACGACATCGCCAAAAGGGTACGCCCAAAACTTGAGCAGATCACCAAACGATATGATGCCTCTCTAGCGGTAGCCGAAGTGCCCCCCGGGCCGCCAGTGTTGCAGACCTTGGTTGCCGAAGTCTATGGCCATGATCGCGAGCAACGCGAAGCCCTGGCAAGCAAGATCAAGAGCATCTTCGAATCGGTCGATGGAGTCGTAGACATCGATTGGTATGGCGAGCATGATCAGAAACGCCTGCGTTTTAGAATTGATAAAGAAAAAGCAGCATTGAACGGGATCACCGCTGAAACCATTTCACAGACCCTGCGTATTGCTCTGGATGGACTTGACGTGGAGCTGGTTCATTTACCACGCGAAAAAGAACCTGTCATGCTAAGACTCAAATTACCGCGCCAAGACCGCACGGATGCACAGCAATTGCTTGGCCTTCGAGTACGTTCCGGTGATGCCAACGCGCTACCCGAGCAAGGAGGGCAAACGGCAGCAGCACCGCCCCTGGTACCTTTGGGTGAATTGGTAACTGTAGAGGAAGATGTCATCGACAAGAGTATCTATCACAAGAACCTCATGCCAGTCACCTACATCATCGGAGATGTGGCGGGTGTCAAAGAAAGTCCGGTTTACGCCATACTTGAAATGAATGAAAAAATTGCCGAACTCGATGCACGGAAATTTGGTGCTTCGGATGCAAAACTGCAAGTGCTCAACGCAAAAATGCCCTTTCTCGACATGGAACCCTCGATGAAGTGGGATGGAGAGTGGCATATCACCATCGAAGTGTTCCGTGATCTGGGCCTGGCATTTGCCGTGGTATTGATCTTGATCTATGTGCTCATGGTCGGCTGGTTCAAGTCCTTCATTACCCCCTTGATCGTCATGGTCGCCATTCCCTTTTCTTTGATCGGCATTATGCCCGCCCACGGAATGATGGGTGCATTTTTCTCCGCCACCTCTATGATCGGATTCATGGCAGGCGGAGGAATTGTTATTCGCAACTCCATCATCCTGGTCGACTTCATCCACTTACGCGTGTCTCAAGGCATGCCACTGCACGATGCTGTGATTGACGCGGGCGCCGTTCGCTTCCGGCCGATGCTGCTCACCGCCATGGCCGTTGTGGTCGGGGCTTCAGTGATTCTGATGGATCCGATCTTCCAAGGCCTAGCCATTGCTCTGATGGCAGGTGAAATTGCCTCCCTGCTCATCAGCCGCATCGCCGTACCGGTGATTTATTATATGGTCTACCGCCACGCAGATGACGCTTAATTATTAGCAACCATTAAATCACCAGCACTTGAGCGAACTCCCGGTTCTGCAAGTACCACTCTACCGCCTGGTCGAGTCCATCCTCCAGACTCACCTCGGGCTCCCAGCCCAACAGACGTTTCGCTTTTGAAATATCCGCCCAGGTGTCCTTCATGTCCGCTGCATGGAAAGGCTTGTTTTCGATCACAGCCTTTTTACCCAGGCGCTCCTCCATACCCTCAATCAAAACATTCATCGAAGTCGGCTGGTTGCCACCCCCAAGGTTGATTACTTCATAACCCAGCGGTTTGGCAGCGAGAATGGTACCGCGGGCAATATCTTCGACATAGGTGAAATCCCTTGCCTGACTGCCATCGCCGAACATCTCGATTGGGGTACCTTCATCAATCCAACGAATAAAGCGAAACACCGCCATGTCCGGGCGACTCGCCGGCCCGTAAACGGTGAAATAGCGTAAGACCGAAACATCCAGATCAAACAAATGATGATAGGTAAAAGCCAGAACCTCAGCCGCCTTTTTTGAAGCTGCATAAGGGGACAAGGGTTCATTAACTGGCAGATCTTCTTTAAATGGCATCGGCAGACCGGCGTAGAGAGAAGACGTGGATGCGATCACCAGTTTTTTCACACCATTGGCGCGCATAGCCTGCAAAATATTCAGCGAACCCGTTACGTTGGTGGAAAAATATACATGGGGATCCTCGAGACTGTAACGCACACCTGCCCTCGCCGCGAGATTGAACACGCAGTCGAATTCGTTTTCTGCAAACACCCGGTTCACTAATTCTTCGGATTCGATGCTTCCTTCTATCAGTTGCAGGCCAGACTGACCGTCAAATTCTTTGATGCGCAAATGTTTCAAGCGTGCATCATAGGCATCGTTGTAGTTATCGATGGCAACCACTTCCACTCCCGCATTTAAAAGCTGTGTGCACACACGCGACGCGATAAAACCAGCGGCCCCCGTAACGAGTACTTTGCGCAGCTTCGGCGAGTCAATATTGGATTCCTGGTCGGACATAGTCTGAAAAGTTTAATTAATATGCCAAGTGCATGTTCTAAGCGTCACGTCTATTTCTTCTTGATGAAGGTTACTCGTGGTAATTACATACGTTACCTGTGTTGCACAAGAAGGCGGCTGGTTAATATGTTGGCTTACTAAATCCAGTCAATGACTAAGGTATAAGAATAAAAGGCTCCCCATATTATGGGGAGCCTTTTTGAAGGTTGAAAATAGAGTTAAATACAACTCAGAAGCTCACAGCAAGGCTGATACCGTAAAAAACTTCATTGTCACCAATAGATGCGGCGTTACCCCGCTTACGAGCACCTCCAGAAAAGTTAGCGCTTACATGCGGTCTAAGAACAACGTTCTCAGCCAGCTGGATTGGCAAACCGAGGCTAATCAAGATGTGCGTAAAATCGTCAGAAGAGTCACCCGAGAGGGCTTGCGAGTAATAATCGTTCAGTCCGTAACCAACCGCGAAAGATGCGTCAAGGCCAGTGCTATCACACAACTTCCAACTTTTGTTAAGGCCAAGTTCAAAATATTGAGCATCGATTTTGAAATCATATGCAGCCAGAAGCGACAGATTGACCCCATAGAAAAGCTCACGACTGTATGAAATATTAAGTTCGAATGCATCCGACTGAGCGCCTGGTCCAGAAGCAAGGTTATCACCGGCAAATCCGTCGAAGAATCTGTAGTAAATCGCACCCAACGCGAATGTGCCGTAATCGCTTTCGTGAGAAAGATTGGCATAAAAGTCTGCTTCAGAGTATGCAAGATCGTTATCGGGAATATCGATGTAGAAGGCACCTGCTGAAAAGGTTAACTCCGGGGATATTTGTTTAGTGACAGAGAGGTCGCCCCAAACGCTGTTATCACCGAACCAGAGGCCCCGGTAAATATAGCGGGTGTCATATCCGGCAGACAGTTCTCCGCTCCAAGTGTCCGGGCTAGCTTCTTCCACCACCGCTTTGGTGGCCGGGGCTTCTCCAGCGTTAACGCTTGCAACAGCAAACGCTCCAATGGCAGTGATCAGTAATGTTTTTAATTTCATAGTATTGAGTTTCTAGGTAATGTTAATAAATGCTTAACTTTTCTTAATCAGTCGTCAAGATTAGTTTACAATTAAATTTGTAGCAATTAGTGTGCCAATCTTTATCAGGCTAATTTTTCTATCTACGAAAAATTACTGCCTCACTGCCAATTGGGATTACTTCGTAAGCCCCTTCTCAAATCCAGTCAACAAAAAACCTCCCGGCTTTCACCGGAAGGTTTTCGAAGTTTTCTTTTAAGCAAGAGTGACTTAGAAAGTCACGCTCAAGCTGATTCCTCCATAGACTTGGTCATCCTGGAAGCTGTCGATCGCACTGAGGGCGAAGTTGCCAGCTACGTAAGGAGTAAGCGTTGCTGTGTCTGTCAGTTTGATAGGCAAAGACGCCATCACCAGCACACTGTTGAAGTCACTTCCACCAGTATTGTAGTCAATCTGATAGGAAATTCCAGCAGCCAGATCCAAGCTGACCATGTCATTAATTTCAAAAGAATGGCCTGCAGTGAGGTCAAAGTAGTAACCACCGATATCGAAATCGTAGTAGGCAGCCAAAGCCAGATCGATTGGGCCTACAGCCGAACCGATTCCTGTTCCAATTTCATTAGTAGAAGTTTGACCTAAGCGGCCACCACCTGTTTCAGGGTAGAGGTAAGCGGTGTATCCCAACCAAGCATCGACTGTGCCGAAAGAATGACTAAGAGTCGCATAGAGATCCAATTCGTCTTGACCTCCTGGATTCTGACCACGCCCATCAGTTGGATTGCCGTACCATGCACCCACTGCAAGCGGGGTGCCTTCGATTGCGTAATCGATCTGAGCGGTGACTTGATTGTCTCCGTAGTTAACACCGCGGAAGATGTAGCTGGTATTGTAACCAACTGCAACGGACGCGTTGTCTTCTTCTACGACGATCACCTCTTCGATGACGGCTTTGTCTCCTGCATTGACATTTGCAATAGCAAAGGCCCCGATAGCTGTAATGAGTAGAGTTTTGATTTTCATCAACTGTTTTCTCCCTTGGTTAGTTTTGTTGTTTTGGTAATGGTTAAGCGCCTCTTTCAAGAATTAAAAGAGGCGCAGTGCGATACTCTAAACGCATCTTCCCCTACGCGTCAAATTAAAATGTAAATAACTTTAAAATTTTCATAATTTATACATTTACCAAATTTTTGGAGTAATTACAGTGTTTCCTATACCTATTTAGGCTCAGATTATAGGACTATTTGCCTGAACATCAGCTTGAAATCGCAAAAGCCTCCTCCTTGTTCTCCCAATTTAGTGTGCTCCGGGATGAACGCTTACAAGCCTTGTTGACGATATGATGCACAGCAACGCAAATGAGCATTTCTCCGCCAGCTTCTCCGTCTTGCCTTACAGCAAATCTTCACTCAGCACAGTTTGCTGCTCCCGCTGGGAAAGAGCCTTGGCCTGCTTGATGACATGCTCACGATCATTGTCAAAACGATAACCGTGGCAATTGGGACACAAATTGACCTTGGCAGCTACAATAGAATCGCACCCACAACAGACTTTATACTGTGTAGGGTTGCGTGCTATTCTTCGCGCCCGCTTTGCTCGTTCAATCAATGTAGGGTCTTCTTGTCCCATCGGATCAGTAGGCTATCAAAAACGAAACTCGGCGGCAAGAACGAAAACACTTTCCCGCCAATTCTATTACCTCAACAATGAGAATACCCCTTCTCCGTATCCTGATTGGAACTGCACTCTTGTTGGTGCCCCTTGCTGCTTTTTCTGCAAAAATGGATGCATGCCCCCGGATTCGGATAGCCGGAAAATAGACGGATTACCCTTCCTCCTTACTCCAGAGGCAATAAGGCAATAACCTTGAGAGGCTCCCGACAAGCTGTTGGAGCACACACGGAAAGTTCCTGGAAAGAACTTAAGAAGCCGCAGCAATCGAACTGACCCGCTTGGACAGTTTGCTTTTGGAACGAGCTGCAGCGTTGGGGTGGATCACATTAGTCTTGCTGGCCTTGTCCACTTCTGAATTGAACGTGTTGAGAGAGCTGCTTGCCGCGCTTTGGTCTCCAGCCTGCACTGCATCCAGAACCTGCTTACGAATAGTTTTCACTTTCGTTTTCAGTGCTCGGTTGAGTTCGGTCTTGCGTGCTGCCTGGCGAGCACGTTTTGCGGCTGATGCGATGTTGGCCATGATGCGTTTGGTAAATAGTCACTGCTCCTTCGGCAGCGGGCGTGGAAAATACGGAAAAATGTAAGCTTGTCAAGCGGGACTTCTGAGATGCTGTCAAGGGTTTGAAACTGAAGGCTAAGCGCGCTGTGAAGCCATTAAAGGCTTGATCCCGACAGCTCTACTTACGATAGTCTGCGAACCTGCTGTTATGAACATCCTTATTTCCCATATTACCACCAGCTGTGCCCTTGGCTCAGCATTTTTTCTTTTGATAGCTTTTCCCATTATGGGCGAAGAGGCCGCAATAAAAAGAGCAACAAAAACAGCCGCCCCTAATCCTGCTGGAATTCACCTTGATCAAAAATGCGGTAAGATAACTTTGAATGCTGCAAGGGGTCAGTATGAAGAAAAGAACCATTTTGCCTACTGGAACTGGGATTTTGAGACAATAAGACCGGGCAGCTATGAAGTGAAGGTGATTTACACTTCGGTCAGGCTCAAAAAAATGGGCCTCCAGTTTCGACTTGATGATACCACGGTACTCAAGTCCTACGTTTACAGAAGCCGCAAGCCCGATGCCGCTGACGAATATGCGATCGGGCGCGTCCGCATCGCCACTAAAGGCAAACATCACATCACTTTATTGACTGCCGACAAATCCAAGGATCCGCCTTTCTCCATCAAAGGCATCAAGCTGGTTCCGGTTCAGGAAAGCAAAGAGCAACTCGGACAGGGCCTGGACGGTACGCTTGAGCTGCACGCCGGCGATGCGATCACTCACTCCGAAAAAATGCACTATGAACACAAAGCAGAAAAAAACTGCCTGGGCTACTGGGTGCAAGCAGAAGACTGGGCGGAGTGGGATTTTCATGTATCGATGCCCGGTAAATTCAACGTTTCCCTGATCTACGGCTGTGGCGATAAAAGCGGGGGCAGCGAAGTAGCCTTGTTGACCAGTAATGACCAGGTTTTAAAATTCAAGGTGAAGGAAACCGGAGGATTCCAGAATTGGGAAACACTTGCACTGGGTACTGTGGAATTGAGCGAAGAAGGCTCTCACCGCTTGGCAATTCAGCCCCTCAGCAAACCCGGAGCGGCGGTGATGGATGTGCGTAAAGTCATTCTCACTCCAGTGAAGT
The DNA here is from genome assembly GCA_030625775.1 of Verrucomicrobiota bacterium. Taxonomy (GTDB): domain Bacteria; phylum Verrucomicrobiota; class Verrucomicrobiia; order Verrucomicrobiales; family DEV007; genus JAADHD01. The sequence continues at coordinate 46,728 of DAOUQC010000021.1, forward strand.
AATTGAACTCAGATGCTAGTTGCGAAAAATCGTTTTTCCACGTCTATTGGCTAACAGATTTTTAATCGATTTTTGAGCATAGATGAGTTCTTCATTCGGCAAACTTTTTCGTATTTCCACTTGGGGAGAATCCCACGGTGGCGGGGTGGGTGTGGTCATCGACGGCTGCCCACCCAATATTAAGATCTCCGCAAGTGATATCCAGGTCGATTTGGATCGACGTAAACCGGGCCAATCAGAGATCGTCACGCCACGTGACGAAGCGGACCAGTGCGAAATTTTATCAGGAGTATTCGAAGGCAAAACACTCGGCACACCGATTGCCATTCTGGTGCGCAACAAGGACGCACGTCCCGAAGCCTACTCGGAAATGAAAGATAAATTCCGACCCTCCCATGCCGACTACACCTACCAAGCCAAATACGGCATTCGCAACTGGCAGGGAGGGGGTCGTGCTTCAGCCCGAGAGACGATTGGCCGTGTCGCCGCCGCCGCTGTAGCAAAAAAAATCCTGCATTCTCATTTCGCTTCTAATCTGGAAATCATTGCCTGGGTGAAGTCCGTGCGTGACATCGTCGCGAAGGTTGATCCTGAAACGGTGGCATTTGATACGGTCGAATCCAATATCGTAAGAACCGGCGACCCACAGGCAGTCGATAAAATGATCGAGCTGATTAAAATCATGCGCAGCGAAGGCAACTCTGTTGGTGGGGTGGTCGAGTGTGTGGTGCGGCAAATGCCTGTTGGACTTGGTGAACCCGTCTTCGACAAACTCGAAGCAGATCTCGGCAAGGCGATGCTCAGCCTGCCTGCCTGTAAAGGTTTTGAAGTAGGCTCGGGCTTTGCCGGCACCCGGATGACCGGCAGCGAACACAATGATCCCTATTATATGGATAAGGATCGTGTGCGTACCCGCGGTAATCGCTCAGGGGGTATTCAGGGTGGCATCTCAAACGGAGAGAATCTCGTATTTCGACTGGCCTTCAAACCTACGGCGACCATCATGACCGCCCAGGACACTGTGACCACCGATCATGAGAATACCGAACTCACTGGACGTGGGCGACATGATCCCTGCGTGCTCCCCCGGGCTGTACCCATGGTAGAAGCAATGGCCGCTCTCGTCCTGTGTGACCACGCCCTGCGTCACCGCGCCCAGAATGGCTGACCACCCGATTGCCTCTCACCAGGTTTCCCTTTATCCTGAGATTACAGCTCAATATGCCTTTTCTTTTTGCATTTCTATTTATTCTTCTCATCCTGATCTTTGCACGGCAGGCTTGGCACGATGGCGTGCTTACCCAATATTGGGGTATTCTCGGGCTGGCAGGCGGTATCGGCGTAGGTTATCTTTTTTTTCAAAATTCCGCCATCCTGCTCGAGCGACTGGCTCCTGAATATTACCTGCCCTTAATTCCTAACGTGATCGTCAGCGGAGTCGTGGGTCTGGTGGCCTATTTCATTGTTCGCAGCATCGTCAAATCCATACTCTCCGGCATGTTTAACGAAGACAGCCTGTTGCATGGATGGACCAATGGTTTTCGCGGTGCCATTCTAAGTCTGGTGCCAAGTGTGATTACGGTTGGCATTCTCGCGTCCGGCATTCGTCTTGGCGGCACCTTGTTGGAATTGCGGCACTTGGAAAACATCTGTCGCCCTGAGATTAATTTTTCTACTAAGAAATACCCGCACTGGCCGGTTTGGGCTGGCTGGCGGGATTCCGTCGAAGGCATTCCCTACCTTGTAGATGGACTTGCTCCGCTGGATCCTGTCAGTCGTGTAAAGGAACGCCGGGTTGTCGACTTGCTGGTCGCCAGCAAAAAACCGGAGCTATTGAACTATCTCCGCTCCGCTCCTGAAACGACTGCTATTTTCAATTCCAAGGCCATGCAGGATGCATTGACTTCGGACGATGTCGCCGTGTTGTTAAGCAAGTATCAACACGTCACCTTGATCACGCACCCTGTGATCCGACAGGTTGTTGACGATCCCGATGCTGCAAAAGCTTTGACCGATCTCGAATTGCAGCCATTGATAGATGGATTTATGCTCTCACCCGAGCGGCAGAAACACATAAAAACCAATACGGTTGTGATGACCCGGAGCCCATCTATAAATTTTCCATGACCACCGCAACTGCTAATAAATATCTCGTTTCCATCGGACTCGAAGTGCATGTTCAACTCAAAACGAACAGCAAGATGTTCTGCTCTTGTCCCGTTCGTTACGGAGATGAAGCAAACACACTCACCTGCCCGGTGTGCCTCGGCCTTCCCGGAGCGATGCCTGTTCTTAATCTCGGGGCAATCAAAAGGACAATCCGATCCGGCCTGATGCTTGGCTGCAAAACTCCCCCCGTCGTCAAGTGGGATCGCAAAAGCTACTTCTATCCGGACATGCCCAAAAACTATCAAATCACCCAGTTCGATCTGCCCTTGTGTGAGGGTGGCGGAGTACCCCTCTACGATCTCGCTTACCCCAAGGAAGTGCAGAAGAATATACCGGAGCCCGGCAAGACCATCGCACTGACTCGGATTCACCTCGAAGAGGACGTGGCCAAGTCCACTCACCACGCGACATTTTCAAGCATCGATTTCAATCGCGCCGGCACCCCGCTGATGGAAATTGTTTCCGAGCCTGATATCACCACACCCGACGAAGCCTTTGCCTACCTTAATTCCCTACGTCAAATCCTGGTCTATGCCGGAGTTTCAGATGCCGATATGGAAAAAGGACAAATGCGTTGCGATGTAAACGTTTCGTTACGCCCGCAAGGGCAGGAGAAACTGGGGTCCAAAGTCGAGCTGAAAAATCTCAACTCCATGTCAGCTGTACGTCGTTCACTTTATTACGAAATCGAGCGGCAGGGCGAAGCTCTCGACGCGGGAGAACTTATCATCCAATCCACCCGCCGCTGGGATGACTCCATTGGGGAAACCCGGCTGATGCGCACCAAGGAGGATGCACATGATTATCGTTACCTGCCGGATCCGGACTTATTACCCCTGCATACTCCCGAACTGGTGGCCGAAGCAAAAATCGATCTACCCGAACTGCCTCACGAAAAAGTCACTCGTTTTGAGGAGGATTTTGGCATCACTCATTATGACGCCTCGGTACTGGCATCGGATCAGAACCTGGCTAACTACTACGAGCAGGCAGCTACTGGTGCCTCATCGGCAAAAAAAGTGGCCAACTGGGTGATCAACAATTTGTTGGGGGTATTGAATGAACAAGGCCTGGACATAACTACATGCCCGCTGACTGCAGAAAATCTGCGCGAGCTGGTTGATCTGATCGAAGCCGAACAAATTTCCAATAGCCAGGGCAGGGAGGTTTTTGCTGCGCTGCTTGAATCACCGGATAAAACACCGTCTGCGATTGCCAAAGAAAAAGGATTTGAGCCCGCCGATTCCAGTGAGATCGACGCATTCATCGATCAAGCGATTTCCGCCAACCCCGGACCCGCCGGAGAGGTGAGCGAAGGCAACGACAAAGCGATCAATTTTTTGACTGGCCAGGTGATGAAGTTGTCACGCGGCAAGGCCAATCCCAAGCAGGTGGGTGAAGGCATCATTGCCCGGCTGCGCGGATAAAAAACGCATACCCTTTTTACACCTACCACTTTTGCGGCAGTGCAAATCACCTGATGCGCCTCCTGACTTGCGCAAAATCACCACTCATGTTCAGGTCGTGATCGCTGCTGCTGGCAATCTATCCAAAATTCACAAATGACCGACAGCAATCCAACCCGCGTCCGCCTGCGTGATGCAGGTTTTGACCTTCTTGACGAAAAACTTTCCACCCTCATTGGCTGTCTTGGTGATGCCCTTACCGACCTTAAGGAAGATGAGCTCCTGCCGCATCTTCCATGGAGCGGCAACGCCCCCTCGGATCCAGCCCACCTTCCCGAATACCTGCAACAGCTGTATTCGATAGGTTTCGAACTGTTGAACATGGTCGAAGAACGAGTCTCCTCCTCCGTTCGTCAGGACCGTGAGCGTGAACTCGGAGCGGCATCCATCCGTGGTCTTTGGGAGCAATCGCTGACAGAGATGAAGGCCCTGGGGCTTGGTGAAGACGAAATACTGAGCCTGCTCGCCGACGTGCATGTAGAGCCTGTGCTCACCGCCCACCCCACGGAAGCCAAACGTGCTACCGTGCGCGAGTGCCATCGCGTAATCTATGAGGAACTCGTTCTGAGCGAACACCGGGAATTCACCCCCCGTGAGAAAAAACGTATTAATACCCGGATCACTAGCGCGCTGCAGGCTCTCTGGCGCACTGGCGAGATTCATGTGACCCGGCCCGACCTCAGCGAGGAGTTACGAACTGCAATTTATTACCTGCGTGACATTTTTCCCAGTGTCGTAACGCGCTTGAACGTCCACTTGATGGAAGCTTGGGAAAACATCGGCTTTGATCCTGAAAAACTTCGCCATGCCAGGCAGTTCCCGCGACTCACTTTTGCCACCTGGATTGGAGGTGATCGCGATGGCCACCGCCTGGTCACCCCGGAGGTCACCGAACGACACCTGCAACAGCTTCGCCATCATGCCTTTGTGCTCTTGCGCAAGGAACTGCAGGAAGTCGCTTTTTACCTCACGCTTTCCCAGCACTTTCACCAACCGACCACGGCACTAACTGAGCGCATGGAAGTCATTTCCAAAGAAATTGCCAGCAACGATTGGGTGGCCGCCATGAAACGCCGCAATCATGGAGAACCTTGCCGCCATTTCATGTATCTTGTCCGCAGTAAACTCTACGACAATCTCCATGGCGGCCCGGCCCCTTATTACCAACCTGCTGAGCTGGATGCAGATCTAGCCATCATCGAGGAAAGTCTCAGGCAAGCCAATTGCAGCATGCTCATTAACCAGCATATTCGCCCCCTGCGTCAAAAACTTGGCATTTTTGGTTTTCATCTGGCCAATCTGGATATCCGTCAAAATTCGGCCTACCACGATACCGCTCTTTCCCAGTTGCTTACTGCCGCCGGCGTTGTCGATGGTGAAAGTTTTCCCACCTGGAGCGAGGAAAAACGTTGTGGATTTCTCACCGGGGAACTGGAGTCCACCCGCCCCTTCATCCACGGTGATCTTTCAGTCGGTCCCGAGGCGGATTCTGTTCTCCGCACCTATCGCGTACTGGCCCGTCACCGGGCGGAACATGGCGAAGCCGGACTGGGTGCGCTCATCATCTCGATGACCCGTTCACTCTCGGATCTTCTCACGGTTTATGTGCTGGCTCGCGAAGCGGGCCTGATGTGCACCACCCCGGATGGCCTCGCCTGCCCGCTTCAGGTAGTTCCCCTCTTCGAAACCATGGAAGACCTGGATGCCTCCCCCCGTCTGCTTGATGCTTTCCTGGATCACCCGGCCACCCGGAGAAGTCTCAAACTTCGCCACCCGGACGAGGAAATGCCCTGCCAACAGGTGATGCTGGGCTACTCGGACTCAAACAAGGACTGCGGCATTCTTTCCGCGCAGTGGGCACTCTTCCGTGCGCAACATGCGATGACAGCTATAGCTGATAAACACAAAATCCGGCTGGATTACTTTCATGGTCGGGGCGGAACGATTTCCAGAGGAGCAGGGCCCACCCACGCCTTTATGGATGCGCTTCCCCAAGGCTCTTTTTCCGGCACCTTCCGGATGACCGAACAAGGTGAAACCATTGCCCAGAAGTACGCCAATCTCACCAATGCGACCTATCATTCCGAACTGCTGGTAGCATCCTCTGCCGAGACTCTGGCCAAACACCTTTATGGCAAAAAAGAAGATGATCCCTGCATTGCCGTGATGGAGGCCCTGTCCGAACAAAGCCAGCGAGCCTATCAGGACCTCCTGCAAATGCCGGGCTTCATTGAATTTTATCGCCAGGCCACCCCCATTGATGCCCTGGAAAACTCCCGCATCGGATCCCGACCCCCACGCCGGACCGGCACCAAGGGATTCACAATAGAAGACCTCCGTGCCATTCCCTGGGTATTCTCCTGGACCCAGGCACGCTTTTACCTGCCCGGCTGGTTCGGGGTGGGAAGTGCCCTGGACAATCTGCAAAAAAATAACCCTGAATACCTGCAGCAGCTCCGTGATACCATCCCCTGTTCCCCTTTTCTGCGCTACGTACTGACCAATGTAGAGACCAATCTCGCCAGTGCTAATCTTCCCCTTATGCAAACCTACGGAAATCTTGTGGAAGATCCAGAACTACGCCAGCGCTTCATGAGCATCATCATCCAGGAATTTGAACTCACCCGGCAACGACTGGTCGATGTGTTCCAAAGCGATATGGAACAACGCCGCCCCCGCATGGTCAAAACCCTTGACCTGCGCGAAGAACCTCTGCGTGTGCTGCATCAACAGCAAGTCGCCTTGCTTCAGCAATGGCGATCCTTGCGCGCAGAAGATGAAGAGAGCGAAGCCGACAAGGTTTTTTCAAAAATCCTCATCTCCATCACCGCCATTTCCTCCGGCTTGAGAACGACGGGTTAGTCAATGTCCCACAAGGAAATCCCGCCTCTTTCATGCCCATTGCAAAATGGGACATGGAATTAGACGGCTACTGCTTTTTCTGCCTTGATTTAAAATTCCGCTGGTGAAACTGCATCAACTCAAGGCCTCGTTTTCCATACCACCGTAACGCCGAGTGATCGACTCCTTCAGCAATCAGCTTCTCGTGGGGTACATTCAATTCATCCAGGTAATCAGAGAATTTGAGATTGAACTCATAATTGAATCCCTTGCTGCCCACCCACAATAAAATAGGCAGCTCCGGCCGGTCCTTCCTCCCGGCATATTTCTCAGCGAGATCCCAAGTATTGTATCCCAGGGGAAGAAAACGAACGGCCTTATTCTCCCATCCTTCATTCTCCTGAATACGTTTTTCCGGTTCATAGCCTGAGCCCCCGGGTGCCGCTGAGGCGAATAACTCGGGGTAGGCAAACATGATCCGTGTGGTTCCACGCCCCCCCTGGCTAAAACCCTCAATCGCCCTGCCCGAAGCTTTACCCGTGGTCCGCCATTTTTTATCAATGTGCGGAATCAATTCTTTCACAAAAACATCTTCCCCCAGACCCTGTTTTTTTTCCGGATAATTATACCAGCTCATCGGTCCACCATTCGGGAAAACATAAATGGTCGGATTGATGTCACCCTTTTTGATCGCTTGATCGACAAAAGATGCCAGGCGAATGCTTTTGCTTTCAGAGCCGGGTCGACCGCCGTGAAGATGGTATACCACGGGATAATGCTGGTCTGAGCCGCTGTACCCAGGCGGCAGGTAGATGTAGTAACCAATCTCTATTCCCATTGAAGGACTCTGGAAAGTCACGTGTCTGAGCCCCTTTGGCAGGGATAATTTTTCCAACTTTGCTTCGGCAAGAGGGCTCACCCATGAAAACGGAGCTGCCGTTTTCCGGGGTTTTTTTGTAACCTTCCCCTGCTGGGCTGTGAGGTTTCCGAATGAGAGAAAAAAGATGGAAAGAATGATGCAAGTCCTCATGACTACCACTGATACAGGTAAACAGAAGCTTACCAAAGAGAATCTCCCGCCCCAGACAGCACCATGGCTCTGATCAGCGACATTTTAGGATGTGCTGGTCTCTGTAGCATCCTGACCCTGCTGGCCACCTGCAACATTTGATCCTACTTCGTGCCAGTGCTTTCGGGAGAAGAGCAGTTCACCGATCTTGCTCCTCTATGTAAAACGATGTTCCGGCTTCTATTCCTTATCCTACTTCCGCAGCCACACTGTCGTCTGTGAGGTGCTGAGTTGAAATTTTCTTGCATGATCTCGAATCAAAAAGGGCAATTCGATCTCTCGTTTCAGCTCAAAGGTTTCATCCAGACTGGCGTGAACAAACTCCAGGGTACTGCCTTCTGGCTGATTCTCTTTCGGCGTGAACTCTTCCGACCAGCTGCATGGAGTTGCCAGGATCAATTGCCCTCCCGCTTTTACCAATTCAGGCAAGCGATACAAAAAACGACGAGGCTCCGGCAGGCGGCATAATAAGTTAGCCGCATGAACAATATCAAACTGCCCTAAGGTGCTGGATAAGTTCATCGCATCGCCAAGCTCAAAATTCACTCGTTCGGGATTCACTGCCTCGGGGCAGGTAATCCTTATCTCTGTTTCTAACTGGCCCTCGTCATAACGCCGCACAGACACCTCCCGATCTGTTTGCAACAGTCTGGCAGCATCAATGAAGGCCTGCGAATAATCTATCGCCAGCACTTCTGCACACAGGCGGGACAACTCAAAGCTCGATCGCCCCACCGCACAACCCACATCCAAAGCCCGCAACTCGTCCTGGTCTTTTTCCTCGTAGCGATCAAGCATCAAGGTGCTCCAAACGGTCGCTTCCGGAAAATGCAAACCTTCGACCTCTTCTTCTCCATGAAATACCGATGCGCCTTCCAAAATCTGCGCAGGTATGCCGTAGTGAAACAGCAGATACTGATCGAGCAAACGCTGACTCTCGTATCCGGAACTCATAACACTCAGCTCACGCCCAGGGCTTGCAGCAAATATTCACAGGGGCGGTAGTGTTCTATCAGAATCTCCTCCTGATCTCCACATTTCATCCGCACTTGGGCAAGGTCGATGCCCGGCGTTTTGTGAGGCGCAAACAGAATATCGTCGTGGGTCGAATTTTCGTGTTTCTTGAACATGCTTGGCTCGATGTCACCGCCAAGATGATCGTCCCGACCAGTCGCGATATGGCAGGTGCCGAGGATTTTTTCATCCTGGATATCGGCTCTGGAAACCGGTAGCACCTGGGTTCCAAACCCCAACTCCCCAAGCGTTCCCGTCATCGGGTCATCTTTCAATCGAGCATTCTGCTCATCGATCGTCGCCTGGTTTCCTGAAATCAAAGTCGCACAAATGATATCACGATCCTTCACTTCCATCAGCCCCAGGGTGCCGTCCTCATACTTCATGGGAAACTGCCCGTGAGCATCCACAGGCACATAATAAACTTCACCCGCCGGAAGATTGGCAACATCGGGTTCATCCCCCTGACTCAATCCGTGTGATTTCTGAGCCTCCTGCCTGCTTAATATAATAGTGAGCGTCAATTTCTGTCCGTCTTCGAGTATGAAATCAATTTCGATCTCATCCGCACCGGTCATTGCCAGTCGCACATTTTCCGTGTCCGCGCTAACCACATTATAATCCACCGATAAACCGCTGCCCAGAATGATGTCATTCACTCCGTGCAAAGTTGCCCCACGAAATCCAAAGTCCTTGCATTTTGCTGTCAGCGGAGCCGTCGCTGAGAAATTCGAAATGCACAGAACGATGTCGTAATTGGTATAAATATCCTTGTCCAGGCTCAGCTCCCTGCCCTCCGCATCCCAACAGGCATCTGCAAGATCCAGGTTGGATCCACCGCTTGCTTTGAAGGCATACATCTCGCCCCCCGTCATCCCCAGCTCACCCATCACGCCATCCTTCAAACCGAGATAAAATTTTTCATGTGCCTTTTTTTGTACCTCATGTCCATCCGCCTGCAGGAATCCAAAACCCTTCATCAGACTCATGTCCTCCAGATCGGTCAGTATGCAGATCCGGCAGCCCTCAGTCGGATCGAAAACCGTCCCCAGCAGTCGGGCCAGACTGAACTTGGGAAAAATTCGTTTCTCCGGATCAAAAATAGTTTCGCGGTCTAATTGGGCTATGCTCATGGTTCAAATAAGATTCGTCTGAAGACGACAGGCGCTTGCAAAGCTTACATCTGAGAGAATCCAGTCAAGAAGGCAGCTTCATTTTTATTTCATCTTATGCAAAATTCCAAAATCGTTCTGATCACCGGTTGTTCACGCGGCCTCGGTCGTGCCATGGTCGATGGTTTTATTGCCATGGGAGACACGACCGTTGTCGGCTGTGCGCGAAGCGAAGAAGCCATCGAAGAACTGCGCACTCAATACCCCGCACCCCATAGCTTCCAGGCTCTTGATGTTCGCGACTCATCTGCGGTGGAGGAATTTGCCCGCACCATCATTGGCAAAACCGGCGCCCCCGATCTACTGATCAACAACGCAGCCATCATCAACCGCAACGCCCCCCTGTGGGAAATTACCGACGAGGAGTTCTCGGATATGACTGCCATCAATATCAACGGCGTTGCCAACATGATCCGCCATTTTGTGCCGGCCATGATCGACAATGGCACAGGGGTTATCGTCAATCTCTCTTCCGGCTGGGGTCGTTCGACCGCAGCCGAGGTCGCTCCTTATTGCGCCACCAAATATGCCATTGAAGGCCTGACCGCTGCTCTAGCCCAGGAACTGCCCACGGGCCTGGCCGCAATCGCCCTCAATCCTGGCATCATCGATACCGACATGTTGCGCAGCACCTTCGGCGAGGGATCCTCCGCCTATCCAGATGCGGACGAATGGGCAAAAAAGGCCGTTCCCTACCTGGCGAAGCTCAAGTCCAAGGATAATGGCCGGGCGCTCACTGCACCGTGATACGCAAATCCGCTAACAAGTTCCCCTTGCAACAGAGGCTTCCACTCTGTATTAAATCCAATCATGAAAATTGGTTTTAATCTCCTTCTCTGGACCGGCCACGTGGTCGAAGAAAATTTCCCTCTTTTGGAAGCTCTCAAATCTACCGGCTACGACGG
>DAOUQC010000098.1 GCA_030625775.1 Verrucomicrobiota bacterium
GTTGCCCTACCCATGTCGGATCGGGGGTGTTTGGCGCGAGCGAGATTTTAACAGGTTCTGTTTTTGCGGATTGAGTCCAGGCGGTGCTTTGTAAAATCAGCAACAGAATGAGAAAGGTGTATTTCTGGAGGGGCAAGCTCCTTCTTGCCCTGTATAAAGTCGCGGGCAAGCGGGAGCTTGCCCCTCCAAATGAAATGCGAAGTTTGCGCCTCATTTTTCCACCTCCCTCTTTTCATCCACTTCGCTGAAGTGCAATTGATAGGAGAATTTGTTACGTAAAAAATCGGCGGGTTTGGTTTGAACCTTGCGTAACCACAAGGCGCGCATTTCGTCATCGGATAACTGATCGCCGGTGCCGGCTTCAATCACTTCTTCGTTTTTGGAATTTTTTGCCCGGTCATCAAATACGATTTCATCGGCTTCGAGTTTGCCGCCGGTGCCTCCGGCATCATCATCGGGGGGAGCCATCAAGGCTTTGCGGGCGATGGCCAGGTCACGGTTTTCGAGGGCATCTTTCCAATCCGGCCGTTGTTTGATGGTCCGATCATAAAGCTCGATGGCCGCATCATATTTGCCGAGCATTACCTGGCAATTGCCGCGATTAAACATTCCCTTCGGGCTGGTGATGGTGTTGAAAACCTTCAGCGCCTGCTCGAACTGACCATCTTTGTAAAGGGCTGCGCCACGTCGCATGGGGTTCTGGAATGCGTCTGCGGCAGCGGCGTAATCACCATGATCCATCAAGATTTGGCCTTGTTGATCGGGCGTAAACCACAAGTTGGGGAACGAGCCATGCGCTTTTTTCAAAGCAAACAAGCTTGCTGCCAATAATAGCAGCACGATGGCTGCGATCGGCCACCATGTCTTTCTGCTTTTATTTTTGGAAGGATTCATTCGATTAATTCCATGCGATTACCCAGCCGGGGCGAAACCACCACAACCCGAGTCCGGCGATCACGATCGTGAGCCACCATCCGCGGTCCTGCCAGTGAGAGCCGCTTTCATTTTCGTCAGGTCTTGCGGAGAATGAAGTTTCCACCAGTTTGGACAGCCGTTTCACATCGCTATCGTCGACGGTCACCGGGGTGAATGTGGCTCCGGATTTTTGACTGGCTGATCTCAGTGTCTCAGTACCATCGTTGCCAATCATTCCGAGGACCTGCACGGGAGCGGTATTTTTTTCTGCAGTGAAATTCAGCGAATCAGGCAGGCTGTCGGCGATGAAAAGGATGGAACCGCTGAGGCCGGCATTTTCCAACTGTTGATTGGCGAGAGCGAGAGCTTCGGCAGCGGCATCGCCTTCGCGCGGCATTATTTTTGGAGACAGGTCGGCGGCGAATGAGTTGATGATGCTCGCGTCTTTGGTCAAGGGCATGACCAGATGGGCACTGCCGGAATAGGCGATCAGAGCGGCGCGGGATCCACTGCGTAATTTGAGCAGATCATGAATTTTTTGTACTGCGCGTTCTGCTCGGGACGGCTGCACGTCTTGCTCGGCCATGCTCCCGGTCACTTTGAGAATGATGATGAGGGCGGCTTGGTCTTCGGCAAAAGGGGAGGGTTCCAGATTCCATGTCGGGCCAGCTAGAGCGAGGGAACCAATCAGCCACACCGTAGCCATCAAGGTGACAGGGCGGATGGTTTTTTGAGTGGATTGACCAGTCATCAAAGCGGACAAGAGATGAGGATCCATGATGTTTCTCCAGGCGCGGGCAGAATCCTGGTGTCGCCAGATGATCCAGATAAGGATTGTCGCAGGCAGCAAGGTCAGCAGCCACCAGGGGCGGATGAAGTGGAAAGCGTCAATCATGAGTGGGCTCCAGATTGAGATTGTGATGTCGCGAGTGATCGTGAAAGAGCATCCAGATTTGAAAGAGCAGAGAGCTGAGAATAGCCAAACCCAGCGGCCAGAAATACAATTCGTGGCGTGGACGATAGCTCAGACTTTCGATTTCGCGTGTATCGAGTGCGTCGAGTTTGACGTAAATCTGCTCTAGCTCATCTCGATTGAGGGCACGGAAAAATTCTCCTCCGGTGGTCTTGGAAATGTCCTTGAGGCTTTCGATGTCGAGCTTGTCTTCGCCTGCGGCTTCGGGATCACCGACGGCGATGCTGTGAATGACGATGCCTTTGTCTTTGGCAATACGAGCGGCATCTGCAGGCGGGACTTTGCTGCTGGTATCGTTGCCGTCGGTAAGCAACATGAGCACGCGGTCTTTCTGCTCGCTGCGATCGAAGACATTGATAGACAGGCCGATGGCATCGCCGATGGCGGTTTTAGGGCCAGCCATGCCGACCCGGGCTTCGTTGAGAAGTTCGCGGCAGACATTGAGATCAGTGGTGAAAGGTACCTGGACAAAAGCTGCGCTGCCAAAAAGAATCAATCCGACCCGGTCGCCCTCACGGCGTTCGAGGAAATCATCGACCACTTGTTTGGTGGCGGTGAGGCGGTCGACGGTTTTTCCAGAGGCGTCAGTAAAGTCTTCGATTTGCATCGAAGCAGAGAGGTCGATGGCGAGTAGCAGGTCACGGGTGGGTTTCACCTGGGTGATGGGTGGTTCAAAAAACTGGGGGCGGGCAAGGGCGGTGACGATGCTGATCCAGAAGATCCAGGTGGCAACAGTTTGGGTGCGGGAACGGCCCAGGACAGCAGAGCCAGTGGCGGGATTTTTACCAGTGAGTTGGGCGAGCCGATTGAGGAAGGGAACGCGCACCGCCGGCCGAGTCTCGTGGTGAGTGGGTAGAATACGTTTCAGCAGCAGGGGTAGAACCAGCAGTGCAAAGATCCAGGGATGGAGGAAAGAATAGTGAATGGTGGAAAGTGAATTAGGAGCCGGAGCGAAGCGAAGACAGACGGAGTCAATTAGGAATTTTGGATCCAGGTGCGGACGGTGTTTTTTAGTTCGGAAAATTCGGGGCTACTTGCTTCGAGATTGGTGTCGGGGGAATAGGAGAGGGAGAGAAGGTTTTTTCCGGAGTCTTTGGTGAAGGTGGTGGTGTTGCTTTGCTTGAGGAATTGCAGCCAGTCGTCACCGCTGAGGGAGGCGACTTGTTCCCGTGGCCAGAGGCAGAGGGCGACGCGTTTTACAAGAGCGGGAAGCTCGGATGGTTTGATGGTTTCCAACTGGCGCAGGGCTTCGCGACGGAAACGGTTTGATTGCCACTGCTGTATGAATCGAATGCTGATCCAGGTGGCAGCGATGACGAGTCCGAGGATGATGACATACCACCCAGGCGCCAAGGGCCACCATGAGACGGGATCGGGCACGACGATGTCGTGCAGATTATCGAGGCTGGTGGGATTGGAGGTCATTTTCCGGTAGCGGCCCTCCTGCCTTGTCCAATGGATGCTCCCAATTGATCACGAATCTGCCGGGCGACATCGTGGCTGGTCTCGATGGGGAGGAAGGGGATGGAGCGCCCTCTGGAGATATTCTTCATACGCTCCATACGTTTTGTGAACCCGTTGGCAAATTGCTGGCGTAGTTTTTTGCCGCCGGTATCCACCTCCAATTGGAGGCCACTCTCCGCCATGGTGAGCCGTCCGGCATCGGGGAGTTTGGCTTCAAGGGGGTCGTAGATGAAAAGTGACATCACATCGTTGTGGGCGGTGAGCAGGGTGACGAGACGTTTGGTGTCCGGGTTCATGCCACTGAAATCGCTGATGATGCAGATGAGGTAATCGTGCTTGGCTATTTGCAGGGCTTGAGTCAGCACTTCGTTCAACATGTCAGGGTTGGCAGGCGGGTCTGGCTCTTTGCCGAGCTGATGATTTTTTTCCACCATGGCGCCGAGCAGTCGTCGGACCCGCTCGCGGCTGCGGTGTGGTTTGATCGAGGTGATTTCTTCATCGTTGAAAATCAAAGCGCCTACACGGTCTCCAGCAGCGAGCACTTTCCATGCGCCGAGTGCGGCGACTTCCGTGGCTGCTACCGATTTCATCGTGCGGCGACTGCCGAAAAACATCGAGGCACGTTGATCCACAAGAAACAAAACGGGGCGGTCGCGTTCTTCGGTGTAAACACGGACGTGTGGTTCTCTCATGCGAGCGGTGACTTTCCAGTCCATGGTGCGCACATCATCGCCGGGTAAATAGCCGCGTATTTCTTCGAAATTGAGTCCACGTCCGCGCAGGCGCGAGGCGTGACGGCCGGCGAGTATACTGTGAATGGGCTGTCGTGGCAGAAAGCTGAAACCCCGCGCCCGATGCTCGAGACGCACCAGTTGGTCGAGATCAGCGTAGATGCGGGAGTCGCTCATTTGATCTGCGCTTGTTAGGCTACGGCAACTTTGGCGACGATCTGTTTTAAAACTTCATCGGCTTTGACCCCGTCTGCCTCGGCTTCGTAACTCAGCATCAAGCGATGACGCAGGCAGTCGTGCACGATAGCTTGGATGTCGTCAGGGGTGACAAAATCCCGTCCATGCAACCAGGCGTGAGCACGGGAGACTTTGTCCAAAGCGATGCCTCCACGTGGGCTGGCGCCGACATCGATTAGTTTGCCTATTTTATCGCCGTAACGCTCGGGATGACGGGTCGCGGTGATCAGGTCGACGATATACTGATCCATGTTATCCGACACTTTGATCTGCTGGATCTGTGCTCTAGCATCGAAAATGGTTTGTTGGGGAATGAGATCTGCCTTTTCGCTTTTTTCACTGTTTCCTTCTTCTCCGCGGACCAGGCGAATGATTTCTACTTCCGACTCTTCAGGAGCGTAGGTGATGTTAACGTGCATCAGGAAGCGATCCATTTGCGCTTCGGGTAGAGGGTAGGTGCCTTCCTGTTCGACCGGATTTTGGGTTGCCAACACCATGAAGAGTGGCGGCAGTTGATGGGTGTTCTGTCCGACTGTAACGGTGCGCTCTTCCATCGCTTCAAGCAAGGCAGCCTGGACCTTGGCAGGCGCGCGATTGACTTCGTCGGCGAGCACTAGATTGCCGAAGATGGGACCGGGTTGGAATTTAAAGTTTCCCTTACCGCCTTCTTCAAAATACATGTCCGAGCCGGTGATGTCGGCGGGCAGCAGGTCGGGGGTGAACTGGATGCGGCTGAAATCAGCTTCCAGATTGTCGGCGAGGGTTTTGATCGCACGGGTTTTGGCCAGACCGGGCAGGCCTTCCATCAGCACATTGCCGTTGGCGAGCAGAGCGAGGATGAGTCGCTCGACGACTTTTCCCTGACCGATGATGGATTGACTGACGCGGCCCTGGAGTTGCTGGATGGATTCGAGAGTGGACATGGTAGAAATAAAATATAACGATACAGAAAATAATCAGTTACAGCAAGACGGAGTGCATTAAGATCGACCGATACAATGTCCGGCCGGACCGTTAAACGGTATTTTTTTTAAATGAAGAGGTTTCGTTGGAGAGGATGGTTTTAATAAGTTTAGGCAGTATTTTTTTTCGTAGTTGGTAAGCTTTTCTTCCAAGATATCCGTGAGGGGTCAGTTTTTTGGGGAGTAAAGGATCTAGTTTTATTGCTTTTTCCCAAAGCTTTTTTTCCGTTGCTATTATACTGTCTGCGTTTGAGAACAAATCCCTCTTCTGACAATTTTTGAGGTGTTGGATGTAAGCTTCGTAATTGTTGTTGATTTGGTTGAAATCCCAGGTGACTTCAACCAAATCTGAGTTTTTCTCGCCGGCGATAAGGCGACTTTCCATGAGCGTAAAATTGCCTAAGCCCGCACTCGCCTTGCGAACAATTTTGTTGATAGGGTCCATGGAGTGAGGTGATATCCAGACGCTTTGCTGAAAACATCCAAAGTAGTTAGCGCGGAGAATTTTACGAAGTTCTTTGCGTAAAGGTCGTTTTGTTTCTGGTATGTCAAAAAGCACCATTCTCCATATTCCGTCCCACTCTTTTTCCCACTCTTTTTCAGGATTGCGGGTCCCGGAGATCAGTTTGCGCCCTTTTTTTGTTAGACTCACCACTTGGTCCAATGAGTTACCTTGGGTTTGCAACATTTGTTCGTCCTCAAGTCTGTGAATAGTGCGAAGTAATCTTGATGAATAAGCCCAGCTTTCGAAGCTACTTGAGAGGTTGTGAAAGGTTGGACGCGTCAGTTGGTCGGTCGTCCACAACAGTTGGTAAAGTAATAATTCGGTTTGAGGTTTCATGAAACAAGGATACCAGAACTGAATGCAACTCGCTACCGGTTATTCGGACGGCCGGACCAATAACCGGTAGATTTTGAGAGATTGGGGTGGGGAATTGGGGCGTGGGAGGAGCATGGGAGAGCACTATTTTGTTTTAGCTGGGTAAATGCGGTTCCAGTCGTTTTTCATGCTGATGATGTTCCACTTGCGCTTTTTGGCTTCATCGAGTCCGCGGGCCAGTTTGCCGATGTGCGAGTCGCGGTCGTAGGCCCATTCGCGGTCAGCGTCGTCGTGGTGGATGAGCAGGCCAAAGCGGGCGCCTTTGCCGGCGGTGATGTATTCGAGCATCTGGAAGTCACCGTCGGAATTCCCGGCGGCAAAAATAGGGCGGCTGCCGATGTGTTGGTGGATACCGACGGGTTTGCCTTCTTTGTCATCGATAAAATTCAGTTCGGGCAATTTGACCAGAGTGGGTTTGCCGTTGCGAACTTCATAGCCGGTTTTGATGCTGCTGCCGACGATCTGTTCGGGTGGGATGCCGTAGGTTTCTTCGGCGAATACGCGGACAAAATCGATACCTCCCCCGGTGACGATGAAAGTTTTGAAATTGTTGGCGCGCAGATAGGCGAGCAATTCGAGCATTGGCTGAAAAACCATTTCATTAAAGGGGCGCTTGGTTTTTGGATGGCGGGAGGCGGCCAGCCAGTCGCGCACCGATTCATTGAAATCCTCGGTGGAGATATTGGCGTGGGTGGCCATGGCCAGTTCCATCAGTGCTTTTTTGCCACCAGCCAGAGCTTGTTTCATGTCGCCTTTCAGGATGGAGGAAAAGGGGGCTGTGGTTTTCCATTCGGGGTGTTGCGGAGCGAGAGTCTTGATCCGGTCAGAGATGTAAATGAGTTGGAAGTAGATCGGTTGCTCGGACCACAGGCAGCCGTCGTTATCAAAGGTGGCGATGCGTTTGGCTGGCACGACATAGTCCGGCGAGCCGGCTTGGGTGGTGCGTTCGACGAAGGAGACGATGGCCTGTTTGTTCGGGCCTTCGTTCCAGGAGGGCAGGGGGTCGGCGTGGAGAAGGGGAGTGAGCAGCGACGCAAGCAATGCGATGATCACATAGCTCACATTTAGGATTTGTTTTGGATGTGTCATAAAATATAAGATGGGAAAGAATAGTTACGGCATCACCAGGCGGAGATGTCTGGGCAAGACGGTGAATCGCAGCTTTTTTTTCTGCACCGCTTCACCATCAAGGTTGCAGTGTAGCTTTCTTTCGCACTCGATCGTGAAATCTGCTAACTGGCGATAGTGGACGTAACGGTTTTGTTCATTAAAGGGATCCTTTAGTTCTTTGAGAACGGTTGCGATATTAAATTCTTTATCGTGGGAGATCACTGCGAGATCGAGTAAACCGTCAGTCATCGAGGCTTTGGGGCCCACTTCGAACCCCCCGCCAGCAAAGCGGTTGTTGCCAACGGCAGCGACCAGCATTTGACCTTTTTTAGGGTCTCTCCCGGGGACGACAATACTACCTTCGTAGGGCTCGAATTTCATGGCGGTCACCATGCCCATAAGAGTATAGGCCCCTCCTCCCAGAACCTTTTTTATATCCTGCGGCGTCGAGGCAGTTACTTCGGCACCAAAGCCTAGGCTGGCAACGTTGATGAAATTCCGCCCGTTCATTTGCCCGACATCGACTTTCTTCGCTTTGCTTGTGCAAGCGATGCGCAGGCACTCTTCGAGATTGTCACCGGGTAATCCACAGCCGCGGGCGAAATCGTTGGCGGTGCCAAGCGGCAGAACGCCCAATTCGACGTCCGGCGATTTTTTTCCATTCCCTACCAGAGCGTCAACCACCGCATTGATGGTGCCGTCGCCGCCCCCGGCGATGATGCGTTGCGTGCCTGCTGCGATGGCTTCACGAACGATTATAGGTTTGTCTTTTTTATTCCACGGAATCCGCACTTTCAATGGGATGCCGGATTTGATCACCGCTTTAACTGCTTCCTTGACCTCTGGCCGGTTGGCAGATTTTCGATGAAGAATGAGGGTGGTATTTTGACTCATGACCTCAGGTTTCAAATTATCGCCCTAAAGGTTTAATGATCGCAAAAAATATTGGATGTAGCGATAAAAAACCCGGAGCTACCTGATGGCGGCTCCGGGTTTTTCAGTGAGTGCTTATTTGTCTCCAGCTCCTTTGGAAATTGCTTCCATCACCTTATCCAGATTGAAACTGCCGGGCTTCTGGCGTGGAGGGAATTCTTTAAAGCTTTGCAGCCATTCTCCGACATAAGCGCCAGCCGGGGCGAAGACAAACATGTGATCCACCCACCATCTGGGGTAGCCGATGCTCTCATGCTCGGCGCGTTCGAAGGGGTCCATGCGCAAATTGCAGATCATGGGTGCACGAAGAGTTGTGAAAGGATTGGTCCAAACATCGATTCCTTCAGCATCCTGTCTCAGGAAGGTAATCTTCCAGTTATTGTAGCGCAAAGCGGCAACCTGGCCATCGTCGGTCCAATAGAGGAACTCTTCGCGTGGCCACTTCTTATCCTTGTCTTCTCCTTTGAGTTTGGGAAGCAGGTTGTAACCGTCGAGGTGGACTTTGTAAGTCATGTCCCCGGCTTTGCGACCTTTTAACAGGTCTTCCTTAACCGTGGTGTCCCCGGCTGCCGCGAGCAGAGTGGGAAGCATGTCTTCGTGTGCGCAGAGGTCGTTGATAACCGTGCCGGGTTTGATGACTCCGGGCCAGCGAATCATGGTAGGCACACGGAAGCCACCTTCCCATTGGGTCGCTTTTTCGTTGCGGAACATGGTGGTTCCACCATCGGGCCATGAGAAAAATTCTGCACCGTTGTCGGTGGAATACATGACGATAGTATTCTCTTCCAAACCCAGTTCCTTGAGTTTGTCGAGTAACTGTCCTACATGGCCATCGTGTTCGACCATGCCGTCGGCGTAAACACCGAGACCGGTTTTGCCTTTGGACTCCGGTTTGAGGTGAGTCCAGATGTGCATGCGGGTGCTGTTCCACCAGAGGAAGAAGGGCTTGTCGGCTTTTTTGGAACGATCCATGAAGTCCAGGGCTTTAGCCGTGACTTCCATGTCTACGGTTTCCATTCGCTTTTTAGTTAGTGGGCCGGTGTCTTCAACCTTTCCATCTGCGAAGCTGTGAATGACTCCACGTGGACCGAATTTTTTCTTAAAGGCTGGATCTTTTGGGTAGTCGGGATGCTCCGGCTCCTGCTCCGCATTCAAGTGATAGAGATTGCCGAAGAATTCATCAAATCCATGTTCGGTGGGCAACATGGAATCACGGTCGCCAAGATGGTTCTTGCCGAACTGTCCGGTCACATAACCTCTTGCCTTGAGCAGGGTGGCGATGGTCGGATCTTCCTTCTGCATGCCTTCGGGTGCACCTGGCAACCCCACCTTGGTGAGGCCGGTGCGCATGGGCGATTGGCCGGTGATGAAAGCCGCGCGTCCAGCGGTGCAGCTTTGCTGGCCATACCAGTCAGTGAACAGTGCGCCCTCGGCGGCGATGCGGTCGATGTTGGGTGTCTTGTAACCCATCATGCCCCGGTTGTAGGCGCTGATGTTAAACTGACCAATGTCGTCTCCCCAGATCACGAGGATATTGGGTTTTTTGTCCGCCGCGTGAACGGCTGACGTGATGAGTGATGCCGTCAGCGCGATGCTCGCGCAGAGGGCCTTTAGGGTGTGAGTGTTTCGTTTCATGTTGCTAGTGGGAGCGTAAGTAAATTGAGGGTGGGGTGTCAAGGCTCGGTGTGGATGTTTGTTAGTAAATCGGGGTGTGAAAAAAAACCGGAACCACACGTTAGCAGTTCCGGTTTTTAAATCGTCAATAGATGAGATCTATTTGGTTGGTGGGGAAAGTTTTTCCATCACCTGATCCAAGTTGAAGCTGGCGGCCTTTTGACGTGGTGGATATTCCTTGAAGGTCGCGAGGAATTTTCCGATGTAAGCTTGTGCCGGCAATAACAAATAGACTCGATCAAGCATCCAGTCGTAGTAGGTATTTGAAGTGATTGAAGCACGCTCGTAAGGGTCGCGTCGTAGATTGAAAATCAGTGGCACACGAAGTGTAACAAGAGGCTCCATCCAGACACGGAAGGTGCCGGCGGTTTGTTGTTCCATGAAGACCGCTTTCCAGTCATCGTAACGTATTGCCATGATGTCGCCATCGTCAGAGAAATAGAGGATCTCATGGCGTGGGCTCGGGGTATTAGCCGGGTCTTTGAGGTGATTAACCAGGTTGTAACCATCCAGATGGATTTTGTAGTCACGTCCAAGTGCTTTGGATGTGTATCCATCAAGAAGGTCTTCTTTGATGTCCATCTTTCCAGCGGCCGCAAGAAAAGTTGGCAGCCAGTCCATGTGGTGAACGATGCCATTGCTGACTGATCCAGGTTTGACAACGTTGGGCCAGCGTAGCATGGCGGGCACACGCCAGCCACCTTCCCAATTGGTGTTTTTCTCACCGCGATATGGGGTAGACCCTGCATCAGGCCAGGTATTGTAATGCGGTCCGTTGTCGGTTGAATATTGGACGATAGTATTGTCGGCGATGCCGAGTTCGTCGAGCACCTTGAGGAATTCACCGATGTGCATGTCGTGTTCGACCATGCCTGCCTGATATTCATCGGCGTTGGGATATTTTTTTGCGATCAAGTCACGTTTAGCTGAGCTGACGTGAGTTCTAAAGTGCATGCGGGTTCCGCTCCACCAGACGAACCAGGGTTTGTCAGCTTTAGTCTGGCGTTGGATGAAATCGATCGCGGCGGCGACGGTTTCATCATCGATGGTCTCCATGCGCTTTTTGGTCAGCGGGCCAGTGTCTTCGATCTTGCCATCGGCAGAGGATTTGATCACACCACGAGGACCGAAGCGTTTGTGAAACTCTGGACTTTTAGGGTAGTCCTCGTTTTCAGGCTCTTCTTCCGCATTGAGATGATAGAGATTGCCGAGGAATTCATCAAATCCGTGGTTGGTTGGAAGCATCTCGTCTTTGTCTCCAAGGTGGTTTTTGCCGAATTGCCCGGTGGCATATCCCTGATCCTTGAGCAAGCCCGCGATGGTGGGATCTTCCTTTTGCATGCCTTGGTCGGCACCCGGCATGCCGACTTTACTCAATCCGGTACGAAACACACTCTGCCCCATGATGAAGGACGAACGACCAGCGGTGCAACTTTGTTCTCCGTAGTAGTCAGTGAAAATGATGCCTTCTTTGGCGATACGATCAATGTTGGGTGTGCGGTAGCCCATCATGCCCCTGGTGTAAGCAGAGATGTTGGACTGGCCGACATCGTCACCCCAGATCACGAGGATATTAGGTTTTTTATCAGCCGCCTGAACGGCTGACGTGATGAGTGATGCAACCAGCGCGATGATCGTGCAGGCTGCCCTCAGGGTGTGTTTGTTTTGTTTCATTTTTTCAAAAAATTTACGCGGAATCGGGAGTTTAGGTGAAAGCTAGATACCTTGTCAACTATTCAGTTATATTTTATAAGTTGTTTTTAAATGTTACTAAAGTCAGGGTGTTAAACCGAGGATTATTTGGTGGCCACAAATACAAAGGCCGGAGGAAAATTCAGCATGATGGAATGGGTGCGTTGCACATCACTGAAATAATTGTCGAGCAGGCTGCGGAAGCGTTTGGCGGGCTTGAGCAGGTGCACACCAGTGTAGGCGAAAGTGACAAAAGTGCCTCCGTCCTTGAGGGCAGGAGCGATGTTATCAAGTAGTGAGCATTGCAGTTCCTCGGGAAATTTTGCCCAGGGCAAACCGCTGACGATGACATCAAACTGACCATGTTTTTCGATCCAGGCCGAAAAATCAAAGTCCTGTCCGGGGGCTTGTTCGAAATGCAGTTCAGGATGCATGTCCTGTAAATGGGAGTGAAAGCTGGCATTGATTTCGATGCCGAGGTATTCACCATTCGTTCCAAGGGTCTGCTCGAGATCACGGGTGAAAGCACCGGTGCCGGGGCCAAGTTCCAGCACGTGTGAATCATCTTTAACACCAGCGGATTCAACGATGTGCCTGGCCAGATGAGGGCCCGAAGGGGCGATAGCTCCGGTGTGATGGAAATGGTCGAAAAAATTGCGGTAAAAAGCCATTGAGGAAAGGTTCAGGATTCAGGGATCAGAAAATAGCAGTGCTAGCTTTAGAATTTTACTTTGGCGAGGTAGATGGAGGTTTTGCTTTCGTGGGAGGAATAGTAGCTGATCCATAGCAGGCCATCGTGCCAGACGAGTCCGGGGTAGCTGGTATCACCGCCGGAGGGCAGAGTGAGGAATTCAGTGAGTTCTCCTTTGTCCGGGTCGAGCCAGGCGAGCACGGTTTTTGCGTTCTTTGCGCTGCCGCGGAACATGCGGGCGACCACGACGATGCGCCCGTCAGGCAGAGTGATCATGTTGGGCCCCCCAATGCGCTGGTTGAGCTTTTTCCAGCTCCATTCTGTGTAGGGGGCTTTACTAGTTCCGAGACGGGCCATTTTGTCCCCGGCTTCATAGCGGAAAATACAGAGGGCGGTGCCATCTTTCTGAAACATGAGGGTGTCCTCTCCGGCACCAGCGGGCAGATTCACTTTGGAAATGAGGGTTTCGAATTTGAGTCCGGTGGAGGATTTATACAGTCTGACCTTGCGGGTGTCGCGCTGGCGTTCGGTGCTGTAGCCCATCGTGTAAGCTGTGCCTTTGTGCCACGTCACCCGCCAGAGCCAGTAGCCCGGGTCACCGATACGCCGTCCCTGATCCCAGGTTTTGCCGCCGTCTTTGGAAAGCCAGGACATGGAGTGGTAACGGATTTTGGCATCAGCGATCATACCGGCTCCGTTGAGCAGCAGGTTGCCCTCGGGAGTGAGACTGATTTTTGCATCACGCAGGTCTTCGGTTGGGTGGGAGACCAAGCTGAGCTGCTTCCAGTTTTCACCGTCAGCTGAAGTGAGAATGCGCAAGCTGCCATCGGGTGCCACATGGGCGGAACCCTCACGAAAAACACAGAGCCAGCGTCCGTCGTAGCGGATGAGGTCGGTGAATGCGTTGTGGGCGGCTTTGTCCCAGATTCGCTTGGCTGATACGAGTTCGGGTTCAGCGGCGTTTGAAGATGTCGGAATGAAAGGGGTTGCGATGTAGCTTATTATGAAAAGCAGGATGAGGGAGGAGAATGGTTTCATGGGGATGAGGGTGAGAGGCGGTTTGAGAACTCCGGTTTTTTTAATTGTTACTGAGCCGTATTTAGAAACTCTTTTGCTTCGAAGAGGCCGTATTTATGGGCATAAAGCAGGCCAACTGCAGCAATCGAGGTCAAGGTGGTGGTGGCGATGACCCATGGGTTTTGCAGCAGTTGTTCCGGTTCGAGTCGGGCCCCGGCTTCACTCATGGCGTGATTGAAGTAGGCGATGACGGCGAGGATGATCAAGGGGAAAACAAAGACCAGGTTGTTGAATGCTTCGTAAGAGGAGATCGCCCAGCCGGAGCAGAAACAAAACAGGTTGGCGTATGTGACCATGGCGATAATCAGGCTTTTATTGGTATAGACCTGAAAGGATTTGCGGTATTTTCCGCTCAACTCCGGATCGTTGATCATGCGGAATTCGGAATAGCGTTTGCCGGTCATCAAAAGGCCTCCAAAGGCCCACCACGCTAGCATGATGGATAATGGGGGTGGTGTCAGAGTGGTGGTCAGGGCATACCAGCCAAGCCACAGGCGAATGGGATTGTTGAAGGATTCAGCAATGACGTCGAGGTAGGCGCGGTCTTTTAAGCGCACCGGTTGAATATTGTAAACCAAGCCGCTAAAGAGCAACAGGCCCAGAGCGGTGGTGTAACCGGGATTTGGGAACCACCAGATTGCCAGTCCAAAACCAACCACGATGAGTCCAGCCATGATGCCCCAGAGAATAGGGACTTTGACTTTCCCAGCGGGAATACCACGGTGTTTTTTAGTCGGGTGGAGACGGTCGAAAGGCGCATCGAGGATCTCATTGAGAATGTAATTGGCCGAAGCAATCAGGCAGGCCGGGATGAGGGAGAGGAAGGCGGCCCAAATCAGAGGGGAGGTGATTTCGAGGTCAAAAACCAGAACAATGGCGACGGCATGGCCGAAAACGATGAAGATATTCTTCAGCCAGTGGTCAATACGGGCAACCTTTAGATATTCGATCATGTTGGATGGCGAAATTGTGCTTTGAGTCAATAATCCCCCCGAGGAAACTCAGTTGCAATGGATAGCTCAGATCAAGTGGATTGACAAAGGGATTTACGGCGTCAAGCGTCATCATCTTTCAATGAATGAAGGAGGGGTCTGTTAGTGCGCTGGGAGAGGTGAATGCTTTAAGAGCGATCTTGCTTTTCCTCATAGTGCCTCAATAGTGAACGCGTGATGTGCCTGCATGTATCGCAAAATATGCGGGAAATCCATACGAGTCGATTTGTCCCCGTAGTTCAACGGATAGAACAAGGGTTTCCTAAACCTTGAGGCAACGGCGTTAAGGGAACGGTAGAGTAAGGGTGTTTGTTGATTTATAAGGGATTGAAGGGTTTTAGCTCCCCTTGGTATCCCTATGACAAACTGTAAAAAGTGCGGGAAAAGTGCGGGAGAATTATTTTACTATTTACTGGGGAATGGTAAGTTTTGCGAAATTTATGGGTGTTTCCAACTCAAGAACAGCAATAGGGGACAGGAAAAGGCAATTTGCTCTGTAACTTTCAGAAGGAATGCCTCAGTCCA
>DAOUQC010000031.1 GCA_030625775.1 Verrucomicrobiota bacterium
CCGAGTCGGGCATCGGTGATGACCGGACTACGCCCCGATACGATTCGGGTATACGATCTCGACGCCCACTTCCGTGACACCAAACCCAAAGCTGTGACATTGTCGGAATTGTTTCGCAACAATGACTACCACGTCGAACGAGTTGGCAAAATTTATCACTACAATGTGCCGGCGAGCATCGGCACCGACGGCCACGATGACCCGCAAAGCTGGGATCGCACCACCAATCCCAAAGGTCGGGACACAAAGGAAGAACACCTGATCACCAACCTCGAACCGCATCGGAAAATCAGTGCCGCTCTCTGCTGGCTCGCAGCCGATGGCACCGATGAAGAACAAACCGATGGCATGGTGGCCACCGAGGCGATTAAAATCCTGGAAGCCAATCAAGACCACCCCTTCTTTCTTGGAGTAGGGTTTTTCCGTCCTCACACACCCTACGTGGCACCTAAAAAATACTTCGACCTCTACCCGATGGAGCAAATCAAGTTCCCCTACGCTCCTGAAAATGACCGCAGTGACATTCCTCCAGCAGCCTTTGCCCATAATTGTCCGCTTCCTAATTACAACCTGCCGATCGATAAGTGCCTGGAGGCGAAACGGGCTTACTACGCAACGGTGTCCTTTGTGGATGCTCAGATTGGCCGGCTTTTCAAAGCCCTCGACCGTCTGGGTTTATCGGAGAACACTGTGATCGTAGTCTGGTCGGATCATGGTTATCACCTCGGCGAACATCAGGGTATTTGGCAGAAGCGTTGCCTCTTTGAAGAGTCGGCTGGCGCACCCCTGATCATTTATGCACCCCAGGAGAAGGGCAACGGCAAACCTTGCGGACGGGTCGTCGAATTTGTCGACATCTATCCCACCATTGCCGAGCTGTGTGGTTTGAATCCCCCTGCCGACTTGGAAGGACAGAGTCTCAAACCTCTGCTGGAAGATCCTGATCGAAGCTGGAACGAAGTAGCCGTCACCCAAGTGCTTCGACCAGGTGAAAAGGGCAACATGATCATGGGACGCAGCATTCGAACTGCTCGATGGCGTTACACTGAGTGGAACGGTGGTGACGCCGGCTCCGAACTATACGATCACAGCGGCGACCCGAAAGAGTTCACCAATCTGGTCGATTCGGATCAAGCCAAAGACGTGATCCCCGGTTTAAAAAAGTTGCTGGATGACCGGGCTCAAGCCGGACCACCCCACTCCCCGGTGAATCCCAAGCGTTTGTAATAACTGGAGGGGTAAGTTCCTTCTTGCCCACGATCAAGAAGGAACGCTGCAGCAATGTTTGCCCTACAACTCAGCGGACAAATTTCTGCAACCGCTTGCCACCGACCTCCGCAACATAAACCGAGCCATCACCGGCCACAGCAATCCCATGAGGCAAAATGAAATTCCCCGGCTCGGAACCTTTCTCCCCCCATTCTTCGAGAACCTTTCCATCAAGCTTCATTTTCATCACCTTGCTCGCCCGGCCATCAGCTACATAGAGGATATCATTGTCATCAATGAATAAGCCGTAGGGAGCAAACCCGCCGAACTGTCGTAAATACTTTCCCTTCTGATCGAAAACCTGGATGCGATCATTTTCCCGATCCCCCACATAAACCAAGCCCTTGGAATCAATCCGGATCGAGTGCGGCAAATCAAACTCACCCTCGCCGCTTCCTTTTTTTCCCCAGGCGAGCAGGAATTTCCCCGAGCGATCAAATTTCGCTACTCGCGAATTCCCATAACCATCGGCAATGAAAAAATCTCCATTTTCTGCAAATGCAATATCAGCAGGACGGTCAAAGTGAGAGGCATCTTCACCTGCAACGTCTCGCTCTCCAAAAGTTCGCAGCACCTTGCCCGAGGCATCCAGTTTCACCACCGTGTGATTTTTATTGTCAGTCGTCCAGATATTACCTTCCCCGTCAACACGCAAAAAGTGGGTCGAGTCATACAGACCGTCACCGAAAGAACGAAGGAACTTACCTTGCGCAGAAAAAACAAGGATCGGATTTTTGCCGCGGTGAAATACCAACACATTCCCGTCCGCATCGATCTCAACCCCGGAAACCGCCCCCAGCTTCATTCCCTCCGGTAACTGCAGAAAACTCTCAACCACTTTTGGTGATGCCTTGGCTGGCTTCTTCAGATGCATATCAAAAAAACCAGTCACCAAAGACCGCAGATCCCCTTGCTTGGGCTGCAGGTGAAAACTGTGGGGCGCACCCTCGATAATATGCATCTCCGATTCCACTCCGGATTTCTGCAAGGTCTGATGTAGAATTTTCGACTGCTTCACCGGAATCAGGTTATCTTTTGTTCCATGTAGAATCAATGCAGGTGGATCGCCCTTCGAAACATAAGTCACCGGTGAGCCGACCCGGCACAATTCCATGTCCTCCGGACTCAACTGGTCGAGCAGTTTGCGAGCACGGGCAAGTTGCTCCAGATCGTGAACACCGTACATCGGAACAACCGCCTGAATCCTACAGGACTGCTCCGCATACAATCCATCCGGATCCAAACCGTCGCCATCGCCCACAGCAGCAAGCATCGCCACCAAATGCCCCCCGGCCGAACCTCCTATGGCCCCGATACTTTCAGAATCGATCCCATATTCATCAGCGTGTTGCCGCAGAAAACGAACCGCCGTCATGCAATCCTGCAAGTTCCGCGGCCAGACTTGTTTGAGATTTTCAGTGAACAGTTTTTTCTTTTCTGCCAGCACATAGTTTGCACTGGCACAAACATAACCAGCACCCGCAAGCGTCATCCCAATATTTTTCTCCCGTGCGGCAGCTTTGTCCCCCCCTACCCATCCTCCACCATGAATTATCAGAACTGCTGGCCAACGCTTTCCCTCAGTCGGTCCGGCCGGCAGATAAAGATCGAGCGTTTCCTTACGCCCCTCACCGAGATACGGCACATCCCTGACAATACGAACCTTCGATCCTCCCGCCTCTTCCGCCCTCAAGTGATTGAACACGGATGCAAATATAACTACCGACAGTGTAAATACTTTCATAGAGCCGAGGGGTAGAAGGTAACGCCGAGACCGTGGGGCTGGTGGAGCATACCGGAATCGAACCGATGACCTCCTCAATGCCATTGAGGCGCTCTACCAACTGAGCTAATGCCCCCTCATTTGCCACCGCCTTTGCTTCTCAGATATATTAAATCTGGAACTGGCTGTCACCGTAAGGAACGCGCGCATCCTATTCTTGAAAAGCCCTTTCATCAACCCCTTTTTCCTGCCCGCTCAAGAGTATTGCCTTTCCAGGTTGTCAGAAAGCTTGTAGTGAATTCCAATTTTAGTATCTTGCTATGGATCTCCATCCGCCTTCAGATCGGCCTGTTATGCCTAATTTTCTCATTTGCTCTCGCTTGCCACAATTCCAGCTGCTGTTTTTTTGCTGTTTTTCCAGCTGCCTGCTGTCAGTTTCTCCCGCTCACAGCCAAAAAGCCCCATTGCACACCTTCACCAATATCCAGGGTGTTAAGTTCGAAGGGCGCATAAAAGCCGTCGCTGGTAAAAAAGCCACTCTGGAGCTGGCCAATGGGAGAGATTATACCACCTCCATTGCCAGCTTTTCCCCCGCAGACCAACAATACATCAACAGGTGGGGCAGCGGAAATCCCAGTGCCTCGATCCCCGCTCCGGTGAAGTCGGGAATCAAACTCGAAAAAATCAACCAACTGATCGGACACCACTTATTCAGCGATGGGAATCTGTGGGAAAATCCTGCCCCGCTGGTCGCCGGGCGCCTGCGATGGCCAAAGGAATCATACACCCCCTATTCAAGCAGTTACCGGGGCTACCCCCAGGGAGCCTACCGTTTTATAGGGGTGCGGCCTTACTCGGTAGTCCTCTATGGCAATGACGGGAAAGTCTCCAGCCTCTCGATTGTTTTTGCCAACAAAGGAGATTTTTTCAGTGCCGCTGGAAGTGGGGAAAAGCATTTTATCAAGGGCAAGGCAGTGACTAACGAAGCTTCCGGCCTGAAAAAAATCATGAATCGTGATGCCAGGATAATTTCCGATTCCCTGACCAAATTATTAGGTCAAGCCAAACGCCAAAAATTCGGTGATGGTTCTACACGGCAGATGGTTTTCCGCTGGGACTGGAGTGGCCACTCATTTTTGTTATCCAATGTCGAGGGGGAATACGTCAGTCTATCCATCCAACCCGTCGCCTTTGCCGACCAGCACGGGAGGTCAAAACGCACTCCCGACTCAATCATTCGCAAACGAGCACAAGAGAACGTCGAAAAACGCAGCAACGGAGATGTGGTGATCAAAAACATTCCAATGGTCAATCAAGGGCCTAAATCATACTGCGTGCCTGCCACGGCAGAGCGCTGCATGCGTTATCTTGGTATTCCTGCCGACATGTATGTCCTGGCTATGGCCGGTCAAACCAAATTGGGTGTGGGCACCTCTCCCGCTATTCTGCTGGATGCGGTAGGGCGTGATATCAAACGCAAAGGCCGCTCATTCAAAATCTGGGACGGGAAGATTAAAATCCATGAACTCACCCGCTACATTGACAAGGGAATTCCAGTGATGTGGGGCCTTTTCAGTACCAGGGATTTTAACAGAATCGCCAATGCCCGCACCCTGGCCCGGAAAAACCCCGAAACGTGGGACGACTATAAAGCAAAAACCAGGCGAACTTCAGCTTCAACTAAATTGCCCATCGAGCGCAATACTTCTCACATCGTCATCATTACAGGCTACAATAAGGCATCCGGAGAAATCGCCTTCAGTGACAGTTGGGGTGAAAATTTCAAGGAGCGCTGGATCACGGTCTCCGAGGCCCAGCAAATTTCCCAGAATCGCTTCTACGTGGTCGATCTGTAGGGAAGCAGCTCAGGCAGCCGCTTTTTGACGATTTAGGTTTGAAGCAGCGAAGCCTTCAAAAAGCTACCCTGGAAACCTTCCACCTACGCCTACTACACCGCAACAGCCTTCTGTGTCCCTCACGGATTCGTCCAAGCTTCAATAATCCCCTCAATTCCTGCGACGGCCTGTTCCAATCGCTCGAAATCAATCTGTTCCACCTTATCACCGGCTTGGTGGTATTCACTGTAACGAAACGGGCCGGTGTCAGTAATCATCACTCCACGATAACCGGTTTTCCAAAAAGCCCAATGATCGGAGCGGTCGGCGTGAACATCCCCGTCTCCTGCCACTTTGCTCTCAATCGGCAATTGGCTCTTGCTCCGAAACGCAGCCTTTGCTGAGTTCACCAATCCTGCTGACTTTTCATTGCCTACCAGAACCAGAAAATCGCCCACCGACGGAGCATCTTCCCGGGTTCCCGCTGGATGCTTCTGGCTATCCGCTTCCTCGGAAAAAAAGGCCAACGAATCCAAACTGAGCATTCCCACCACATTCACTCCTCTCGCCTTTAAAGCTTTTGCATAAACCAGACTTCCCATTTCATCTGTTCTTGACCACGGGCTCTCTTCATTGACAAATGCGACAAACTTCAAAGTCACCGCATTCTCCCTCCCTATGAAGGCATTGGCAAGACACAACAAAGCCGCCACACCCGAAGCGTTGTCATCAGCTCCCGGACTGCCGGGAACCGTGTCATAATGTGCCCCAATCACCACCACCTCGTCATTCCCCCCGGCCCCCTGCACGGTCACCTCAAGATTCCACACCTCCTGATCACCTGCAGCATACGTCTGCCGCTGCACATGGTAACCCATATTGCTCTCTTCCAACGACGATTCAATAAAATAAGCCGCTGCTCTCAAATTTTCGATTTTGCCTGTATGCCGCTCACCTATGTCATCAGCCAAGATCCGGACGTAATGCTCCAGGTCCTCCCGATTGACCGCTTTCCTCATCATGCTGGTGAATTCCTGCTCACGGGCATCCGGCCCCACATCCCCCTCAGTCCTGAACCACTCGGTGTATAAAAAAGACGAAGCGGTGATCAATACTAATCCCGCCGGCAAGCCGACCAGACAAAAACGAATGATTTTACCAGGATCCATAACTATTTATCAAAGTATTCTCACCCCTTGCCCCCGTTTCGTCGATAACGATTCAACCAGTCATCCATGACCCCCTGGGAGTTTTCCAACAACTGGCGCAGCCCGTCGGCCGAAATCACCTCCGTTCCCATGGAATACACCGCATTCTGTTCAGCCATATCATTGGTCGCCACCGTGATTCGATAATGCTTTGCGTATTTGGCACTCAATCTTTCGATGATATCATCGGCAGTATGAGATGCATCACTGTAAAAAACCTGGATTTCATGCTCATCCCGCAGCGGCTCAAGCTCTATACGCTCCCTTCGCCCGTCGAAAACAAGCACCACCCTTACTCCTGATACATCCTGATAATTGCCCAGCAAATGCTTGAGCCGATCATGGGCCAATCCCTTGCCCCTGAGATGCAGGTCCTTCAACTCTGCCCAGGCGTGAATGACATTGT
Source organism: Verrucomicrobiota bacterium (assembly GCA_030625775.1). Classification (GTDB taxonomy): domain Bacteria; phylum Verrucomicrobiota; class Verrucomicrobiia; order Verrucomicrobiales; family DEV007; genus JAADHD01. The sequence goes on from DAOUQC010000031.1 coordinate 6,442, forward strand.
TGCCATCGACCAGAAGGTATGTTCTATCGGTTGCCATCGCTCTAACGATGGATGACCTGGCAACCCGGCTTCCGCACCTGAATCCATCAAGCAGTAACGGGGAAAAAATTAACTGTCCGATTTGTCAGCGGAAGCTTTCTTGGCTGGTGCCTTCTTCTTAGCTACGGCTTTCTTGGCTGGTGCCTTTTTCTTAGCTGCGGCTTTCTTGGCGGGCGCCTTCTTCTTAGCTGCAACTTTCTTGGCGGGCGCCTTTTTTACAGCAGTTTTTTTCGCAGCCGCTTTCTTTTTGGTATCACCAGTAGCTGCAGAAGCTGCCTTTTTCCCTGAAGCCTTGGCCAAAAGCATCGCCGTCTGCTCACGCTCCCTCTTACGCTTGAGGTAGTTCCGACGTCTCTTACGCTTGATCTCTTTGTTGTACTGCTTGCTCATGGCTGAAAGTTATGTAGTTGCCCGTTTTTAGAGCCCTGCTTATTTAGCCGCTGAATACTAATGGTGCAAGCAGAAAACAGCACCCGCTCTCCGGCCTCCCCTTCTCAGATTTGCAGCAACTTAAAAAAAAACGAAACTATCGCAGATTTCAGGCGTTTCATTTTCACAAAGCATCTGCCCGCCATATGAAATTTCTGTCTCTCCTGCCATTCACTATTTACTGTTCTTTACCCCTTATTCCGGCCATTATCTGCCTCCCGGCAAATAAATTGGCTGCTGAAGAAAAGCCACTTCAACTGACTCAACAGCAAAGTGATTTTTTTGAGAAAAAAATCCGCCCGCTGCTGGCCGAGCACTGTTACAAATGCCACTCAAGGGAATCGGACAAAGTTAAGGGCAGCCTCTTGCTAGACAGCCGTGAAGCAACCCTGCGAGGAGGGGATAATGGCCACGCCGTGGTTCCCGGCAATCTGAATGAAAGCCTGCTCTACGTCGCAGTGACTTACAAGGACAGCGATTTGGAAATGCCACCCAAATACCCTTTATCAAGTTCGGAAGTGGCCGACATCGAAACCTGGATCAAAATGGGTGCCCCTGATCCGCGCACGGAAAACAAAACCGGCAAGGAGAAAAAACACAGCTATGTGAGCACCATCAATCCTGAAAAAGGAAGGGATTTCTGGGCCTACCAAAAGCCAGTCAAACGCGCCTTGCCCAAAATCAGCCAAGATGATTGGCCACGAAAGGATATCGATCATTTCATCCTCGCTGGCCTGGACAGCAAAGGCATGAGTCCTACACCGGATGCCGATGCCGCCACCCTCCTCCGGCGCCTCTCCTTCGACCTGACCGGGCTCCCCCCTTCATCCGACTCCATCAAAGATTTCATCATAGCCTACGATGCCGATCCGAAAGCAGCTCTTGCTGCCACGGCAGACAATCTGCTCGACAGTGAACAATTCGGTGAGCGTTGGGGCAGACACTGGATGGATGTTGCCCGCTACGCCGAATCATCGGGCAAGGAAACCAATGCCCTTTATCCGCACGCCTGGCGCTACAGAAATTATGTAATCGATTCATTCAATACCGACAAACCCTACGACCGCTTTATTCAGGAACAAATCGCCGGAGATTTGATCGATGCCAAAAGTGATCAAAAAAAGACTGAGCTACAGATTGCCACTGGTTTTCTGGCAATAGGAAGCAAATCGCTCAGCTCGAACAGTGCCCGGGCCTTCCGTTTTGAAATGATCGATGAGCAAATCGACACCGCCACACGCGCAGTGCTGGCGACTTCCGTTTCATGCGCCCGGTGTCACGATCACAAGTTCGATCCCATTCCGATGAGTGACTACTACTCCATGGCAGGCATCTTCTTGAGCAGCGACACCCATTTCGGCACTGTTGCCAATGCTCAAAACCGCCATTCATCCGATCTGATCGAGCTCCCTGTCAACAACACCCACCCGGCTGGCACCGTCTATTCACTCGGAGAACTCATCGACATGGAAGTCGAACTCAATAAGATGCGCGAACAGCGTGAAAGTGCCATTGAAACTCTGCGCACCAGCAAGCGCAGCGACAAGGCCAATGGCAATGCTCGACGCCAACTGCTCGTACTCGGCACCCGCATTGGCTTGCTTGAATCCAAACTCAATGCCGTCGATGAGGACGGCATGCCACGCGCGCTTGCCATGGGCACTACGGAAAGTGGCGAGCCCTTTGATGCCCAGATCCTTCTGCGCGGAGAAGAAGACAACGCCGCTGAAAGAGCTTCCCGAGGGTTTATCCGCGCCATCTACACCGGAGATGAAGAAAGCATCCCCACTGACCAGAGTGGCCGGCTGCAACTCGCTCGCTGGATGACCTCACCGGAAAACCCGCTCACCGGACGGGTAATGAGCAATCGAATCTGGTACTGGCTGTTTGGACAGGGAATCGTCCCGAGTCTGGATAATTTTGGCAGCACTGGTCAAATGCCCTCCCACCCGGACTTACTGGATCATTTGAGCATTCGTTTCGCCGAACTTGATTGGTCGGTAAAGAGTCTGGTTCGGGAAATTGTTCTCAGCCGAACCTACCGCATGAGCTCGGAATACAACGCCGAATACTTTTTGATAGACCCTGAAAACCAATGGCTCTGGCGATCCAACAAACGCCGCCTCGATGCTGAATCCATAAGAGACTCCATACTCCAGGCCAGCGGTCAACTGAAGCTCGAACGCCCTCACAGCTCGGATACCGCCAAAGCAGGCGAAGGTTTTGTCGGCCGGACCTTCACTTCCGACATGCTGAATTCAGACCAAGCGGTGAGGTCGGTCTACCTGCCGGTTGTCAGGGATCTCCTTCCCGACTCACTGCAACTGTTTGATTTTGCCGATCCAAGCCTGGTCAAAGGCAAACGCGACATAACCACCGTTCCCTCGCAGGCTCTCTATCTGATGAATAACGACTTTGTTATGGCACAAGCCGAAGCCATGGCCCGGCATTTGCTCGATGATCTCAAGCTCAAAGGGTCTGCGCTTGGCACCGCAGCTTTCCATTCCTGTTATTCCCGCCCACCCACAGCCGAAGAAGCCCGGAAAACGAGTGTTTACTTTCAACGTTTCGTAAAAACCGCACAAGAAGAAAACATCAAACTCGAGCAAGCGCGACGCATGGCTCTCAGTTCATTTTGCCAGGCACTTTTTTCATCTGCAGAATTTCGCTATGTGAATTAAAAAAATCCAAGCACCATGAATAATTTGTATAAGCCCCCCGTCTATCTTTTCAACCAGGCCACGCAAATATAACTCGCACAGCCAGAATTAAACTAACCTTAAACCTATCCCGATATGAGCTCAATAGTAAAAACATTCCTTGCCCTCACAGGCTGCGCCAGCCTCATCACCGGTGGAATAATCGTTAAAAAGCATCCAGAAGCCCTTGGTCTCCCACAACCCACTCACCACACCTCCATATCCCCGGTCATCATCTTTCAAGACGGAACGATCCGCTTTCTCGGACGTATCCCCCCCGCTTCGATTGCGACCAAAATTCGAGCTGCTGCTAAAAACCAGGATACCGAATTGCTAAACTCACAACTGGTCAAATACCGTTTCTACCCCATCCCTGAAAACCTCAACACCGTCACAAATTAAAACCTGCCCCTGCTTCCGTCACCAAAGATGAAACGCCCTAACTACCCAATCAAGCAATCCTGCTCGCCTCTATCCCGGCGCCTTGCACTGAAATCCATATCCTCGGGCTTTGGTTACATGGCTTTTTCAGCTCTCAGCACCATCGCTGCAGAGAAAGAAAACCCGCTGGCTCCAAAAAAATCACATTTCAAAGCCAGTGCCAAACGAGTGATTTTTTTGAGTATGCGCGGTGCACCATCCCATCTGGACACCTTTGATTACAAACCCCAGCTCAGCAAAGACTCCGGCAAAGCCACCAGTAAAAACGGGGGGCTGGCCAAACTTCTGGGTTCTCCCTGGGAATTCAAACAGCACGGAGAAAGTGGCTTGAGAATTTCCGAACTCTTTCCCCGGGTTGCCCAACATGCCGATGAGCTATGCATCATCAACAGCATGCACACCGACATCCCCAATCACCCCCAGGCAACCGTGCAGATGCACACCGGAAATTTTCAATTTGTCCGCCCCTCTCTCGGTGCCTGGACACTCTATGGACTGGGAACAGAAAACGCCAACCTGCCCGGCTTCATCACCCTCAGCCCACCCTCTACTGCTGGTGGAGCACAAAACTATGGCAGCTCTTTCCTTCCCGCAATTTATCAAGGCACCCCGGTTGGAGGCAAAGAGAGAAGAGCCCGCTTTGCTGCCTCGCAGCAAGAAGCTATTTCAAATATAAAAAACTCCAAACTCGATAAAAAACTGCAACGTGTTCAACTCGATTACATCAAATCGCTCAACATTGAAAAGCTGAAACGTGACCAACATCACCCGGAAGTTGAAGGCATCATCGAATCTTTTGAACTCGCCTTCCGCATGCAGGATGAAGTTCCCAAAGTTCTGGATTTAAACAGTGAGCCCGAATCCATGCGCAAGCTGTATGGACTCGACAATCAGGCCACCTCTCAATTTGGCAAGCAGTGCCTGACGGCTCGTCGTATGGCCGAGGCAGGTGTACGATTCATAGAAATCACCCATGGCAATTGGGATCAACACCGCAACCTCAAACAAGCCCTGACCAATAATTGCAATGCCACCGACGGCCCGATCGCCGCATTGCTGACCGACCTGAAACAACGGGACATGTTGAAAGACACCCTCGTTATCTGGGGCGGTGAGTTTGGTCGCACCCCCCATGCTCAAAATGGTGACGGCCGCGATCATAACAACAAAGGTTACTCCATGTGGATGGCCGGCGGAGGAGTGAAAGGGGGCATGAATTACGGCATGACCGACGACTACGGTTACCAGGCTATCGATGACAAAATGCACATCCACGACTGGCATGCCACCATCCTTCACTTACTCGGCCTGGATCATGAACGGCTCACTTACAACTATGCCGGTCGCGATTTCCGCCTCACTAATGTCAGCGGCAATGTCGCCAAAAGCATCGTTGCTTGAGATCAGGCACTGGACAGGGACACCAGAATGCCCATAGTTCATACATGCGTATGGGCTATGACGCTCTATCAATACCCTCTCCAACCATGAAAACTGTTTTCTCTCTGCTCGCCCTGTGTCTGATTCAATCAGCTCATGCTCAGGATGTTTCATCTTTCAACATAAACGCTGGAATCGAGCCCGGCCCCGGTGACCAGATGATCGCCGACTATTTCAAATTGGAAACCCAGCGCCTTACCAACCGTGCGCTGAACAATATCAAAACCAAGGAAGACTGGGTACAGGCCCGCGACACCTACCGCCGCCAGCTTTATGAGATGCTCGGCCTGCAACCCCTTCCCGCCCGTTCGCCGCTCGATGCCAAGATCACAGGCAAACTGGATCACGAAAAATTCACTGTCGAAAATATCGTTTTTGAATCCCGTCCGGGACTCTATGTCACTGCAAATCTCTACCTGCCTAAAAATGCCAAGGAAAAAGCTCCGGCCATCCTTTATGTCTGCGGTCATGGAAAAGAAAAAAAAGATGGCGTCAGCTACGGCAACAAAACCCACTATCAACACCATGGTGAATGGTTCGCCAGCAACGGTTACGTCTGTCTGACCATCGACACTCTTCAACTCGGTGAGATTGAAGGCATTCATCACGGCACCTACAAACACAACCGCTGGTGGTGGAACTCCCGTGGGTACACCCCCGCCGGCGTCGAAGCCTGGAACAGCATTCGCGCCATTGATTACCTGCAATCCCGACCAGAAGTAGATGGCACACGTATAGGCATCACTGGTCGCTCGGGAGGAGGAGCTTACTCGTGGTACGCCGCTGCGCTAGACGAGCGCATCAAAGTAGCCGTGCCCGTTGCCGGTATCACCACCTTGAAAAACCATGTCATCGATGGTGCGGTGGAAGGGCATTGCGACTGCATGTTTCAGGTGAATACCTACCGCTGGGATTACCCCATGCTCGCCGCCTTGGTCGCACCACGCCCTTTACTGATCACCAATACTGATAATGACCGCATCTTCCCCCTCGACGGAGTGGTCGATGTTTACAACAAAACCCGACGTATTTATAAATTACTCGGAGCCGAAGATCAAATTGGCCTCGCTATTTATCAAGGGGGGCATTTGGACACCCAACCCCTGCGGGTGAATGCCTTCCAGTGGTTCGAACGTTTCTTGAAAGGCAAAAGTATCTCCGATGAAATTGCCGATACCACTGCTCCCAAGCTCTTCAAAATCGAGCAGTTGAAAGTTCTCGACAAAACCCCTGCTGACGAACGCAATACCGACATCGATGAATACTTCACCAACGAAGCAATAAATCGCAAAGCTCCAACTACCAAGGATGACTGGCTCTCCAACCGCGACCTGTGGATGCGGCGCCTGAAAGGACGATCCTTCCGCGCTTGGCCCACCAATCCCGGCCCCACCAATCTGATCCCGGCCGCCAGCATCACCCGTGATGGCATCACTCTCTCCTCTTGGGATTTTGTCAGTCAGGAGAATATCCAATTGCGCCTCTATATTCTGCAACGGGAAGGCCTGGAAAGCAAAGACCTCGACCTCACCGTGCTCAATGTTTTGGATGAAAAAAGTTGGCAGGAATTTCTCTCCACGATTGGCGCATCTTTCTCCGAAGCTTTCCCCAACATTGATATGCCAGGGCTCAATCAGAGCACCTACCTGAAGGAGCGAAAAATGTACCTCTCGGAAAAATGGGCCATGGCCTATATCTGTCCTCGCGGCATTGGCCCCACAGCTTTCAACAAAAACGAACGCGAACGCACTCACATTCGCCGCCGTTTCATGTTGCTCGGCCAAACCCAGGACGGCATGCGAACCTGGGACATCAGGCGCTCCATCCAAGCCCTGCGAAATATCGATGGTATGAAAAATATTCCTCTCTGGTTGCAATCCTCCGATGCTATGGCTGGCAATACGCTTTACGCCTCTCTTTTTGAGCCTGACATCACCCGGCTTGATCTGCATGACCTGCCCACTTCCCATCGTGATGGCCCCACCTACCTCAACGTGCTGCGCTTTATGAATACTCCCCAGGCTCTGGCGATGGCCACTGAACAGTCAAAAGTCCGCCTCTATCAAAAAAACGATAAAGGCTGGAAATACGTTCAGGATGTTGCCAAAAACCTTAAGTGGGATGATGACAAATTCCAGATTCGAGTCGCCGAGAAGGAGGAATAATCATTCTCAAGCCAGCAACTTCTCCACCACTTTACCGTGTACATCGGTCAGGCGGAAATCGCGGCCCTGGAATCGATAAGTCAGCTCTTCGTGATCGAAGCCAAAGAGATGTAATATAGTCGCGTGCAGGTCGTGAACGTGAACCGGATCTTCTTCCACCCCCCAACCGATCTCGTCGGTCGTTCCGATCGTCTGCCCACCCTTGATCCCTCCCCCGGCCATCCACAAGCTGAACGAATAAGGGTGGTGATCACGGCCGGTAACGGTTTTGAATCCGCTGCGGTTTTCGCCCAAGGGAGTGCGGCCAAATTCTCCTCCCCAGACGACCAGGGTTTCGTCGAGCAGTCCTCGCTCCTTGAGATCTTTCAACAAAGCGGCAACCGGTTGATCTGAAATTTTGGTATTGGTCGCCAGACCGGAGTTGAGGTTGCTGTGTTGATCCCAGGTGGAAAGAAACAGGGTCACAAATCTCACCCCACGCTCAACCATGCGTCGGGCAAGCAGGCAGTTTCTTGAAAAAGATCCCTGGAATCCTTTTTTATCACTCGCATCCGCCTCGCTGCGATTGAGCCCATATGCATCGATTGTCGATTTGGATTCACCGGAAAGATCAAGCAGTTCAGGAGCCGCTGACTGCATGCGATAGGCGAGTTCGTAATTTTTAATACGACTGGCGATCTCCGGATGCCCGGTGCGCGATAACCGCTGCTGATTCAGTTCGTTCACCGCATCGATACTGCGGCGCTGCATTTCCGGAGTGATGCCTGCCGGATTTTCAAGATTGAGTACCGGACTGCCCTGATTGCGAAACAAAGCCCCCGCATAATTTGACGGCAAAAACCCACTCGACCAAGAGGCAACTCCCCCCGGCAAACCACGTCCTAGAGTCGTAAGAACCACATATCCCGGAAGATCGCGCGATGGACTGCCTAGCCCGTAATTCAGCCATGAACCCAGTGTAGGCCATCCGCGTAGTGGCGAACCGGACAGCATCAACAATTGTCCGGGCAAGTGATTGAACTGATTGCAATGCATCGAACGCACCAGGGCTATGTCATCCACACAGGTGCTGAGATGCGGCAGGAGATCGGAAAGTTCCATGCCGCATTGCCCGTGTTTTTTGAAAGTCCTTGGACTGCCCATGATCCGCGCACTCTCTTTCTGAATAAAAGCGAACTTCACTTTCTCCAACATCGAGTCCGGCATCGGCTGGCCATCGAGTTCATTCAGTTTCGGTTTTGGATCAAAGAGGTCCATCTGACTGGGACCGCCTTCCATGAAGAAGTAAATGCAGTTCTTTGCTTTCGGCGCAAAATGCGACAAGGGACCGGACACCCCACCGGCAGCAAGCAGTCCGTCATCCCGCATCAAGGAAGCAAGTGCGACTGCCCCAAGCCCGCTCGCACCACTGGTAAAAAAGTCGCGGCGGCTGACGGGGATGTTTCCAGTGTTCGAGTTCATTCCGTGTATCAATTGCGGGTTACAAATTCATCCAGGTTCATCACGATGCGCACCGCGGCTATCATCGAGGCTTCGGGACTGGTCGCCTTCTTGGACAAATCCGCGTGAGCCGACAGCAGCGTCTGGATTTCTGCTGACAGGGGTTCGCGATTCAGACAGCTCTCATACATTTCGCGAATCGCCGCTTCCGTGTGATTCCCATGTTTTGCGTGCAAATCACGTCCCAGTGTCTCGGCACATTCGTAAAACACCGGATCATTCAACAAGGTCAGCGCCTGCATCGGCGTATTGGTGCGATCCCGGCGGCTGCAGGAAACACTGGTATCAGGTGCATCAAACGCCGACAGCATCGGGTAGATCACCGTGCGTTTCAGAATGATATACATCCCCCGCCTGTAAAGATCAGCGCCCTTGCTGACCGGCCACTTCACACTGCGCCCCACTTCCGAAACGAAGGCCGGCAAAGGTGGGCGAATACCGGGGCCTCCGATTTTCCGTGTCAGCAATCCACTCGAAGCGAGATGGATATCGCGTACCGTTTCCGCACTGGCCCGAAAACTGTTTTGCCGCCAGAGCAATAAATTGCCTGTCGCATAATCTGCCAGATCCGGGCGTACATCCGAAGACTGACGGTAAGTCGAAGAATGGACAATCAAACGAATCATCGCCTTGCTGCTCCATCCCAGACGCCGGTATTCAGTGGCCAGCCAGTCAAGTAGCTGCGGATGAGTCGGCGGAGATCCCTCGGTGCCAAAATCATCTGGTGTTGCCACCAGGCCCTGCCCAAAAAGATGCAGCCAGATCTGATTGGCTGCCACCCGAGCAGTGAGCGGATTGGATTCATCGAACAGCCACCGCGCAAGATCGAGGCGGTTTGCTTGCTGATCGCCATCTTCCCTCTGCAGCGAATGCAAAACACCCGGCGTGCCAGGCAAAGCCCGCTCTCCGTGCTGGGTATAGTCACCCCTGACATGAATAAAAGTCTCACGCCTGTCCTTTTTCCTTTCAGCAAAAGTGCGCGCCTTGGTGGCAATTTTTCCGGCAGGTTTTTTAAGATGTTTCTCTAAATTCAAACGGAAACGATTCCATTCCGGATCAAGGGAACGATAAAAATCAGCGATCACCTTCAGCTGATCCGAAGAACGACCTTCAAGTGAAACGGCCAAGGCCTCTCTGACTACCTCACTAAGCACCGAAGGATCGGCAGCATCCGAATCGGAAGTCATCGAAAGGCGAAAGTGCCGCATGGTTTTACCCTTACCAAGTTTATTACGCAGGGTGAATTTCAAACGACTGCCTGCAACCAATTTTACTGGTTCTGCAAGATCGAACACCGCAGCATGAGGCTGTTTCGTCTGTGACGCCACATGCCAACCGTCGGTTGATTTGGTGTCGATCGCCTTCTCGATCTTTTGATCTTTTTCTGCAAAATCCGCTCTTACCGATTTTAATTTTAGAGTCCGCGCTTTGCCTCCCTTTACTTCCTCCTGCACCACAAAACTCGACAATACAAAAGACCCGTCTTTCGCCCGACCGACAGGTTTACCGAGTTTGCGTCCGCGACCAGCTTCCCCAAACACCTGCAAACGAAATCCAGTGATCCTTTGATCATCTGCCACGGCTGTTTCGATAAAATAAGTCACCGTATCCGGGTCCTTGCCCGTCACCACAATCGACCCGTCTTTCTGAACCTCCATTTTGTCATTGGCTCCCGACTTGGTTTTATCTGGGTGCAGCGTTTCCCATTTTGCTTTTGGCAAGACCACACTTTTTTCCCAGGCTGCCTGATTCGCCAGCAAACCTTCTGTCTTGTATTTGGTCAGTGGTCGCTCAAGTTGCTCCGCTTTTGCCTCCCATGCCTGTTGAGCTGTTTTATAGTTCTCAAGCGCCCCCGGTAGCGGCGCACTGATATGCTTCTCATCGGCGTTATTAAAAAAGGCATACAGCTGATAAAATTCGGCCTGGGTAATCGGATCGTGTTTGTGATCATGGCACTCGGCGCAGGCAACCGTCAAACCCAGCCAAACGGTCCCCGTTGCGCTGACACGATCGACAACTTCCTTGGTTCGATAGAGTTCCTTGTCCACTCCCGCTTCGGTGTTGAGCATCGTATTACGGTGAAAACCGGTCGCAATTTTTTGTGGAAGCGTTGGTTTCGGCAAAAGATCACCCGCCAACTGCTCGACAGAAAACTGATCGAAAGGCTGATCACGATTGATCGCCGCAATCACCCAGTCACGATAAACCCAGGCCCAGGGGCGAAGCGTATCTCCGAGATAACCATCGCTGTCCGCATAGCGCGCCATGTCCAACCAGTGTCGGCCCCAGCGTTCGCCGAAATGCGGCGAATCGAGTAGTTGACCGACTTTTTCACTGTAGGCTTTGTCCTCATCTTTTTGCCAGGCCGCTTCAAAAGCCGCGATCTCTTTTGGACTCGGCGGCAGGCCAGTCAGATCAAGATGAAGACGCCGCAGCAAAGTTCTCGGATCCGCCTGTGCAGAAGGCGTCAAATTTTCCGCCTGCAAACGCGCCAATACAAAAGCATCTATCGGGTTTCCCGCAGGGTTCCCTGATTTTATCTTCGGAAGCTCAAAACGAACGACAGGCTGAAACGCCCAATGTTTTTCATCTTCAACCGCACAAAGCGAGAGAAAACAAAAAGCAGTCGTGCAGAAGATGCTCGCAGGAAATAAAAGTCGGGGGGACATTTTCATCCGCAGTGTAAGAGAGGGAGCACCTTTTTCAAGCCATCCCTCTAAAAGAAAGCAGAGCAATGAAACCCTACGTTGAAAACTTCTGGATCAAGCCAATTAGCCGCGTGTTTTTTGTTTGCCGCGCCAGCACAAGCGCACTCCCTCCAGACGGACGATCCGGATCGGCACCCTTTTCCAATAGCAACTGGATCAAAGGCAAGTCGACCTTGGGCGGCTGGCTTCGCTCATACTCCCAAGAGTCATGATAGCCTAGGGCAATGAGCAGCGGAGTCACGCCATGACTGTCGATTTTATTCACTCCTGTACCAGCTTCAATCAATAAAATGGCCACCTCATTGTGATGGCGGCGAAGGCTTGCAATCAACGGACTCTGATCACCTCTCTCACAGCCATCTGAATTCCTCCCCGCAAACTCCACGTCAGCATCATGTTCAATCAACACCCGCACCGAATCCACCGCCCCCCGATGCGCAGCGTTGCACAAAGGTGATTCGGTTTCATCCGGCAAACCATTCACGAGTGCACCATTTTGCAACAACTCCAATACCAGACGATGGTGGTTTTTAACCGCCGCCTGACTAAGAGCTCCGATGTGATACAACTCATCGATTGCATCAGCATCCGATCCGGAATCCAATAATAACTTCAAAACCTCCGGACTCTCATCCCGCGCCTGACAGACAAAATTAACCGCTGTCTCATTGTGCTTACTCCGCAAATTGGAATCGGCTCCCGCTTCCAATAAACACCGGGCGATTTCCAAATGCCCACCAAAGGCACAATTCATCAAGGGCGTCCTGCCTGCGGTATCGCCATGATTCACATTGGCTCCATGCTCTAATAAAAAACAAACGATGCTCAGCGCAGAGGGGCTATACACCCCGGACGCCGCCCGCCCCAGTGGCGATTGCCCGTCATCCGTGGTTTTATCGACATCACATCCGGCTTCCACCAAATGACGAATGATTTCGAAATGCCCTCCGCAAGATGCCCAGTACAAAGCCGTTCCCCCCAATGACGAAGTCGCATCCACGTCCGCTCCATTTTCCAGCAACAATCCTACCATGTCCTGATGCCCCCGAAACGCCGCACCCGCAAGAGCGCTTTGACCTGGGCCATCCGCTTGATTCACATCCGTCCCATGCTCAAGCAATAGCTCAACCATCTCCTTGTCCCCCTTAATCGCCGCTTCGCAAATAGGCAGCTTGCCCGACTCATCGAGTTGACATGGATCTACTCCAGCTTCCAAACACCGCTGGGCAGCCTCGAGCTCTGAATTTCCAATAGCTGTTAACAAGGCTTCCATGATCTCCAGTGCTCCTTGTTAAATACGTTTCACTATCTTTCAGGATTTGATCCGAATCGCCGACATCAGTCAATTCCCTTATCAGGGGTGGGAAGGCCATGTCACTTAAGCATAAACCACTTCTTTTTTTAGTATTGCAATAAAAACTTAAGTTTAGTATAATTTTCACAGTTACAAAGTTTTCTATAAAACTGCGCTTATTTTTCCTCTGTGCTTCCTGCTTCTGAATTTTCCACCCGCCAAACCATGTTCCAGTTCCAAACCGGCCCCAGTGCTTTCCAGATCGTCGTTGATGATTCGCGTTTTGATGCTTCGAACGCCCATCAGTTCCGATACGAATTTGATTCCATCTGTCCTGAAAACATCCAATCCGTCGACATCGATTTCACCCGGGTTGAGCTCATCGACAGCTCGGGAATTGGTGCCTTGCTCAACATCCGCAAGCGCATTCATCTTCCCATTCCAGTTGCCCTTAGAAATTCCTGCCCCTCGGTGCTGAGCATTTTGCAGACCATGCGCCTGCACCGCGTCTTCCATCTCGATGACGGCCTACCCGCCCCACTCAAAGACACACACTTCGATCTTGATCAACTCCCCGGCTGAACAAATCTTTCAGCTTCACCGGCTTCTTCTTTCCTACAGCCTAAAGCGCTATAGCCTTCAGCCTTCAGCCTTTTTCTAAACTTCGATTACCGCTTTTCGCAAAGCCGGGTCTTCGACCACCTTCCGAAACTCCCTCGGCACATCACTCAAATTCATTCGATGCGTGATCCACGGTGAGGTATCGACCTCTCCTGACTCCATCATCGCAATCACTCGGCGAAAATCTGATGCAGTCGCATTTCGACTGGAGAGCAGGGAAATTTCGCGGCGATGGAAATTGGGATCATCAAAACTCACTTCTCCCAAACAAAGTCCCACAAATACAATTCGTCCACCATGAGCAATGCGATCAAAATTTGCCATCATCGAGTTTGGATTCCCTGTGGCGTCAAAAATCACCGTTGGCAGATTTCCTCCTCCAAGATCCCGCATCGCAGTCTCAATATCCATTCCCTCTTTCACTTGCAAAATCTTCTCCACCCCGAGTGCCTCCCGGCAAAAAGCCAGTCGTCCGGCATTCACATCCATCACCGCCACATCCACTCCCGCCGCTTGTAAAAACTGCAATACACTCATGCCAATGGGCCCCGCTCCCACAACCACCGCGTATTCACCACTTTCCATTTTTGCGCGATCAACTGCATGTGCCCCGACACACAACATCTCCACCAAGGCCAACTGATCCGCCTTCAGCTTCGACGACACATGCACCTTATTGATTGGAACCTTGATCAACGACCTCATCCCTCCATCACAATGTACGCCGAGGCATTGCAATTCTTCACAGCAATTTGTCTTCCCTCTTTGTGAGGCCTGGCTTCCCGGATTATTCAAATACGGCTCCACACAACACAAATCCCCCACCTTAATAAAATCGTTACCGCTGCACGACAGCACCTCCGCCCCCAGCTCATGCCCAAGAACCCGAGGATACTCAAAAAACGGCTGCCTACCATAATAAGCGTGAATATCAGTTCCGCAAACACCTATACGACGCACTCGAATCAAAACCTCACCTTCACCGGCTACAGGAATCGGGGCACTTGATTCGACAAACAGTTCCGGCTCTTGAAGAACGATTTGAGATTGGTTTTCAGGCATGACAGTGTTTCAACATAACCCAGACCAGATCCAAACACCGAACAATTTTGTGATTTAGATTCGTCATCGATAGCGATTGCGATTGCGAACATGAGGGCGCCGACTACACTTGCTCCTTCCTGACTGCAAATTTCTAATTCCTAATTCACCCTTGTGCCTTGGTATCTGCTCATCCCCTTGATTTCTGCTGTGCTCTATTCCTTGAGCACCCTATTTCTCAAGCGGGGCATGAAAGAAGGCGCCCCCGCTCTTTATAGCTTTCATATTTCAAACCTAACCATCGGCATTTGTTTTCTCCCTCTCATCTTATTTGAAAAACAAAGCATCCCCTGGGACCAAATCCACCAACCTTTGTTGGCGGGAGTAGCATTTTTTATCGGTGCCTGGTTCACCTTCATGGCCATTCATCGAGGTGACATTTCTTTAGTCACCCCCTTGATGGGCTCTAAAGTAATTTTTGTCGCCTTGTTTGCGCTCATCCTCGCGGCCCAACCCCCATCCCCCGCTCTGATCTTCGCCTCGGTATTGTCCGCAGTCGGCATTGCTGTCATGGGAGCAAAAGATTTCACTCAAAGTTCGCACACTGCTTTCACGATCACCTTGGCCTTGATCAGTGCCGCTGTTTTTGCCCTCTGCGATATCCTGATGCGAAAATGGGCACCCGGTTTTGGCCCCATGGCATTCCTTACCGTATCGACGACAGGACTGGCCTTGGTCTCCCTGCTTGCCCTCATTTCGATGAGGCTGAAAAACCGCACTCCCTTCCCCGGCCCGACCCCCCGCAAATGGGTGATCGGGAGCAGCTTGTTAGTAGGCGTCCAGGCAATCGGCATGGGCTACATCATTGCAACCAACGACGACACAACCGGTATCAATGTAGTCTATGGATCACGTGGCCTGTGGGCCATTGTTCTGATTGCCGTCGTAGGCCCTTTATTGGGAAATCACGAACGCCACCTGGCTAAAAATGTTTTCCGCTACCGCCTGATCGGCACCCTCCTGCTAACGGCAGCCATGGTCATCGCCGTGGTGGTAGGTAAGCCGGGGTAAATTCTAAATTAAGACTTTTACGGGTTTAGGCCAATGGCTCTTAGCCGCAAATCTCGCAAACTCCGCAAGTCCCCCCATTCCGCTCCACGCATTTTGCGAGCACCGCTCTTCCTCCGCTCACCAAAGTATGCCATCTTCTGCTCAAAAAACTCATCCACATAACGCTGCCCACCCAACACCGTCCCGTCGGTGAAATATCTTACTCGACACCGCAGAGCTGCTGTCAGAGGCAACTTCCCACCGGACTCCCACACTTGATCAATTTTTTCCTGGTTGAACCCACCCTTCCAACGATCGGTGCCATCGACGGTCTCACCACCTAAACGCTCCTCTCCCATTCCAAACAGCAGGCAACGGTATTCCCCCACCACCGTCCTCCACGCCACCCTCTGTTTCCCCATCACTGCAAAAGTCAAAGCCTGCCTTGCGCCCTTCACTCCCGCTACTGCAGCCGAATAACTGCACCAGCGGTAATCCGCCGGATCCTTCACCAGTCCCGCACGGATTGGATTCAAATCGATGTACGCCGCCACCGTTCTTACCGCATCACCGCTTTCCAGCAGCACACTTTTGAAACGTCCCTCCCACAAAGCTCCACGACGTTGATTGGCATTGTTATACGCCATTGTCATCTTCATTTTTAATTCCTTCATGAACTTCGACAGATCAAACACTCGGTCTTTCACCCTCTCCACAATTTCACTGATCCCTTCTGAATGCCCATTCTCCCTATACATTTTCACCTCTCCCAGAAGCTGATGCGTGCTCCACTCACTACGCAACACCCCCAGACGTTTGATATAATCCTCATCCGTCCAGCCCTTCATTGCAGCCTCTTTATCCGGCACCTCCAGTAAAAGGTGAAAATGATTCCCCATAAAACACCATGCCAAAGCTCGCAAACCACTGAATTTCAACTGCTTGAGAAGAATAATACGAAAAACCTCCTTATCCTCATCCCCAAACAACAGTTCCCTCCCCGCCACCCGGCTCACCACATGGTAATAATTCGTCTCCCCCTCTGGCCCCAACAGAAATTCACGCGTCTTCCTCATAATAATCACCTTACACTCCCCAATCCAAAGAGCAATAACAATATCTACTTGGGGTCTGTCCCCTTTTACTCCCTTTTACTCCCTTTTACTTTTTACCTCTCTTTTCCAAAAGGATTGGCAGGAGCATCGTTAACATAAACGAGCGTGAAAATTGTAAGTTGAATGTGATTCACCGGACAACCGGGCCGGTCGTCCCTCTACCGGCCTAAAGCAAAACTTCCGCCTTCCGTAGTGCTGCGAACGAAAATTCTGCCACCCGACACGGCCG
Source organism: Verrucomicrobiota bacterium (assembly GCA_030625775.1). Classification (GTDB taxonomy): domain Bacteria; phylum Verrucomicrobiota; class Verrucomicrobiia; order Verrucomicrobiales; family DEV007; genus JAADHD01. The sequence goes on from DAOUQC010000031.1 coordinate 23,213, forward strand.
GTGTGCTCCAGCATTTCCCCTCCACTGCCTTGGCTCGCCCCAGCTCCTTGTATGCCGAGGAATTTGCATCCACCAAGACCAGTTCACCGGCATCCGAAAGTGCCAGAACATTTCCTTCCTTGGTCAAAACCACATTACCCGGTCCAAAACCTTCTTGCGACCACTTCATTTCTCCCGTGCGAATATCCACACAAGCCAGAGGCCCTTTGCCATATTGTTTGAAACTGAACATGCCGTAAAGATTACCGTCCTTCACCACCGGGGTGCTCCAGTGATTCACGTTCTTTCCCTTGGTGCGCCAGATTTCCCTGGCTGACAGCTTTGCTCCATCTTTGGAAATTTTCACTGCACCGGCTCCCACTCCGTAACCCGCCGAGCAATAAACGATGTCTTCCCAAATCACCGGTGATGCGGCAGTCGAAACATTAAATGGAAAAGCGTAACGCCATAACACATCACCCTTTTCCGGAGTCACCGCCACCAGTCCCGTCTGGGTGAAAAAAACCACCTGTTTCACGCCCTGCACCTTGCCTACGATCGGAGTCGCGTGAGTGATCTGATCGTCTTCAACTTTCCAGATCACTTTCCCGTCAGCTTTGTTCAGTGCCAGCAAGGCTTGCCCCTTGCCGCCACCGGCCACGTAAATTTGATCCCCATCAATCACCGGGGATGCGGCATTCTCCCATTTGATATTCTGCGCCCCGTTCTCCTTCACCAGATCACGCGTCCAGACCTTGGAACCATCCTCCAGGTTCAGGCAATGCACTGCCAGGAAAGCATCGAATGCATAGACCTTGTCACCATCAATGGCAGGAGTCGAGCGCGAGCCATCACCTCCTTTATTCGTTTTTGTTCCGGCTCCTCCCCCACCGTCCAATTTGCCACCCTCTCCCAAATTCACTGCCCATAACTTTTTTCCGCTTGTTTCATCAAAAGCCACGCAGGTTTCGATGCTCTTTTTTCCAACTTTCTCCGTCACCAGAGTCACTGCCTTGCCTCCACCAATCGCAAACGAACTGAAGCCGTTGGCTGTCTCAGCTTTCCACACGCTTTTCGGACCTCCCGCAGCAAAAGCTTTCGCCGAAATGGATTCGGCCGAACTGCCATCTCCTTTCGGGCCGCGATAGCCAGGCCAGTCACCAGCGTAGACCGATTGAAACGAAAATGCAGAAACAACAGTAAAGAACAACAGTGATTTGGTCATGATAATAGAGGGTAGAGGGGATATGGATTCTCTTACGCGAGCAAACCCTAAGCGGCGGGATCACGGGGTCAATCTATGAATTCGAAACTTTCTCGTCAAATCCGCGAATGACTTCACAAAAATTCACCAAACACCTCGGCAGTAGATTCGGTCATCTCATCCAATCCGCGATGCTCCATTACAAATCGCTGTCCCTTTTTCCCCATGGCCTGACGCTCATCCGGCGAATTCAACAAGTCGACCAACGCCGTTGCCAGAACGCCCTGGTCCCCTGGAGATACCAGACGCCCTGCACCACTTTCCCGTATCACTCCGGCAAAACCACCGCCTTCCGGTTCGACAACAGGAATCCCGCAGGTCATGGCTTCCAGCACGTACAAACCCTTGGGTTCAATGGCCACCGCCGGAACGGAAAAAACATCGATACCGGGAAAAAATGCCTGTTTACCCTCTTTATCAGGAGAGATCACCACCTCGCTTACATCCACCAAGCCCGCTTTTACCAGCTTCGCCTGTTGCACTTCGAGGAACTCCCGGTCTTTCTCCATCAACCAGCCGCCCACCTTCAAACGCACCTTTTCCATTCCCGGTTTTTCTTTCAGCTCGATAAAGGCATCCACTAAAAGGTCGAGCCCTTTCTCAGGACAGAGGCGGGCAAAAAAACCGATGGTGAGAGCTGATTCGGAGGCGTTCTGACTGCGTTGTTCATCACAGCCGGCAGCCATTCCCTGCAAAGCTTCAGTGTCGATTCCAAGTTTTGTCAGATGGAATTTTTCTGCCGGTATATCCAACAAATCTCCCATCACTTTCGCGTAAGGCTCATTGAAAACCAGAAAACCATCGACCTTACCAGCCAGGCCTTGCATCTCAGTGATCACCTTCTTTTTGTAAGGAGCGATCAAGTCATTCAAAAATACATCATCCCCCTGGAGATTGACCAACACAGGAATCTCCAATTCTCTTTTGATTGAGGGCACAACACCTCCGATCAACAGATTGGAAAGCACGATCAGATCCGGCTTCGCTTCCTCCTTCAACCACTTCATCAAACGAGCGACTTCCTTGCGTTGATAACCTGATTCCCCCCGTGCCATCGACAAAGCAAGGCTGCCCAGCTCCTTGCCATCCACTTTCACCGCACGTGCGGACAGACGAGAGATGAGTGCTGGATTATCCAACCAACGATCGAGAAAGCCCGGCAGATGACGAAACAAGGGGATTTTCTGCTGCAGGAATACATTTATACCGCCAAAAAACACCCGATCCACGCTGACATCTTCTTCGTCGGTGCGAATGGGCGTATAGAGCGGCAGTAGCTGGATGTTCACTCCGCGTTTCAGCAATCCACGGGTCACCGCATTGTCATGCATGCAACTGCCGCAATACATACCTGCAGCTCCAGCCGTCAAATAAATCACTCTGGCTTCGTTCAGACGCATCTTTTACATTTAGGATTAATCAATTATCATGTAGCCCTTTATGACACTCGGTAGCCATAGGTGTTACTGACAATAATAGCCTATCTCTCCAAGCCTACAATGATTGCGAATAAATTCATCTTCTTCTGCGTTTTGAGCGCTGGGCTTTGTTTATCGACAAGCTCTTCATCCGCGCGAACTTTCACTAATCAGGCAGGGAAAAAAATCGAGGCGCGAATCGTCAGCGTCAAAGGGGATAACGTGACGATCAAAATGGCGAATGGCAAGGTTTTCACCCTTGGCATCGCAACTCTCTCAAAAACTGATCAGGAATTTATACATTCGAAGGACAGCTCCCCTTCTCCTGATACCCCCACCTTCGGCAAACCCGACGAGCGAATCAAAGCAGGAGCAACCGTAAAGCTGGATTTTCCCGATCTGAGCCCTGACCGTAAAGATCAACCCGCCGCTCTCAATATGCGTGTTCCAGACAAATATGATCCTAACAAACCCGTTCCTCTCATCGTCTGGTTGGGTGGAGGCGATGGAGGTAATTCTGCCGGTTCCTGTTCATCTCTGGTGGATCAGAAAAAATTCCTCATGGTTGGACTGCCCTACCCAAAAGGTGCCAATAATCCTGGTCAGGCCAATATGGTCGGTGAATTTGAGGATATCTGGGCCTACCACCAAACCATGCTCGATGAAATCACCAAACTGGTTCCCAATATTGATCCCAAACTGCGTATCATAGCAGGATTCAGCAACGGAGGTCATGCCATTGACGGTATGATGGCTGAAAAAGAATTCCGTGATTTTTTCAAAGTCTACGTTCTCATCGATGGAGGAAAAGATGAAGGCCGTTATTCAGGAATGGCTGGAAATTTTGCTTATGTTGCCTGGGGAACCGAAGGCAATAACAACTCCGCCAGCGCCCAGAGTGTGGCCAAGTCTGCCAAGCGCGGAAAAATGACGGTGGAGTCTCATGGCATGGAGGGTGTGGGACATGCCTTTCCCGCTGAAGAAAAGGCGCTGGTTAAAAAGTGGATTACTGAAACGGTCATCCCCGGATTATCGCCCCAATCAGCTGAGTGAACTTTTCCCTACCCTACCTGAGAAAATAGATCAGCACCGTCACCACCAGTCCAGCCAGCAGAGTCGAATAAAAAACCGCTGCTGCCGCGAATCGACTATCAGCTTTGAATTCATGAGCCAGCAGCGCTGTGTTCACCGCGACCGGGGACGCCGCGCCAACGATCAATACGGCTGAAATTACCGCATCAAAACCGAATAATTTAGCGAGCAAAAACGCTGCCGCTGGTCCCCCAAGCAAACGAATGCCCAAAGCCCATGCCAGGCGGCTTTCGATTCGCGGCGGACGAGTTTTCGACAACTGCACTCCCAAAGTGATCAAAGCAAAGGCCACCAGACTACTGGCAAGATAAGTAAGTGGCTTCCAAATGAAGGTGACTTCTTCCAGCGGGTTCCCCATCGACCTCATTAGTAGCGCAATCACAATCGCATAAATCGAAGGCTGGCGCAGCATCGGCAGAAAGCGTTTCCAGCGATTTTTCTGAACCACCTGATCACCCTGCGCACTCGCCAGGAAAATTCCGATGGAAAAAGTGGAAATATTCATCGTCATCAGCACAAACACCTGGATCACCGGCCCTGTTTCGGGAAAAGCCAGTGCCATCAGAGGAATGCCCCAATTGCCCGAATTGTAAAACATGGTGGACAACTGCAAGCCCATCCTCTGCTGGGCCGTTTCCCGGCGCAAGGCTGAAACCAGACTGCTCATCAAAAACATCACCGCCAAAATGCAAAGAGTGAAGATCACCACTTTCCCTCCCATGGCCTGTGGCAACTGCGAAGAGGACACCCGGACAAAAATGAAAGACGGCACAAAAAGGTAGATGTTCAGTTTGACCAGAGTATCGAGTTGCAGATCAAATTTTCGATCCATCCCCCATCCCACACCCACCAATAGAATGATCGGCAGGCACACGTCCCTGAATATTTCCACAAATGTCAGCATTGAGCGATCACCTTAGCGTCCTGGGACCCCGGGAAAAGCGGCTATAGGCAAATTTTGATAAAAATTTCGTGCAGGGCTTGCATTTTCGATTCTAACGTGGAGAATTGTGTTTCGAGCGTAGTTTTTCTGTCGCATTCAATAGAAGTCAAATCGTCATGCGGATATAAGTATTCGCTGATGATTGAAAACCCGATAAGCGGGCAAATCATTGGAGTTGCGGAGTAACAAGCACGAAATTTACAGATATGAACACAAAAATGTATGTGGGGAATCTCCCCTATGAAACCACTGAAGATGATATTCGCACACTGTTTTCCGCGCATGGTCAGGTGAACGACATCGCTGTCGTCATGGATCGCGAAACCGGTCGACCACGCGGATTTGCTTTTGTCACAATGAACGACAAGGATGGCATGGAAGCCGCAATTCGCGAGCTGGATGGCCATGACTTCAAGGGACGGCAACTGAAAATCAATGAAGCACGCCCTCGTGAAAATCGCAGTGGCGGAGGAGGAGGAGGCGGCGGCGGCGGCGGCTATCGCGGTAACAGTGGTGGCGGCGGCGGTGACTACGGCGGTGGTGGCGGTGGTGGTGGTGACTACGGCGGCGGTGGCGGTGGCGGTGGCGGCGGTGGTGGCTACGGTAAACGCAAAAGTGGCGGAGGAAGTCGCAAAGGCGGCAGACGGAAGGAAGAAGGCTGGTAGTACAAGCTGAAACCCTGATTTAATTTCAACATGAGCGGAACCTGAATCAGGTTCCGCTTTTTTTTGCCAACAACATTTTAACCCATTACGAAAAGGCATGAGTCCCAAACCACAATTTCAGGAACTCGATTATCGTAAAACCTCACTCGGCGAGCTTATCCTCAGACGCCGCACCGTACTTTCCCTGGATAATCTAGAAGTCCACGAGATCATCCTTGGTGACAGCTTTCTCATGTCCAGCCTCTTCACTGCGGTTGAGGTAGCCCTCTCCGATCTTGGCCTCGCTGCACTGGAAAACTCTAAGCACAGCGACTCTGAATGGGATGTTGTCGTTGGAGGACTGGGCTTGGGTTACACGGCACGCGCCGCACTCAAAAACCCCAAAGTCCGCTCACTCGCTGTCGTCGAAACTCTTGAGGCCGTCATCGACTGGCACCAGCAGGCATTGGTTCCTCTTGGCCCGGAACTGACCGGCGATTCTCGATGTCATTTTGTCCACGGCGATTTTTTTGCTCTAGCCCTCGACACGAGTGACTCCGCCAGCTTTGATCCGGAAAAACCCGGACAAAAGCTTCATGCGGTGCTGCTCGATATCGATCACTCGCCGAGCAAACTGCTGGACGAGCAAAATGGCAAATTCTATCAAACTGAAGGGTTACGCTGCCTGGCGGATAAACTTCATCCCGGAGGCATCTTCGCCCTGTGGTCAGACGACCCACCCGATGATGATTTTATGAAGTCGCTCGAAGAGGTTTTCGTCTCCTGTGAGTCTCACATCGTCACTTTTGACAATCCGATTCGCGGCGGCGAGTCATCGAGTACGGTCTACATCGCACGGCGTTCGCCTACATAAATCCGGTTGGCTGCCCGTTTGGCACGCTCGTGAGTTTTGGCCTCGATCTCTTCAGCGTCAAAACCCGCCTTGCGCAACTGACGAAAAAAACCCGGCTCCGGATCTGCCGACCAGAATGCAGCGTGCCCTCGCTCTTTTAGTGAATCGTAAACCATCGCCAAGCCATTCTCATCGTAGAGCCTCGCATTGTCAGACTGCACAAATGCTGCCGGGCCATTATCGACATCCAGCAAAATCGCATCGTAATAGGATGCTCCACTTTGCATGATGCAGTCATAGACATCTCCGGCAAAAATGCTCACCCGTTGATCATCGAGCAAGGCCCCGTTTAAATCGCCCAGGTGTTCACGGTTCCAGTCAATCACTTCAGGTATCAACTCGGCCACACAAACTTTCGCAGATTTTCCCACCAGTTCCAATACTCGCTTGAGACTAAATCCCAATCCCAGTCCACCCACCAAAACTCTCGGTGACCGAGACTTGTCGCAACACCGGCAAGCGGCATCCGCCAGCATTGCTTCGGACAAGGTCCAACCGGAACTCATTAACTGAGAACCATTCAGCTTCAGGGAATACTGTCCATCGTGTTCGTGCAGAGAAAAACGGGCGCCATCCGGTGTCCGTGTCTCCGCCAAATTACGTGTCGGTTTCATCTAAGGTCAGGCAGCACTGCGATTACCCGACGATCGACGACGGGAAGAATTACGGCGTCTCCCAGAAGAAGATCGACCACCACCGCCACCACCACTGCTTCGGCGGCTCGAATATCCACCATCTCCGGAACGTCGTCCTCCGCCCCCACGTCCATTTCTCTTCTTTTCCGCCGCCGCGTTGACATCAGCCTCGTTCATCTGGAAACCCTCGATATCCTCAACCGGAATGGAACGTTTCAAAAGTCGTTCGATATCCCGCAAAAGTCCACGCTCGTCGGCGCTGACCAATGAATGGGCCGCCCCCTCTTCTCCTGCTCGTCCGGTACGTCCGATGCGATGCACGTAATCTTCAGGGACATTCGGCAGGTCAAAGTTTACAACATGCGGCAGGCGATTGATATCAATCCCACGCGAGGCCACATCCGTAGCCACCAGCACTCGGACCCTCCCTGATTTGAAATCTGCCAGAGCTTTGGTTCGTGCTCCCTGACTCTTGTTGCCATGAATCGCCGTTGCGGAAATACCGTCACTGTCCAGCTGTTTTGCCAGGCGATTGGAACCGTGTTTGGTGCGATTAAAAACCAACACCTGATTCCATTCCCGGTCGCGAATGAGATGGGCCAGCAAAAAACGTTTTTCGACTTTTGCCACCGGATGCACCACCTGCTCCACTTTCTCGGCAGCCGTATTGCGACGAGCCACCTCGACAAAAACCGGGTCATGCAAAATGCCTTCGGACAGTTTCTTGATCTCGTCCGAGTAAGTCGCAGAAAAAAGCAAATTCTGACGACGACCCGGCAGAAGCTTCAATATCTTACGAATGTCGTGAATGAATCCCATGTCCAACATGCGGTCCGCTTCATCCAGCACCAGGATTTCGATTTGGGAAAGATCAACCGTGCCCTGCCCTGCATGATCGAGCAAACGGCCGGGCGTGGCGATGAGAATATCGACCCCACGACGCAAACGGCTGATCTGTGGATTAATCCCCACCCCACCAAAAATGACGGTAGAACTGAGTTCCAGTCCTTTGCCATAATTGACCACGCTTTCACCGATCTGCGCCGCCAATTCGCGAGTAGGCGTGATGATCAGAGCCCGCGGCAAATGGCGGCGGCGCTTTCCATTGCGATTAGAATCAGAGGGAGCCGGACGTTGTTCGGCCAGCAGTTGAAGCAAGGGCAAGGTAAAAGCCGCCGTCTTTCCAGTGCCGGTCTGTGCTCCCCCCAACAGATCACGGCCATCGAGAATAGGTGGAATAGCCTTTGCCTGAATCTGGCTGGGTTCTGTGTAGCCTTTTGCAGCTACTGCTTCGAGTAATTCGGCACGCAGGCCGAGTTGATTAAATGACATTTGTTTTAGATATAATTTTCAATATGATCGGGCGATGACTGACCAACAGTTTACTTGGTTTGTAATTACTCAGTTCACACGATTAGCAAATAGCAAAAGCGGAGCAGCAACACGTCCCAAGCAATAATACGCCCGGTAAATTTACGAGATGACATTGAAGAGCCGTCATCCCTTCCCTCGGTAAAAGTTGGCGCGCCGATAACCGGTTGGCACCCTGGCTTCAGCTGAAACGCCAAAGCTTGACCCGCCCAAAGGACACCCGAATCCCTCTGATGTCAATTGGAGAATGATCCCTCTTTTTTACAAACCCTCTTCTCTACTTTTTCTTCATTCGTATCCATTCGTGGTTCTCCTTCCTCATATTTTCGTTTGCGTCCAGCCCTGCCCGTTCTAGTTTGCGGCGTTAATCAATCACACACCATGTCCGACCATATCCGACTCTACATTCCCGGCCCGATCGAAGTTTCACCGAGTAGCTTTGAAGCCATGTCTACACCGATGATTGGGCATCGTGGCAAAGAGTTCCAGGAGCTTTACGGCGGTATGCAGGAGCGCCTGCAAACGCTTTTCGAAACCAAACAACCGGTCTTTCTCAGCACCTCTTCAGCCTGGGGAATCATGGAAGGCTCGCTGCGCAACCTGGTCGCTAAAAAGGTGCTGTGCTGTGGCAATGGGGCCTTCTCGGACAAGTGGGTCGATGTCGCTCAACGTTGTGGCAAGCAGGCCGAAGGGCTGATGTTCGAATGGGGACAGCCCGTCGATCCTGAGGCAGTCAGAGAGAAACTCAACTCCGGCGAGTTCGATGCCGTGACTTTGGTCCACAATGAAACTTCCACCGGCGTCACCAGCCCCTTGGCCGAGATCGCTGCCGTGGTGCGTGAATTCGAAGACGTGATGTTGATCGTCGACACCGTTTCATCGTTCTCCGCAGTGCCGACACCGGTCGACGCACTCGGCATTGATGTCATGCTCACCGGCAGCCAGAAAGCCCTGGCCCTGCCTCCCGGCCTGGCTCTGTTCACTGTGTCGGATGCCGCTTTTGCTCGCGCCGAGACTTTGAATGATCGTGGTTATTACTTTGATTTTCTCGAATTCAAAAAGAACCAGGAGAAAAACATGACCCCCAGCACTCCGTGTATTCACACCATCAACGGACTGAGTGCCAAGCTGGATGACATCTTTAACGAAGGACTTGGAAATCGTTATGCCCGCCACGAGCGGCTCAACGGTCTGGTCGCCGACTGGGTCACCAACAACGGCTTTGAGTTTTTTGCGCCGGAAGGTTTCCGTTCCAAGAGTCTGACTTGTATCAAAAACAACCGTGAGATCGACGTGCCGCGTTTCAGCCAATTGATACGCAAAAATCATTCCATCGCCATCAATGGCGGTTACGGAAAGATCAAAGGTCTCACCTTCCGGGTTTCGAACATGGGTAACGAAACCGATGAAACCATGGGGGAAGTGCTGGCGGCGATGGATGATTCGCTTGCCAAGCTTTGATTATTCTGAACATTGCAGGCACCCGCTATGGAAATCAGCTTCCGCACCCTTCGTCTCAACAAGCTCTACCCGCTCAGGATCAGCCGCGGCACATCCACCGGTTCAGACAATCTCTACGTCGGACTCACCAAGGACGGCATCACTGGCTGGGGGGAAATGTCACCCGGCATCAGTGAAAAAGCATCAACCCCTCAAATCGGTGAGGATGCTTTGAAAGAATTCTGGAATCCTGCCTTTGGTGATCTCTCCATCCAGGAAGTCTGGGACAAAGCTCGTCAGGCTGGTGTGCCTGCCTGCGCACTGGCTGCTCTCGATGTTGCCCGATGGGATTGGTATGGGAAAAAATGCGGACAGCCTCTTCACCAGGTTTTTGGCCTGTCGAAAAAAATGGCGTCTACTTCCGTTACGATCGGCATCAACCCTCCGGAAGTCGTCAAAGAACGCGTGCCTGAAATACTGGAACGCACAGGCAGTAAGTTTCTAAAAATCAAACTGGGATCTCCCGAGGGATGTGAAGCTGATCAAGCGATGTTTGCCGCGATCAAAGAAGTCGTCGGCGATCGCAATGACCTCGCGCTGCGAGTCGACGCCAACGGTGGCTGGTCCCCGGACGAAGCCGTAGATATGATGAAATGGCTGGCTGAGCGTGGAGTGGAATATGTCGAGCAACCCTTGAAAGAAGGTGAAGAAAAACATCTGCCAAGACTTTTTAAAAACCGCCCTCTGCCGATTTATGTCGATGAGTCCTGCCGTTTTTCGGAAAACATTCCCCACTGGGTTGATTCGGTTGACGGAGTGAACTTGAAACTGATGAAGTGCGGCGGACTGACCGAAGCACTGCGCATCGTCGCCACCGCCCGTGCCCACAAGGTGAAGGTCATGATCGGTTGCATGAGTGAATCCACCCTGTCCATTTCCGCAGGCGCATCAATCGGTGCTCTGTTTGACGCCATTGACCTCGATTCCCAGCTAAACATCACTAACGACCCCTGCCGTGGAGCAACGCTGATCGACGGCGGCGTATTACCCAACGACTTGCCCGGACACGGAGCAGTCTTCATCGACCAGGAGGAGGAGAACTGAAATGCTGAAACCCGAACAAAGCTTAGCCATTTTCATGGAAGAAAACCTCGGCGAATCCGAAGGTAAAATGGGTTACGGCGTGATGCGCTATTCTCCCAATGAAGTCACCTGTGTGATCGATTCCCGGCATGCTGGAAAACAAGTCAACGATGTGGTCGACATGCCGCACAACTGTCCGGTTGTCGCCAATGTGGAAGAAGCCCATAAACTCGGTGCCGATGTTTTGATCCTCGGCATCGCGCCCACCGGAGGACGTTTGCCTGACCCGTGGCTGGCTGAACTTGAAACAGCTCTCACTCTTGGCATGTCGCTCGCCAACGGCTTGCACGATGACTTGAATGCCCGCTTTGGACATTTGCTCAAGGAGGATCAGTGGATCTGGGACATTCGCCACCCGGGAGAAGATCCACCCATTACCAGTGCCGATGCCACACGTCTCGACAACAAACGTGTGTTGTTAATTGGAACAGACATGGCCATTGGCAAAATGACCGCTGGCCTTGAAATCTATCGCTGGGTGCGTAATCACGGACAGCAGTCCACCGCCTTTCTAGCTACCGGCCAGATTGGGATCACCATCACTGGTCGAGGCATTCCCCTGGACGGCATCAAAATTGATCACGCTGTCAATGCGGTGTCCACTCTGGTCACCAGTGCAGCCGAAGATGACATCGTTTTCATCGAAGGCCAGGGTTCTCTCTTACACGCCCGCAGTTCGGCAACCCTCGCCCTGATGCGTGGCAGCTGTCCGACCCACTTCATTCTCTGCCACCGGGCAGGGATGGAAAATCTCGATCAAATGCCGGAAGTCAAAGTCCCGGATCTCAAAGAGTTTATCAAACTCAACGAAGACCTCGCATCTGCCTGCGGCACCTACCCCCGACCAAAGACCATCGGCATCGCTCTGAAAACCGCCCATCTGAGCGACGAGGAAGCCAAAGCAGCCATCGCCGATCTCGAAGAACAGACCGGACTCCCTGTCACTGACGTGGTCCGCTACGGCGCAGAGAAGCTAGGCCGATTGTTGATATCGGAGTAAAACAGGCCTCTCACTGAGGCACTAAGACACGGAAAGGACCTTGGTATGCCCAGGAGACAGACAAAAACAAAAGGCGGGACGCATCAAGCTTTGATCAACTGCTCGTTCGAAAGTCGAGTTGTGAGTTGGCTGATGCAGGATGGCTGGCAGGTATTCACGCCAGTATTAGATTATGGGCATCAAACCGACATCCTGATCTCAGATGGCCCGAACTATCATCGCATCCAAATCAAAACCGTTGATGCCAAATCAGAAAATCAAATCGTAGAAAACAGATGGATAGGCAGCAATGTGGATTGCGTAGTGTATTTCGCCCGGAACTCTAACTGGGGCTTTGTGCTTCCTGCATTTACCCAGAAAAAAAGGAAACTAAATACCAAAGGCCATATCAAATTCAAGCAAACAAAAAACGAGTTCCTGAAGGCGTTTCATAAAATATGATGCGCCAATACCTCAAATAAGATTCAAGATCTTATTGATTAACTCCTCTGTGTATCTCCGTGAGAAATATTTCTTCTGGAGGTAACGCCTACTCCGGAATCTGCAAATGCAGCTTTTTCAACTTCGGAAACAGAATCGCTCTGATATACCCATCATCCGGGTGCAAGCGGGCGTAATTCTGATGATATTCTTCTGCTGGATAAAATTTCTCCAAAGGAACAATCTGGGTGACCACGGCACTCGGATACATTTCAGCTTCATTCAGCTTTTTCTTGGAAGCTTCAGCGGCTGCTTTTTCTTCATCATTCTGATAAAAAATAGCCGAACGATACTGGCGACCACTGTCAGGCCCCTGGCGATTCATCGTGGTGGGATCGTGCAATTTCCAGAAAGTCTCAAGCACCTCGTCATAACTAACCTTGTCCTGATCAAAGGTGACTTTCACCACTTCTGCATGGTCGGTTTTACCGGTGCAAACCGCCTCATAGTTCGCGTCACCAGCCGTTCCTCCTGCATAACCCGACACCACGGCGGTCACGCCGTCCATCTGTTGCAATACCTCTTCGACACACCAGAAACAACCCGCTCCTAGAATCGCATAACCCGGATTTTTGGGAAGCTTGCTTTCATCGGGAATCGTCAGTTTGCCATTTGTTTCCAAATGGACGGCTACTTTTTCTTCTTTCTCGACCGGAGTCGATCCCTTCGGGTTACAGGCAACCGCCAATACCAGAATCCCTAACAAGCCCGATGCTGCAACACCAGCTTTTGACCAAGCTATTTTCGTAATTTTATTCATAATTATTATATCACTTTCCAATACCTCGCTTTTCAAACAAGGCAAAATTTCAAACTTTCGCAGCTAACTACCCGGAGCTCGAAGCACCGCCCGTTTCGAAGTACTGCCCGCTCATCTCCATCAGCTTAGTTTCCTGGCATAGCGTCGAAGTTCAAATTCAGGATAAGAAACCATCACTTCCTGCAAATCAAACAGCTCTTCAAAAGCAGGAAAACAGGCATCTCCCTGATATTCTTCGAATACATACGACAAATACAGCTCCTCACATTTAGGCAGCAACTTCTCATACAACATCGCTCCTCCAAGCAAAAACACATCCCCCTGCAAGTCCAAATCGTCCAGGGATTCGACCGAATTCACCAACTCGAACCCCTCCGGCGCATCCGCCCACTGCCTGGAAACCACAATATTCCGGCGACCGGGCAATGGCCGCCCAATTGATTCACAAGTCTTGCGGCCCATCACCACAGGATGACCCATCGTCAATTTTTTGAACCAGCGAAAATCTTCCGGCAAATGCCAGGGAAGCTTACCCTCCTTCCCAATCACCCGATTGGAAGCCATCGCTGCTATTGCTTTCAGTTTCATCACAAGGGATTAGACAAAAGCTCACACAGCAATTGGAGCCTTGATCCCTGGATGGGGATCGTAGCCAATCAATTCAAAATCGTCGTAAGTAAAACCATCCACTGTTTTCACCTCGGGATTCAATTTCATCTGTGGCAAAGCCCGCAGCTCACGAGTCAACTGCAAGCGAGCCTGATCCAAATGGTTGGAATACAAATGCAGATCCCCGAAAGTATGCACAAACTCACCCGGTTTCAGATCACAGGCCTGGGCCATCATCATCGTCAACAGCGCATAGGAAGCGACGTTGAACGGCACTCCGAGAAAAAGATCCGCACTGCGCTGATAAAGCTGGCAACTCAGTTCCCCTGCTTCCACATCCACATAAAACTGAAACAGGCAATGGCAGGGAGGCAGGGCCATACGAGGTACATCACTCGGGTTCCATGCGCAGACGATATGCCTACGGCTCTGCGGCCGCGTTTTGATTTGTTCCACCACCTGCGCAATCTGGTCGATGGGCGACTCCCCCGCCCCCGTCTGCCAGGCACGCCACTGTTTGCCGTAAACAGGACCAAGATTGCCTTTTTCATCCGCCCACTCGTCCCAGATAGTCACTCCATTCTCCTGCAAATACTTCACATTGGTATCACCCTTCAAAAACCACAGCAGTTCATGAATGATCGATCTCAAGTGCAATTTTTTAGTCGTTAAAACCGGGAAGCTGTCCCGGATACTGAAACGGGCCTGGGCACCAAACACCCCGATCGTGCCAACCCCGGTTCGGTCATCACGGGTTTTGCCCTCTTCCAATACCAGTTTTAATAAGCGGTGATACTCCTGCATAACAACAAGCAAACTCTATAGATTATCATTACTCATTCTCAAATGCCAATTGCTAATTGCTAATTGCTAATTTTAAATGCTGAATGTTATTCCTCCCGCACACTTTTTCTCCGCTGTTTTTTCTCGGAACGCTGCGTTTTTGTCGCCTGCAATCGTTTTTTCTGGGCTTTCGAACGCCTCCTCTTGCGGTAACGCTCCCGGGCTCGCAAGCGTTGCTGCTCCAGTTTCCTCTGTCGATTGATTTTTTCAAGACGTTCGCAAAGCAGCAAGCGCGCCTGATAACGATTAAAGCTCTGCGATCGCCCAGCCTGACACTGCACTTCAATCCCCGATGCCTCGTGCTTCAAATACACCCGGGAAGCCGTTTTGTTGATTTTCTGCCCACCCGGACCCGCTCCCGCAATAAATTTTTCAGTCAAATCTTCTTCACCAACCCCCAATCGCCCCAGGCGAAGCATCAATTGTTTCTGTTTTTCAGCACTAATCATGACAAGTAAACTTTTCAGTTTTCCTAAATAATAACAAACAAGAAAGGCCTCACCCTCATAACTAATCTAATCTTAGTTATTTAAAGAAAACACTATAATTCCTATAACACTTTTACTTTTCCTTTAGTTGGACTATCTCGTCTGCATAGGATAGAATTCCCCAACTTTGCTTTTTCGCAAGATTATGAAAGCTATCATGGCAGAACGGCTCTCGCATCGCTCTCTTTTTTTCTATCTCCGCATTATTCTGGTATTTGCGGCGAGCGTGATTGTCTGGCTACCTTTGGCCAAAGCACAGCAAGTCGGGCTCCCCCGTGGTTCGGATGCTGACCACAAACGCCTGCTTCAAATCCGTGCCGAGGCCCAGCAAGCACAGCGCGATGCCCAGATCGCTGCACTGCGACGCACCGCAGCCCAAAGCACGGAAAAAAGCAACCGCGACATCGTCCTTGAACAAGCTCGCCTCGACAAGGAATTCAAACGTCGGGCCACCCTCGCAGTTCAGCAACAACAGGCTGCCGATGCTTACAGAAAAATCAAGCAATCGGAAATCGATTCCTGGAATGGAAAAGGCAAAAACAGGGTCACCCCCGGGGTGCCCGCAAATTTCACTGCCAGCCTGCCGCCACTCGAAAAAGAATCCCGCAAAAAAAAGGGCCTCTTCGGTGGAGTCGCCTCCCTGCGCCCCGACTTTTTGAGCAGGAAAAAGAAAAAAGAAAAAAAAGCCACCATGCCTGTTATGCAGTTTGCTCCCCCTGAAAGTCTGACCCTTGACGGAGTCGTGCCACGCACCCCGGAGTCCATTGCAGAAACAAAGCCCGAGCCTGTCGAACAGCCTGTAAAAAGGGGGTTCAGAATCCCTTTGGTTAGCAATTTGACCGGAGGCAAAAAGAAAAATGAAAACCCCTATTCAGACGAAATCGGCTCAACGAGTGAAGCTGACTCAACCGAGCCGCAGCAAACGTGGCGAGATGCTTATCCGGAAGAAGGCGATGTAACTACAGAGAAAAAAGGGTTCTTCTCCCGCATCGGCAACAAAAACAAATCCGAAGATCCTGATGCCTACTACGGCCCCGGCGGCATAGGAAATACGGACGAAACAGATGAAATGATCGATGAGCCCAAGTCTGGATTTCTTTCCAAGCTCTCTCTTAAAAAGAACAAACCATCCGATATTCAGGATGTGGGATCTGGCGCAGAGCCCGAGACTTCTAATTCCAGAACAGACATTTATGTAGTGGATTCCAGCAAAGCCCAGTTTTTCCCTTTTGGAAAATCAGGAAATCAAACCGATTCCCAGGGGCTTGGAGAAGGAACCCTCGTGCGTATGACCAAATCCGGTGACGACTGGTCATCCATTGAGTTATCCTCTGGTACCATGGGAGTGATCCGCAACAAACACCTGCGCCGAGCCAAGGCCAGTGAAGTCCCCGGCAATATGTTTGCCCACAAAGCCAAGACCCCCTACCCGACTACCGCCCGAATCAGCAAGCCTCGTTCGGCAACAGGCAAAGGTTCGAAGCACCACTACAGCGAACCGGTCAACGTACCCCTCCCTGATTTGCCAGTAGGAGGCAGCGACTCCGGTGCTCTCATCGGAAATGGCCTGCTACCGCCCCTTGAACAAAATAGCACTATTCAGTAAGGTATCCGGCATGCGACTTGCCAGCTCCCCTTTCCGTGTGCGTCCTTATTCCCGGGGAGCGCTTTTGTTGATCACCACTCTGTTGGTCACCACTCTGTTGGTCAGCTTGAACTCGATATCATCTGCAGAGCAAAAAAAAGCCCTAGGTATTTTCAGCCGCAGCACAGCGAAAAAAGAAGCTCATCAGCTACCCACTAGCCTGCCTTCAAACGTCCGCCAATTGCTGGTCACCACCACCCCGGACTGGAACAGTCATCGAGGCCAACTCTGGGTTTTTCACAAACCACAGGCAACCTCAGACTGGCAAGCCGCCCTGTTTCCAAAACCCCTCCCCGTCTTACTCGGAAGCAAGGGATTGGCCTGGGGTCGAGGCAGCCTGCTCAACCCCAGGGGACAAGTCAAAAGAGAACGAGACGGCAGAGCCCCTGCCGGCTGCTTTTCGATTGGCAAACTATACGGTTACGCCCCCCAAGCCCCCACAGGAACAGCCCTGCCCTATCATCGAGTAGGGAAATGGGATGCCTGGCCGGATGATCCTGCCAATCCTTATTACAACCGTCATGTAGTGATCGACCCGCGACGCGGTATCCCCCCCTGGTTCGATAAACAAAAAATGCGCCATGGGGATTTTGCCTACGAATGGTTGTTAGAGATCCGCCACAATGCCGATCCTCCTGTGCCCGGGGCCGGCAGTGTCATTTTTTTCCATATCCGCCGCGGCCCCGACCGTGCTACCAGCGGTTGTACCACCATGGAAAAATCAAAACTAGTGCAAATCATTCAATGGCTGCGCCCCCGGGGAAACCCCCGTTACATCCTCCTGCCCCAAAGTGAATACCAACGACTCCAACCCTATTGGAAACTGCCTACTCTGAACCAGTAGGATCAGCTCAACACATCATTTTCTGATAAAACTTGAACATTATCTAAGATTTCAGTATCTAATGATAAGTTACATTAATTAACAAAATCCCATCTTGAATAACGCTATAGTATTGAACACCATACTTTTGCCATGACGTCACATTCCGACAAGCCATCGAAACCCGCCCCCTACCAGGTGCCCCTTGATGGCCGGCCGGAACCCAATCAGTTCCGCGTATTGATCGCCGACGACCAGGCTGCCAACCGATTGATTCTTTCACGACTGCTCAATATGACCGGCTACCTCACATTCGAGGCGAGTGACGGCCAACAAGCCTTGGATTGCATCACCAGCCGGGCGACCGATCTGGTGATCATGGATATTGAGATGCCGAACATGAATGGCCTGGAAGCTATTCGCCAAATCCGCCATCTTCCTGACCCACGCCTCGCTTCATTGCCCATTCTCGCCGCAACCGGAAATCCCCAGGCAGAAACGCAACGAGAACTGCTCGACGCAGGTGCCAGTGATTTTTTGACCAAACCTTTCGATACCCGGGTTTTACTGAAAACAATAGCCCGCCTGCTGTCGCCCTCACCCGGCCCCAGCCCTGCTTTCACAAGCGACAGCCTCCGCATCAAACAATCCCAATCGGTGAAAAATTCACCTTGAGATTCAGCAAACGTTAAAAGACATGGCTCTGCGTTAGCGCTTGCTCAGCTCCGTCTAATCTTGTTAGCGTTCTGTTGTAGGCTCTTGTAACGTCGGTGAAGGTCATTTCTTTGCACTAACGACAGAGGACTTCCGATACGCTGCTGACGGAGCCCCTGCTTTTTAGATTAGTATAAAAAGTTTTTAATTAAATTCCATCTGTGGACCGACAGCGGATTGCTCTGCTGCGCCTTGGCTCATGAGTGATCCGGCTTGCGTTTATGAATACCCACAGGGTTGCCGTCAGGGTCTCGAACAAATGCCATGCGGCATACAGGAGTTTCGATCGGACCAAAGTTGAATTCTACGTTGGCGGCTTGAAGTTCAGATATGGCGCCGTCGAAGTCATCTACTTCAAGAGCGACGCTACATCCATCCATGCTTGGATTCATTCCTTCGGCAACACCAATGGCAAGCGTGCCTCCACCTATATCATATTCGACCCAGTGCCCGTTTTCCAATTTATGATCCATGGTTACGTTTAGCCCAAGGATGCCTTCGTAGAAGGCTCGCGAGCGATCCATGTCTGTTACTGGATAACAGGAAAATGCGATTTCGTTAATCTTCATGGGTATGTAGTTTTTTGATCCTAACTTATTATTTATATTACTCCGAAAAATATAGAACAATCTCTTTATAGCCGTCAATGGGGTAATGCAGTAGGATTTTCTTTACTGCATGCATGCATGCAATTAAAGAGACGTTGGAAGGTAGACTGCGGACGGTGATCAGGAAGCAGAGCATGGCGTATCACATGGAAGCGTCCGAGCAAAGGTCCTGAAAAACGCAAATTCAAGCATTTTTAATACTCCTCGTTACCACAAAACTTCCCCTTCCCACCCCTCCTAACTGACGCAATCAGGAAAGTTTTCCCACCATCCCGCGGCCAAGCAATTTCATCAGCTCCCATTTGCTCAAGCGATAGCGTTTGTCAAAAACCCGAAACTGATCGGCTTTCATTTTTTCCAGCAATTGCTGATAAATGAGCCTCATCAATTCTGAACATTTCATCGATTCACGATCGGCTTCCGGCAAGGCGGCCTCAGCTTCAGCATAAAAATCTTCAGCTCGTGAGGCGATGAATTCAGCCAGTGCAAAAAACCGCGCATCATATTTGCCCGCCAGCAAATCCTCCTCCCCGTATCCAAAGCGCTCCATGTCCTCACGCGGCAGATAAATCCGCCCCACTTCTGCATCTTCCGCAACATCACGCAATATATTTGTCAGTTGCAGAGCATACCCCAAAAGCTCTGCATAGTCCCGGGTCCGCTCACGTTCGTAACCAAAAATTTCGATACTCACCAAGCCGACCGCCCCGGCAGCATGGTAACAATAGGTTTTCAATTCATCAAAACTCTCATAACGCACCGGAGCATCCAGATCCATTTCCATCCCGTCGATGATTTCCAGTAGCAGCTTTTCCGGCAAGTCATACCGCTTCTGCAAGTCTGCTAGTTCAAGCTCAAGCCCCGGTCTCAGTTCGGCTGCATCCCCCTTCACCAAAACCCGCCACGCGTCCAAACGACGACGACGTTCTTCCACCTCCAGATCTCCATCATCTACAATGTCATCCACCACCCGGCAAAAAGCATAAAACACCCGCATATCCGCGCGTTTTTCCTTAGGCAAAACCGAAAAAGCAAAAGCTAAATTGGAACCACTGGCCTTGACGATGGATTCACTGTCAGCTGGAGGGTGCATTCTTAATTCCTCATTCAATGGATTTTTCCCCAATGGTGACCAAAG
The DNA here is from genome assembly GCA_030625775.1 of Verrucomicrobiota bacterium. Classification (GTDB taxonomy): domain Bacteria; phylum Verrucomicrobiota; class Verrucomicrobiia; order Verrucomicrobiales; family DEV007; genus JAADHD01. The sequence continues at coordinate 43,163 of DAOUQC010000031.1, forward strand.
GGAAGATAAACATAAAGAGCCCGACCTATAATATTATCCCGCGGAACCACCCCCCAGCCCCGGCTATCAAAGCTGTTTCCACTGTTGTCTCCCAGGGCCACATACTGCTCATCACCCAAATCAAAGGCAAGCTGGTAGCCCACGCCTGAAGTGTAACCCTTATACCCGTCTTTTTCAGACATCACGTTGCGAAAGCCATCCTCTTTGGCCAACTCTCCATTGATATACAAATTTGGCGGTTCCACCTTCAGTTTGTCTCCAGGAACACCCCCCAGCCGCTTGATGTAGTGCTGCGAACCTCCCTGTCTCTGACTTGGGGAAAAATTTCGCTCAATGCCATTGATCCCCCGTGTCACAAAAACAAAAACTTCACCCCGCCTGGGTTTCATCCAGTGATAGGAAAACTTATCCACCAAAACCTGATCCCCCGTATCTACGTATCCTCTTGCGATGGGCTGCCCCTTCTTCACCACCTGGTTTCTACTAACCGCATTAGTGATAAGATCATCCACCTTATCCTTATTCCCAGACACGGTATAAACCCGGCCACTGCGGCAGGGGATTTCCGTGCGGGTAAAAAACTTCAAGAACTTCACCTCCTTCATCTGCGACAACAGAATTGTGTCCTCTCCTTCAGACACCAGATTCACATAACTGCGCCCGTAATAAATTTTCTCCCAAATCTGCCCCAGGCGTCCCGGCTCGGTATAGTCACTGCCCTCCACCGGATGAGCTTGGCGGTGAGGATGGGCAATGATGCCGTTTAAAGTAGGCTGCATCGAGCCGGTTGGAATTTTGAAAGGCTGGACAAAATAAGCCCTAATTCCCATCGCAATCACCACTGCTACAAAAATCACTTCAAGATTTTCCTTCAGCATCGAACTTTTATAAGTCGGCACCGCTCGCTCACAAGCTTCGGTCAACTCAACCGCAGCTTTGTCCAGCGCATCTTTTGTCACATCAGGATCATCGAGCTTCTCCCGGAACTCCCCTTCCACCACCTCGATGTTTTTGCCTTGCTCGGCTTGGATCAGGTCGCGATTGTAACGAACAAATTTGCGCACCCCTTTCAGCAGCAACTTGCCTTCCTTAACATGCTTTGGCTTGAAAAAACTCATACTACTCTGCTTGACTGCTCGTTCTTGTTTCTCGTTTAATCAATAGTAGCCTTAATCGCTTGTTTTCAAAACCTTGATAAAGGCCTCCTGGGGAATATTCACTTTACCGATCGCTTTCATCTTCTTCTTGCCTGCCTTCTGTTTCTCCAGCAGTTTGCGTTTACGGGAAATATCCCCCCCATAACACTTGGCAGTCACATTCTTGCGCATTGCTGTGATTGTCTCCCGGGCAATGATATTCCCGCCAATTGTCGCCTGGATCGCCACGGTGAACATCTGACGGGGAATGACTTCTTTCAACTTTGCCGCCAGATGCCGTCCCCGGGCCTGGGCTTTATCACGATGCACAATCGACGAAAAAGCATCCACCGACTCACCACTGATCAGCATGTCCATTTTCACCAACTTCGCCGGCCGGTACCCCGCGTGCTCATAATCCATCGATCCGTACCCACGGGTCAGACTTTTCAATTTATCATTAAAATCCACTAGGATTTCATTAAGAGGTAATAAACACGTTAGCATCACCCGCACCTCATCCAAAGTCTCCGTATTCTCCAACTCACCACGCCGCTCCAGAACCATCTTCATCATCTCGCCAATATACTGGTTCGGAACCATGATGAACACCCTTACGATGGGTTCACGAATTTCTTCGATTACCTGCGCTTCCGGCAGAAAACTGGGATTATCCACTTCCAGTTCTTCCCCATTGGTTTTTGTGACCTGGTAAATCACCCCCGGGTAGGTGGATATCACATCCATGTCGTACTCACGGCGCAAACGCTCCTGAACGATCTCCATATGCAGCAAGCCAAGGAAACCACAGCGAAACCCAAAGCCCAAAGCCACCGAACTCTCTGCCTGATAAGTAAAAGCCGCGTCATTGATCTGCAACTTGCCCATCGCAATTTTGAGCTGCTCAAAATCATCCGTAGACACTGGATAAATACCACTGAACACCATCGGCTGCACCACTTGGAATCCTGGCAAAGGTTTCGGACACGGACGTTTGGATTCGGTAATGGTATCACCAATCTTGACTTCAGCCGAAGTTTTCATGTTGGCGATCACGTAACCCACATCGCCTGCTTTCAACACATCCTCTGCCGATTGCTTGGGAGTAAAAATTCCTACCTCCTTCACCTCGTAGTTCTTCCCGGTGCTCATCATTTTGATAGCGGTGCCGCGCTTCAGCTGACCGGAAACCACCCGCACATAGGAAACCACTCCACGATAGGTATCAAAAATTGAGTCAAAAACCGTTGCCCGCAACAAATCGTCATCAGGCTGTTCCGGTGCAGGAATCCGCTCCACCACAGCTTCGAGGATATCATCGATACCAATGCCCATCTTGGCACTGGCTTCGATCGCCTCTTCAGCAGGGATCGCAATGATGTCTTCCAGTTGTTTTTTAGCCATCGGCAGATCCGCCCCCGGCAAATCAATCTTATTGATCACTGGTATCACTTTCAGATCCTGCAAGGTCGCCAAATGCATATTGGCCACCGTCTGCGCCTCCACGCCCTGTGCAGCATCGATCAGCAGCAAAGCTCCCTCACAAGCAGCCAGACTCCGCGATACTTCATAGGAAAAATCCACATGCCCCGGTGTATCCAGCAGATTCAGACGATATTCCTTACCGTCTTTGGATTCATAACGCATCGTCACCGGATGCGATTTGATCGTGATCCCCCGCTCCCGCTCAAGATCCATGGAATCGAGCAGTTGATCCTGCTGCTCACGCTGCGAAATGGTAGAGGTGTGCTCCAGCAATCGATCCGACAAAGTCGTCTTGCCATGATCAATATGGGCGATGATCGAGAAATTTCGAGTGAGCTCGATAGACATCGTTTTGTTTCAGTTTATTCGGTAAAATGGGTCGACACCCCTCTGCCCGACCAACGCGCGCCACACTAGCCGCTCTCCCTAGTAAAGTAAAGGGCTCACCCCGCTCTGCCCAAGTAATTTTTGGAAACTTGACCAAGCAGCTGCCCTGCTAAATCTTCTAATTCTGATTGCACTCCCTATACTTAACTTTTAGAGTCCTCCTCAATGAAAACCACTCCCCTCCATCTGTTTGTCCTGGCCCTCCTCTCCCTGGTTCCATCAGCTTTACAAGCCGAACCCGAACCGGCATCGCTTCAGCGAGTCGTTGCCGTCGAGAACGTCTGCGCCTGGCCCAATCTCACCCTGATGAAGGATGGTACAATCATCGCGATTTTTCACAACCAGCCCAGCCACGGCCAGAAAGAAGCTGACATCGACTGCTGGTCCAGTCGCGACGGCTTGAAATGGGAAAAACTCAGCACTGTGACCCAGCACAAACCAAATACAAACCGTATGAACCATGCCGCTGGACTCGCAAAAAACGGTGATCTGGTCGTCCTTTGCTCAGGCTGGACAAATGTAAAACAAGCGGAACGTCCCAAACAATCCGCCTTCCGCGATGACATCCTTCGTCCCTGGGTGCTACGCTCAAGCGACGGTGGCCGCAGCTGGAAGCAAAGTGACAAGTTCCCTGCTGCAGAAACAGAGACGGGCTGGAGTGAATACACTCCCTTCGGTGACATCTGGACAGGCTCTGATGGAGCACTGCACACCTCCTGTTATCAGGCCCAATTCACTGACCCAAGCCAATCCACTAAAACCAAGGGCTGGCGTTCCTGGCATTTCCGCAGTGACGACGATGGCCTCACCTGGAATCCGGTTTCCATCATTGGTCAGCGCCACAACGAAACGGATATCTTTCCTCTCGGGGGCAAAAGCTGGCTCGCCGCTGCGCGGATCGACAAGATGGAACTGATTCGAAGTGATGACAACGGTCTCACCTGGCAAAAACCTAAGCCCGTCACAGAACGCAATGAGATCAATGGTCAGCTCAATCGCTTAAAAGACGGCAGGTTATTGATGAGCTACGGCGTCAGGATCGATGGACACCGGGGCGTCTGCGCCAAGCTCAGTAGCGATGACGGTAAAACCTGGAGCGAACCTCTGCGTCTGGCCCACACCGTTGACGGTGGCGATTGCGGTTATCCGTCGAGTGTGCAGTTGGCAAACGGCAAGATCGTGACTGCATGGTATTCGAAAGAAACACCGGATCACAAGGGATATCACATGGGCGTCACTGTTTGGGAAGCGCCACCTGCAGGGAAATAGACAATCGGGATTTCAATCCCGATCACTCCGCCATTAAACCGCCGCTGCTTTTTTGCTGCTGCGTCCCATGCGTTTGCGCTCGTGATTGCAAAGGATTCGTTTTCTCATACGCAAGTTACTCGGCGTCGCTTCCACCAGCTCATCAGGTGCAATGTATTCAATCGCCCGTTCCAGGGAAAACTTGAGAGCCGGAGACAACTGGATCCCTTTGCCATCGCCCTTGGAGCGATGATTGGTCAGGTGTTTTTCCTTGGTCGGATTGACCGGCAGATCGTCCGCACGCGGATTTTCTCCAACCACCTGCCCCTGATAAACCGTCTCACCTGCCTCGACAAACAGTTTGCCGCGATCCTCCAGTGCATCGAGAGAATAGGGAGTAGCCACTCCAGTTTCCATCGCCACCAAAGTCCCGGTCATACGAGTTGGAATCTCACCGCAATGTGGCGCGTATTCATGGAACAAGTGGCTCATCACGCCATGACCACTAGTGATGTTCATCAAATCGGTCTCAAAACCAATCAATCCTCTAGTCGGAATAACGGCAATGATTTCCTTGCCGCCACGCACGCTGTCCATGCTCTCCACCTGAGCTCGTCGCCCGGTCAGACTGCGCATCACGCCATTGACATTCTCTTCCGGCACCTCGACAAAAATCTTTTCAAAGGGCTCAAGCTTCTGCCCTGTCTCTTCATCATTTTTATAAATCACTGTCGGCCGAGACACCAGCACCTCATAATCCTCCCGTCGCATCTGTTCCACCAGCACCGCAATCTGCATCGCTCCACGGGCTTTCACATTAAACACACCCGCCCGGTCACTGTCAGAGACCTCCAATGACACATTAATTTTCGTTTCACGCATCAAGCGGTCTCGAATCTGTCGTGTGGTCACATTCTTGCCATCCTGTCCCACAAAAGGCCCGTCATTGATCGAAAATTCCATCTGCACTGTCGGCGGATCAATATCCACAAAAGGCAAGGCCTCAGCTTCTTCTTTGGCAGATAAAGTCTCGCCAATATCCACATCCTCAAAACCGGATATCCCTACAATATTGCCTGCTCCTCCTGAGTTCGATTCACTCACACCCAGCCCACTGTATTCAAATATTTTGGTGATCGTTGCCCGGTCACATTTCCCGGACCGGCGGTGAACAAATATCTTGTCCCCCTTTTTCACTTCGCCACTCAAGATACGACCCACTGCTACCCGGCCGACATAGTTGTCCCAGTCAATATTACTGACCAACATGCGGAAGTCTCCTTCTTCAACCTTGGGAGCCGGCACCTCATCAATAATCGTTTGCAGCAAAGGCAACACGCCTTCGCTCTTGTCCCCTTCCGGACTGTCCATGAAATAACCGTCTCGCGCACTGCCATACATGAATGCCGCTTCAAACTGTTCGTCACTCGCATCAAGATCGAGAAAGAGCTCCAGCACTTTTTCCTTCACTGCCAGCGGATCGGCATGATCTCGATCGATTTTATTAATCACCACCACCGGACACAAGCCCTCGGCCAGCGCTTTGCGCAGCACAAAACGAGTCTGCGCCTGCGGCCCCTCGTAGGCATCCACCACCAGTAAAACTCCATCCACCATCTTCATCACCCGCTCCACCTCTCCGCCGAAATCAGCGTGACCCGGAGTATCAACGATATTCAGCACATGTTCCCCCCAGTGAACCGACGTGTTTTTGGACTTGATGGTGATCCCCTTTTCACGCTCCAGATCCATCGAATCCATCGCCCGCTCCTTCACGTTCTGGTTCGCATGGTAGGCACCGCCCGCCTTCAGCAATTCGTCCACCAGAGTGGTTTTGCCATGATCCACGTGAGCAATAATAGCTACGTTCCTGATATTTGCGCTTTGACTCTTCATCCTCCTGAAACCCCTCCGGGTAATAAAATACTCACTCTCTGGCCCAATTGACCATGATTCCCTCTGACCCGGGAACATTCCGAGCGCAGACCCATGCCACAAAAACGGTAGAAAACAAGCAGATTATGCACAGTTCAATTGAAAGTGGTGAGCTGTTTGCTTGCTCCGTGGGGCAGATTTCCATATCTGCGGGGGAAAATACAAACTACACAAGACAGATGCGAAAAGCCATCCTCTCGATATTAGTAGCCATCCGGCTCTGAACCTTTGCCAAATGCCCAGGTGGAGGGTGATGCCTCTCAACCCGCAATCATCTCTCCCAGCTCTTCTTCTGTAATCACCG
>DAOUQC010000117.1 GCA_030625775.1 Verrucomicrobiota bacterium
TTGCCCTATCTTGAAGTGATGGGGAATGACGGTTTGTCCAAGAACACACCGCCGGTCAGGCTGTGTTGTGTTTTTCAGCCGAATGGGATGTACCCTGGATCCTGGGATGCTGGTATTTCCGGGATGCTTGATGGAAAAAAGAACAGTGATGAAAAGTGGATGCCTATTTTATCGCCTTTGTCTCCTTTTGTGAACCAGGTATCTCAAATCTCTGGCCTGGACAACTCGGGGCGGGGGCATGTCCAGCTGACGAGTTCTTTTCTGACCGGGGTACCGGTGGTGGGCAAAACGGCGGCTCCTTCATTAGATCAAATCGTCGCAAGGAAAAGCGGTGAGGTGACCCGCTTCTCTTCAATCACAGTGGGAACGGAACCTCCGCGACAAGGCAATGCCAGTGGTGAGCCCATCTCCTATGCAAATACGGTTTCATGGAGTTCTGCGACTGCTCGTGTTTCACCTGAAATTCAACCGCGTGTGTTTTTTGATCGTCTGTTCCGCAATCTGATTAACCCGTCGGCCCGGCGTGAAGAACAAAATAGAAAGAGTGTGGTTGATTTTATTTTGGAAGATGCCCGTCGATTGCAGAAAAGAGTGAGTGGAGCTGATCGCAAAAAAATCGATGAGTATCTGGAAGGTGTTCGGGAGGTCGAGGTAAGGATCGACAAAAGCTTGAATCCTCCCCAGCGCGATTGGAAACCGTTGGAAGAACCGCAACTGCTTCGTCCTCCGGCCAGTATTCCTTCTGACCGTACTACCTATTTGCGTTTAATGGCAGACCTGATGGTATTGGCTTTGCAAAGTGATTCGACACGTGTGGGGACCTTCATGATGGCCCACGGTTTCAGTCGCTTGAATTTCAGCTTTCTGGAGGGAGTGAATGGAGATCATCACGCGATGTCACACCACAAGAATAAAAAGAAGGTGATAGAAGAATACATTCTCGTGTCGCACTGGTATGTGCAGCAGCTAGCTTATTTGCTGGAGAAAATGAATGCAGTGGATGAGGGCAATGGCAGCCTGCTGGACAATACTCTGCTTTTGTTTGGGTCCGGTATGAAGGACGGTAATGGTCATGTGCCTAAAAACATACCCTTGTTGCTGGCCGGAGGCGCGGGTGGTCGCTTGAAACACCGGCAGGGAATTATTCAAAACAAGGCAGGCACGCCTCATTCCAATCTGCTCTTGTCAGTAGCCCAAATGATGGGGATCGAAATGGATAGTTTTAATGGAGCCAGCACAGGAACAGTGGGGATCTAGGGTTTTGTTGTTCAGGAATTAGCAATGGTGTGGCTGGAGCGGCCGTTCGGGATGTTTCTTTGCCGCTTGATGAGGCGGGGAGTCGTGGCATGTTTACCGGATATGACCAAATCCCCATTGCTCTGTTTATTTATTTTTTCAATATGCCTTCACGCTGTGTGTGCTGTGGACGAGTGGCCCCAGTGGCGTGGGGTGGAGGGTCAGGGACATGCTTTGCATGCTAGCGATTTGCCCGTCAATTGGTCGTCAACGAAAAATGTAGCCTGGCATGTGGATTTACCGGGTCGGGGGCATTCATCACCGGTAATCAATGGCCAACAGATATGGGTGACGACTGCCGTTGAGAAAGAGGCGAGCGAGGAGGAGGCTGAAAAGCGACAAAAAGATAATACCGGTGACCAGCCTTTGACACTGTTATCCCATGTGAGTTTGAGAGCACTGTGTATCGATCGTGAAACGGGGAAGACTTTGCAGGATATCGAAGTTTTGGGATTGGACGATCCTCAATGGGTTCATAAACTTAACAGTTATGCTTCGCCTACACCCGTGTTGGATAAGGGGCGTTTGTTTTGTCATTTTGGTGCTCTTGGCAGTGCATGTGTGGATGTGAAGACGGGGCAGGTATTGTGGAGGAATACCGAACTGGCCGTGAATCATGAAAACGGCCCGGGCAGCACTCCGGTGCTATGGAATGATCTGATGATTTTTCATATGGACGGCAGTGACCAGCAATTTGTGGTCGCCTTGAATGCCAATGACGGCAAACTGGCATGGAAAACTGATCGCAGCGGTGAGTTGAGGGATAACCCGCAGATGAGAAAATCTTATGCGACGCCTTTGCTGATAGAGGTGGAGGGGAAACCGCAATTGATCTCTCCTGGTGCGGATTGGTTATACGCCTATGATCCCGCAAGCGGTCGTGAGTTGTGGAAATTTCAGTATGGTGAGTTGGGCTTTTCCAATGTGCCACGTCCGGTGTTTGGAAACGGGGTGTTGTTTCTTTCGACCGGATTTGGGAAAACCGAAATGCTGGCCCTGAAAGTGAAGGGGGAGAAAGTTCCGGAAGTGCTGTGGCGGCACAAAAAAGGGACCCCGAGAATGCCTTCTCCTATTTTGATTGGTGATCAGCTTTATTTTGTCAGTGACAATGGAATTCTATCATGTCTGGACGCAAAAAAAGGCAAGGTTTTGTGGCAGGAGCGCTTGAATGGGAATTATTCGTCATCGCCTATTTTTGCAGATGGGCACCTCTATTTGTGCAGCCAGGAGGGAAAAGTTCAGGTGGTTGAACCTGGTACAAAGTATCATTTGCTGGCCGAAAATAACATGGAAAGTCCTATCATGGCAAGTCCGGTGGCCTTGGGCAGGGCCTTGTATCTACGCACGGCAAATGGCTTGTACCGGATTCAGAAAGGGAAATAAGTGTTTAAAATCAGGATGAGAAAACTGGATTTGGAAGACATATTTAATATGTCCAGCATTCGCCTGCTGTGTTCTGAATGATTATGACGGCTTATGTTGCACTTGATATAAGAGCCCCGGCAATCGCCTGGGTTTTGTGGGGCCTGTTCGTTGTGTGTGCAGGGCTTCCTGTTTCAGCTTGGGCTGAAACAGATGAGGATGATGAGAAAGACGAGGTTCCTGTGGAAATGCCCTCTGATTTGCTGGAGCCGTCTTTGCAATCGAGGTCTGATCTGGGGGATCGTATGGCGCGCATGATCAGTTCCGAACTGAAGCATTTAGAGACCAGGCAGTCAGAAATCATCGGTGAGTTAGATAGTCTGCCCCAGTTTTCGCTGCAAACCATCAAGCCGATAGAATTTGGATATCATGCCAACCCAAATCGCAAACGTCCCAAATGGGTGCAGTTGGATTTTGGCAAGCAGATCGAACCCGATGCGGTGGCTTTGCTCCCTGTGACGGTGCAATTCGAGGGGCGGTCAGTGCCGGGATATGGATTTCCAAAGGCTTTCAGGGTCGATATCTCTGATGATGAAAAATTCACTACTTATGAAACTCTGGTGGAGTATCGAGACCAGGGTGACGGCGCTTCACGGCAAGCTCCCTTTTTTGCAAAACTGCAGTCCGTGATGTCGGGACGTTATGTTCGCTTGACGGTGACACAGTTATGGAGCCCTGAAAACGTCCCTGGTGCGGAGCTGTTTGCTTTAGGTGAGTTGATGATATTGAAAGGGCCTAGAAACCTGGGCTGTCGAAAGAGAGTCACCACGCGCGACAGCGTTGAACGCGGGCAGTTGTGGTCCCGTCGTTTTGTAAATGATGGGCGTACACCTTTAGGGATTGCTTACTCCCCACAAGCCAGTTCCAGTTTTGGTTATTCGTCGAGGGCGAGTAAGAAAATCGATAAAAAATGGGTTCAGGTGGATCTGGGGGAGGAGCATGAAATTGACGAGGTGAGCTTGATTCCGGCAAATCCCGATAATTATGTGTTTGATTTAAATACGGGTTTTCCTGAAAAATTTGAGGTCCAGATTTCCAGTGACCCTGATTTTCGTGAGAGTGTGACGGTGGCGGCTTTTGCTCCTTCTAATTTCAGGAACCCAGGTAATAATCCGGTCACCTGTCCAGTCAACGGGTTGAGCGGACGATATGTGAGGGTTTTGGTGCGGCGAGTCCGACCGAACGGGGGTCTGACATTTGCCCTGGCTGAACTTCAGGTTTATTCGGGAGATGTGAATGTGGCTTTGGGTAAAATAGTAAAAGGTATGGACAGTCTCGAAAGAGGGAAATGGGGCGCACGTTTTCTAGTGGATGATTACAGTAGTCGTTTCCGCTTGTCGCCTCTGGATGTTTGGTTGGGTGATTTGAGCAGGCGGGGTGAATTGATTGACGAATGGCGGGAGTTGGATGGAAAGCGAACGCTGCTGGTTGAAAATGCAGTTTCCCTGGGGGTAAAGATGGGGGCAAGTCTGTTGGCTTTGACAGGGTTGTTGTTGGTGGTGTCGGTGTTGCGTTCACGGGTGAAACAATTGAAAAAAATGGAATCCCTGCGCAACCAGATTGCCAGTGATTTGCATGATGACATAGGCAGTAATTTGAGCAGTATTGCCTTGCTGGCAGAACTGGGACGATCGGAAATTGATGAGCCGGAATTGGCTCGATCTGAGTTTGAGCAAATCAAGCAGACGGCGGATCAAACAGTGGAATCAATGCGGGATATTGTTTGGTTGATTCGTCCTGGTGATGAGAGTTGGAAGGATTTTTTGCGCCATTTTCGGGAAACGGCAGCACAAATGCTGAAAAACCAGGACTATGATTTTGTTATTGAAGGGGAAGAAGATGCAGGGGCCGTGCCTTTGGGCTTCAGGCGGGATTTGTTTTTGATTTTCAAAGAAGTTCTGAACAATACCGTCAAACATGCAGATGCGACCAAAGTATTGATTCAATTGACTCTGGAGAGGAAAAAACTGTATATGGCGGTAAAAGACAATGGTATGGGGTTTTCTGAAACAGATGAAAATTTTCGTAGCGGCAACGGTTTGCGGAATATCAGGCAGAGGGCAGAGCATCTAGGGGCTGAACTTGACGTCAGCAGTCAGGAGGGCGAGGGAACCTGGATCAAGTTAGTGGCCCTGCTTCCCTAGTTTGCCCATGAGAGACAAATATGGAAATTTGTCCTACCTTTGTGTTACAGTCCGAACAAGCCATGAGCAAAACTGAAAAAAAGGGAGCTATTGATGTCTGGGTGATTGAAGACAATGAAACTCTTCGTCGAACCGTAGCGAGGGTATTGGGACGGGAGAAAGATATGATCTGCAGTCACCAGTTTGATCGTTGTGAGGATGCTTTCACGGTTTTATTGGAAGGAGCCCGCCCTCAAGTGATTCTTCTAGATCTCGGGCTGCCGGGTATGAGTGGGATTGAGGGCATCGAAAGGATAAAAGGCAGTTTGCCTGATATTGAGATTTTGGTTTTTTCCGTTTTTGATGACAACGACCGGGTTTTCAGAGCGATTTGTGCGGGAGCTTCAGGGTATTTACTCAAGACCTCGAGCATGACTGAGATCCCTGAGGCAATTCGTGAAGTCATGGCAGGAGGAGCGCCGATGAATGCGCGTATTGCCAGGCGGGTACTGGAGATGTTCAGCAAGGTAGCCCCGTCGAACAAAGACTACGGACTGACGGTCAGGGAAACAGAGGTTCTGGACCAGATGGTGGAGGGGCTGACCAAAAAAGAAATTGCAGATCGTTTGGATCTGAGCTTTCACACGGTGGATAAACACATTCGCGGTATTTACAGCAAACTTCACGTCAATACGATGACGGGAGCGGTAGCAAAAGCCCTGAAGGAGGGGCTTTTGAATGGCTGAGAACAGGAGTCGGTAGTCAGGATACAGGATTGTGTAGTTATGTATTTCATCGGTATTGATAGTGGGACCCAGAGCACGAAGGCCTTGGTGCTGGATGTGGAGTCGGGAGAAATTCTGGCGACGGCTCAGGAGGAATACGACATGGTCGAGGGTTTGGCGGCCGGGCACATGGAGCAGCGTCCAGTGATGTGGATGATTGCAGTTGATAGTGTAGTGAAATCTTGCCTGGCTCAGTTGGGTGAGAGGAAAAACTCAGTGCATGGGATTGGAGTGAGTGGTCAGCAGCACGGGCTGGTGGTATTGGATGAGAACGACGAGGTGATTCGTCCGGCCAAACTCTGGTGCGACACTTCAACAGTTGACCAATGTGATCAATTTGCGGCGGCTTTTGCCGGCTCGGCTGGACTGATCGAGTTGACCGGTAATCCGATATTGCCGGGCTATACGGCATCGAAAATTTTATGGCTGAAGCAAAACGAACCGGAGAATTTTGACCAGGTTCGCACAGTGCTGCTCCCGCATGATTATATTAACTTCAAACTTACTGGAGTGAAACGAATGGAGTATGGCGACGCTTCAGGCACGGGCCTGATGAATGTGCGCACCCGGGAATGGTGTGATGACTTGATTGATTTCATTGACCCTCGCGTGAGAGAGATGCTGCCCCCGTTGGGATCATCCAATGAACGCTGTGGAGTGCTGAGTGAGGAATGGCGTGAAGCCTGGGGATTGAGTGGAGAGGTAGTGGTCAGTGCGGGAGGCGGAGACAACATGATGGGAGCAATCGGGACGGGCAATGTGAAACCGGGAGTGATTACGGCCAGCCTGGGAACATCGGGCACACTATACGGGTGTATGGATTCACCGGTGATTGATGCCAAAGGAGAGATTGCAGCATTTTGTGATAGCACCGACCAGTGGTTGCCTTTGGTTTGTGTGATGAATGTCACGGTGGTGACCGAGCAGGTGCGATCCTTATTTGGCTGGGATTTGAATGAACTGGAATCTCAGATTGCTCAATCGGAACCGGGCGCACAAGGGTTGCAGTTTTTGCCATACTTAACGGGTGAGCGCACTCCTAATTTGCCGGATGGCAGTGGTGTGATTCATGGGCTGACTGCAGAGAATATGACGGCGGGCAATATAGGGCGTGCTGCAATGGAGGGGGCGACTTTGGGTTTGGCTTATGGTTTGAGGAGATTTCGAGAACAGGGCATGAGTCCGTGTGAGATTCGCATGACGGGTGGAGGAAGTAAAAGTCCGGTCTGGCGGCAGATTGCCGCCAATATTTTCGGAGTGCCGGTGGTGGCACTGGCAACCGCTGAAGGGGCGGGCCTGGGAGCAGGAATTCAAGCCGCGGCAGTAGTGGCCAGGGAAGCAGGCAGTGATGAGAGCTATGATGCATTGATTGGAAGGCTGGTGAAACTCGATGAATCCACCCGTTGTCAGCCGGATCCGCAGTGGGTGGAGTTTTACGAAGAGAAGTTGGACAAGCAGGTGAAACTTACGGTTAATCTAAAGCAGGCAGGCTTGCTTTAGATGAGGAGTAAGAATTCAGAGCCGAACGAAGAAAGACAGCCGGAGGTTTACACCCGAAGGCAATACAGAATGAGTAATTGATGAAGCCTAGGAAACCGTCGAATCCGGAATCTTTACCTTTTAAAACCCGAGTTACGGGATGGTTGATTTCGATGGCACTTAGGTTGGTGGCCTTTACTCTCAGGGTAAGGGTTGAAGATCAATGCGGCATTCTGTCGGATAGGCCTGAAGAGGCTTTGATTTGGGCATTCTGGCATAATCGGATATTTGTGACACCGTGTATTTACCGAAAGTATCTGAGAGATCGAAACGGTGCGGTGCTCACCAGCGCGAGTAAAGATGGATCGGTGCTTGCTGAGACTATGAGGAATTTTGGCGTATCTGCAGTGAGGGGCTCGAGTTCCAGGCGGGGAGGTCAGGCGATGGTTGAATTGGTGAAATGGCTCAGGGATGGCCGTGATGTGGTGATGATACCCGATGGTCCGCGAGGTCCGCGTTATAAATTACAGCCGGGGATTATCAAGCTAGCTCAAAAAACAGGAGTGAAAATTTTTCCGCTACTGGTGAATTATGACAATTACTGGGAGCTGAAATCATGGGATCGATTCAGGATTCCCAAACCTTTTTCGAAAGTAGTGGTCACGCTGGCTCCCTATGAAATGATTGAATCCGATATTGACGATGAAACTTTTGAGCTGGAAAGGTTACGTATTGAAAAAATATTGATGGCAAACGAAGAACAAACACTATGAGCGCACAACTAATCACAGGAAAACCGATTGCGGAAAAAGTGTATGCGGAATGCCACGAGGATCTCGAGGCTTTGAAAAAACAGGGAAAACTACCTGGCCTGGCAGTGGTATTGGTGGGAGATGATCCCGCCTCACGTGCTTATGTTGGCATGAAGGAGCGCAAATGCTCGGAACTGGGTTTGCACTCGGTTAAAATCGAACTGCCGGATGATACGAAGCAGGAGGATTTGGTCGCACAGATTGAAGCTTTGAATGCAGACAAATCGATTCATGGCATACTTGTGCAGTTGCCCCTGCCAGGACATCTGTCGGAAGATGAAGTGATTCTGAAAATTGCTCCGGAAAAAGATGTGGATGGTTTGCACCCGATTAATATCGGCAAACTGGCGATGGATGATCCGACCGGCTTTGCACCGTGCACTCCATTGGGCTGCCAGCGTATGCTGATCGAAACAGGGTTGGGGATCAGCGGAAAGAATGTGGTCATCATCGGTCGCAGTCTGTTGGTGGGTAAATCCCTGGGTTTACTGCTTTTACAAAAGGGCGAAGGAGGCAATGCGACGGTGACGATTGCGCATTCCCGGACTGAGCATCTCGCGCAGGTTGCCAGTAAAGCGGATATTCTGGTGGCGGCTATTGGGATGCCGGGATTTGTCACAGCGGATTTTGTCAAAGAAGGGGCAGTGGTGATTGATGTGGGCATCAACCGGGTGGATGATGCCTCTGCAAAGCGAGGTTATCGTTTGGTAGGTGATGTTGATTTTGATGCAGTAGAGCCCAAATGTGCAGCGATCACTCCTGTACCTGGCGGGGTTGGGGTGATGACGATTGCGATGTTGATGGCAAATACGATTCGTGCGTGCCGGATGATCGAGGGGTGATGAATGTTGATATTCACTTGCGCTTCGGGGAAGGAGTGGAAAAGTAGTGCCGTTCGCGGGTGAGGTATTCAATCCCGCATAGGTTTCGGGCTGTAGCGCAGCTTGGTAGCGCGCTTCACTGGGGGTGAAGAGGTCGCAGGTTCAAATCCTGTCAGCCCGACCATTTTTTGACACTTGGACGGGGACTCTGGTTTTTCAGGGTTATATCCATGAAGATCATTCCGGGAGATCTCCTGCCACCAGTCCAGCACGGCGTGGGATCTTGGTGGAAATCTATTTTGAAGGACAAAGTCATGATCTTTGTTCTTTTCAGAACGCCTTAATCGCGGTAAAAATAGATTATGACACGTCACTGGCGAACTTTGCCTTGGACGGCTCAATTTCCAAGGAGACGGCTTTTTCTGGCCGGCCCCGGATTGATTCTCGGGACGATATTGCCGCTTACGCTAGCGGCAGAGGGAGAAGACGCTTATAATAAACGCAGGATGGAAATGGTGGAATTGTTGAAGAGCCCTCGTTATGGGATAAAGGACAAACGGGTCCTGAATGCGATGGCTGAAACGCCACGGCACGAATTTGTGCCGGAGGAGGGGCGGGCGCTGGCCTATGGGGACTATCCTTTGCCGATTGGTTTCGGACAGACGATTTCGCAGCCGTTTATCGTGGCCTTCATGACCGAGGCCTTGAGCTTGAAGGCTACGGACCGGGTATTGGAGGTTGGCACGGGATCAGGATATCAGGCGGCGGTGCTGTCGCCTTTGGTGGCGGAGGTGTATACGATCGAGATTGTGGAGGGTTTGGCCGAGAGGGCGGCGGAGACCTTGAAACGCTTGGCCTATGAAAACGTGAAAACGAAGTGGGGTGACGGTTACCTGGGGTGGCCGACCGAAGCACCCTTCGATGCCATGATCGTGACTTGCGCGCCCGACAAGGTTCCCCCGGCTTTGGTGGATCAGTTG
>DAOUQC010000150.1 GCA_030625775.1 Verrucomicrobiota bacterium
TACCTGACTTCCTGATCCGTTCTGCGCAAGCCGAGCCCCCCACTCAAAACGCTCAGCAAATTCTTGTGGTCATTGAGATGAGTGGCGGCAACGACACGCTCAGCACACTCATTCCTTACAGCAACAAGGCCTATGTGGAGGGGCGCAAGATCACTCGCATCCCGGAAAAGGAGATCATCAAGCTCGACGCGGAGTTGGGCTTTCATCCTCGCTTGAAGGGATTCAAAGAACTCCTCGATGAGGGACGCCTGGGCATTTTGCCGGGAGTGGGCTATCCCAAGCCGAATTACAGCCATTTCAGCTCCATGGACATCTGGCACATGGCGGACGAGCGGGGCCGCTGCCCGGACGTACCGTATGGTTGGATCGGGCGGGCAATCGACGAAGGTTTTGGTGAAAAGTCCAAACCCCTTCTGTCAGTGGCGGTTGGAGCCGACAAGAGTCCTCCGGCTCTCAAGGGACCCCACCACTCCGGCATTACATTTCGGAAGCCGGAGTCATTTCTCTACACCGGTGCTAACAAGGATAAGGCACGCACTGGTCTCTACCAGCAGATGCACAAGCACCCCTCCGCTCAGCCGGGGGAGAATATAGACTTTCTCAGTCGCACTGCCGTGGCAGCCAATGCGAGCAGTGAGGAAATCCGCCGTCTGGCGGGGGCCTATAAACCCAAGGTCGAGTACCCCAAGAGCGGCCTGGCAAACAATCTGCGTGCTATCGCCGGCCTGATCAGCGGCGGGTTGGGCACGCGCATCTACTACACTCCCCAGGGAGGCTACGACACCCACAGCAACCAGCGCAAGAAACACGACAATCTGCTGGGAGATTTGAACGACGCCGTCTTCGCCTTTCAAAAGGATCTGGAGCAGCAGGGACTGGACCAGCGGGTTCTGACCTTCTCGTTCAGCGAGTTCAGTCGCAACGTTAAGGAGAACGGCAGCAATGGAACCGACCACGGCCATGCCGGGGCGATGTTCTTCTTTGGCCCTAAAGTCAAACCCGGCATGCAGGCCGCTTATCCCAGCCTGGAGGATATCTACGATGTTCGCAACGGTGCTCTCAAACACAACATGGATTTCCGCTCCGTCTATTCCACGGTACTGAAAAAATGGCTCCACATCCCAAGCGAACCGATCCTCGGATCGTTTCCGGATGTAGACATCCTTGCTTAGCGTATTTTAACAAATACAAAGTTACTATCCACAGCAACCCACTGCAGGCAGGAGAGTAAACTGGAATTTAATGTGAATGACTTGTGAGACAATACCGCAGGACGATAAAACTTTTTACAAGCTCTGGAATGGCGAGCCGGACGGGAAGAAGCTGAAAAAGCAGAGAGCCGGAAGAGAGGCCGTGAAAAGAGTCAGAGGCAATTATTTCAAAAATGATTGAATGAATTGCAAAAATATTCTTTGGATCCCTTTTCGGTCACCGTGACACCGACAATGTGATCCGTGACAATGACATCCTGCGTAGCGGCAAGACGGGCATCCTGTTCCGACCAGAACGCGGCAAGAACTTTGCTCCGCATCGCAACATCGTTGAGAACAATCGCATCATCGATAGCGGCAAGAACGATGGTATCGGGGTGGATGTGCAGGGCCAGGTCGAATCGATCACCTTGAAAAAAAACGAGATCAAAGAAACCCGCCAACCCGCCAAACGTATCGGCGTTAGAGTTGGTCCCGGTACCAGAGATGTGAAGCTGATCGAAAATAAGATCAACGGATTTGCGACGGCGGTGGATCAAAACCCGCAGACGAAGAAGTGAGTCGATCAATCCTTGTGCCCTGTGATTGCTGTTGTATGTCTACAGAAACTGACTTGAAAGGCAATCTTACATATTGATGACATCACCCGGAAACAAGGATTTGGTTGAAGCGGCTAAGCAGGATGGACATATGGCGGAGGCGAATGGCCAAACGGTTGAAGCTCTGCCTCATGGGGCTCTTATCCGGGACGTGTCGGTACATCCCGATGATCGCGGAATGTTATTTGAAGTTTATGACGAAAACTGGCAGTGGCATCCCGAGCCATTGACCCGCGTGTATTGCTCTACCATTCTTCCGGGCTGGGCCAAGGGCTGGAATATTCACCTGCTCCATGAAGACCGCTATACAGTGTTTCAGGGTGAAATGTCGATTGCTATGTATGACGGTCGCGAAGACTCACCTACCTTCGGCAAATGCTTTCACGTGCTGTTGTCGGAAAGGCGGCGGCGTTCACTCTCGATGCCTATTGGCGTTTGGCATTGCGATTATAATCTTGGTGATAAGGAAGTGGTCTTTTTCAATTGCCCAACTGGAGGAAAGTATAACTACGAGTGCCCGGACAAGCTCCGCTTGCCACTTTATACCGAAAAAATTCCCTGCCAGCTGCCTTCCGGCTTGAAGGGCTATTAGTTTTTTCCATGAAATTGATGACCAGCCACAGGAGGAACGGTGCCGCCTAAACTATCCATCCTGCTTCCCACGCACAACCGCCGTGATACGGTCGAGATTGCCTTGGAAAGCTTGTTTGCTCAGGATTTTACAGACTGGGAGGTGCTGGTGGTTGGAGACGGGTGCACTGATGGCACAGGTGAAATGATTGAGCAGTTGCAGCGGCGGGATTCCAGAGTGCGTTGGTTTGATCTGCCCAAAGGGCCGGGGTTCGGATACGCTAACCGCAATATTGCATTGAAAAAAGCCGAGGGAGAATTGGTCGGCTTTATGGCGGACGATGATATTGTTTTCAGCAATCATGTTGGACGACTGGTTGAGTTAATGCAAGATGATGCGGCGCACATTGCGGCAGTCGGATCGCTTTGGGTGGACGCTAGAGGATATATAGTTCCCGCTGTAGGGCCATTACACGACCGGGGATATCGCGAGATATTTTTTGCTGGAAATAATCGCCTTCCAGCGTCGGTATTTATACACCGCCGACTCGCATTTGATGAACTGGGATATTGGCGGGAAGATCTTAAAAAATGTGGGGATTTGGATTTTTGGCAGCGTATCATTGCGCGGTGGGGAGAGGAATCCATTCGCATGGATCCACACTGTAGTTGCGTGCATTTTCGAGCGCCGTGGAAACAGAAGGGATTACACCCGGATCCACATGATTCCTCAGAGTGGAAGAAGCTGATTTCTGAGCAGAGATTGGGAGAGGAGCTTCATATTTCAGATAAAAGCGGCGGCAGTTTGCAACAAGCTTTATGGCAGCGCCTGCAAAATGATCCGGAATCAGCTGTGAACCTGAGACAAGCTGCCGTTCGTGCCCTGGAATCGTATGCCTATGTGGCCTCAGTGATGTGCCACGACGCCTTACAGGCAGAGAATATTGCCCTTGTTCACGAACGTGAGCGGGCAGAGAAGTGGAAGGTCAAACAACGCCAGCAAATCGCCCGGGCCGAACGATGGAAAGAGCGAGCTGAGAGTTACCGAGACGAATTGAATTCCAGAAAGGGTCGCTAAGGTTTAGCCGTCTGTGTTAACTCCCTCTGCGAGCGGTGAAAGTGGGCAGGGAAGGATTGCCCTGTCATGC
>DAOUQC010000022.1 GCA_030625775.1 Verrucomicrobiota bacterium
TACGCGTCCGCCACCATGCTCACCGATCACTGCATGTGGAATCGTATTGTCCTTCAGCGCGACCGACACCATGGATCTCTTGGAGATTTCGCTGCCTTTGCGAATGCAATCCGCTACCTCGTTCGCTTTACCAAAACCGTACCCGACATTGCCTTTCTGATCACCGGAAACCACCAGAGCACTGAAGCTGAAACGACGTCCACCTTTCACCACCTTGGCACAACGGTTGATGAAGACCACTTTCTCCATCAGCTCCTCTTCTTCGTCCACTTCAAATTCTTTAAGCTTCTCTTCAGCTTTTTTCAAAACATCCGAGGAGCCCTTGTCCGGCGCAGTTTTTTTGTCTTCCGTAGAATCACTTGCTGGTTTTTCCTCCACCTTTTCAGCTTTTTCAGCAGCAGGTTTTTCCTCAGCTTTCTCCTCCACCTTTTCCGCTGCAGGTTTCTCCTCAACCTTCTCGGCTGCAGGTTTCTCCTCAGATTTTTCGGCGGGAGCTTTCTCTTCCGCTTTTTCTGCAGCTGCCGGAGCTTCCGCCTCAGCTTCTGGTTTTTGCTGTTCTGGAGCCTCCGTAGCTTCGGCCTTGACCTCTTCTTCGGATTCTTCCGCTTTACTGGTATCGTTTTCGCTCATTACCCTTATTTCTAAAATTAAAATCCCAATCCTGCCTCGCGCGCCGCATCCGCCAAGGCTTTCACCTTGCCGTGATAAACAAAACCACCGCGATCAAAAACTACATTATCAATTTTGGCTGCTTTGGCACGCCCGGCGATTTCCTCACCCACCTTCGTCGCTGAAGCAACACTGGAACCGGCCACTTTCACGGCTTTATCGCAAGTCGAGGCAGCAGCCAGAGTTTTACCCGCCGTATCATCAATCAATTGGGCGTAAACATTTTTATTGGAAAAATACACCGACAACCGAGGCCGTTCGGCAGTCCCTGAAATTTTCCGGCGAATGCGTTTGTGCATCCTGTTGCGCGCATGATGGCGATTGAATTGACTCATGATCCTAAATTTTCTAAGTTCTCTCTCCTAAATTCTCTCTCCTAATCTACTACTGCACACTCTTACCAGCCTTACGACGCACGTGCTCGCCCACATAGCGCACCCCTTTACCCTTGTAAGGCTCCGGCGGATAATAAGCACGGACATGAGCGGCAAATTGACCAACCAGTTGTTTGTCGATGCCCTCAACCTTGATGTTGGTATTCTCATTCACCGTCACCGTCAATTCATCCGGAATCGGATGTTCCACGGGATGCGAAAAACCAAGGCTCAGATCTAAAAACTTGCCTTTCACCGCTGCACGGAAACCCACGCCCTGGATCTCCAGCTCTTTAACAAAACCAGTGGAAACACCCTCGATCATGTTCGCCACCAGGCTGCGTGCCAAGCCATGCAAAGCACGCACACTGCGATGATCACTGTTACGAGTCAGAGTCAAGTCACCCTCACTCTGTTCCATTGAGATGCCCTCGGGCAAGTCCCATTCAAGCTTCCCTTTCGGACCTTCGACACTCACATGAGCATCACTCATGGAGACCGAAACCTTCTCGGGCAAGCTGATCAATTTATTCCCTATTCGCGACATGACTGTTTTTGTTAAATAAAAATCGTTTTGTTCCCAGTGGGCCCTACCAGACAAAAGCCAGCACTTCACCGCCGAGTTTTTCTTTTGCCGCCTTATGACCGACCATAACTCCCTTTGATGTGGAAAGAATGGAAATTCCCATTCCGCCAAGAACGCTTGGAATTTCACCGGATCCCGAATACTGGCGTAGACCAGGACGGCTGACCCTCTTCAAATCGGTCAGAGCCGGTGTATTGTCAACGTACTTTGGCTTCACCCGGATTTCGGGATACTTGCCGTCGGTATCGATTTCATAACTCCAGATATACCCTTCTTCTTTCAAAATACGGGCAATGTCCGCTTTGATTTTCGAAAAGGGTGCGTTGAATTCTTCCTTCTGCGCACGAGTGGCATTTTTAAACCGAGTTAAAAAATCGGCGATTGGATCAGTGAGAACAGCCATAATACTTTCTAGTTAGCTTTTTATATAAAGTGTCTGATAGGTTTCGTCAGCTTAAGAGTTGCCACCGGGTTTACGGAAAGGCATACCCAATCCGGTCAGTAGTTCTCTTGCCGCTTCATCTGTGGAAGCAGTTGTTACGATTGTGATATCGAAACCAATTGCCCGTTTAACTTTGTCGAGCTCGATTTCCGGGAAAATCGTCTGGTCGCTCACCCCCAAGGTGTAATTGCCATTGCCGTCAAAGCTTTTGGTAGGCACACCACGGAAATCTCGAATCGTAGGCATCGCCGCATTCAACAGGCGGTCGAGGAATTCCCACATAATCTGTCCGCGCAATGTCACGCGGGCACCAATGGTATCTCCTGCCCGGAGCTTGAAGTTCGAAATGCTGTTTTTCGCTTTGGTCAAAACCGGGCGCTGACCAGTGATGATCGACATATCATTCACCACGTCTTCAGCCGCCTGCTTACGGTCATCCACGTTACCAAACCCGCTGTTGAGAACCACTTTCTCCACCTGCGGAATCTGATGCACATTGCTAGTGCCCAGTTTTTCCTTCAGTTCAGGAACGACTTCTTCGTTGTATTTTTTTAAAAGATTCGGCTGCATGATCTTTTTCTAATCTCTGTTTACCCTAAAATAATTACTCTCGATGCCTGCTTATTTGCTATCGCTGACCAGCTTGACATTCGAAATGTGAATAGGCCCCTCGAGTTCGATGATTCCCCCCTCCGGAAGATCCTCGCTGCGTCGAGCTGCTTTTTTAATAAGACGCACGCCTTCGATGAGCACATGTCCCTTTTCGGGAAGCACCTGCAACACCTTGCCACGAGCCCCGGTATGGTTGCCCGAAATGACTTCGACTTCGTCGTTCTTCTTAACGTGTGTTTTGATTTTTTTCCTGTTCATAGCACTTCTGGAGCTAGTGATACGATCTTCATGAAGTTCTGCTCGCGTAACTCACGCGCAACAGGTCCAAAAATACGTGTTCCCTGTGGGTTTTTGTCTTTATCGATAATCACGATGGCGTTTTTATCAAAACGCAGCACTGACCCGTCGGGCCGTCGGATTGGGGCTGCTGTACGAACCACAACAGCACGAACCACCTCCCCTTTTTTGACATTTGCTGTCGGGGTAGCTTCCCTGATGTGCACCGTAATGACATCCCCGATGCCAGCACTCTTGGTGCGCTTTCCGATCACCCCAATCATTTTGGCGGACCGGGCTCCGGTATTATCGGCCACTAGGACCTTGGATTCCATTTGGATCATCGCTCAATTACCTTTCTTAAAATTCTTAACTTCTAATTGCCTTCGTCTGTCTCCGTTTCACTCCGGCTCTCCATCAGTGGCTCAACACTTCCGTCAAACGCCAACATTTATTTTTGCTGACCGGGCGTGTTTCCATCACCTCAACCTTGTCACCCATTTTGGCCTCTTCTCTTTCATCGTGGGCAAGCACCGTAGTCGAACGCTTCACGATTTTACGAAATTTCGAATGGGGAACACGACGCACCAATTCGACCTTGATCGTCTTGTGCATTTTGTCCGAAACGACGACTCCGACGAGACTCCTTCGTGAGTTTCGACTCTGGTTTTCCGTGGTGGCTGTATCACTCATGACTGCTAAATTTTCTAACTTCTGACGAATGCTCTATTCCTATGCGATCCGTTTCTCTTAAATCTATCTTCTGTTTCTATTCCTGCCGCTTACCTCACCCCTCACTACTCTGCTGCTGGAGCCGCTACTTTTTTCGCCGCCAACCTCCGCTCAGACAGGATCGTTTCAATTTTAGCTACCCCACGGCGGATGGTACGCAATCGCGAGGAATTCTCCAACTGGCCAGACTCCTGTTGCACCCGCAGATGCAAGCCCTCTTCCTTGAGATCCCGTCGCCGGGTCGCAAGTTCATCTACGCTCAATTCTCTCAGATCTTTAATTTTTGTACTCATCTCATTTCAAGACTTTTAAACCAACCCTGGTTTCATATAACCATTTCTGATTTTTACCTCATCCAAATTTATTATTATCTACTTACAAAGCGGGTTCTGACACCCAGCTTGTTCGCCGCCAATCGCATGGCTTCCTTTGCCAGTGATTCCGGCACTCCACCCACTTCAAACAACATTGTTCCCGGACGAACTACAGCCACCCAATGTTCCGGGGAACCTTTACCTTTACCCATACGGGTTTCCGGTGGTCGTTGCGTGATTGGTTTGTGAGGAAATACGCGAATCCAAACTTTCCCTTTACGTTTCAGGTGACGGTTGATCGCAACACGACAAGCTTCAATCTGGCGGTTCGTGATCCATTCACGACCGAGGGCCTGCAGGCCAAACTCGCCAAAGCTCACCTTGGTTCCACGCTGAGCATCACCGGCACGGCTTCCGCGCTGGCTCTTGCGATACTTCACTCTTTTCGGCATTAAAGGCATAACTCTTTTCCTTCGTTTCTAAAATTTATCTTACTAATTTTCTCAGCTTCCCATAGGGCCGACTACTAACGTCTTGCCCCCGGACCACCACCTGGGCGACCTCCCGGACGGCCTCCGCCGCCACGCCGATCAGGACGACCTCCGGTTTGTTTTTTTGCGTTGGTTTCAAGCTCTTCTTTTTTGTTGATCCAACACTTGATCCCAATAATTCCCCAAGTCGTGCGGGCTTCAGTAAATCCGTAATCAATCGGCACACGCAATGTGTGCAAAGGCACACTACCTTTGCGGTACCACTCGGCACGGGCAATGTCCGCACCACCCAAACGGCCGGCACAACGCAATCGAATTCCTTCAGCTCCGAATTCCATCGCTGTCTGCAAAGCTCTTTTCATCGCCCGACGGAAGGCAATACGGCGCTCCAACTGCAGGGCAACCGACTCGGCGACCAGCTGGGCATCCGTTTCCGGCTGCTTGATTTCCTGGATATCCACCTTGACCTGCTTGCCTCCACACATTTTGGAAACTTCCGCCGTCATGCGCTCGATTTCCGATCCCTTTCGTCCAATGACGAGTCCCGGACGGGAGGTGAAGAGCGTTACCCTCACACTATTCCACGCACGCTCGATCATGATTTTTGATACAGCGGCAAAATGGAGTTTCTCCTTCAGATAGGTGCGAATTTCCAAATCGCTGTGCAGATATTCTGCGAACTGCCCTTTAGGTGCATACCATTTCGAACGCCAGTCTTTATTGACTGCGAGGCGAAATCCAATTGGATTGACTTTTTGTCCCATGATTCTTGTCTCTCGTTCTTAATTAAAAATTACTTCTTGTCGCCATCTTCAGCGGTATTCTCTTTATCGCCGGAATCTACAGCTGTTTCCTCAGCCGCCGAATCGACAGTGCTTTCACTTGCACTTTCTGCAACAACTTCTTCTACCACTGTTTCCTCTTCTCCTGCAGGCTCAGTGACTTCGGCTTTGCTCTCCTTCTTGGCTTTTGGGGTGGTTTTTTTAGCTGCTTTTTTCTTTGGAGCCGCCTTTTTCCTTTTCCGCTCGGAAGTTTTTTCCATAGCTTCAATCAAATCAGCATCCTCGGTTAATACGATGTTAATCCGGCTGGTGCGCTTGCGAATTGGCGAAGCCGATCCTCTTGCCCGCGGCATGAAGCGTTTCATCGTCGGGCCTTCACCCGCCGTTGCCTCCTTGATCACCAGGCTGTCCACAGCCAGCTCAAAATTATTCTCCGCATCGGCCACCGCAGCTTTCAGCGTCTTCGCTACCAGGCGAGCTGCTTTTCTCGGCGTAAAAGCCAGCAGGTCCAGTGCATGCGAAACCGGTAGGCCTTGAATTTCACGAGTGACATCACGCACTTTACGTGCTGAGATACGGGCTCCTTTATATGTTGATCGAACGTCCATTAAATCCAATATTCTAAGTTCAAAGTTGCTGTGGTTTCGGTTGTATCCGGTCACCAATTTTTACATCATCGTTTTCGCTGACTAATTCATTGAGCACTGCTCCACAGATCGAGTCACGCACATCAACTACCATGGCTGTGCCAATCGGACGGTCAGTGCGCAAAATTTCAAGAGGCATTCCCACACGGGCTCCGCCTTTTCTCCCTACATTCAAAACAATCAAACCAACTTCCGGGTCCATGCTCACCACCCGTGCGCGTGACACAGTGACGGGAGCTTTTTTTGCTTTTGGCAGACTCAGCCCCAAGGCTACATCGCCGGCCCTCAACTCGGACTCCACCGCCATTCTACTTTTTGGATCGTGCTGCCCACCGCCAGTTGACTGAAAGTAACTCACCACGGATTCACTCAGCTTCAACAATTGCCCGGACAATTTCCGGTTCTGTTCGCGCTCCAGTTCAGTTGTTCTCACCGCTTTGAGCAATCGCTGCTGCAATCCCTTCGGATCCACATTCAGCACATCTACGCCCAAGGCTTCCATCTTGATCAGCAGATCTTGATAAGCCGCCCGCTCTACTTTAGCTTCACTATTAGCTGCCGCCAGACTCTCAGCGAGAGCTTTGCGCATCTCATCCAGAGCCGCCGTGCGACCCTTTTCTGCAGCCAACTGCTTTTGGCTGATCGTCAATGCTGTCTTCAGCTCCTGAAGTTCAATCGCTGAACTCGAAGCATTCGACGCTTTGCTTTGTGCCACAATAGATTCAGAAGCCAGACATGCACCCAAAACCAACACCACACAGACTAGCACCCTCGCCGCAGAAGCGGGAGTCGTGGCGCTTTTGCGCATCTGGTTGTTGGAGTTCAGGTTCATCGTTTTGTTATTCTTTCCTCTAAATTACAGTTTTGGATTGTGTCCGCCGTGAGCGATAAATTTCCGCGTCGCAGAAAACTCCCCCAGCTTATGGCCGACCATGTTTTCCGTAACAAACACAGACGGGAAATCCTTGCCGTTGTGAACCAGGAAGGTGTGTCCGACAAAATCAGGAGTGATCAGCGAACGTCTCGACCAGGTTTTGATCGGACGCTTCCCGCCACTCTCGTTCATCGCATCGATTTTGCCCAGAAGCTTCTGGTCAACAAACGGCCCTTTTTTCAGTGATCTGCCCATGATTTCTTAAATGCTTTCGAAGTCTTTAAAATTCGATTTATTATTCTAACAGCGAGTATTACGTATTTTGACAAAGCCAAAACCCAATTAACGACGCCCTCCTTTTTTCTTCCGTCTTTCGACAATAAACTTGTTGCTGGCCTTGTGTTTTTTACGAGTCTTCTGGCCCTTTACATGTCCCCAGGGACTTTTCAAGTGCTGGCGGCCACCACCTGATTTTGATTTACCCTCACCACCACCATTGGGATGATCGACCGGATTCATACACATACCGCGCACAGTCGGGCGAATCCCCAGCCAGCGGGTTCTGCCAGCCTTGGCGCTAACCACATTCATGTGCTCATGATTTCCTACTACTCCAAGCGTGGCGTAACATTTCAAATTGATCTTGCGCATCTCGCCGGATGGCAGTCTCACAACCGCATATTTCTCTTCTTTACTGGCCAAAGTAGCCGATTGTCCGGCACTGCGCGCCATCTGGCCACCACGTCCAGGGGTCAATTCAATGTTGTGAATCAAACTACTGATCGGAATTTCCGAAAGAGGCATTGCATTGCCGGGCTTGAGGGGGCTGCCCTCTCCTGCTTGAATCGAGTTACCCACTTCAAGATTACGCGGAGCCAGAATGTAAGATCTCTGTCCGTCTGCGTATTCGATCAAAGCGATGCGAGCGGTGCGATTTGGATCGTATTCAATCGCAACCACTTTAGCCGCCCCATCACGGCGAGTCCGTTTGAAATCGATCAAACGATACTTGCGCTTGTGACCACCCCCGCGATGGCGGCAGGTGATTCGCCCACGGTTATTCCGTCCACCTGATTTTTTCAGTGAACTGGTCAGATTTTTTTCCGGCTTCGATTTTGTGATTTCCGCAAAATCGGGCAGGAGCTTGTAACGATTCGAAGGCGTTACTGGTCTAAATTTTTTCAACGGCATGACTTCCCCTTAACTTAAAAGTTTATCTTTATACGATCTCGATCTCTTCCCCCTCCTTGAGGCGGACAAAGGCTTTTTTCCAATGTGCTGCCCGGCCGTAGTCGGCCCGACGCTCACGCTTCTTTTTGCCTTTATAATTGGCTGTGCGCACATCAATAACAGTTTTTTTAAACAGTCTTTGCACCGCTTCCTTGATCTCCAGCTTGTTGGCACGCGGATCCACTTTAAACACGTACACATTCTCCGTGTCCGACAGCAGCGTCGCTTTTTCACTCAACTGGAGAGTTTTGATAACTTGAAAAATATCTTTCATTGTCGTCGTCCTACTAAATTTTCAATTTACGCTTCTTCGGCTTCAGCTTCAGCTTCAGGCGCTTTAGCCTCTTCTTCGGCAGGCGCACTTACTTCTTTTTCCCCACTCTTG
Source organism: Verrucomicrobiota bacterium (assembly GCA_030625775.1). Taxonomy (GTDB): domain Bacteria; phylum Verrucomicrobiota; class Verrucomicrobiia; order Verrucomicrobiales; family DEV007; genus JAADHD01. The sequence continues at coordinate 8,415 of DAOUQC010000022.1, forward strand.
GCCCCTGTGCGAGTAGCCAGGATCTCCAAAGCATCTTTCACAATCACGACCTTATCGAAATACAACAGGTTCTCGGTATTGACCTCCGCCGCACTCATCAACAGTGTCTTCTCAACATTACGTCCTGAGAGGAATGTGGATTCACTGAAGTCCAGACCGATGATCAAAGTTTTGCGGGCTTCCACAACATTCTTTACTGCAGTCACAAAACTTTTTGTTTTGCCATCCTTCACTTCGAATGAAGGAACCACCACCACATCACCAGCCAGAATCCGCTCACTGAGAGCTTTGCGGAAAGCCAGGCGCTTGGTCGATTTGTTGGTCTGCTTAGCATAACTCCTGGCACGCGGCCCGAAAACCACACCGCCTCCACGCCAGATCGGCGAAGATGAACGTCCGGCACGGGCACGGCCCGTTCCTTTCTGACGCCAGGGCTTTTTGTTCGTTGCTTTGACTTCGCCACGAGTTTTGGTGTTTGCAGAACCGCAACGACGGTTTGCGCGCATCGCAGTGACCACTTCGTGAACCGCCTGGATCCCCCGACGGTCTTCGATCACATCGAAATTCGCTTTTTTAGCTGCTGTAACTGTAAGTACTGTTCCTGCCATGATATTTTTCCTTTAACAGTTTTTATTCTTTGTCAGCACTCTCTTCTTTGGAGGGCGCATCACTCGCTTTCAATTTTTGATCCGGTGCCGGATGTTTCACCGCCGGACGAATCATGACATAGCTGCCTTTTGATCCAGGGATTGCTCCACTAATCAAAAGCACATTGTCTTCCTCGCGTTTAGCGACGATTTTCAAATTCTGGATTGTCTTGCGATAGACCCCGTGATGACCAGGCATTTTCTTATTCTTCCACACCCGGCCAGGCCATGTGCCGGCACCGATACCCCCCGGACGGCGATGCATCATCGATCCGTGGGCAGCAGGAAGTCCTCCGAAATTGTAACGCTTGACCACTCCCTGGAACCCTTTGCCTTTACTAGTTCCGATCACATCCACCCATTGATCTTCTTCGAACAGATTAATGCCCGGATGATCAACTTCAGGAAGAGCGGCATCGTCAGCCACACGAAACTCACGGATGCGCTTTTTCGGATCGCCTCCACTCGCCTTGATGTGTCCATTTTTCGCTTTCGTCAGGCGGCTTTCCTTCTGCTCGTCAAAGCTTACTTGAACAGCCGAATAACCGTCTTTCTCCTGGGTTTTCTTCTGGAGAAACTGATTATCACTCACATCGATCACTGTTACAGCGACCGCTACACCGTCCTCGGTGAAAACGCGAGTCATTCCAATTTTTTTGCCTATCAATCCAATACTCATGGTTCAGCGTGCAATTTTGACCTGGGGTCAATCAAACAATTAAAGTTCCAACTAAATCTTAATGGTGATGTCCACCCCTGCTGGCAGGTTGAGCTTTTTCAACTCGTCCACCGTCCTTGAAGTCGGCTCGATGATATTCAACAGCCGCTTGTGTGTTCTAATTTCAAATTGTTCCGCAGCCTTTTTGTTCACGTGCGGAGAAGCATTCACACTGAATTTTTCAATCCGTGTTGGCAGGGGAATAGGTCCCGCTACTTTGGCACCAGTGCGCTTTGCAGTCTCAACAATATCGAGAGTCGATTTGTCGAGGATGCGGTGATCGTAAGCCCGAAGGCGTATTTTTATGCTTGTGTTTTGCATTGTAATACTGGGTTGCAGTGTATCTAAAGTCTGTTCCTAAAATTTTTATCCGGTGGTTTGATTCGGCGTTTTTTATCCGCCGCCGCGCCGCTCTACAATTTCTTCTACTATTTTCGGAGGCACCTCATCAAAGTGAGAAGGTTTCATTGAAAAATCCGCACGACCGCTTGAGAGGCTGCGCATATCCGTCGAGTAACCGAACATCTCCGCCAGTGGTGCTTCCACCTTCACGATGCTATGGCTTCCCTTAGCTTCGATCTCTTGGATTTTCCCGCGACGTCGATTCAAATCCCCGATGATATCACCTTGATATTCATCCGGAGTGCTCACCTCTACTCCCATTATTGGTTCAAGCAAGATCCCTTTTGCATTTTTAAAGCCATCCTTCATCGCAAAGATGGTCGCCATCTTGAATGCCTGCTCATTTGAGTCCACGTCGTGACTCGACCCGTCGAGCAGTTCGACATGCACGTCCACCATCGGATAACCAGCGATCACCCCATTGATCATCGATTCTTCGATACCTGAGTAACAGGCATTGATGAATTCTTTTGGAATGGAGCCACTAACCACTTTATTTTCAATCGTCAGGCCTTCTCCCTGTTTGTTGGGAGCAACGCTCAACACCACATGGCCGTATTGCCCTTTTCCACCTGACTGTTTGATTAACTTGCCCTCGCCGCGAGCCTGCTCCGAAATAGTTTCACGGTAGGCGATCTGGGGTTTGCCTGAAGCACTCTCCACCCCGAACTCACGCTTCATACGCTCCTGCAGCACCTCAAGGTGCAACTCACCCATACCTGAAATAATCGTCTGGCCAGTTTCCTCATCTGTATGAACCGTGAAAGTCGGATCCTCTTCAGACAAGCTCTGCAGCGCTACCGCCATTTTTTCCTGATCCAAGGTGGTTCTTGGCTCTACCGACATTGAAATCACTGGCTGCGGAAAAGCCGGAGGCTCCAGCATAATCTTAAACCCCTTGTCCGCCAGCGTATCCCCGGTGCCCACAGTCTTGATCCCCACGATCGCTGCGATGTCCCCTGCGTAGCAGGTCTTGATATCCTTGTGCTCGTCCGACTGGATCTGGATCAAGCGTCCCACCCGGCTGGTTTTTCCAGTGCGTGGATTGTAAACCTGATCCCCCTTGGAAATCGCACCCGAATAAACCCGGATAAATACCAGCTTGCCAACAAATTTGTCACTCCACAATTTGAAGGCCAAAGCACAGAACTTAGCATTGTCATTCGCTTCGGCCTCAACAATGATCGATTCATCACTCGGATCGTGCCCTTCAGCTGCAGGAATCTCCAAAGGATTGGGCAAATAATCCACCACTGCATCAAGCAAATACTGAACTCCCTTGTTCTTAAAAGCAGATCCTCCCACCACTGGGATAATCTTGTTGGCAATCGTCGCCCGGCGCAAAGCCGTTTTGACATCGAGCACGGTGATTTCTTCTTCGTCGAGAAATTTCAATCCGATCTCTTCATCGGCCTCCACCAGTGCGGCCATCAATTCTTCGTAGGCAGCCTCGGCAATCAAGCTCTGATCAGCATCGAGATCGACCACCTGATAGGTAGAACCCAGAACATCGTCGTCTGAATAAATGACCGCCCTCTTGTTGATCACGTCGATTTGGCCGCGCAAATCCTCTTCAGAGCCAATTGGAATGAGAATCGGATGCGCATTCGCACCCAGCTTTTCCCGCACGTCGCCCACCACTGCATCAAAATCAGCAGCAACACGATCCATTTTGTTCACAAAAACAATGCGCGGAACTCCGTAGGTATCCGCCTGGCGCCAGACCGTTTCCGACTGCGGCTGAACCCCGGCCACTCCACAGAAAACCACCACCACCCCATCGAGAACGCGCAGTGACCGCTCCACTTCAGCAGTGAAATCCACGTGCCCGGGAGTATCGATGATATTCACCCGTTGCTCCTGGTCGGCAAAAGCTTTGTAAACCCCCACTTCGGGAAGCTGCGTCCAACGGCAACTGACCGCTGCCGACGTGATCGTAATGCCTCGTTCACGCTCTTGATCCATCCAGTCCGTCGTCGCCGCCCCATCATGAACCTCACCAATGCGATGGATCATGCCAGTGTAAAACAATACCCGCTCCGTCAGCGTTGTCTTACCCGCGTCAATATGCGCCACAATGCCGATGTTCCGCGTACGTTCCAGAGGAACTTCGCGGTCAGGCGAATTGGGAGAAATAGGACTGCTCACTTTTTTGGGCATATCTAGGACTACAGCACTCACGGTTCAAAGCCGATACTGATCGGCACAAAGTTTTATCAATCGTCAAATTTACGTCTCTTATTCGTATCGTCCGGTAGACGTCGCCGTTACCAGCCGGGCATTTTTGCCAAAATCAACACCTCCTTTACCAACGAAAATGCGAAAAAGCACGGTTGGCTTGCGCCATCTTGTGCGTTTCATCCTTCTTACGAATCACGCCACCCTGATTGCTGCTGGCATCCTTGATTTCGTTGGCCAGAGCCGTGTGCATCGGCACCCCCTTGCGTCCACGAGCTGCTGTGACAATCCAGCGCATGGCCATCGCCTCCTGGCGATCAGTTGCCACTTCGATCGGCACTTGGTAAGTAGCACCTCCCACCCGACGGCTCTTCACCTCTACACGGGGTTTGGCATTTTCAATCGCCCGATTGACAACCTCCAATGGATCGACTGCATCCGAACCCTCGTTCGCTTTGTCGATAGCCGCATAAACGATTCTTTCAGCGAGTGATTTCTTTCCCGAAACCATCACCTTGGAGATCATCTTGGCAACGAGAGTGCTCTCGTAGCGAGGATCATGCAGCTCAGGCTTTTTGATTGTTTTTCTTCTTCGTGACATAGGATAATATGTGTAAAACTATATTTTCGTATCGCGAGGAGATTGGCTATCGCCAAAATCTCCACACTATCCGGCCTTCGGCCGCTTGGCTCCGTACTTGGAGCGAGATTGTTTTCTACCGTCGACACCCAGAGTATCCAGAGCGCCGCGAACCACGTGATAACGCACACCTGGCAAATCCTTCACCCGGCCACCACGCACCAGCACAATCGAGTGCTCCTGCAAATTGTGTCCCTCGCCGCCGACATAAGCGATGACCTCCTGGCCATTCGTCAACCTCACCTTGGCGACTTTACGCAAAGCCGAGTTCGGTTTTTTCGGCGTCCGCGTGTAAACCTGCAAACAAACACCGCGACGCTGTGGGCAATTAGCCAAAGCCGGAGACTTTGATTTCACCACTTTGTCTTTGCGTCCAAAACGAACGAGCTGATTGATAGTCGGCATACTGGCTTGTGAGTAAAGTTTATAAAAAATGTTTATCCTTCGATTTCCGCTCCTTTCATCGTCCCGGAAAATAGAAGCAGCCTTGAAAAACAGGGCCTTCCAGGGCTCAAATTGAGTCGTTTCCTCCTTGCAGAATTCCACCAAAAGGGAGCCTTCTGCGAAGGCGGGCCGGAATATAGTCAGTAAACCCACTTACGCAAGCCGATTCCCCCTAAATTTTTAAAGAAATTCGAGAGCAAACAGAATCGGGGATTCTGACTTCTGCAAAAGTAGCAGGGGAGGGATTCGAACCCCCGACCAAGAGATTATGATTCTCCTGCTCTACCACTGAGCTACCCTGCCGTTTTGAGAGGTCTTATAGTTGTCCCGACTCCCACAAAGTCAACCGTCAAAACAAGGGAATCTGACATTTCAAGGGAACCTTGCACTTAAAATTTACGGGCTCGAATTCTAAATCACATAACAGTACACCGCTATGAAATGACTGATACTGCCAGCCAGAACAAAAACGTGAAAAAGGGCGTGATTGAATTTCAGTTTTCCCAAACTGAAAAAAATCGCCCCCACCGTATAACTCACCCCTCCGGCAACCAGCCAGAACAAACCTTCCGATGACAAATTGGTGGCCAACGGCTTGATTGCAAAAACGATGATCCACCCCATGAACACGTACATCGCAGTCGATGTCCGGTGGAATCGGCCGGTAAAATACAACTTGAGCACCACTCCCACCAGCGCCATCGCCCAGGAAATGACAAAAATCGTCCACCCCACCGGCCCTTTCAAGGTGATCAGACAGAAGGGGGTGTAGGTGCCCGCAATCAGAATATAAATGGCAGCATGATCCAACACCCTCATGCGTCCCCTCAATTTGGGATCTCTCACACTGTGGTATGCCGTCGAAGCGGCATACAGCAAAACCAAACTGACACCAAAAATGCTGAAGCTGAGCACATGCCCGACATTTCCGTAAGTGATAGCTCGTATCACCAAAAGAACCAAGCCCGCTACACTCAGGATCAACCCGCCCGCATGGGATAAAATATTGAGCGCCTCTTCCGTCCGTGAGTAATGCTTTGCTGCGCCCGGGCTTTCCATTTAACTCCTGAACACCCCCTCAATCTCCAGTTTCAGGGGTTTCCTGCAAATATCCGCCTGGACGAACACTGTCTGCCCGGCGGTTTCCTCTCCCACCACTTCGGTGAACCTCTGCCTGATCTCGGGATAATCCGCCGCATCGCGGACATACACGCGGAACTGCAAAGAACAACCTGCCACCTTACCCGGCCAGCCCTCAAAACCCATCCGACTCAGCGCCTCTTTAATGTTCTCAATCGTTTCGCAAACCTGCTTTTCCAGATCTCCCGCGCCCACCGTTTCACAGCCACAAATACTCGATGTGCCTGAAAGGTAACCCAGCCTACCCTTCCCGCTAGCCACGACTGCTCCACGGGCAAAGCTCGGCGAACGCGGACCATACTCACTCGGATATTGATAGGCCGGTGTTTGCCTCGGGTTTTCGAAATACTCCACTGAATCCTGTCCGGCCAGAAAAATCACCGCCAGACGATGACTCTCTTCCTGCAGTCCAACTGCCGTGGCTGCTGGTAAAAGCTGATCCATCTCCGTCTTGCCATAAGCTTCGGCAAAAGCTTTCCAGCGGCCCACGTTGAATGACCGGTAGATTTCCTGGCCGAGCGATTCATCATTGATGTAGGGAATAAAATTCCACAAGCGGTGCAATTTCAAACCTGCTGTCTCTGCAAGCAGCTCTTCATATATGAGCTTGGCTGCCGATTCGATCCCATCCGGATCACAGTCGATGACCGCCACTCCCGCCACAGCACCCTTGCCCCGCAGCAAGCAGAGATTTTTCCTCGTCACTTGCTCTGCATCTTCGCACTCGAACAGCACCTCGCTCTTCGGCCCGGCCAGATGCGGCGATGCCAGATTCAGTTGCAGTCCGGTGGCGTCAACACAGCACTTCGTTTCAGGTTCCCCAAAACAAATTCTGATGTCTGTCAAACTAGCTGCCACGCTCATAAACAATATCTCGTTATACTATCTACGGAGCCAGTTCCTCCAGCCTTAATAATATGAGGAAATTCTTAAGCATGGATTACACAGATTACACAAGTATGAAAAGAATAAAAAAAGGAGAAATTTCTGTCTGAATTATCCGTAATATCCGTAGTCAAATTCTCCCCCTCTTGCAAAACGTTTGTCGTCCAGACCGAGTGGGCAAAGCCGCTCAAATAAAAAACGTCGCCCGATAAAAGACGACGTTTTGGTAATTTTATTCACCTTGAGGCCAAAAACGGTCAGCCTTCTTCTTTTTTGTTGTGCTGATCCAAAGTGAAGCGCACACGATTGCGGGCTCGTTTCGCATTAGCTCTTGCTTTGCGTTTGGTGCGCTGCGTAGGAGTTTCGAATGAGCGCAGACGGCGGATCTCTTCAAGGATGCCCTCGTTCTCAAGTTTGTTCTTCAAACGCTTGAGAGCACGATCAACCGGCTCTCCTTTTTTTACACTTACTTCAGCCATGATTTATTAAACAATTAGTAAAACTAAATAAATTTCTCCAGCTCTCCTCTCTACGGGTCAAGCGGGCGGCAATTCTAGCCACGATACGGAATAAAGTCAATTGCCAGCTCAAATTTCTTTTTCAACCCTCCAGCCAAGCCACCCCTCTCTTTCATTGCTTTGTGTTTCTTGGCGCCTTGACGAGAAAAATTCTTCCCGCCTTGCTTTACGCCTCGATCACCTGCGAATCGGGGCCAATCCTGTCTTGGTCAGAATCCAAAACCTCACGACGCAGGTTTGTTTTGGTCTTACGCGCCCACCACAACACAATCGGAGAGGCGACAAAAACCGATGAGTAAGTTCCGACCAGTACCCCTGCGATCAGAGTGAAAGCAAAATTATTAAGAGCCGGCCCACCGAAGACATACAGGGTCACCAGAGTCAACAAAGTAGTCATACTCGTCAGCAATGTCCGTGACAGGGTAGCATTCAGTGAAAAATTCATGATGTCTTTCACATCACCTCGCTTGGTTCTCAGTCCTTCACGCACCCGGTCAAAGACCACAATCGAGTCATTGATCGAATACCCGGCAATGGTCAGGAAAGCACCCACCGTGATCAATGAGACTTCAAGTCCGAACACCGTCACCAGGCCCATCACGATGATCAGGTCGTGCACCAGTGCGACCAGGGCTCCGAGTGCAAAAGCAAACTCGAAGCGAATTGTCACATAGAGCAAAATTGCGATCATGCCAAAACCCAGTGCCATCAGTGAAGTTTTCAACATTTCCGAACCCACCAATGAACCCACCGATTCCACTTCAATTTCAGAAACATCCATCTTCAAATCTTTTTCCAAAGTGTCCTTGATCAGCTCCCCCGTACCATGTGCACTGCGAATAGTGAGGAAATCCCCCCCGCCACCCATGGCGTGCTGTTTTTGCACATAAAAACCATCGTAGTTGGCTGCTTGCAAAACTTGATCAACTTTATCCGTCGTGACATCACCTGGAGAATGAACGGTCAGCAAATCACCACCTTTCAAATCCACCCCACGTGGGTCTTTCGTCGGTGTGATCACCAGTGACAAAACCACTACTACTGCCGATGCCATCAAGGCCACCTTCCGTTTGCTCAAAAAATCAAACTGCCGCTTTGGAGCGATGTTGGCAAAAGAAAGCTTTTTGACCACCCCTCCTTTGTCACTCACCAACCAGGAAAAACAAACCCGTGTCACCAGCAACGCCGAGAACAAAGATGCCAGAATCCCCAGGATCAAAGTGATTGCAAAACCCTTCACCGTTCCGGTCGCCACCATATACAAAATCGTCGCCGTGATCAGAGTCGTGATGTTCGCATCAATGATCGCCGACAGCGCCTTGCCATAAGCAGTTTTAATCGCATTCGGCAGTGATTTGCCGCCCGCCATTTCTTCCCGCAAACGTTCGTAGATCAACACATTGGCATCAATGGCAATCCCGATGGTCAGAATGATACCCGCGATGCCAGGCAAGGTCAGGGTGAATTTGAACAATGCCATCGAACCAAAAATGATGGCGATATTGATCAGCATGCCTAGAATCGCCAGCATGCCTGCTACCCGGTAGTAAATCAGAATGAAAAACAAAGTCAGCGCCAGACCTGCCACCCCGGCAGTGACACCCTGCTTCACCGTCGCTTCCCCCATGGTGGGCGAAATGAAACTGACCGATTCCTTGCTCAGCGGCTCCTTCAATGGATTCGACATCGCTGCGGCCAAAGACAAAGCTTCCAGTTGGGTGAAATCACCACTGATCCGGCAAGTGCCACCCCAAATCGGGCCACTGTTGAATGCCGGAGAGGAAATGACCTCTCCGTCCAGAATGATCGCCATTTGCCGATTGGGATTGGCTGCAGAAAGCTCGCCAAACTGCTGGGCCCCTTCATTGTCAAAAGTAATACTGATTCCCCATCCCTGTTGGTCAAAACTCGCATAAGCCTTGGTCACCGAATTCCCCGACATGTCGGCTTTGAGCTTCATCAACACATAGTCGACCTCTGCCTCTGCTTCTTTCTCATCAGCCCCCTCTGCTTCTTTTTTGTCAGCTCCCTCGCCCTCTGCTGCATCTTTCTCTTCAACATCTGCGGTCTTTTTTTTGTCTTCTCCCGCTTTCTTCAGAGGCAAGGCTTTGTAACCAGGCACAATTTGCGTGCCCTCGTAAACCGCATTACCCAGCACAAAGGCATTGCCCGGGATCCGATCGTCCTGCGGCGTTGGTATGATTGAAAACTCAAGCTTGGCCGCCTTGGTCACGGTTTTAACAATATCATCGGCCTGATCCTCTCCAATCGAAGGCATTTGCAGGAAAATGCGATCCGCACCCTGGGGTGCAAGAATCAGCTCCTTGGTTCCCAATTTATTCAGGCGTCTCTCCAACACCCCGATCACTGTCTCCTGGGTGTCACGGGTGATCGGCATGTCATCACTGCCCGGTTGAATCCGCAAATTCACCGCAATCCCCCCCTTCAGCTCGATGCCTTTCTCGATACCCAGCTTTTCGTAAAAATACAGGCTTGCCGCCGTCACCCCAATCGTCAAAAAAGTTCCGATCCGCCTTTTAGTCGTTGCCGATTCGGTACCGAAATACCACGCAAAAGCGAACAACAATGCAATGCCCAAGAGAAAAATAAGTCCTGCTGCCATGATTTAAATAATTAAAATATGTCTGTATAGAAAATTTGCCGGGCAATATCAGCCCGGCCAGAGAGAAAATCTGCTTCCCGCCTATTTATTAGGAACGTCCTTCTCCTCGACTACCTCAGTCTCCACTTCCGTCGCCGCACCGCCCTTGTCCTTACCGAACACCTGCGTCACGCTGGATTTTTCAAACTTGATCTTCACTCCGTCCTGCACTTTCACTGTCACAGTACGGTCACTTTTGTTCGACACGATGCCGTGAATGCCCCCCGCCGTGATGACCTCATCTCCGATTTTGAGATTGTCTATCAGCTTCGTCTGCTCCTTCTGCTTCTTCTGCTGAGGGCGAATCATGACAAAATACATCATCACCAGCATCAGCAGCATTGGAATCAGAAAGCCTCCCATGGGAGAAGCTCCAGTGGATGGATCAGCGGCAAGTATAGTATAAAGTTGTGCGTTCATTCGAAATTGTGTTTCACTCCCCACGGTAACGACGAATAAAGTCGTCCTTAAAAGTATTGAAAGAGCCGACTTCGATAGCACACCTGACCTCTTTCATCAAGTTGAGATAAAAATGAAGATTGTGCAGGCTCAGCAGACGCAACCCCAAAATCTCATCACTTTTGATCAAATGCCGTAAATAACCACGACTGAATCCCTGGCAAAGCGGGTGCGTATCCTCACAAATCGGCCGCTGGTCCATCTCAAATTTTTTGTTTTTGATATTCAAAGTCCCATCGCGGGTATAAACCGTGCCATTCCTTGCCACCCGGGTCGGCAGAACACAATCAAACATGTCCACCCCACGTGAAATCAGTTCCAGTAACTGGTCAGGCTGCCCCATGCCCATCGCATATCGCGGCTTGTTTTGCGGCAAAAACGGCACCGCGATATCCACCGCCGAATACAATTCTTCATTCGGCTCGCCCACACTCAGACCGCCCACTGCATAACCATCAAAATCCAGTTCCACCAAATCCCTCGCCGCTTTTTCCCGCAAATCCGGATAAGTCGATCCCTGCACAATACCAAAATAATTTTGCCCCTGACGGCGATTTTTTTCAATCCACTCCCGCGAACGACGTGCCCAATCGGTGGTGATCCTGAGACTGTTCTCCGCGTAATCCCGCTCGCAGGGATAAGGTGGGCACTCATCCAACAGCATCGCAATGTCAGAGCCGATCGTCGATTGGATCTCCAGTGCCGATTCCGGGCTCAGGAAAAGTTTGGCTCCATCCAAGTGACTTTGAAAAGCCACCCCCTCATCCGTGATCTTGCGCAGCTTGGCCAAAGAAAAAACCTGGTAACCGCCCGAATCCGTCAGAATCGGCCCATCCCAATTCATGAAATTATGCAGGCCGTCAAATTCCTTGATCACCTCCATGCCCGGACGAATGAACAAATGATAGGTATTACCCAGAATAATACTCGCCTCCAACTCGTGCAGCTCCGCTGGGCTCACCGTCTTAACCGTGCCCCGCGTCCCCACCGGCATGAAAGCCGGCGTCTCCACCACTCCGTGGGAGAGTGTCAATTTCCCTCGCCGTGCCCCGGAAGCTTCATCCTGACTGATCAATTCAAACATAGGCCGCAGATGATAGCGACAATCCAAAGGAACGAAAGCCTGAAATCACCTCACTGGGGCTACATGATCGAAGGTCAAGCCACCATCACCTATACCAGCGGTGAAGAAAAGGTCTGCTCGGGCGGTGATTTGTTTTACTGCCCTCCCGGACACAGCGTCAGAGCGGAACAGGATTCGGGAATCATCCTATTCAGCCCACAGGCTGAACACTGCACTGTGGCCGAACATCTGAAAGAGAAGCTGACGGGGTAGTCCAACTCCCTTTAATCCTCCCTGATTCCAACAATCCCCTCATCCCTCTGGTCCCGTTTTGGGACCAGGAGTCGCACCATTCATTAAATCTTGCCGCATCAGACGCCACGCTCTGGCACTGGACTTACGGCTTCCTCCGCTCATCATATTTGGATCAGGATTGACCGCAATGTTCCCAGCAAAATCCGCGTTACCGGGAATCTGGATTTCCCGCAATTTTCCTATTTGCTTAATCCTCCCCTTTTCCTGTATCTGTGGAATTTGACAATATCTACTTCACCTTTCTGCTAGCACTTCCAAAACCCCGATTTGCTTGCCCGTGAAACCAAAATTTCGTGGGCACTCCCTCGTGTGTTACCCTCCACCATGCTCCACCGATTTTTGCTTTCTTTGTTTGCCGCGATTCTAATAGCCGTTCCTGCCTCGTCTGCACAAAACGACTCAGTCAAGACCTCCGGCATCCGGCTGGAAAAACGTGCCAAAGATATGCCCGGCGCCATGATGGGGCCATTTGTCATTTTGCCAGGTGACCGCCTGCTCACGATCAAAGATGAACTCGCCTACGTTTCTGGTGACGACGGCAAGAGCTGGAAATCCTGGCCACTTTTGCCCAATGGCCCCACAGTGAAAGTCAGCAACGAGCGAGCTTTGCTTCGAACAAAAAATGGCGCCATCATTCTTGTGTTCATGAACCTCGCGAGCGAGCGCAAATGGAAGTGGGACAAAGAGAAAAACGCACCGGCACCAGATTCCCGACTCGATGTCTGGTCGATGCGCAGCCTCGACGATGGCAAAACCTGGATCGATGCACAAGCAATCATGAAGGGTTACTGCGGCGCCATCCGTGACATGATCCAAACCCGCAGCGGCGAAGTAGTCGCCACCGTGCAACCTCTGCTTATTAAAGAAGCACGCCATGCCACCCAACCCTATATTTCCTCTGACGATGGCAAAACCTGGACCGCTGGTCAATTACTCGACATCGGCGGACGCGGTCACCACGATGGCTCGGTCGAAGCCACCCTCACCGAGCTTAAGGACGGCCGCCTATGGATGTTGCTGCGCAGCAACATGGATGACTTTCTCTCCACGACTTCATCCGATAGCGGGCTGACCTGGATAAAAATGAAGCCGGCCGGCATCGGCGCCAGCAGTTCTCCGGCGATGCTGAAGCGTCTGACGAGCGGACGACTTCTGCTGGTCTGGAATCAACTTTATCCTGAAGGCAAAAGCAGCTACGAACGCCGCTCCGGCAACTACTCTCAACACGCAGGCAGCTGGCATCGCGAGGAACTCTCTATCGCTTTTTCCAGTGATGATGGAAAAACATGGACCCTTCCCGTTGTCATTGCTCGCAAAGCAAAAACCTGGATCTCCTACCCCTACGTTCTCGAACGCCGCCCCGGCGAAATCTGGATCACCACCATGCAAGGCGGACTAAGGGTGATAATCCACGAGCAGGATTTTGTCAGCAAGAACTCCAAAAAGGCTAGGTAACTACCCCTGAAGCCCTTCTTCTAATGTGGGGCAGAGCCGAAATGAAATGCAGACAGCCGGAGGCAATTCCATACCCGTCTTCTTCAGCTTGCGTTTTCTCCGGCAGACATGGAACCGGAGTGCAATGGAGATAGACGGAGTCAAGTCTGCCCCACGTCATCACCTATTCCTGTTTTTGCTTTCAAGAGCCCTCACCAACACAGTACAAAAACTCCTGACGCTTCCCATTCTGCTTCTCCGAGGCTCTTACATAGATACGGTCTCCGGCAAAAGACGGGGTGGCAAACACATCGCTGCCCAGTTTGTTTTTGGATACCACATCGAGCTTCTTCGGACCAGGCTTGATGACAAAAGTCACGCCCTCCTGACTGGTGATAAAAACATGTTCTCCTGCCAGCACCGGCGACGAATTGAATATTCCGCCCAGTCTTTCTTTCCACATTTCCTTCCCTGTCGCCGCTTCAAAACAATAGGCCTCTCCCTTATCGGTGATCGCATACAAATAACCTTCATGGGTCAACATCGACGGCACGTAGACCTGCACCTCGTTGCGCCAAACCACTTCGCCGGACCCATCCGCTTTCACCGCTATGGTTTCCTTCTTCGGATAGCCTCCACTGGCAAAAGCCAGCCCCCCATCGACCACCACCGAGCCGACACATTCCTCCGTCGTCGCATCATCCACACTCCACAGCAGCTTCCCGCTAGCGGGATCGTAGGCCGCCAGCATTTTGCATCCCGCCAGAATAACCTGATCCTTGCCGGCCACCTTGCAAACCACCGGTGAGGGATAATTCGGCGACTTCGGGCGATCCTGTCTCCAGATGACTTTTCCCGACTTGCGATCCAGTGCGGTGACATATCCCCCATTGGCATGATCGGCTGCGACCAGGATCAAATCCTTATAAAGGATCGGTGAGGCGCTGTACCCCCAGTGGGATTTGAAATCACCCACTTCCTTCTGCCACAGTACTTCGCCCTCCAGGCTGAGCGCGGTCAAATGCACTGCTGCGTCATTCATGAACAAAACCAGCAAGCGCTCACCATCACAGGCAATGGAGGAAGTCGCCAGAGTGTTGCGTTTGTGCAGCCGTTTGTCCTTTTCAAAACCACTGAACAAAGTTTTCCCCCAAAGCTTTTTTCCCGATTTGCGATCAAAGGCCAACACCGATTGGCTGAGCTTCTCATCATCACCCGTTGCCAGATAAATACGATCCCCATACACCGTCGGCGAAGAATGCCCCCGCCCGGGCACCTCGGTTTTCCACAACACATTCGTCGAAGCATCCCACTTCACCGGCGGGTTTTCCTCCGGCACCTTGCCGTCATTGTTCAAACCACGCCAAGCCGGCCAATTTTCACCTGCATCAGATGGCAGCACTGCCAAGCCAAAAACGGCAATCATCATAAGCCCCTTAAAAACATTTACCTTTTTCATCATCATATTCCTCCCCTAAATGCCTACAACCTTCTTCTTACAACTCAACAATCCGCCCTTCGCGAATCGAGTCCTCTGCCGCCACCGTCATCCGGGTTCCGTCCAGGCAATCCTCGACCGAGGTCAAAATCGGCGCGCCGTCCAACACAGCATTCACAAAAGCTTCGTGGATTTCCGAGAACCCCAAATGCCCGCCCCAACCAACGGCTTCCTTCGCTTCTATCTTGTGCGCGATCGCCTCCTTCCGATCCGTACCGAGCTTCCATTGCAAAACCTCAATCGTCGAAATTCTTGTCTGTAAGGATCCCTTGTCACCAATGATCCCCATCTCCAATTCCTCCTCCGGAAAATCGCGCGCAAACATACACAAGTGCAAGGTGCCGTGCACACCATTGTCGTATTCAAAACTCACCGTCGCATTGTCATGCACCTGGTGTTCACCCTCAATCACCCGGTTCACCGCATTGCCTCCAAAAGCCGCCACCTTTTTAGCCTTGCCTCCGCACCACCAGTTCATCACATCAAAGTGATGGGCATTTTTATCCACCAGACAGCCGCCGGATTTGCGGTCATCCTGAATCCATTCCCCCGACTTCGGCTGAAACGGCCCGCGGAATTCCTTTGTCCACACCATCTGCGGCGTGCCGATTTCCCCATCATCAACCAGTTGCTTGATCTTCTGGAAAAAGGGAGAATAACGCAACTCATGACCAATCATGATAATCTTGTCAGTCGACTTCGCCAGCACCCCCAGTTCATCACATTCTTCCAAAGTGATGCCACAGGGTTTTTCCAGGAAGAGATGTTTGTCAGCTTTGATCACCGCTTTCGCCAGACGCAAATGAGTGAAATTCGGGGTGGAAATAAACACCGCGTCTACATCGGATTGGATCAGTTCATCTTCATCGTTATAGACCCGGGCATCCGGCGCGGTCTCCAGACACTTCGCAATGTTGTCCTTGTTATTACCGCAAACAGCGACAACCTCCGCTCGTTCACCGTTCTCCCGATGAATCAAATCCACATGACTGCGCCCCATCGCACCGATACCGATAAATCCACATTTCAATTTCATGGCTAATAGTTTTTCACGCTCTACCCGACTTTGTCAGGTGTTTTTTCTGAAAACAGAATATTCTCCGTGCGAAACCAATTGGAAACAATACCCCTGTAGGACGGAACTCCGATTCCGTCATGAAAAACCGTGATTTCCACATGGAAGATATAGAAATCCGCCCTACTTTAACTCCCTGCAGCCATGTCAATCTCCCTCAGCCAATACATCCATCAATTGCCCCTCATCGATGTGCACGAGCATCACCTGCCGGAGACTTTTCTGAGCAAGGATGTCGGCCTGCTCGACCTCTTCAAACAAAGCTACGCCGGGTGGACACAGGCGCGTCCTTATCCCCTGCCCGGTGAAATTGCAGATGAAAGCCTGATGGGACCCGCCGAGGGCGAAACCACCTGGTCCGACATCGCAGCCTACGTCGAGGACTGCGGATCGAATCAATTTGTGCGCAGCCTGATTCAAGGACTCGATGAGCTATACGATTTGAAAGGCGAAGGCATCACCAAGGACAACTGGCAGGCGCTTGATCAAAGCATCCGGAATAATCATAGCGACCCGAACTGGCCTCATGAAGTGATGCGACGCGCCGGAGTGCAACGAATCATCACCGATCCCTATTCGAGTCCAATGCAGAACGCCGCGGAAACTCTGGGTGAAAACTATCAATCGGTTCTGCGTATCAACGCACTCGCCATGGGTTGGCATCCGGACAACCGAGATCACAATGGCAATTGCGCATCCGAGTTTGCCAAAGAGCTGAACCTGCCACTCGATTCCTTTGACGACTTTTGTCACCTCATCGAAGTCCTCGTCGAGACCCTCGCCGTCCGCAATCAGATCGCGGTGAAAAATGCGCTGGCTTATGATCGTGACATTCAATTCGATCCTCCCAACGAAGCTCTCGCCCGCAGTGCATGGAAAAAAGTCGATGCCGACCCGGAGGAACAAAAAGCATTCGGCGATTTTGTCGTCGATCGCTTTTGCGCTCTCGCTGGCGAACACGATGTGCCGGTGCAAATGCATCTCGGCACGGCGGTGATCCGCTTCTCACACCCGATGAAAACCGTCGGCCTGATCGAACGCCATCCGAACACACGTTTCCTGCTGATGCATCTAGCCTACCCATGGAGCGCTGACCTGATGGGTATGGCCTTTGTCTACCGCAATATATGGATCGACCTGACCTGGTCACTGCTGCTCAGCGGCAGTCATTTCAAACGTGTCCTGCACGAAGCCATCGAAGTATTGCCCGACGAATCCCGCATCATGTTAGGCGGTGACAACTGGCATGCCGAGGAAAGTTTTAGCACCTTCAAACACGCACGCAATTTGATCAGCGAAGTGCTGCAGGAAAAAGTGGCTGCGGGTTACTTTCAGGAGTCGGACGCAAGGCGTCTGGCGGAGAAAATATTTTCCAAAAATGCGATCGCGTTTTTTGGATTGGATGAGTGATTTTAATGTGGAGCAGGTTCGCAGCCTGCTCTTAAAATTATATGAACAGGTTGCAATTGACTCCGTCCCGCTGAGTCACCCTGAATCGAACGGCTCCCGCCTACGCTTGCAGCTTCGGTGCGGCTAGCGCCACTCCGTATTTTTATTCACACCCCTTCTTTCTCCGTGCTTCTGTGTCCCTGTACGTGACTTTTTTTTCGCTGCCCCCAAAGTTGTAAACCAAAGCATTCCATGACAAAGTCCGATATGAAACCTCATTCCGTTTTCCCATTTTTTGTCGGCACTGTATTGCTCGCCACATCCACCCACTCCCCCGCACAAGACAAAAAGGCAGAGGACCCCTACATCTGGGCCATCCGCGCCGGGGGAACTCCGAGCGGGGAAAAAGTGCGCAGCCTGGCCGTCGGCGAAGACGGCTTCACTTACATCACCGGCCAGTTTGCGGGCGAGGCCGACTTCGGCAAACACAAGCTCACCAGTCGCGGAGCTCCTGATTGTTTTATCGCCAAAATCAATTCAGATGGTGAGTTTATCTGGGCACGGCAGATCGGCGGCGAGCTGACCGAACGAGGTTACGGCATCGATGCCGACAAAAACGGCAACGTCTTTGTCACCGGACATTTTGAAAGCAAGTCACTGACCTTTGCCGGCAAAACAATAAACAACATCGGCGACTACGACGCCTTCACCGCCAGCTACGATAAAGACGGCAACGAGCGCTGGATCCATACCGGAGGAGGGGTGGCCTACGATTACGGGCACGGTTTGGATCTCATGCCCGGCGGCGGATGTGTTGTGGCTGGAAGAATGTCAGGCCACTCCACACTCGGAGACATCACCCTGGAGACCAGGGAAAAAGCTGCACGACTATTTGTCGCCCGCTACAGCGACGAGGGAAAGCTTCTCTGGGCAAAAGCTGGCGGCGCACCTGTATCCGGATCGGCTGATGACGTTGCCGCCGATTCAAAAGGTAATGTCTGGGTCTGTGGCAAGGCTTACAAAAACGCCACTTACGATGGCAAACCCCTTGGCCGTGAAGAAGACGGATCGCTGCTGACCGCAAAAATTTCCGGGGAAGACGGATCACTCATCCAGGCAACCCGCTTCGGGGGTAAAATCGAAGGCCACCTTGCCGGCATCATCCCCGATGAAGTGAATGGTGGCTTTTACCTTTGCGGCGCTTACAAAGGAGAGCTTCAAGTCGGCGATGACAAGATCACCAGTGTCGGCGACAAGGATGTTCTGGTTGCGCATTTTGATGAGACCGGCAAAATCGAATGGGTGCGAAGCTGCGGCGGCCCCGGATGGGATCTCGCTCTGGGAATCGGCATCGACACCAAGGGCAATGTGCTGGTCACCGGTTTTGTTACCGAAAAGGGAGAATTTGGCCAGGGCTTCCCTGCGATCTGCGGAGCAGCCCGCGAAGGTTTTGTCTCTTCATACGATCACAAGGGCAAGCTCTTGTGGGTGGTCGAAAACGGCGGAGCCGATAATGAAATCAACGAGGACGTCGCCGCCGATCAGGACGGCAACATCGTCAACGGCGGCGGCTTCCAGACCGAAGGCACTTTTGGCCGCTTCAAACTGTTGGTCAAATCAGACGGCAAACGCGGACAGGATATTTTTGTGGTAAAATTCCGGGTGCCTGCAACGAGCGGCAAAAAATAAAATCCCCCATTCCTCCTTTGTACTCTCAGCGTCTTGGTGAGACTATAAAATACGCATCGTACGCGTTTGCTCTGACAACATGGCTAGAGTAAATTATGCGGCATGAAGCCGTATTTCTCACTTCTCGTTGCGGTCATTATTGCCGGAACCCACGCCCTCTCCGCTGCAGAAATTCAAGTTCCGCAAGATCACCCTAAAATTCAGGGAGCCATCGGTGCTGCCAGGTCCGGAGATCTCATCATCGTCGCCCCGGGGCGCTATCTGGAACGCATCAAATTGAAACCCGGCATCACGGTTCGCAGTAAAGGATCCGACGAAAAAGGGAAACTGGGACTCACCCGAGCCGAAGTCACCATTATCGACGGCGGTGGCGATCAGGGAAAAGCACCCGGCGTTGAACTCGCCGAGGGAGCGACTCTGGACGGATTCACGATTACCAATATCGGTCTGTACAATGAAAAAAAGTGGCAGCTTAACTGGATGGAGAAAGGTGCAAATCAAGCGCATGAACACATCGGCGGGTTCGGGGTTCCCGGCATCGCTGTAACAGGTGTTAGCTGCACTATTCGCAACAACATCGTTCACCACATTGGTGATACCGGCATCGCCATCCGTGGGAAAAAAGGCAAGCGCTGCGCGCCGGTGGTATCCAATAATGTTTGTTACCGCAATATGGGCGGCGGCATTGGTTCGATGAAGGGCTCCACAGCAATCATCGATAACAATATCTGTTTCGAAAATTTTTATGCCGGTATCGGGCATGACAATGCCAACCCTGTAGTCACCCGTAATGAATGTTACGCAAACATCCGCTCGGGCATTGGTATCAGCGAAGGAGCTTGTCCGGTGGTGCGAAAAAACCGCTGTTACGAGAACCGGCGCTCAGGTATCGGCATTCGTACTACATCCAGGACACGACCTGTGGTCGAAGACAACGACTGCTTTCAAAACGAAATGTCCGGTATCGGAATCGACGAGGATGCCGCCCCCATTATTCGCGACAATCGTTGCCACCACAACAAGCTAGCCGGCATCGGCTGTCAAAATGGCGCTCAGCCAAGCATCCTGGAAAATCTGTGTTTTGAAAATGGGGCCGCAGGCATCGGTGCGATCTCTGCTACTCCGTTGATTAGAGACAATCGATGCGAAAAAAATCGCACAGCAGGCATCGCAATCAGTGAAAAGTCACATGCCCTGGTGCTTGACAATGTCTGCACGGAAAACAAACTGGTAGCTCTGGCCGTCCCGGGAGAAAGCACTGCGCTGGTGATTGGAAATACTTTTTCCCGATCATCCGGCATGCCCCCGATCATTGTGATTCCTCAAGGCTCATCGGCGACTTTGATTCAAAACACCATCGAAGGAGGAGGTGTTGCCGGTATTATAATTCAAGGCAACGCCACTCTGACCAACAACACCCTCAAGGGTTCGAACGGTGGAAGCGGCATTTGGATCCGCGAAAATGGCCAGGCTTTACTTTCTGGCAATCAAATCAGCGGCTACACAAATCCAGTAAATGACCAGGGAAAACCTGGCCGTTAATTCTAATCACGGTTAATGGCCCGGCCCTTGGTGCAGAGTGCCCCCTGTAACTGCAAAAACTTTGGATTGACTTGCTTGAAAAAGCTAGCCTATACTGTATAAGTCCTAGAAGGTCTGAGATCTAGGCGACACCGGCTGAACATGCCTTGCCAGCATAACTCACCCTTACCATGATAATACGACATCGTTCCTGCTGGATCAACTGCACCATGGTCGGCTTCTACCTTATTCTGTCGGGCCTTCTACTCTCTGCCCACGAATTCACCTCCACCGACGGCAAAAAAATGGAAGCCGCCGTTGTGGCTGTCCAGGGAAACAATGTCGTTTTGAAACGCGGGGCCAAGCAATACACCGTCCCCGTAAACCGCTTCATTTTGGACGATCAAAATTACATTAAAAAATGGGGGGAAGACCAATTGAAAAACATGGTCCCTAAACTCAAAGTCGACATCAATCCCGGCAAATCAAATCGCCGGGATAGAAAGGACTACTATGATGACCGGAAAGGTTCATTCCAGGTCTCAATAAAAATTTCTAATGAGGAAATTCACTATGTCCTGAAGGATGGCAAAGCTTCTTTGTCAATTATCGGAGAAGATTGCGACGATCCGAAAAGATACGGCATCATGCAAAAATCCTCCTTCAAGGTAAACGCTGCCCCAGGCAAGAATTTTGCCTGGAAAGGGGCGGCCTTGCATTTTAAATTCGATGACCGCCCTCCCGCCTATTGGGGCACTAAATACTACAGCTATGTTTTTCAAATCAAGAACGCTGACGGTAAGGTTATCTACCAGGTATCCAGCCAGAAAAAATTTGACCGCTATATTGATAAAATACTCAAACTCAGGGTGGAAGAGGGTTTTGACAAAAATTTAAATTCCCGGGGAGACGTCTATATCCGCAAAAATTAAATATCCCGCTTAATTGACCTGCACAAATCCACTGCAGCCCTGTTTGCCTGGTTTATAAAAGATATTGAGGAGCTATGGTGAAGCACTATAGCTCATGTCACTGATTCGAGAATCATCCTACCCACCTGCGACTATTTTTCGCAGCGGCCACCTTGATACGATTCTTCCCGCAGCCTTGCGCAGGCCTGCCGCATGGCCTGTACAGAAAATCCGCATCGATACGCCGGACGGTGATTTTCTCGACCTCGACTACCACAGCGATGGCGCTACGCATAAAATCGCCATTCTTTCCCACGGACTGGAGGGCAGCTCCAGCCAGTCCTACATCCGGGGCATGGCAAAATCACTGGCCATGCAAGGCTGGGACACCCTTGCATGGAATTTTCGCGGCTGCAGCGGTGAGCCCAATCGCCTGCTGCGTTTTTATCACAGTGGGGCCACCGACGATCTACAGGCAGTCATCGACCACGTTCTACTTACCCAGCGTTATGAAAAAATTGCCCTTATTGGTTTCAGTCTGGGAGGAAACCTTAACCTAAAGTACCTCGGGGATCTGGGTTCGTCTATCGATCAACGGATCTACAAAGCCGTCAGCTTTTCTGTCCCCTGCGACCTGGAGGCCTGCTCCTATCAACTGGCCATACCCTCGAACCGTTATTACATGCGGCGATTCATGCGCAGTCTGAGACTGAAGATGCAAAACAAAGCGCTGCGCTTTCCAGGTGAGCTCGACATCACCGGGCTCACTCAAATGCGCACCTTTGCAGAATTTGATGGCCGCTACACCGCTCCCCTGCATGGATTCGACGGAGCAGTAGATTACTGGACCCGTTGCAGCTGCCTTCCCGTTCTGACCAGAATCCGTATCCCGACTTTACTGGTCAATGCCCGCAACGACCCCTTTCTCGCACCAGAATGTTATCCGGAAAAAGAAGCCGCCAAGCACCCTTACTTCCACTTCGAATCACCGGACGGTGGGGGCCACGTGGGCTTTATGAGCTCACGCCCCAATGGTGAATACTGGTCGGAAACCCGCGCCATCGAATTTCTGGAAAAACTGTAGGCTGCTGGATTATACCATTTCAATAGTCAGACTGGTGTAATCCCGGAGAAAATTTTACCCGCCCAGGCGTTGATCATAGAGAGTGCGCACCAGCGACAGATCATCCGGTGTGTCCACATCGGTCGAACGCCACGCCTCCATTTCCACGAACCCTATTTTCCCTCCCAGCCGACAACCACTTTCGATGAGAAGATCCCGCTTTACTGCATAGACAGCTTTGTT
Source organism: Verrucomicrobiota bacterium (assembly GCA_030625775.1). Lineage (GTDB taxonomy): Bacteria > Verrucomicrobiota > Verrucomicrobiia > Verrucomicrobiales > DEV007 > JAADHD01. The sequence continues at coordinate 31,309 of DAOUQC010000022.1, forward strand.
TTCCGCCCATTGATTCCATGCCTCCTTCTGCCTCGGCATACGCTGCGTCGGATCGTAGTTCGTTGGAACAACCCTTTCTCCCTCCTGTTGCCAAAGGTAACGATCATCATAATACAGACTTAACACCGAGTCATAACCATCCCTGGTGATCTTCAGAATCGCTTCATCAATAGTTTTAGGGGCCCTCAAAGGCGAGGTTGGATAAAGCAAAACAACAATGTCCACTGGCTTAAATTTTTTCTCAAACTCTCGGACTGTCCAAACCAATAACAGATCCACCTCGTTAGCCATGACTTCCTCGGTGTACTCCATCGGGCGATCCATCACCGGCGCCCCATACTTTGCCGCCACCTCACGAATTTCCTCATCCTCGGAATTCATCAGGATATCGGTCACCAGTTCAGCTTTCTGCGCATGGAGTATAGAATGGGCCACCAGAGGAATGCCCCCGAGGGTTTCCAGATTTTTCCGCGGAATTCCCCGGGACCCTCCTCTTGCCGGAATGATCGCCAGTATCGTTTCTTCACTCATTGGGCTCGGAGGGTTAATTGCGCCTTGGCCAGATCATCACCGGAATATCCGGGACTCTCTAAAAATGCATCAAAGGAATCATTTATCACTTTCCAGGCCGCTTCATCAAAAAAACTCATCAAAACATTAAAAAAATCGGAATGTGATTTTGCTGTCACATACCTTTCCTGGAGAATAAATTCCGTTTTTTTGTGCTTTGCGATGTGCTCACCGCCAAACCTGTTAAAATAATAGTTATTCGTATAATAAAAGGCCTCGACCTCACTTTGATCAATGTTTACTGACGCTTGGTCGGCACTTCGAATGATTTTTTCGAGCTCTTCCCGGGACTGTGGCTTCAGACTGAAATCAAAACTCATGTGCATGGTATCACCACCGCACACCACCGGAATGCCCTGATAGGCAAATTCATGAACAGGCGAACCCCTGACCGTAAATACGGTCCTTATACCCTCAGCCACCATCTGACTATTGGATGTGGTTGAAGGCAGAAAAGTGACCTTCGGAAAACGTTGCTCGAATCGGTTCAATACATCGTGGTTCAAGGCAGTTCGCTCAACCTGCCTTGGGTTTTCCGGATGCATTTTCACGTACCAATCAAAATCTGTTTCTGAAGCAGTCATCAATAAATTTTCCAACCATTCGTAGAAATCGACATGGATCAATCGACCATAACGATGAATCTCGTCGCAAAAATCGGGAGGCAACACCAGCATTCTTGGTTTCCCGCTTTCCCTGAAAATAGGTGGTCCATCTTTCGCGTGAGAGGAACACTTCCATGCGCCTTCACCGGGGCTTGTCCCCAAACCGAGAAGTTTTGTCAATTCGCCGCGGGCCCAAAGCCGCGCTGTTTCCTGCTGATCGGAGGGCAATTGCTCAAACAAGCTCCTAAAGAGACGCCACGGCAGACTGGCGAAATTTGTACGTTGGCAGCCTGAGGAATCCACATCACCTCCCAGGCGGCGTACGTTCATCCGAGTACCAATAACCAAAACCGGGATCTTTCTGGCACAAGCCATACGACAGATAATGCCACTTCGAAAATAAGAAGGGTGATCCAACAAAACCTGACACACATCATTGGTTTCAAAAAATTGCCCCATCAAACGGTAAATGCCCAGCGAATGCTCAACAAGACCCCAAAGACGCTCATCATCCAAATCCAGCGTTTCGGCTATGTAATACCGGCAATAGGAATTGTAGATCAGATCCCCAACCCTCAATTCATCAAAACACATTTCGAGAAATTGACGCTTACTCTTTATCCCCGCCCTCCATTCGGCAATCAAGGTGATATCTTCGGCTTTCAAGGGAATGCAGTCTTTTAGAGCAATGAATTGCAGCCCCCCCAAAGCCTCCAGAAATTGAGTGGTAACCTCGTTCTCTGCACCGGTAAAATCGAACCCTTCGATACTTACCTGCTGTTTTGCCGCAAGATGATTAGCCAGTAGAAACTGGTTCACCAATATAGAAGGAAGGCCGAGGAGACTGGTCAATACGACCTTACCACCTTGTGGCGGGACTTCCCGTGCCGGAATGAGGTTGCGGCAAAATGCCAGGAAAGGCTTTGGGTCTAAAACAGTTTGTGATTGAACCACAGACAAATAGTAAATCCGCTTGATATATAATACAAATCCAGAAAGAGACACTTTAATCCAGTTGATGTCAGCATATGAGCTCTGGAAAACGTTCTGGTCGTTACGATATTCCCTGTAGTCCTCTGGCTCGACAGGCGCTACAAGTTCAATAAACTGACTTTCCTCTGCCTGACGGCATTTGTCATTTTGCATCTCTTTGGTGCGCACATGACTTTCAACAGAATGTCTTACTTTACCTGGCTTTCCAACTGGATGGGCTTGGAACAAAACTACTATGACCAAGTGGTTCACTTCCTGTTCGGGCTGCTGGTATTCTCAACCTTTTTTGAAATCTTCTGCCATCAGGGCCTTTCCAGGAAATTTAGCTACCAGATCGCTTTTCTATTCATCAGCAGTATCGGCGCCTGATAAGAACTCCTGGAGTGGTTTGCCATGTCATTGTTTTCAAGGCACACGGATGAAGTCAGCGCAGAGCTCATGACCCAGGGGGACGTGCGGGAAGCACAAAAGGATATCAGCTATGCCGTCATCGGCTCCCTTATTACCATGCTGCTACACATCCTATGGAGTAGCAAGACTCGGAATGTGGAGAGCTCGGGGAGAGACGCCGAACTCCAGGGAAATAATGGAGCTAGTTAACAGGCTCGAAGCGTGGATCTTATATTGAACTGCAATAATATTCTCCTGACCCCATTTCACAGCCCCCTTTTCGTGGTGGTGGCGGTTCGTTCTTGCCTCCTTGTTATGGTGCAAGCTGGTGCTCGCCATCTGCGAAAGCGTCATGGCAAGTATTGCAGCTTTTCAGCATCAACCTGTACGATTTTGAAGCGGACGGGAAGTCTTTCTGTCTGGCAGCTTGGTAGAAGTCTGAACCAGCGGAGCGGGTTTCTACTGCAAGCCTGACCCAATCATCAGTATTTTCTTCTGGGAAACGGTGAAGTAGAAGGTTTGTCACCTCTGCAAGGGTAAGCGCATCTGCTTTCATCACCTTCCATGCCTTTTTGTCACTTGGTTCGCTGGCCATAGTGACCTGCAATCGTTTCCAAGCTGGCTCGAAAACATATTCCATTAGATGATGCATATCATCATCCACAGGTTTGGGAGAAGCAGCAGACTTTGTGTCGTTATGGTCCGCCGCTACCGCGGCAAAAATCGAGGTTGCAATCACTACGAGCAAAGTCAAAAAGGTGTTGTATTTCATAGGCCTAAATAACACCTGCAGGATATCCGTATGTCAAGCGGTACTAGCTGCCAAATTCGTGATGCGACGATACTGATTTTACCGAACGATTAAGTGGTGCGGAAACCTGCCTCAAGTCGGGAATGGGGTCAGGAGAATACCATTGCAATTGACAACCAGAGAGCCCCTCTCTTTTTGCTTTATAAAAAAATGGAGCCAGCTAACGGGCTCGAACCGTTGACCTGCTGATTACAAATCAGCTGCTCTACCAACTGAGCTAAGCTGGCCGCTTGATCGATACTCGAATTGAGCATCGGCAGCACTGGCTAATGCTAGCGGGTTTATTCCGCTCTGCAAGTGAGAATATGAAGCTGGAGGAAAAAGCATCCAGAAGGCCCCTCGCAACGGTATTTGCTCCCTAGCCACCGGCTTACTGCGCACCCTTATTTATTCGCTGAAATACCTACTGGCTTGGCGGATTTTTCTATTGCGATAAAATCCTGCAGGATGTGTAAAGTCTCGCGTGTATAGGGGTCGAAGCCGTGCGGGTATTCCAAGGCTTTGGCTTCCGGGTCCTCTTCCTCCACAACGGCAGTTTTCATTCCTGTCGTATCCTCGCTGCTGAGTTCGGATTTCAAAGTCAGCTTTTCATCATCGACATTGCTTTGGGTCAATCCGTAAACGTCATAAAGCCCCTTCTCTTTTTTCTTAACCTGGGTATATCGCGCTTTGCGCTCTTCAATCTGCTCATCTCGTCGTTTTTCAAGACCCTCCACTTCCGCTTCTCTCTTTTTACGATTGAGGGAAATAACATTGTCCTCGATGCGTTTCTGGGTACGTCCTATGTCCTCACGAATATAAACAAAATCCTGCTCTTTTCCTACACGTGCAGCCGAGGCTTTGCCCAAGCTTTCAACCGGCAAAGGAGTCGTGCTGACAATCGAATATTTCTCGGGATTAACTTTTTCCCAAACCAAGGGCCATTCGAGAGAACCCTCACCAAAATCCAATACATCATTGGAAGATGGCAGATGAATATCGGGAATCACTCCCTTCAATTGAGTGGAGCCTCCGGAAATCCGGAAGAAGGTCTGGATCGTCAGCTTCAAAGCCCCGTTGGTCACTTCCTGGGAACGGAAAGGCAAGGGGATCCGGTCGGTGCGAACGGGGCGCAACTGCTGCACCGTTCCTTTGCCGAATGTGGATTTGTCCCCAATGATAATACTGCGGTGGTAATCCTGCAAAGCGGCCGCAAGAATCTCGCTGGCCGAGGCGCTGGCCCGATTGGTCAAAACCAGCAAGGGGCCATCATATAAAGCGTAACGATTGCGGGAAAATTTCTCATCCATGTCACCGCGCCAGTTTTTCGACTGCACCACCGGCCCCCGGGGAATAAACAAACCGGTCAGATTGATCGCTTCTTCCAGTGAACCACCGCCGTTGTCTCTCAGATCCAGAACCATTCCATCCACCCCTTCTTTTTTCAGGCGATTGACCAGTCGCTGAACGTCAACCGTGGTGCTGGTCTGGCCATCTCCCATGGAGCTGTAAAACGAAGCCAGATAAATCCAGCCGATTTTTTGCTCATTGCCCTCGGCATCCTTGGTGATGATCAGGTCAGCACTGGCCAGTTGTTCCTTGAGATCGACTTTATCCCTTAAGATGGTGATGATTTTTGTCTGTGACGGGTCTGCCGCATCGGCAGGAATCACTTCCAGACGCACGTAGGAATCCTTCTCACCACGAATCTGATCAACAATGTCACTGAGCTTTTCACCAACGATGTCCACCATCTTGCCTTCCTTACCCTGCCCCACTTTGACGATTTTGTCTTTTATCTTAAGTTCCCCGTTTTTGGCTGCCGGCCCACCGACCACCAGTCCCTGGATTTCGGCGGCGCCGCTTTCTTCATCCAGACTCAGCATCGCACCGATTCCCTTCAGGGATTTGCTCATGCTGATGCGAAAATTGTCGTACTGGGATTGGGAAAAATACTCGGAATGCGGATCATAACTGCGGGTGATCGCCTTGATAAACATGACCGCAATGTCTTCTGCATCATTTTCGGTGACATTCTTGAGGATGCGGTCGTAGCGCTTGAGAATTTTCTCTTTTGGCGACAAATCATCAGACTTTTCCTCGGTTTTTTTTCCGTGTGTTGTGCCTGTTTCAATAGTGACCTTTTTTGAATCGCCCTCAATTTCCTGCGTTTTTCCTTTCAATGCATTGCCTGCATCCTTTTCTTTTTTTAGCTTTTCTGCCGCTTTTTTTGCCTTTTCCTTGTCCGCCATCTCCTTTCGCAAAGTGGCTTGCAGCATTTCACTCTCAATCAAACGATGCCAGAGCTCATCGGAAGCCGCTGTGTCAGCTGGCCATTTTTCTTTTTTGCGACTGATGTGGATCGTTTTGTCGGAATTAAAATCGAGCTCACCCTTGGCTAGGATTTCCTTTACCTTGGCAATGCGAGAAGTCACTCGCTCAAGATAGATTTTGTATATCTCATCAGCTGCACTCAGATTTTTCGCCTTGATGTCATCATCCAGAGTGTGGCTGTATTTCTGATAAAACCCGTTGATGTCTCCCTGGGTAAAGTACTGGCGCCCGTAATCCAGAAAACGAATGTAATTATCAAGCGTGCGCTCCGACATCGCATCATCGAAGGGGTGCTGGCTGTAATGCTCTTCAGCAAGCATCTTGGCCACCCGCATGCCAATCTCATCAAAATTGGCTTCGGCGGCATCCGCTTTGATTGGAAATGCCGAGACCATCAGAGCGGTCAAACAAGCGAGCCAGGGAATAAAAAAGACCGCATGAGGTCGTGTAATTTGCTGGCGGAGTTTCGACCGGATAAACATATCAGAAAAAGGGTAGCTTTAATTTACGTAGGTCCTGTAGACCACAAATTAGAATTTCTCCCGATTCCTGCGAAAGAACAAGGGGGAAATTCATTCACGGCCAACATATACCAAAGAACTGCAGGATTAAAGATATTTGTCATTGCGGCTGATCGGCTGGATGATAGGGGCCGGGAGTGAGAATGGCAGGCAACGACAAATCGAAAACACAGAATATGGAAATCGAATGTTATACGGGAGGTTTTTTTCAAACCAACAGCTACCTGCTGCGCTGCCCCGGGGGTAATATCCTCATCGATGCGCCAGAGGGTGTTTCTGACTGGCTGCAGGAGAAAGAAGTGAAAATCGATGATTTGCTGCTGACTCACCTTCACTACGACCACGTGATCGACGCCGCTGTTTTGAAACGCAATCACCCCGGCTGCCGGATCCGCTCTCACTCTGCCTACCACGACGACCTGACGCTGGCGACTTTTTTGAGTCAATCCATCGGCTGGCCGGCAAATCTGGAAGCATTCGAGATTGACGACTTGCTCGAAGGGCAAACGCAACTGGCCGCAGGCGGGTTGGAATTTGCATTGAAACACGTGCCCGGACATTCTCCTGACAGTCTATGTTTTTATCTGGCGGGAGAAAATGATGGTGGCTCGGGTTCTTCACTGCTGTTTGGTGGAGACGTCTTGTTCAATGGCGGCATCGGTAGAACGGATTTCCCAAACGGCAGTACCGAACTGCTGCTGAGCGGTATTCACGAAAAAGTGCTTACCCTGCCCGGCGAAACCATGGTTTTCCCCGGCCACGGACCGGATACCACTGTGGCCGATGAAAAACAGTCGAATCCTTTTTTGATCTAAGCCTTTCAAACCCAGCTCCTTCCCACACCGCCTGTGTAAAACTCCTAGCCAACGTTCCCCGCCAAGGCAATACAGCGACCCACCTTTTCATGACTTTCCACCCTCCCATAAATACCCTTTGCATTGCAACAAGCCTGCTTGTTTTTCTGACCAGCTGCAATCAATCAAACAAACCTGAAGACGGCTCCGGTGCAAAGCCGGCTGCAGATACGGCAGGGACAACCTCGTCCGAAGCAGACTCCCCCTACCACTTGATCAAGAGTGCAAAGTATGTCGGTGCCCAGGACTGCCGAAGCTGCCATGAAAAGGAATATGGCGAGTGGAAACAGTCTGATCACCACAAGGCAATGGAACCTGCCAACGCAGACACCGTGCTGGGTGACTTCAACAATGTGGACTTCGTGCACTTCAAGCATCGCTGGCATTTTTTCAAGAAAGGCGAGGAATTCTGGGTCAAAGCCGAGGATGAAAAGGGCAAAGTCCAGGACTACAAAATTGATTACACCTTTGGTTTTTATCCTTTGCAGCAATATCTCATCCCCTTTCCAGGAGGCCGCTACCAGGCCCTGCAAGTCTGCTGGGACTCACGTCCCAAAGCCGAAGGAGGCCAGCGTTGGTACCATCTTTACCCCGACGAGGAAGTCCCTCCCTCGGATATCCTGCACTGGACCCGGCGGCATTTTAACTGGAATTTCATGTGTGCCGATTGCCACTCGACCAATCTGAGGAAAAATTTCGATGTGGCCAGCGACAGCTATGACACCCAATGGTCGGAGATGAATGTGAGCTGTGAAGCCTGTCACGGCCCGGGATCCGAACATTTGAAATGGGCGGCTCACCAGAAACAGACTGGGCAAACTTCAAGTCCCCCTGAATCAAAGAGCATCGCGGATGACGAAGTCAAAAACTACCTCAAAAGCAAGGGCCTGGTCGCCAGTTTAAAAGAGCCGCAGGAGGGTAGCTGGACCATCAACGCGGAAAGCGGAAAACCACAGCGCAGCCTGCCCCTGAATTCCAATGTCCAGGTCGAAACCTGTGCCCGCTGCCATGCCCACCGCAGACCTCTGCAGCCAGAATTCGCTGCTGGTCATTCCTTCCTCGGCAGCCACAGCCCGTCCGTGCTGCGTGACAATCTCTATCACCCCGATGGCCAGATCAACGAGGAGGTCTATGTCTATGGTTCGTTCATCCAGAGCAAAATGTATCACGCCGGAGTGCGCTGCAGCGATTGTCACAACCCTCATACTATGAAGCTGCAATTTGAAGGAAACGCCCTTTGTGTGCGTTGCCATGTATCTGAAAAATACAACACCCCCGCTCATCATTTCCATCAACTCGACAGCAAGGGAGCCCGTTGCGTGGAGTGCCACATGCCAAGCAAGGTCTACATGGGGGTTGATGCCCGCCGTGATCACAGCATCCGCATCCCCCGCCCTGACCTGACAAAAAAACTAGGATCCCCCAATGCCTGCAACCAGTGCCACACTGACAAGGACGTGGATTGGGCTGTCACCGCCTTCGAAGAAAGGTGGGGCAAAACCGGACTGCGCAATGCCCACTACGGTGAGTTGCTGGCCGCCGGCAGACAGGGTGGACCGGAGGGAATGAAAAAACTCATGGCTCTGGCTGCGGATAAAAGTTATCCTGGGATGGTGCGGGCAACTGCCTTGGCAGAATTTGCCCGACAACCTTCCTCCCCCGATGCCTTGGCTGTCATCGCGGCTCAACTGAAAGACCCCAATCCCCTGGTACGTGAACAGGCTGTTTTTGCCTTGGAATCGACGCCTGCACCCCAACGCCTGACAATCGCCCGTGGCATGTTGAACGATCCGGTTCGAGCCGTACGGGTGGAAGCCGCCCGCCTATTGGCTGGTACCCGGCAGCAACTGCGCGAGGACGAAGTGGCTGCCTGGGATCGAGCAGCTGCCGAATTTATTGCTGCCCAGATGGCCATGTCGGATCGGGCTGCCGGCCACATGAGACTGGCTTTGTTTTACAGCGACCTGGGTAGAGCCAAAGAAGCCGAGTCAGCTTACCATGATGCGATCAGGATAGAACCCGAGGCCATTCCTCCGCGAATCAATTTGGCTGAAACCCTCTACCAACAGGGCCGAATAGAAGAGTCGGGTAAGGTCTTTGAGGCGGCAGTCGCGGCCGATCCGGCCAACGGAGTGGCTCATGAAGCCCTGGCCAGATATTTCATTCGCATCAAGCAATACGACAAGGGTCTGGTCGAGCTACAAAAAGCTGCCCAGTTGATGCCCGAACATGCCGCGACGCAATATTTTCTCGGGGTAGCTTTGAATTCGATGGGGCGTTTTGCCGAAGCTCTGCCCACGCTGCAAAAAGCCCATCAACTCGATGCCGGAAATCCAGAATACCTCATTGGGCTGGCCACCATCTGCCGGGATGCCGGACAAATGGATCTGGCCCTGTCTTACGTCAAAAAATTGCGCGCCCTGGATCCGCAATCACAATCTTACCAACAACTGGAAGCCCAATTGAAAGCGGGAGCCCGGTGATTATTTTCTGCCGTTCTCTTTGCACCTCTTTCAGCAAATACCGCCCATGCAGTGCCTGTAGAACAGAAGCGTGAGACAGAAGCGTGAGACAGAAGCGTGAGACAGAAGCGTGGGACAGAATTGCCTCCGGCGGTCTGCGTTACACTCCGGCACCGTTTCTGTCATTCGAGAGCAGCGTAAGCATCACACGACAAATATGGAAATTTGTCCCACGAGTCATTCGAGAGCACCGCAAATTGCCGCCCACATTGCCACTTCCCCTCATCCTGATCCCGGCCAGCTGTCTAGGCCATCCCCGCATCACCCCCACCGCTGATCGGCTTGCGCCGTGCAGCCTCTTGATCCAGTTGCAGCAACCCCACGGGGTTTTCGCCAATCAAGTCTAGGCGATCAATCATATCACGAACATTTTTCTCTTCTTCAACCTGCTCATCGAGGAACCAGTTGAGAAAGTTTTTGGTCTCGTGATCCCGCGCCTCTTCTGCGGCTGAATACAAATTGTGAATCTGGGACGTGACCTTCTGCTCCTGTTCAAGGCTGGCTTTAAATACATCGAGGGCACTGGCGTATTCTGCATGCGGTTGCCCGATCGCCATCAGATTGACCTGGGCATTGCGATCCACGAGAAAATGATAAAACTTCATCGCATGATCCGTTTCCTCCAGACTCTGCGTATACATCCACTGGGCAAATCCCGAGTAGGGGGTCTCCTCAAACCAGGAGGACATCGCCAGATAGACGTATGACGACGACATTTCGTGATTAATCTGCTCGTTGAGCAGGACGCGCAAGTTGGTATCCAGATCCATGCGCGGATTGTAGGGCAGCATTGGCTGCGTGTCCAGACTAAGCGTTTTAGCGGCTCGAACCGGAAGCTGGAGTCGCCCAGGAAGACCCTCCATTCGAGTTCAGCACCAGGGTAGGTCTGTTGATGTAATCTCTCTGTAAGGCGGGATGAGAAGGAACCCTCTGGGCAGGCGACTGCTCTACCGATTGCCCTATCGCCGCTGCCGCCGCAACTACCGGAGCGAGGGTAGCCTGAACCATTGTTCCCGGCAAAGATCCGCGAACCACTACCACTTCGGTGCCCTTGCCAATTTTCCGGTAAAGGTGAATCACATCACGAGAGCGCATTCGAATACAACCGTAACTGGCGACCTGACCAATTTTTTTCTCTTCAGCAGTACCGTGAATGTAAATGAAGCGTTTGTAGGCATGCCGATTGCGATGCTCCGTCCCTGTCAGCCAGATGATACGGGAAACGATCGGGTCACGTCCCGGCGCATTGGGCCTCAGGATCTCTCCTGTGCGACGACGTGATTTAAAAACCGAACCCCTGGGTGCGTTGCCTCCAATTTTTTCGGCTACTTTCATCGTGCCCAGTGGCGTACGGTAACTGCCGGGTTTATCGCCTTCTCCAAATTTCGAAGTGGAAACCGGGTATTTGCGCACCAGCTTGCCCTCTTTATAAATAGCGAGTTTCTGCTCTTTCACCGATACCACTACCTTGGTGGATTTGCTGGAAACAGTCGAGCACTGGCAGAACAACAGTAAGACCATGCACGCCATGGCACTTATAAAAATGCGCTTATTGAAGGCAGTGTGAGGATTGGTTTTCCGCATAGTGTTTAGCCTGGTTAAGCCACATAATTCTACGACTCCCTTAGAGTGAGTCGCTTCCGATGACAAATGAAGCGATAACAATCCTATAGGAAATATAAAAATCAAGATAGATTAAATATTCCCCCACCTCAGGGCTCCTCCTGAAAGAACACCCACTTAGCCTTCAACCGTCATTGTCCTAAAACAAAAACTGGCCAACCCAGGATTCAGCCCCTACCTTAACCCGTCGAAATGATATTGAAAATAGACAAGACTGACGGCATTATTAGTTTCTAATTCATGATCCCCCTCAACCGCACATTTCCCTCCGTCAAAGGTGCTGGGCTTTTTATCCTTGTTTTGCTTGGATTGAGCCCCTTTCAGTATGCTCAAGAGATCCCGGAAGACCTGCTTGAAGACGAACATGTGCGGGAAGAATTCGGGGTCAATAAATTCACCGCTCCATCGATCAAGAAAATTTTTGAAGATCTCGATTCACTCGGTGATCTGCCTTACGAAAAACTCAAACGCCCCATCCCTGCCAAGACGCCTTCCGACCGCACTCGACTTGCCCTCGAACTGGGGGGGCTCATCGCCGATGGTTTTCTAGTCGTCGAAGCTGAGAAACTGCTCGATCTGGAAGCCGTGGGCCGGGCTTTATGGAAACGGGCAAAAATTCTGGGAGCCGGCACACGCCTGTCGAGTCATACCAAAAGCCTTTTGGAGAACAGCGCCCTCGGCGACTGGAAACAATTAAAAGAAGAACTGGCCAAAACCCAGAAAGATGTCGAAGCGGAAATGGTATTGCTGCGCGATGTCGATGCGGCGCACTTGATCAGTCTGGGAGGCTGGCTGCGTGCCTTTGAGATTGCGTGCGTGACCGCCCTGGATCCTTTTGATGAAAAAAAGGCTAAGATCCTCGGACGCGTAGACGTTGCTGAATATTTCCTGATGTCCCTGCAAACCCTCGAACCTAAAATCCAGGAAACTGAACACATCCAGAAACTGACGGCTGGCGTGGAAAAACTCAAAAACATGCTCGACGTGCCGGAATCCAAAGCATTCACCAAAAGCGAAGTGGCGGACATGAATACCTTGATCAACGAATTGATCACCACAGCCAAAGAGAAGGGGGTCAAACCTGCCGCTAAAGCAGCCAAGGCCGATGCCGATGCCGACAAGCCTGCAAAAACAGCTAAACCAGCGGTGGCCGCTTCTGCTGAGAAAGCAAAAGAGTAAGCCGACTCACCCCCGCTCGATAAAAATTACCCCCTGCCGTCGTCGGGCGTATTGATGATTCGGTAAATTGATCTTGGCAATCCGACTGCCCTCAGGAATTAGTGAACGGATTTCTTCAACTTCCCGATAACCAGTTCCTGTAATGCCACTGTTGTTAAGCCATTCCCTAATCACCCGTGCCTGCAGGGCCTCGGGCAAAGTTCGCAAGACGGTCACCGGGAGTTTTTCCTGCTGACTTAATCCCGGGCAGTCTCGCTCAATCAGGGCATCCAGGGCTCCACTTTCCGATCTTGCCATTTGGGCGAGTCGATAGACCGCCCCCCTCACATCCCGCTTGAACACTTGTTTCACCTCTGGCAGCAAACGGTGGCGGATACGATTGCGCAAAGCAAAATCAGATTCGTTGCTCGCATCATCGCGATAGAGCAATCCCTGCTTCTGCAAATATTCATCAATCTGCTCCTGCCACACTTCCAGTAAAGGGCGTAAAAATTGTACTTTGCCCCCATCGATCGTGTGCTCTGAACAGGAGCGCATCCCGGCGATGCCACGCAGACCACTGCCGCGGAAAAGATTAATCAATACGGTCTCAACCTGATCATCGGCGTGATGGGCCAGAAAAATACGAGGGCAACGCCGGGCTTTAACCACGGCAGCAAAAAACCGATGCCGCGCTTCACGCGCAGCAACTTCAATCGAAACCTTCTGCTCACGGGCGAGTCGTTTCACTTCAACCCGCTGGACCTCGCAAGGGTAAGCCAGGCGACCTGCCAGACGTCTCACAAAAGCCGCATCCTGACCGGAAGCCTGGCCCCGCAAGGCATGGTTCAGATGACAGACCACTAATTTTTTATAGCCGGCATCATGCAGGCAATGCAACAGCGCGACTGAATCGCGACCACCGGAAACCCCGATCAAATACTTGCGCCGAGGCGGGCAAACCTCACGGAGATTGGCGAGAAAAGCTTCGCTCATCATGACGCCAACTGTGGTCTAACGGATTTCCTCAGCACCAAAATACGAGTGCAAAGCTTCGGGCAAACGAATCGATCCGTCGGCTTGTTGACAGGTTTCCAGCAAAGCCACGTAGAGCCGGGGCAAGGCAGTACCTGAACCGTTCAAGGTATGGCAAAAATGGTTTTTCCCATCCTCATCCTTGAAACGCAACTTCATCCGTCGTGCCTGGTAATCACCAAAACTACTGCAACTCGAAACTTCGAGGTATTCATTTTGTCCCGGCGCCCAGACTTCGATGTCGTAAGTTTTGGTTGAACTGAATCCCACATCACCGGTGCAGAGCTCGATAATGCGGTAGTGCAAACCCAGTGTTTGCAAAACCTTCTCCGCTTCGTTGGTAAGTATCTCCAGTTGAGCCAAAGACTGGTTAGGATGCACAACGTTGACCAGCTCGACCTTGTCGAACTGGTGCATACGGATCAGCCCACGATTTTCACGACCTGCCGCACCGGCTTCACGACGAAAACAATGAGTAGCCGCAGTGGTCTTGATCGGAAAATCATCCATCTTCTGAATGGTGTCGCGGTAGAGATTGGTCACCGGCACTTCTGCGGTCGGGATGAGGAAATGGGCATTGTCCTCGATGCCATACATGTCGTCTTCAAACTTGGGCAATTGTCCGGTGCCAAACATGCAGTCACGATTGACGACTACCGGCGGATTGACTTCTTCGTAGCCGTGTTCCCGGGTGTGCAGGTCGAGCAGGAACTGAATGAGTGCACGCTGGAGTCGTGCTCCTGCCCCGGTATAAACCACAAAACCGCTCGAACTGATTTTGGCACCAAGCTCAAAATCAAACAGCCCGAGATTCGCTCCCAATGTCAGATGCTCTGCAGCTTCAAAATCATCAAAAGCAGGTTTTTCGCCCCAAGTGCGGATTTCAGGATTGGCTGTCTCATCATCACCCACCGGGCAGTTTTCGTGCGGCAGGTTAGGGATTTGTAACAGCAACTCACGCTGACGGGCATCCGCCGTTTCAGTGCTTTCACCGAGGGCTTTGATCTGCTCTCCAATACCACGCACCTTGTTTTCCAACTCGGCAGAATTTTCCCCCTGTGAACGCAATTTGCCTATCTCTTTTGACAGCAGGTTGCGCTGCTGTTGCAAAACCTGTTTTTCAGTCTCTCCACTGCGGCGTTTCTCGTCACATTCAAGCACTTCGGTGATCAATTCCCAGGCATCACCACCGCGCGCCTTCAGGCCTTGCTGACAGCGCTCGGGTTCCTCGCGAATTTGGCGGATATCAAGCATGACGAGAGATTAGCGCAGTGCGCGAAAAGGGCAAGTAGCCGCGGTTCATTTCAGAGCAGCAGCAACAAAGGACTGAGCAAAACAGCATCTGCCAGAACCCGGGACAGGGAAGGCGCAAAACGCTCTTGGAAAAAATGCAGCAAGGTCAAAAAAAGTGAGCTGATGAAAATGACCAGATAAATGAAAAAATGACCCCCAAAAAAGCAGAATGCCACACTGACAATACAAAGCCCCAAACCTAAAAACATCAGATCCCGGTCCAATTGCAACCACCAGCCGGAGGCCGCGGTGGGATCGTTGATTTGGTCCGAATGCCTTTCCCGGGCAGCGATAACCAGACAATTAAAAATGCACAGTCCGGCAAAAAGCAGAATGGATGGCAGAACCTCCAGGGGATGGGAAAGCAACCCGTGACGCAACACGTCGACGCCCAGAGCCGTGCCTATGGCAAAAACAAAACCACAGGCAAATTCCTTGGCGCGCAGGGGTTTGAATTGTGGCACGAGGCGAACAAAAGCAGTGAAATAGAGCGCAACCACCCCGCATAACCCGAGACCCGCAAGCAATAGATCTAACGGCAGCTCTTTCAAGGAAATGATGGCTGCGATCAATACGATGAGGCCGAGTAGCACCAGGAAAACTTTCTGGTGCACATGGACAAAACGATGCCGTGTGGTGGCCCGATCCCAATCTTTCTGGCGAAGACCATCCAGTAATCGGTCGGCAATGTATATCGCCCACACGGTCAAAAACAGCACTGTTGCAGCGGGCCAGGCAAATGGAGAACCGAAGGTTCGGGAAAAAGCAAAAAACCAAAGCACGGCTACGATTGGAGCATCCAGACTGAGCAGATTGGGGTAACTCCACCATGAATATCGCAGCGAATGCTCGCTACTCACAGCAGCATTGCCCTCAATCTGAGCTGTAATATAGGTAGATTTCATTCAAGGAAGGGGCAAGCCACTCTATACTTCACAAAAGAAATTTTCCAGGAAGACCAAATCAAATGTGAAATACCCCCACATTGACACCATTCCGGGGCCCTACTATACTTTGCTTGAATCACCAATTTACTCATTTTTGGTGGCTCAACTTTAACCTGCTGGACTGCTATGCAGCCTATTTACTCACATTCAACTACAGAAAAATATACCATGATCAAAACACTTCTCATTGCTTTCATCGCTGTTACCAGCGCGGGATTTATTGCCTCGCCAGCGGTGCAGGCTCATTGCGAAATTCCTTGTGGCATCTATGACGATCACGCCCGTGTTCAATCCATGCTCGAAGATGCAGATACAATCATTAAATCGGCAAAGCTGATTGGCGAACTGGCTGGCAAGTCAGATGCCCAGTCACAAAACCAACTGGTGCGTTGGGTGATGAATAAAGAAAAACATGCTCAAAGCATCATCGATACTATCAGCAATTATTTCCTTACCCAGCGGGTAAAATCAGATCAATCCGATTATGCTGAACGCCTGAAAAAACACCACACGGTGATCGTCGCCGCTATGAAGGCCAAGCAAAATGCCGATGGCGAATTTGCCAAAAACCTGAAAGCAAGTATCGAAGCTTTGGCTACATATTACCCTGAGCACAAACATTAAGGCCCACACATAGTGCCTCAACGCCATTCATTTACATCAATGAGTGGCTCAGAAAAATATTCCCGTAAGGTCAGGGCTAGCAAAATGTCTCGCTAGCCCTGACTTTTTTTGCCCTGACCTGATGTTCTGTTGGAGCATCTCTCAAATAAAGTCAGCGGCCTGCCACCCCTTGAACTCTCTCAAAATTCCGGGTCGATGCTGCGTTGTAAGCTCTCGGCAAGCGAGCCGACAGACCAAAGACCAAAGGTTCTCCTTGATGCGGGAGACCCGGGCTTTTTTTCATCTACACCCCGATTTGTACCCTTTGGGTTGATGTATGACTCTCAAAAGTGCGCGATTATCAGCTCACTATGACAGAGAGCAGCGCCACAAAAGAGTCTGAGCCTCAAAAAATCGAAGATGTTCCTTATCTAACGATGGGGGGTGCTGCAATTTATCAGATCCAGGTTCGAGGTAATCTCGACGAAAGTTGGTCAGAAAAATTGGGTGGCCTGAAACTCGAAACCACCATGGAGACAGCTACGACAGTTCTCACTGGCTCTCTGCCTGACCAGGCTGCTTTGTCCGGCATTTTAAACACACTTTATGATTTGCAGCTTCCGGTTATTTCCGTGGAGCATTTGCCTCAAGCAAAATAACTGAAAAAGAACTCATTTTAGGGGAAACCCAAGGCATGTATCTCTAAATTATCACCTGAATTATCATGATGGCTGTTACAACACAAAATTCCATAGGAACCATCGACCCTGTGCTGGCCGAAATAGAGACCTCTATAGCTGGATATCCACTGGACTTACGTAAGGTTTATGACCAGAGCACTGCCGATTTGCACTGGTCGAAAGATATCTTCGGTAACGAGGCTTCAGATTTTACAGGGCTCTGCAATAAGGAACTGGCATTGGCCCACCGCTTGATGTTTGCATCGGCTTTTGCCGCCAGTGCTGCAGGTTTGCCGGGTCGCGAACTGGAAAAGGTGCCGGTCGCTTCAACCAGGATCCTGGACATCGTTACCGGAGCGGGCCTGCCGCCACGAGAGTTTCTTCGTCATTACGGTGAGTATGGCAATCAATTCACCTGGAAACTGCTGAAACTGACCGGGAGAATCAGTGACAGCAATGACCAGTCAATCCCTGACCCAGTGGAAGGGCTGTGATACCGCCGGTGCTTCGAAACTTATGTTTCGAAGCATCGGTTTCCTTTCAACAAACAAAATAAAATTTAACTAAATAGAAGCAACTTTCATCACAACATGAAGCGATGACTACAATTCACCTGGAAACTGCTGAAGCTGCTCGGGAGAATCAGCGGAAGCAGTGACCAGCCAGCCCTTGACCTTGTGAAAGGGGTGTGATGCCGCCGCCGTCTCGAAATATTTTCATTTATGAAAAAGTTCCCTGAAGGGAAGTTTCGGGACGTCGGTTTCCTCTCCAACAGCTTATAAAAATTCAATCAAGAATAACAATAATTTTTTCAACCCAATTCATCAAGAATGATCAGGTCATGCTTGTCCACCTAAGTAAAGAAGCGCTTCAGCTCATGAGCTTCACGCATCTCCAACATGTGGGTCACTAGGGCCGTGGCACCCCAGAAGCGCACTCACTTTCACTGGGCACAAGCAGCAAAGCCAAGCGCTGTCCCGATGTGTGGGTTTTGCCGGTGCCCGAGTTGCCGATCATCAATACGTTTTCCCTGGCGGCAAGATACTCACCGCTGATCAGTTCCTTTATCATGGTTTCGTTGATCGATGGTTGCGACTGGAACTTGAAGTTTTCCAAGGTCTTGATCACAGGGAACCTCGCGCTTTTGATGCACCGCTGGGCCGCCCGTGGTACACGCTCGATCAACTCCCGTTCCGTCAAGCGCAACAGGAAGTCCTCGTAATCACTTCCTTCTGCAGCGCAAGATGCAGCAGCAGCTTCCCACTCACGCCGGATTGTCGGTAGCCGGAGCTTTTCCAAATGATGCTTGAGTAACAAGCGGTTGCTTTCCACACTCATACCACCGCCTCCTTTCTATCTACCAGCAGGCTTGTATAATCGCCGGGATCGGGGCAACTCACATTGACCACCTTGACATGTTCACGACCATCGAGCCGGAACACAGCGGCTTCCCGGTTCTCTCCATAAAGATACTGCTCGATGAGTTCCTTGCGTGGACAACCGGTTTCCAAGGCTGTAACCACTGCTCTTTTCAATCGCAACAAGCTCTCTGCTCCTCCAATAAACGAAACACTCCGATATACTCTTTAACGCCTTCATTACCATGGTCAGCTTCCAGACGATGGCGCAGCACGCGAAAGCATTCAGGTAGTTTCCAGTCTTCAGCCCACCTTGAACACGGCCAAGGCAATTGAATCTGCACCTACAAACAAGCACTCTGCTCAACCCGCGCAGGTAGTCATTTTTAATTGTCTTCAGGGGTCTCTTCTAGTTGTAGTTACACACTGCTTTTTTGCCGTATAAATCCAAAGAAGCCTGTCTCTCTATGCATAAATTGCTATATAATTGCATAAGCGAATAAAAGCCTCTGGACTATTTAACTAAACAACTTATAGAACCACGAAACCGCCTAATTAAGCAGAAAAGCACAATATTTGCGTGGTCACATCTTTATTTATAAATTTACAGATTTGTGATGTAGTGGAAGAACCAAGACCAGCACAATTTCAGGGAGACGCTGATTATGAACAGACTTCATCACTTGCTAACAGTGATGAGGTAATGGCCTATGGAGTTGATATAGAAAGCAGCTCTTATTACCAGAAAGAGGCAGCGCGTGCCACTCGTATCGAGGGGGTAATCGAACGTGATAAAACTGAAAAAAAATCAGGGAGAAGTGAGTTTTCAGCTCTTATAACTTCATTATTGGAGGAATTCCTGGATCTAGGCAAACTCGACGGCCTTACAATAGTCACTGATGAGGGCTTGGTGGTCGCTCAAACTTGTAGTTTTAATGATGCCGATGTGATGGCTGCGATTGGTTCGGTTTTTGAATATGTGGCTCAGAGGGCGGAAGATGCAAAGATCGTTTCGATAGTGGATGAGATGGTCATAAAGGGGTTTGATGGAGAGTTAGCCGTCGTGAGATATTTTCCAAACTTGGAGCATCGGTTTTTCCTAATGGCGTATGCTCGCCAATCCTGTGCCTATCGCAAAGTAACAAATTTGGTTTTAAAGCGTTGTGGGCAACTGCTGGAAAAGCGTTTTGGAACTAATAATGCGCCTGAGCTGGATAGCTAAGGCACCAAAAAAAAACAAAAAAAACAAAAAAATGAATAACATGTCAAAAGCTGATGCACTGAAAACAGTCTTAAATACATTATCCGCCTCCAGTGGGGATATTGAGGCATCCGCCGTTGTTTCCTCAGATGGCTTGATGATCGCCTCAAATTTTCCTGCTGGCCTTGACGAAGACCGCGTGGCAGCAATGACTGCAGCCCTTTTGTCAATGGGAGAGCGCGCTTCAGAAGAGCTGAGTCGCGGCGATCTTGAGCAAATGTTCGTAAAGGGAGCTAATGGAAACCTTGTTCTGTGTCAGGCTGGAGTTGAATCCGTACTGGTAACCTTAACAATGAAAAGTGCTAAGCTGGGCTTGGTATTTCTTGATATGAAGCGTTCAGCAGAAGAAATCGCAAGAATTGTCTAAGCTAACCTATTTTTTGGAAGTGGGATTGTCAACAATGAAAAGCATTGAAACTACAAGTACTCGTATTGCTGCAGTGACAAAGGAGGAGTGGAAGCCTTTTGTTGAGCGAGCTATTAGAGTAAGTGGATTTACTGATGAAGATGGTCAAATCATCAAAGAGGCTGCTCCTCATCTCAGACCCAAGCTTGATGAGATTTCCAATCTCTTATATGAATCGATGCTGAACTATGAGCCTGTTGCAACTCTGATAGAAGCTAAAGACGAAGGAGTTGCATTCCGCACCAAGCTGAAAGCTTGGCTTGGAGCATTGTTAAGTGGAAAATATGGAGATAAGTTCTGGTCATGGCAATGGGTTTTCGGCTTGATTTTGCTCAAAAACAAGGTGGACACTGCTTACTTTTCCATAGCTCATAGCAGATTAAGCGTGATCATCATAAAAACAATATTTGAGGTGTTTAGTGAAGATTCAGGGAGACGTGTTGCAACTGCGTATCTCAACGCAATGAGCGGTGTCTCCTCGGTAATTTGCAAATCATATCAAAGGGAATATCAGGCAGCCATAGCCGATGCAGGGCTAAATGCCGCAATAATAAACCGGGTTATCAAGCTGAGCGTTGACAACAAAATCAAAAACATCATAAAATAAAAAGGGAACATATATATGAGTGAATATACAATATTAGAGTGGGCGGACTCGTTAAAAACCGGTAACCGTGCAATTGATAATCAGCATAAATATTTGATTGATCTTATCAATGAATTAGCGACTTGCTTAGAAGCAGGCAAGGCTGAACAAGAGCTTAAAAAAATAGCCAACTTACTGTATCACTTTACCGAATGGCATTTTTGTTTAGAAGAAAAGTGCATGGAGTCAAAAAACTGCCCTCTAGCTGCTGAGAATAAAGATGCACATGGTCAGTTTATCGCAGCCGTCACCTCATACCAGGCAAAAATAAGAGAAGCTAGCACTCAAAACTTTCAGGATATTGGCACCGAAATGCATAAGGTGCTTATTTCATGGTTTGTAAACCACATTCAAAAAATAGATATTCCAAATCTATCAGAGTGCAGTGCAGAGGATGCTTAATCTTAAATTTTAAACAAAAAGTAAATATGAAAAACAAAAAGTATTTAATAACTTTAGGAGCATTGCTTTTGAGCTTTTCTGCTGGAAATTTGATAGCTGGACCAATCGATACTAAAGCTGTCGTTGAAGAAGGGCCTGATCCTTTTGCTAAAGTATTGCGACCGGTCAGCAACCCTACATTGTTTGACCTGGCATTGCCGAGAACGACCATTCATCCTGTATTTATGACCCAGTCCATATCGGACAAAATCAGCACAATTTTAGGAGATGTTCCGGCAGGGGGGGATTTTCAATTATATGCATTGCAGCTGGAGTATGCTTTCAATGAGCGTTTGTCTTTTGTGGCAACCAAGGATGGATACATTGATTTCAATCCGGACTCCACGTTGAGCACTGACGACGGGTGGGCCAATTTGGCGGCTGGCCTTAAGTATGCGGTATTGTATCAACCAGAGCACCAACATGTGCTCAGTGTGTCCGTAGTGGCCGAAGCTCCGACGGGAAATACGGGGGTTTTCCAAGGCACGGGAAACGGTGCTTTGAATTTGATCTTATCGGATGTGAAATTGTATGGTCGCTGGCAGTTGGCGGGAGCGATAGGAGCGCATATCCCCTTCGACAATGATGCAGAATCAACGACGGGCTTTGCCAGTGCTCATGTAAGTTATTGGCTGACTGAATGGTTAGCCCCTCTGGTGGAGGTGAATTGGTATCGTGTGCTGGATTCAGGTGATGGCGGCAATCGCTTTGGCAATCAATTGGGAGGCGCGTTGCCTGCTGTGGCTGAGTTTGAAGGGGGGGATCTAATCAATTTCGGCTCTGCAAATGCGGGAACCAATCGCGATATTGTTACTCTCGCTGCTGGCTTTCGTGTTCAGGTAGCAAAAAACGTCAGTCTGGGGGCGGCCTATGAGATTCCACTGACTTCGAGCAAAGAAAATCTAATGGATAATAGAGTCACGATAGATCTGGTGTGGAACTTCTAGGCCTTGGTTAAAAGCCTAGTTTTGTTGATTCGCCTGTTCAGGAAATTTCCTGAACAGGCGTTTTGCTTGTCTAACAGGCTGAAAAAAATATTTGCTTTTCTGATAATATAAAGCGGGGTAAATCTGGCAATGAACGAAACTCTGACACAGGCACTTGAGGCTCTCCCGCATGGGGCGGGGTTTCGTTTTGTGGATGAACTGACGGATTGGCAGCCAGGAGTCTCGGCGAGTGGTTTGTACTTGGTCAAAGGATCAGAGGCTTTTCTTGAAGCACATTTTCCAGGCGACCCGATGATGCCCGGGGTTATTTTGATAGAGGCCATCGCCCAGTTGGCAGGCATCGCTGCGCAAAGTGATGCGCCGGAAACTTCCACCTTTGCCGATTTGCGTCTCGCTGCGCTACGTCAGGCTAAAATTTCAGGGGCAGCACGCCCCGGCGATCATTTGCTGATTGAGGCCCGAATCACTGCGAAAATGGGAGGGCTCATTCAGGCCGAGGGCTGTATCAGTATTGCCGCAGAGGGAGCCGAAGATCCGCTACTTATAGCTAAAGCCCAGATAACCTTGAGTGGAGCAGATCTCACCAATTCCGCCAGTCAGGAAAGTCCTGATTGATTTTAAATTTGTCTGCAGGGTTCAGTTCCAGGGAAACTATTCCAAGGCATCCTGAAGGCGACGGATGAGTGACTTGATGCGTCGTGCGGAACGCACGTTGTAAAATACCAGGATGGGCATGGGAGATTCTACTGCGGCAAATTCAATCGTTGCCAATCCAAGCAAGCCCTGCAACCCACGCTGGCGGATGTATATGGCGCCAATATCTTCGATGCAAATTTCCCGGGAATCTTCCAGGATCAACCCGTGAATCACCTCCACTTGTTTCGGGGTGATAAAGTACTGATACCGGGTGCGGCGGTATTGCGCTTGAATGTAAATGATCAAAGCGATGGATAATCCTGCGAACAAGATCCAGTCAAATTGTTCACGCAACCAGATACCCAGGCCCAGACTGAGCACTATCAGGAACAGGCTTTTTGGAAAGCTCAGTAGCGAAGGCCGTCCGGAATAGAGGATGGTCGTTGAGTCGCGGGGTGGCCCGCTCTGTATAGAAGTAAGAGCTTCTTCGTCTTCTGATAGATCTTCTTGCTCATCAGCTTCATCCAGGTATTCGATGTCATCAGCCTCATCATTTGGCAAGTTCGGCAGAGTGGGGTCACCCTCACAATTTTCCATGCATTCGTCAGCATAATCACCGTCTTCATCTTCATCTTCATCCGACAAGAGCTCACACCCGTCCTCTTCATCCCCTTCGATAATCGTTTCCTCCTGATCGTAATCTTCATCATCGCCCTCATGCCCGATCGAGCTATCCGCTTCTGTTTCGGCAGAAGCCCCTTCCGCATCACTATCATCGGGGACGTCCCAATCTGTAGCTTCAATAGCGAGCGGCAGTGTGGACTCGGCAGAATCCCCCAACTGCCGGGATGCTGCCGAAATCAGGTGTTCGTCTTCCCAATCGAGAACCACACAAATTTTTTCACAGCTGGCGGCCCCTATCCGCAGACAATAATCCTCGTATTCGGCCTGACCTCGCTCAATTTCATTCAGCAAGTCATCCAGAGAAAACGGGCCGCGTTTCCGTCCATGATTGAAGACATAGTAGCGATCATTCATTTTTCTCCTGCGGCTGGTCGGGCAGGCTTTCTATGTCCGTCTCCATCAACAGGGGAATGTTCAAAGCGGCAAGTTCTCCATCCGTGCAGGTTTCAGCCTCGAATAGAATATCAATCATAGGAGACAATCTGTCCATCTCGCTGATCGTGGCATGAACCATGCCGGCGATGATTTCTGCATCCCCCTTGCCCTTAGGGAAAAGATTGCTAGCCCGGAAGACGATTCGTGCGTCATCCCAGAACATTTCGAAGTTTCCAATAGTCAGTATCTGGTTGGTGCGCAAGATGAGTTCGGCAAGGCGCTCACGCAAGGCCGCGGAATAGGTCATTTTTTCTGATTCGGATACTATGCTGATACCTCCAATTTCCGCAAATACTTGGACGTGCAGATTGATCTTCAGGTGCTGACCTTCAAATCCAGCGAGGATGACTTCATGATCCTCCACCTCGGTGTAAGTCCAGCCTTCCGAATCAAAAGTTTGCTTAACTGTATCAAATAGCGTTGATGCCATAGGGTAGCTTGGCGGATTGTAGGCGAAGGTCAATAATTACCCTCCAGCTTTGTTTGAGAAACTACCCAGAATCAGCCTGAAACCGAATAATGCCAGCAGAGCAGGAAACCAGATTGAGTAAATCGCAGCTTTGCTTGGTTTGACAAGAATGGCAAGCGAAGGGTCGGTGGGCTTAACATAACAGATCACTTCATCCCCGGCAGAATAGAGTTTTTGCCAGGCCTTGATTTTTCTTTGATCGCGTTTGGCGATGGGCAGAAGCTTGACCTTGGAGGAAATATACTTTTTGCCTTCAACTGTGTAGCGATAGTGAACCTCCAGGCGGTAGTTCATATC
>DAOUQC010000056.1 GCA_030625775.1 Verrucomicrobiota bacterium
GATCAATATTCTTGTGCACGAAGTGTTGCCCGGGAAACCCTACCGAATCCCCGTGCGTTTCATTGTGCCGATGGAGCAGAAAGCAAAAGGCTTCCATCTGACGGGTGGGCATCAGCTCAGACAATTTGATGGAGATGCAAAAATTTTCAGAGGAGATCAGGTGTTGCTTGAGGGTGGCGTGGGTCGTGTTCACACGATGATTCAGACTTTGAGCCAATCTGACCAGGCTGAACTGGGTAAAGCTTTAGACGCGAAGTTCATTGAAACACTCGACCCTAAATACTCCATTCAATATTACGGGTGGCCTTTAACTTTAATGAAAGCAATCACGGCTGCCTATGCAGAAGGTGAGCATTTCGAAAAGGGTAAAATCGCCATGTCAGGGGGATCAAAAAACGGAGCGACACCAAGTCTGGTTTTGAATGTTGATGACCGTACGTCAGCCGTTCATGGGGGTGTTTCGCCCATCTGGGACTCCCCGCTTCGGCTTTGTGATGAAGCTCAATGGGAGAAGTTGCATGGTTATAACAAAAGTTATGCTTCCTCTGTGCAATCGAAAGGAAAAGTGTCACGGGGACGATTGCTGGAACATCCTTTTCTTGGAGGCACCTACGGCCCCATTTACAATAAAAAAGCGCTTGCCGCTGGGCATAGCTGGGAAGAGTTGAAGAGTCTGGCTGAGGCCATGGCTGACAATGTATTTATAAGTAGGAATGTGGAGCAACTGAAAGCGCGCGGAGCCGAGTTCTTGTTTCACCCGGGAACCCATGACTTCGTCTGCTTTGATCTGATCTGGGGAGGTCAACACCACCCGCAGATCCCGCTATACCTGCGGGCAAATAGTGGTCATGGAATCAAACCGTCCCATCCGCAGTCGGAGAAAGGTCAGGATAATCTTACTGCTTTTCTGTACCAGCACTTCTTTGACGATTTTGAAGGCAGTTTGTTGGAGGCGCCTGTTGTGAACAGTGAGCTCTTCGGTAATAAGCTTAAAGTTACGGTGAAATTTAAAGTGGGTTCCAAGGCGGAAAATGGAAGAATTTGGTGGATCTATGATCGTGGACCGGATGGCAGCGCTGCTTATATTCGCGAATTATTTCCCAACGATCAGTGGGCAGACATGAAATGGGACGGGTCAGCTAAAGTCTGGACCGTTGAAGTCCCAATCAAGGCAAGTCATCAGACGATCGATTTTTTTAGTAACCATAAAAAAACCCTTAAGTATCGTGGTGCAAATCTGCAAACCTACTTGTCGAGTCCCTATCAGCGGGTGGTTTTGAAATAGGAAGATTTGGTGCGCTCTTGCTTATGGTTTTTTGTCAACCGCCCAGCCCTTGGTGCTGATTTTTCCGTAGTAGGGGTAGTAGTCCCAATCGACATTTCCACCGACAATGCGGGGATCTTTGGTTTCCCTGAGATGATCAAATAGGCGTTGGCGCATGGATTGTTGAACCGTTTCATACGCGATAGAGCCTGCGAGGTTGTGTAGTTGATGGGGGTCGGTTTTCAGGTCGTAGAGTTCTTCGGCGGGTCGCATGCCGAAGGCCAATTCTGCCAGATGGGCAACGCCATGTTGATTGCGGTTTTCCATCATGAAGGTCTTGGTGGGGGAGTCATCGATTTCACCATAGGGAATCGAGCGAGCGCAGACCGAGGCATCGGGTGAGCCGGATGGCCAGCGACTGGGTTCGAAGTTGTGAATGTAAAGGTAGTCCTTGGTGCGGATGGCGCGGCAGGGATATCCCTTGCCACCTTTGCGGCAGCCATCGTGACGCTCCATGGCGATGTAGGCTGCGTTGCGTTCATGCGATTCCTGATCTGCAAAAAGATCCATCAGGCTTCGTGCGCTCATCATTTTCGGTGTGGGCAAGCCGGCAGCTTCCAAAAAGGTGGGAGCAACGTCGCTGAGATTGACAAAGGCGTTCACATCGCGCCCAGGATTTTTGATGCCTCCTGGCCAGCGAATTGCCAGAGGCACCCTCGAGCCGGCATCATACAGGCTGGCTTTGGCTCGGGGAAAGGGCATGCCGTGATCGCTGGTAACAACCACAATGGTATTTTCCAGCTGGCCTGATTTTTCCAGGGCATCAATGGCCTGTGCAACCATTTTGTCAAAATGCTCAATTTCCACGTAATAGTCGAGGATGTCATTTCTCACGATGTAATTATCAGGAAAGATTGCAGGCACCACTACCTTGGCGGGATCCTTTCCGGATAGCTTTCCAGAGCCTTTCTGGTAACCGCGATGAGGTTCACTGGTTCCGAGCCAGAAACAGAATGGTTTTTCATCAGAAGTCTTAGCAAGAAAGTCTTCAAAATTTCCCGCATAATCTGTATTGCGTATTCCTTTGTAAGGAGGTTTGAGTTTTTTGCTGTCAAATGCAGGGCCGGCTGGATTAGCGCTACGACCTCCGGCTTCGAGTCTGCCAGGACTCCATGCCTTTCCGGTGTAACCGAGTTGGTAACCTGATTTATGAAGCTCTTCGGTATAGGTGGTAAATTTGGAGGGCAGTGTGCTGTGGATATTGCCGGCTTCTTCAAGCCGCCAGATGGGCTGGCCAGTGAGGATAGCACTGCGGGAGGGGCCGCAGGTCGGGGCATCGCAGAAGGCATTGGTGAAACGCAGGCCCTCATTTGCAATGCGGTCAAAGGCCGGGGTCTGAACTACAGGGTCACCATTGGCGCCGGCGTGGGCGTAACTCTGGTCGTCCGAGATACAGAAAAGGATATTGGGTCGCTTTTGTCCCTGGGCGGTGAGAACAAGGAAGAAGAAAGGGGATAGAAGAGCAAAGAGGAAGGGTTTCATTGAGCGATCATTCCGGGGTTGTCATTTCCTGCCTGACCATAAATCCTTTGCCGGATCATAATCAGGATTGGGTTTCATCATCTGCGCATCGACATCTTTGCGCCATTGATGGAGCTTTGCTGTCAGTTCTTTGGTTTTTTGAACTTCAATTTTCGACAAATCGTTTTGTTCGCCGAGGTCATTTTTTAAATTAAAAAATTGAACCGTTCCGTTTTCAAAATATTCGAGCAATTTATAATCGCCATCACGAATAGCGCCGCCCGGACTCTGCATCCCATGATTACTGTAATGTGGAAAATGCCAATAGATTGGACCTCTTTCCATCTCTTTCCCCCGCACCAAACGAGTGAAACTTTTCCCATCAATGTCTTTAATTTTATTTTCTGCACCGACCATTTCCAGAATGGTGGGATAAAAATCGACGCTGATTATAGGTTCATCACAAACGATTCCCTTTTTGCCTTTTTTCGGCCATTTCACAATCATGGGAACCCTGATTCCGCCTTCGTAAAGCCAGCCCTTGGCACCACGCAACGGCAGATTTGACGAGGAAGCACGCTTATCTATTTTGTCTTTCGTAGTTTCGAACTTAGGAGTGCCGTTCATTATTGACATTCCTCCGTTGTCAGACATAAAAAAAATGATTGTATTCTCCTCAAGGCCAAGCTCTTTCAGCTTTGCCAGCAGTGTTCCAAGGCTCTGATCAACACTCTCAACCATTCCGGCAAATTCAACATTGTCCTGCCTCTGCTTAACTTTTATCAAATCGTTAGGATAAGATTTGTAGGTATCTCTATACTCCGGCAGCTTTATTAGTTCATCCAGCTCAGCTCTGCTCGGATAAGTCGGGCTGTCAGGATTTCCTTCGAGAATGAAGTCAGGGCCATTCTGCTGCGGCAGACTTGCCAATTTCTTTTTATATTTTTCAACCAAATCGGGTCTGCCTTGAATCGGGTCGTGCACAGAAAAGTGAGACATGTATAGAAGGAACGGTTTGTCTTTTTTCTCTTCTATGTAATCTGCGGCTAATTCAGCTAAACGGTCCGTTACGTATTCTCCCCCATCGAGTCCTGGAATTTTTTTGGGGTTAAGGAAACCTTTTCTTCCTAGATTTGAGTTAACAGAATACGGGGCATGAACATCAAAGCCGTGTTCTGTTGGATTGGTATTCCTCCCAAGATGCCATTTCCCAAACAATGCAGTTTCATAGCCCAAGCCTTTCAACACTTCAGCAAGGGTCGTCTCATCATGATCCAGACTCATGGCTTTCTCAGCATTCAATAATACCTGGAAGGGAGTATTTCCTCTGCCATTGAGCCAATCGGTAAGATTTAAGGTTGCGGGGTACTTTCCCGTAAGGATACTCGCTCTAGTCGGTGAGCACACATGACAGGCGGCGTAGGCGTTGGTGAACTTTACTCCTTCCTCGGCGAGCCGATCGATGTTCGGTGTGTCATAGAAAGAGCTTCCGAAACAGCCCACATCGGACCACCCCAAATCATCGACGAGGAAAAAAACGATATTAGGTGGTCTGTCGGCGGCGATTATCTTTGGATTGGCAATAGCTGCCAAAGCTAGGAATACTAAGGAGAACCGGAAGAGGAATTGATTCATAACATTAGTGATTCACCGGCTTACTTTTTCTTTCTTTTGTCGTCGAGATTGGTCTTGATCTCTTCGTCAGTGGGAGTGGCTGAAGGAACTCCGTTGTCAGGCACTTTGACATGTGCTGTCCAGAGAATGGCATTGAGAACCACTTTACGGAAGTTGTCGTTCTGCCAGTTGGCGTGAACGTGAGCGCCGGTAAATCCAAAGCCACGCCCTTTGCCGTCCGGACGTTCGTAGGCCCACCCGACGTGTTGTTTTTCCCCATTGGCGACGGACTTGCGTACGTCCGGATTTCCACTGCGACTTCCGTCAGGTCGTTTGAGTGTTTCAGGTCCTGGTAAAGCGGAGAGAATAGGAGTGACGCCTTTCATGCCATCGACAAAACGCATGTGATAGTACCACTCGTCGTTTACACTGAACGGTTTTAATCCATTGGCGACCGGATGGTCCGGAAAATTGTCGAACTTAGGAGTCCAATGAGGATTGACAGACCAGTCGAGATCGCAGAATCCTCCCATCCACTCGAGGAATTTTTTCCCGGGTTCGCCGCGTTCGGCTTCGGTGCCCCAGTGAATCATGACGACTCCGGTGCCTTTTTTCATCAGGGCATCGAATTCCTTTAGATGGGGATTCAGAAGGTGGCCTCTGTGGCCGGTACAGAAAACAACAATGGTTGCCGCATCTTGAAGGATGGCGGGATCCTTCGGGTAACCATTTTCTGGAAGGACGACGGCATTGATGCCCAGATCTGATTCATTGAGTCTTTTTGCGAGCAGCAGGTTTCCAGCACGATGTTCGTGAGACATCGGGCCGTGGCTGGGTTTGCCCGAAATAAAGACGATTTTGGTCTTATCGGCGGCTTGAATGGCGTTAGATGCAAAGCTGAACCATAGGGCTGTAAGGCATATCAGGAGGGGGAGGTATTTTTTCATGACTGTGTGGGATAGAACAAGATAGGACAGAGAAAATAACAGGTCTTGGCTGAATCGGTCTACTTTTATAACGAATAGGACATGTAATATCGATTCATTTTGTTTGAGTCGACTATGCTTTACTGATTAGTTTCAGGCATGAAAATACTTTTAATTGTTTCGGTAGTGGTCGCATTTTGTGGTAATGCGACAGCTCAAACTTGGAAAAAGCATGTCGTAATGGAGCAGGGGCATTGCAATACGGCGGTGGCTCTTGATGCGAATGGAGACAAAAATCTCGATATTATCGCCAGTTTTAATGGCCGAGTCAGTTTGTTCATTGCTCCCGACTGGAAGAAGGAGATTATCCTGTATCGTTTTTCCGGAGCCGGAGGAGGTTGCATTCACAGTTCAGTGATCGATGCCGATGGTGACGGTGATCTGGATTGGGCGGGAACTCTATCGAATGCCCATCCCTTCTGGTTGGAAAATCCAGGCAAGGAAGAAGCACAGAAGGGGGCATGGACGTCGCGTGAAATCGATCCTGACATCACTGGTATCCATTGCATTCTCACATCAGATATCGACAATGATGGTAAAGAGGATCTGATCATCAATAATTTTGAACCCGAAAAGGGACTGGGGGATTCGATCGCCTGGTTCAGCGTTCCGAAAAATCCGCGCAAAGCAAAACAGTGGGACCGGCATGTCTTTGCCGATGGGGATGCGCGCGGTGGCAGTCATTACATGGGTGCGGGAGATATCGATGGCGATGGCTGGAAAGAGATTGCCGTGGGAGCAAAAGGGAAACCCTTTGAGGACGGCAACTGGTTTGCCTTCTGGACCAATCCGGGAAAGAAAGGCGTGAAGGGGGCTTGGAAAAAAACGATACTCGCGGAGAATCAACTCGCCGCGACGAACATTGTTCCCGCGGATGTGAATGGGGATGGTAAGGTCGATTGGGTGGCGACTCGTGGGCACAGTGCCGGCGTGCTGTGGTTTGAAAATCCGAGCTGGAAAATTCACGAGATCGATCCCGAGACCAAGCAGCCGCACAGCTTGACGGTGGCTGACTACGATCAGGATGGTGATCAGGATGCAGCGAGTTGTGGTTACGAAAGTAAACTACTGCGCTGGTATGAAAACGACGGTAAGGGAAATTTCAAGATCCATACCCTCGATGATGATCAGGAGAGTTACGACCTGCGCACCGTCGACATGGATGGGGATGGGGATATGGATCTATTGAATGCCGGTCGCGGATCGAAAAACGTGGCTTGGTATGAGAACCCCTTGAAATAAGAGGGGTGTTGATAGCCTTCTGACAGAGTTTAGGAGCCCGGGCTTATTTGATTTCGCGGAAGCGGATGTTCTTGAACTCAGTCCACATTGGAGCACCGGCGTGCAGTTGCAATGCCAGGACGCCCTCGCTCAAGGCCTTGGGGTGGGTGTCGGTGAAGTCCAGAACCAGGCGGCCATTCATATAGTGTTGAATGTGGTTGCCCTTGGCGATGATGATCACATCATTCCACTGATCGACTTTGAATAGCTTGGCATATTCTTCTGCGGTAATGAGCGTGCCGACGATTTTCTTCTTACCATTGTCATCCACGACCGCTTTTTCGCCCACCAGGCAGGTACGACCACGCTTGCCGGCCAGGCCGCCCTCGTCGTAGATGAAGCCGCTAACGTCGGGGAACTTGTTCGAGTTGCGGATCTCATGCTGGTAGCCTCGCACGCGCCATTTATTTTTCTCGTTGGTTGTGGAGCGGTACTGGATACCTGAGTTGTTGACAGTGCTGCATCGAAAGCTCAAACGCATTTCAAAGTTGGTGGTCTTGCCATCTTTCCAGACAAGAAAGGTGTTGCCCTTCGCCTTCTTATCTTTGTTGGTTTCGCCCCGAATCGCGCCATCCTTGACGGACCACAAGCGTGTGTCGCCATCCCAGCCAGTGAGATCCTTGCCATTGAAGATGGGTTTTAGATCTTTGGATTCGGGCGGAGCCGAAACGGGATCAGCCGCAAATGTGGTGGATGCAATGGCCAGGACTGTGAATAAGGATAAACAGCGAATCATGATAGGGTTCTCCAGTGGTTAATCAGTGTGGGTTGACTCTCTCCAACCCCGGTTCGGTAACTGAAGGGCAGGGGAGGTAAAAAAGCAAATTCCTAGCAGTAGTTCTCTGCTTGAGAGGCGGTGTTGCGTTGAGAAATATTTCCGAATTTGCTTCGTCTGAGCGGAGTAAGGGTAGTGATAATTTTAATTATATGAATCATAGTCAAAATATAACCACAATGAAGCAACACGCCCGTCGAAAATTTATCAAAAACGCAGGTCTCGCGGCCAGTACCGTCTTCGCGGCCTCTATATGCATCTTGCCTGCCGTTGGCGCTGAAGAAAAGCACAGATCTTCCTATTATAAGGATGGCGAGCTACACGTAAATATTTTAGGAACCCCCGAGGAAAAACCGCTCACGACCGGTCACTGGGATTTCAAACCATCGTGGTCGAAGACCGGTAACAAGCTGGTCTTCTTCCGCCGTCTAGTGAATGACAAGGAAGTCAGTAACTGGAAGACAGCAATCTGTATTATCAATGTGGACGGCACGGAATTTCATCAGCTCACCGATGGCACTCACACTGATTTCAATCAAACCTGGACAAGGGATGGAACCAATACGCCGATCTGGAATAGGAAGAAACCGGCAGGCGGCGGATACCGGGTCATGGCCGGCAAGATCGGCGGGAAACCCGGAGAGGAGATTGCTCTGACGGGTAAGGCTTACCATACATGGGGTTTCACCTGCCTCACGGATGGACGGATTCTCGTGGGTTCAACCCCGCCGAAGCAGAAGCGTGGTTACTATTTAATGACGCCCAATAACGGCGGAGCGCCCAAGTTCGAACGCATTCAATGTGAACTTGATAAAGGGGGAGTTCTCGCTCGAGTCAGCCTCTCAACTGACGAGACGAAAGTTTGTTTCGAGTATCAGAAAGGATTCAAGAAATCCGTAAGTGGTCGGACGCTCTACCTTGCCGATTTCGACGCGCAGAAGTTAACGATGACGAACTTCAAGCCTTTTGCGAACGAGGCAGGAAAACCCATCTGGTTTGCCTATCCCCGATGGACCAAGGACCAGAGTGCGATCGTTTATCAAGCCGGGGGTAAATTGTTTCTCTACACACTCGCCGATGGCTCCACGCGGAAGGTTTCCACGGACGACAAAGCTGATTACCGCTATCCCCACGGCGAAGCGACGCCGAAATGATCAAGAATGCAAAACTCACACTTGAAGAACTGAAAGCAAAATGAAACCACTACTGACTTTAATTACCTTCGCTGCTTTTTCCATTCAGGCAGCCTCTAAACCCAACGTGGTGATTTTACTGGCCGATGATCTGGGATCACAGGATCTTGGTTGCTACGGAGGACCCGTCAAGACCCCGACTCTGGACAAACTGGCGGCCAGGGGCGTCAAGTTCACCGACTTTCATGCCGGGGCCGCGGTTTGCTCTCCTTCACGGGCGACCTTGCTGACGGGAAGGCAGAATCTGCGCACCGGTATTTACGGTGTCCTTCAGGATCACATGCACGACATGCACTTGCTCGAGCGGGAAGTGACGATCGCGGAAGTGCTCCAGAAGGCGGGATACGGAACCGCGCACTTCGGCAAGTGGCACGTCGGCATGACCTCCGGCAAACGCAAGAAGCCGTCGCCGACGCAGCACGGCTTTGACTACTGGTTTGGTTTATCCAACGGCGCCCAGCCCAGCCACCGAAACCCCACGAACTTTATGCGCAACGGCAAAAGGGTGGGGCCGATGAAGGGTTACTCCTGCCAGATCGTCGTCGACGATGTGATCAACTGGCTAGAGACAAAGCCAGATCCCGATCAGCCATTTTTTATGAACATCTGGTTCAACGAGCCCCACTCCAAGCTGGCCGCACCGGACGAAATCGTTTCGATCTACGGTGATCTGAAGGATGAGGCGGCGATCTATTCCGCCACGGTCGACAACACCGATCGCGCCATCGGACGCCTCGTCGAGAAGCTCGAGGCGATGGGCGAGCTCGACAATACCCTGATCATTTATTCCTCCGACCACGGGAGTTACCGACCGGATCGCAACGGTGGTTTGAAAGGTAGCAAAGGATCGTATTTTCAAGGCGGGCTGCGTTCGCCCGGCATCTTTTTCTGGCCGGAAGGCATTCGCGGCGGCCGGATCGAGAACACGCCATCGGGTGCGGTCGATCTGTTGCCGACCATCTGTGGCCTGGCCGGTATTGATAAACCCAAGGGAGTGCATCTTGATGGCGCGGATCTGACGCCTCTGTTGACTGAGAGTGGATCCTTCACACGCGCCCAGCCCCTGTTCTGGCTGGCGCCATCGTCCGGGCAGCTCGCGACCTTGCGTGACGGTCAGTACACGCTGATGGGCTTCAAGGATTACCAATTTCCCGCCGATCGCAAGAAACTCAATGAAATCCTGCAGAAGATGGCCAAGATGGCTGGCCTCGACCCATCGGGCCCCAACCTTCTGAGTCGCGTGAGTAACACGACGTTTTCGAGCCCCGAGTACAACCGCTTGCGCGCCGAAAAGGTTCGCCTGCAGACATTCCAGGAATCGTGGATTCCGATCATCAAGAAGGGCGGGTTCAGCCGCTTCGCGCTCTACGACTTAAAGGCTGACCCTCTGCAAAAGAAGGACATTTCAAAGCAGCGGCCGAAAGTCACGGCGCGCCTCAAGGAAAAGCTGCTGGCGCTCTACAAAGATGTCATGGCCGATGCGCCGGACTGGCCCTCAAAATGAACCGGTTCAGCATTTGACAACCAACGAAGCAACAAATGACACATCGAATCCTCACATTTTTCTGCTTCCTGCTGCTGGTTAGCCCAGGTTTTGCCAAGGACAAACCGCCGAACGTCCTGTTCATAGCCGTCGACGATTTGAACGACTGGGCGGGTTGCCTCGGCGGACATGTCCAGGCGAAGACTCCCAACATCGACAAGCTTGCCCGCAAGGGGGTCCTCTTCGAGCAGGCCTATTGCTCCTCTCCACTCTGCAGTCCGTCTCGCACCGCGATCATGACGGGACTGCGCTCTTCCACCACGGGCATCTACGGTAATCTGAACTGGTTTCGCGACCTGCCTGATTACAAGGACTGGGTGACCCTGCCGCAATACTTTCGCCAACAGGGTTACCTCGCCTGGGGCGGAGGTAAACTTTATCACCAGGCCCACGGCAAATTCTCTGATGCCGAGGCGTGGGATCATGTCTACTCCACCCGCACCGGCGCCCTTCCGCCGCCCAAAGGCGAACGCTACAAACACGGTCTGCACCCCAAGTTTGAATCCAATCCCATCCTGGCCCGATTGATTGATTGGGGGCCGACTGATCATCCCATCGAAGCCAATCCCGATTGGAAGACGGCCGACGGAGCAGCCCGGTTTCTCGAGCGTGATCATGATAAGCCATTCTTTCTCGGCTGTGGTATCTATCTCCCGCATCTGCCCTGGTATGCACCGAGGAAGTTTTTTGAAATGCACCCTTTGCAGGACATCCAGCTGCCGCCGCACAATCCCGATGACTTCGATGATATTCCAGCCATCGGCAAACGCATGGGCGGGACCCATTTCAAACATATCCGGGAGAGCGGTAAATGGAAGGAAGCCGTCCAAGCTTGCCTGGCTGCGGATTCGTTTGCCGATGCCTGCGTCGGTCACGTTCTCGACGCCCTGGAGAAGAGCAAGCACCGCGACAATACGATCATCGTTCTTTGGGGGGATCATGGTTATGACATAGGCGAGAAAAAAATCGCCAAGTCCGCCCTTTGGGAGCAGACCACCCGCACGCCGCTGATCATCCATGTGCCGGAAAAGCTGAGAGACTCAAGGTGGAACACCACGGCCACCACCTGCAAACAACCCGTTAGCCTGCTTGATCTCTATCCCACTTTGATCGATCTCTGCGGACTCCCGGTGAATGAAAAAAACGAAGGACGCAGCCTTGCTCTGCTGGTTCGCAACCCGGAAACGGACTGGCCCTGGCCGGCGGTGATCACGCACTCGCCGCATTGGCTCGGAAACAATCACGCAATACGCTCCAGGCGCTGGCATTACATCCACTACAGCGACGGAGGCGAAGAACTCTACAATGTGTTCTCCGATCCTTATCAGTGGAACAACCTGAACAACGACACCGATCACGCAGCAGTAATAGAGGATCTGAAGCAATGGTTGCCGAAATCCAACGTGCCGCACTTTCGAGAAGGATCGAAATAGAACTTTCTACATTTACTGACTTGTTCGAAGCGCCTGTCCCCGGGAGTTCGAAGCGAGAGGATTCGTTTGTGGGATGAGTATCGCGACAATCACTGCATCCCCTCCAATCCCGGCTCTCGCCAGCAGTCAAGCATCAGGGTTGAAAAAGCAATTTCCTTACAGTAAATAGCTGGGTGAAGTCTATCATCCTTCGACGAATCATGAAACAAATGTCCAAATTTCCTGTTTCGGTTTTCTTTTTCCTGCTACCGCTAACGCTTTGCGCGCAATCTGCCGACAAACCGAACATCCTCTTGTTCCTGGTTGATGACATGGGGACGCAGGACACATCGGTTCCGTTCAATTACGATAGCGATGATCAGCCGGTAATTTCTGAACTCAACAGAATTTATCGAACTCCCAACATGGAGAAGCTCGCAAAAAACGCCCGGCTTTTTACTCAGGCTCACGCCTATTCTGTATGTTCCCCAACGCGAATCAGCCTGATCACCGGACTCAACGCCCCGCGTCACAAAGTTACCCAGTGGACCCACCCCAAGACCTATAAATCAGAGCCGGGGGCCATTAAAACCAAAACTCTGAAGAATCCCGGGTGGGCAGTCAAAGGATTACCTGAAAATATCCCTACTCTTCCCGCCCTTCTTAAACAATCGGGATATACCACGCTGTTTGCCGGCAAAGCCCATTTTGGTCCGGATGACACTCCGAATGGCGATCCAAAAAACATCGGCTTCGACATCAACATCGCAGGTTTTGGCGGTGGTGGACCGGGCAGTTACTGGGGGAAATATAATTACTCAGCCAACCATCGCAGCGGTGACCACGTTTGGGATGTGCCCGGGCTGGAAAAATACCACGGTACCGACACCTTCCTTACCGAGGCCATCACGATAGAAATGAATCAGGCTATTGAAAATGCGGTTAGTGAAAACAAGCCATTCTTTGCCTACATGAGCCACTACGCCGTTCATGCGCCGTTTCTATATCCGGATGCTCGCTTCGCTCAAAATTATCCCCAACTCAAAGGTAATGCACTTGCCTTCGCCACACTGATCGAGGGAATGGACAAATCCCTCGGAGACATGATTGAGAAGCTGCACGATTTAGGAGTCGCCGAAGAAACATTGATTATCTTCTATTCCGACAATGGCAGCGCCAATCCAATGGGAAGCAAGCCACTCCGCGGGATTAAGGGAAGCCGCCATGAAGGAGGCACCAGAGTTCCGCTAATGGTTGCCTGGGCAAAATCCAATCCGGACAATCGATTTCAAAAGCGCCTGCCTGTTAAACAAGGCACTCGTGAAGACGCGCTGGTTGCCTGTACTGACTTCATGCCAACGATTCTCAAGATCGCCGGGGCGAAGCACCCGAATCCTGAAAGCCTCGACGGGTTTGATATTTCGCCTTACTTTTCAGGGCAGGACGCCAAACGCCCACAGGAGTTCCTGGTTCATTTCCCACATGCTCACAGGAACAATTTGTTCAGCACCTTCATCAGAAGTGATTGGAAAGTTATCTATAGTTATGCATCTATGGATTGGGAGTTATATAACCTGAAAGAAGACCCCTACGAGTTGCGGAATCTTGCAAAAGAATTTCCTGAGCGGTTGCAGTCGATGGCCGGACATATGATCGCCGAACTGGATAAAAACGAAGCCTCCTACCCTGTCTCTGTCGAAACCGGAGAACCGGTGAAACCAATCAGGTAAAAATAGAAAAGGGGTGATCATCGCTTATTTTGTGGTGATAATGTTAGGGGAAGGCAAATGACAAAAGCCAATGAAGCAGGAAAGCAAAGTCACCGTGAAGGGAAGTAGGAAATCGCACCACTCCAATCCCTGCTCCCGCTAGCAATCATATATCAAGGTTAAAAAATAATTTTTCGGCAGTATACATCATGTTTCAGTGTGTTGATTGCAGAACTCGTTTAGAAAAGCACAAGGGTCCCTTGGGAGTTATTTGGTGGTGCCCCGATTGCGGCAGTCGTGCAGCCACTATTTCCTACCTCCGGAAGCATGTCCCTAAGCAGATCGCAAATTACATTTGGCAGCAAGCACGTTCGCCTGATGTAATTCACAAACGTGATTGCCCCGGCTGCGATGCTCAAATGGCTGAAGTTGATATGAAAGAGCATGCCCCTTTGGATGTGTGCACAAGATGTCATTTTGTCTGGTTTGATCCCGGTGAACACGAAGCATTGCCCAAAGTTCAGAAGGAAATACCGGGAAAGGAGCCTCTTTCTCTAAAAGCCAGAGAAGTGATCGCCTTAGCTGGTCTCGAGTCTATCCGGGAAGAAGCTACGGGCAGTGACTGGGGAAACGATATGCCCGGTGAATTATGGAAATGGATTCCCCCCTTGTTGGGTATGCCGGTGGAACATGAAACGCATTATTATAATAGAGTTCCGCTGGTAACGTGGGCACTGGCAATTTTGATCAGCATCATTAGCCTGTTAGTATTCTTTGATTCGGATATTATTCAGCGATACGGACTTATTCCAGCAGATATGTGGCGGTATGGTGGAGTGACGCTGATAACGTCCTTCTTTCTCCATGGTGGAATCATGCACCTGATCGGGAACCTTTACTTTTTTCTCGTTTTTGGCGACAATGTGGAGGACTATTTGGGTCGCTTCCGCTTTGTCCTGCTACTTTTGCTGGCGACATTGGCAGGTGACTGGGCACATATTATTGCTGATCCTGACAGCCAAGCTCCCTGCATCGGTGCCAGTGGTGGAATCTCAGGAGTAATCGCCTACTATGCATTGAGATTTCCGCGGGTAAGACTCGGATTCATGTTGTGGTTGAGGTGGGTTCGTGCACCCGCCTGTTTCATGTTCATTTTATGGGTCGGGTTGCAGCTCTTCGGAGCATGGCAACAGCATATTGGAATCAGCAACGTATCCTCGTTTGCTCATCTTGGCGGTGCGATAGTGGGAGTGATATTTTGGCTGCTCACCAGAAAGCAATGAGTCTATTCTCATGGCTGGAGGTGGATACAAGCATGGTAGCTACATTGCTTACGACGGCAAAGGCAACACGCCTCGCTGCAATCTGTTTGTCAGGATGTTACAGGGAATGGACATAGAAACCGATGCCTTCGCGACGAGTTCAGGAGCTTTAAGCTGGTAGATAGGAGGATTTATGTAAAATTTTTCCGAATATCCTTCTGCAGTGTGGAGTTATATTGAATACCTAATGAGCGCATTCCCCGCGGGGTTAGCGAGTTCATTTATAAAATCGAAGGCAAGCTTGTATAGAATGATTCCCCGTGGCTTGCCACGGGGAGAATTCAATAGTAATACATTTTTCATCTTATGGATCAGACTGCAGAATATGTTCGACTCTGGACCCACCATCAGGCGGAGGTTGAACGCTATGTTTACATGATGGTTCCGCGGGCAGCTGACGCAGCCGAGGTGGTGCAGGATGTTTCGGTGCTGCTGTGGAAAAAGTGGGATGCCTACGATCAGTCGAGACCCTTTGTTCCCTGGGCAATTCGCTTTGCTTATCTTGAGGTGTTGAAATGGAGGCAGAAGCTGGCGAGGGAAAAACTGGTATTTTCAGGCGACCTTCTGGAACAACTCCACGCTGCTCATGAAAATGAAGCTCCAATCATGGAAGCTCGGCAGAAGGCCTTGAATGGTTGTCTGTTACGGCTAAGCGAGCAACAGCGAAAATGGGTCGACATGCGTTATGGTCGCCACGGTGCAATAAAAGAAGAATCCGAGCGTTCCGGGGTGAGCATGCACAAGTTGTATTACGCGCTTGAGAAGATTCGCTCGCAGTTGCTGGATTGTGTAGGGCAAACAATGAGAAAGGAGGGATGGAGTGATGTCTGATTCATCGGAAAATAACAGACTGGATGAGCTTCTAGCTCGATTGGTAGATGAAACTATCAATTCGGGAGAATTTAAGGAACTGGAAACATTGCTGGATGGAGACCTTCATGCTCAGCAGAGGTATATTAATTATCTCGGGCTTCACCGTGATCTTGAGACTTCTTCGCTAAGTAAGGAAGAGAAACCTTTCGCCAAACAACCACTGCGTTTTTCAGGATACTCTACTCTGGCCATGGCCGCCATGGCAGCTGTCCTGGTGATGGTGGTGTCGATGTTGCTTGAGCCTAAAGAGCAAGGTCCCATTGCACACGTTGTGGACCTCGAGGGACCGATCGCCTGGACGGAGGAAGGCAGTGACAGCGTTCATCATCTCGAAGTTGGTAGCGAGTTGCAGGCTGGCTGGCTGGAATCTTTTGCAGCGGGGACCTGGGTTAAGGTCGAATTCAATGATGGAACTTCCCTGGCAGTGTCCGGTTACTCTGTGGTTCGAATTTCCGATAGGGAAAATGGTAAATGGCTGGATATCGAGAAAGGGGATTTCTCCTTTGATGTGGTGCCGCAGCCCGAAGGCAAACCCTTGCGCCTCATTACTCCCACGGCTGAGGCTGAAGTGCTGGGCACTCAATTCAATGTTCAGGCAAATGCAAACTCCACTCGCTTGACGGTTAATGAGGGTAGAGTGCGAGTAAGACGCCTGGCGGATGGAAGTGTGAAGGAGGTGCCGGCCGACCACCTGGTGATTGCCGCCCTTGAGGTGGATACCTCGTTTGAGGTTAAACGCCGATCTCAAAATGCCGAGTCGTGGAAAGGCGAATTTCCACGCGATATTTTAGTAGGAAAATGGCGAGCAGAAGAAGAGCCCAATGGTCTGGTAAAGGCGAGCCCACATATTTACAAAGGGGACTGGGCGGGACCGGAGAAACCCGTTTTGCTGCATTCGGTGGTACTGGATCCCTCGGCTGGCAATCGCTCACCCTTAGTATTGTCTGCGGGTTTGCGAATTAGAGTTCATGGGAGAATCAAGACGGCTTACAAGATTAACCTTGGCTTTGCCACCCGTAAACCAAGGGGCGGATTTTACGGTAAGTATCAGATTAAAAAAGGAAGAATGATTCATCCTGATGCGGAGGGAAAATTTGTGATCGAACTGGACCTGAACGAATTCAATCGCAGGCGTGAGAGATTTCCTGAATCCCCTCTGGGTCACGAGATGGCCTATTTGTGGATACAGACGGTTAGGAAAGACGTGGGTTTATCGGTGGAAAGCGTGGAACTGAGCAAGTGAGAGGTGATGAGGAGGCTTGCATTCACATGGTTGTTTTTTTTGCCGAGCACCCTGTTTCAAACAGAAGCGGCGGACCCGTTTTTACCCGAATCGGTTGGAGATCAGCATTTCAGGGACTTGATCGAAAACTCACCTTTCACTCGTTCTCTCAATATATCTGATTCGCTTATTCTTACCGGGGTTGCTCACTTCGAAGGTAAGCCGTTGGCTACTGTGCTGGATACAGCAACCAGAGAGTCTTTTGTGCTATCGGAAACACCGAATTCCGATGGCTGGAAGATGGTGGATTTTACTGTGGGTGAAGAATTGGATTTGATGATGGCAGAAATTGTCATTGGTGGAGGAGAGGTTGTAAAGGTGCGGTATGATAAGGAAAGATTAGAGGATGAGCGGCAACATTCCAAGCGCGCGACCAGATACCGACAGTCTGCCTCTTCATCAAAAGATCGTTCCGGCAGAGGAGGAGCTATTTCCCAGGAACGTGCCAAGCTGTTATCCAATATAGAAAGCACTGACTTGCCTAAAGGCTATAATCCGGGCGCTGGAAAATCCAAGGAAGAGTCTCATAAGCTGCATCAGGGTTATGTCGATAATAGGATGTCGAAAATGAGCAGCCAGCAGAAGGGTCGGGTCGGGCAGCTCTGGTCAGAGAAGATGCGTGCAGATCCTAAAATGTCCAATCGCGGGGCCTCCTTTGTCAAAATCATGGAGTACGTGGCTGAGAACGAATAATAACTTCAATCGCTTATATAAAGATGAGAATACAAGCAAAGTATAAAAGCTGAAGTGCTGGATACTTCTTATGACATTGGATAAAGTATTTACCTTTTTACTGGTGCTACTGATTTTTTATCACCCTGCTTCAGGGAAAGAATCTGGTGTGGCTGTAGTGGCCGTCAATGTCGAAATCGCCCTTCCTCAACCGGTTACCTCCTGGCATTTCCAGGCGGTTTTCGATCACTCGCCTTTCACCCGTTCACTGAATCTGCCCGGCAGCCTTGTGCTCAGTGGAGTCGCAGAAGTAAATGGA
Organism: Verrucomicrobiota bacterium; assembly: GCA_030625775.1. Classification (GTDB taxonomy): domain Bacteria; phylum Verrucomicrobiota; class Verrucomicrobiia; order Verrucomicrobiales; family DEV007; genus JAADHD01. The sequence goes on from DAOUQC010000056.1 coordinate 17,767, forward strand.
CAAACGGTTACCACACTGATTGACACTGAGGACGGTCGTTCCATGGCCATCTCCGGGGTACCCAATCACCAGGGGTGGAAGTTGGTCGAGTTACAGAGGCAGAAAAACCTCGAGGTGGCCGTTGCCACGATTTCTATCGAAGGGGGAGAGGAAATCCGAGTTTATTATAACAAGGAGCAAGTCCAAAATGCAGGTCGGATTGCTGCTCGAGAGGCTAGGGGGCCGGGGCATCAAATGGTGCTGCGGATGGGAACCCATACGCTGCCCGACTGGATTAAGCAGATCAAGGACCCGGTTGAGAGGGGAAAAGCCATCGCAAAATTGATCGAAGGTGGGCAGTTCGATAAGGCTCCTTTTGAAGCGGTGACACTGGCCCTTGCGCAGTCGGACCCCCAAGCCCGTGGCCCGGTTCTCTCAGCCGCATTCGGTAGATTGGGAGGAGGAGTAGGGGGAGTCAAAATCAACGCAGCAGTGAATCGCTTGAATTCACTGTCTGATGGAATGGACAAGGATTTTGCGATCAACGGACTGGCCCATGGTCTCGTCGGGTCGGATCCAAAAAGCGCGTTGAAATGGGCCAACTCGATTTCACAGGATGGATTTCGCAAAGTCGTGGTGGAGAATGTGACCCGGCGGATCGAAGCGCAGTCGTCCCAATCGGGCAGGAAGTGATTTATTTCCCTCTGAGAAAAATTAATCCCCACTTTTTTTCCGAATTCTCCTTGGCAACGTGGAGAATAGGAAAGCCGACATCATGAAAAATTATATTACTCTCTTTCTTTTTACCCTTTCGATTTTCGCGACCTCCGCGAGTCAGGCTCAATCGGTAGGGGAGAACTGGCATCAATGGCGTGGGCCTGAGAACAACGGTGTTTCTCGCACGGCGAAGCCACCGCTCAAGTGGGGCGAAAAAAGCAACCTGGGCTGGAAGGCCGAGATTAAAGGCATGGGTACAAGTAGTCCCGTCGTTTGGGGCAACAAGGTATTTGTCACCACCGCCATCAATACGGGAAAAGTCGATTCTTCCAAACCGAAACCGGAGGATCAACCCGAGCGGGTTTTTGGAATCAAGCATCCGAACACGAGCTACGAAATGGTTGTGTTGTGCTTTGACCGGAAATCCGGCAAACAACTCTGGCGCGAGGTGGCGACGAGCCTGGTTCCTCACGAAGGGCATCACAAGGACGCCAGCTTCGCCTCGGCTTCACCCTTTTGCGATGGAGAGAGAGTGTATTTCTGGTTTGGCTCGGCGGGATTGTTTGCCTATTCGCTCGATGGGAAGAAACTTTGGGAACGCAAGCTCGGGCGAGCGAAAGTCGGGGCCAGTTTGGGGGAGGGGAGTTCACCCGTGATACACGATGGCAAGCTCGTGCTCGTTCGCGATCACGGCGGGCAATCGACGATCGAGTGTTTGGATGCAGCCAATGGGAAGACACTCTGGAAGAAAGACCGAGACGAGGGGAATACCTGGGCCACGCCTGCGATCGTGGAGCGCAACGGGGTCACTCAGGTGATTACGACCGGGACCAAAGCGGTGCGCAGTTACAATCTCGACAACGGCGAGATCATCTGGTGGGCGAGCGGTTTGACCAACAACAGCGCTCCTTGCCCCATCGTCGAGGGTGACACCGTGTACTGCATGACGGGTTACAAGGGGCACGCTTTGCTCGCCATCCCGATCACCGGCAAGGGGGATGTGACGAAACAGATCCAATGGAAAGCCGATCGAGGAACTCCCTATGTGCCTTCGTCTATTCTTTACGATGATCAGCTCTACTTCACGCAATCTAACCAGGGCATTCTCACTTCCCTGACAGCGAAAGATGGCAGTGAGGTGATCGAGCGCACCCGGGTTCCCGATCTCGGTGACATCTACGCCTCACCCGTGGGTGCTGATGGGCGGGTCTATTTAGTTGGTCGCAAGGGAACGACGGTGGTGATCGAGCATGGCAAGGCCTTCAAGGTTTTGGCCACCAATCAACTTGATGACAATTTTCACGCCTCACCGGCACTGGCAGGCAAGCAGATCTTTCTGCGTGGCATGCGGTTTCTCTACTGCCTGGAAGATGGGGGCACGGCTGATGGAAGCCGGGTAACCGCTTCGTCCACTCGCCCCTCCAAGGGAGAAACGCCCTCGCCCGCCAAACCGAAGACGGCTGATGGCGAACTCCGCCAACTTCTCGATACCATCGCCAAGCGTGCGATTCCGAAGGACTATGAGGGCGCAAAACATCAGTCGTTCGTAGACAAATGGTTTGCTTCCGCCCCGCCTGAAAAAGCCGGTGAAGTCGGCAGGCTATGGAAAGAGCAACAGCGCCTGTATCCGAACATGAAAAATAAGGGCGCATCATTCATCAAGATTCTCGATTACGTAAGCACGAAAGGAAATAAGAATGCAAAGGGTAACTCTAACACCAAGAAAAAGGGCAACCCGAACATAAAAAGAAAGGTAAAGGCAGAGATCCGCCACGAGCCGGGCAAACTATCCGGGAAAACCGGCACCATCTCCGGACAGGTTGCCAACGCTTCGGGGAAACCAATGAGCGGGGTGATGGTCTCCGCTATTGATGACGAGCTGCGCCAGAGCGTTTCGGTTTTTTCCCAGCCTGACGGGCGTTTCAAAATCAGCGATCTCCAGGAGGGCACCTTTAAGATTCGCGCCCGACTGCCCGGCCAACGGGATCACTGGATCGAAAAGGCAAAACTCGGAGACGATACCGTCAGCGTGACGATGGAGTCAGCGACCGGTGCGGAGTTAGAAGATCAACGTCCGGCCAGCGATGCTTTTGCCCAGCTGAAATTCGATTCCCCGCGAGACAGGCTGAATTTTAAAATGATGTGCAGCTATTGTCATCAGATTGGGACGAAAGGTTTTCGATCGCCGGAGAAACCGGTCGACTGGGACACCATGATCAAGCGCATGAACGGTTTTGGGGGGCTGTATCCGCACACTAAGGAGACGATTGTGGAGCGCATCATCGCAACCTACAAAGACGATGCGGTTGATAAGTGGCCTGAATATATTCCACCTCCTGCTCCAAAGGGAATGGTGTCGAAGGCGAAGATCACCACGTGGGAAATGGGAAAACGCTTTGAAGGATCTTTTCATGATTTGGAAGTCGGTGACGATGGGCTTGCTTATGTTGTCCACATAGGTAGGCAGTACACTGCTACTCTGAACCCTAAGACCGGGGAGCGCTTTTATTATCGCCTTCCAAAAGGCTCACATGGTCCTCACTCTATCGAGCCTGATAACGACGGCGACATGTGGCTGACCCTCTGTGTCTCCGGCGAGATGGCGAAGTTGGATTTAAAGACCAAGGAATACACCATTATATCCAGTGCCAAAGCGCCGGCGGAGCGCGGCTCCTGGCCGCATACCCTGCGCGTCGATCCGAAGGACTCGGATGGCTACATCTGGTATACCGACGCCGGTAGGAACTCGGTTTTCCGACTTCACCCGAAGACCTTCGAACGCAAGGAGTATCATCTTCTCGATGCGGGACAGGTTAAGGCCGGGGGTAAGGGCGAGTCTCGTGGCATCACGCCTTATGGTCTCGATTATTCGCCGATCGATGGAACGATCTGGTATTCCAAGCTCAACGGCAATCGTATCGGACGGATCGACCCGAAGACTCCTGATGGTGACATCACCGAGTGGAATCCACCTTTTCGTGGGCCGCGTCGTCTTCATGTTGCTCCTGATGGAAATGTCTGGGTGCCGGGGTTCGGCTCCGGCGTGTTTGGTAAATTTGATCCCAAGACCGAAAAGTGGACGACCTATCCGCTGCCTGACTACATCAACCAGATCCCTTACGCGCTCAACGTCGCGCCGGATGGGATGGTGTGGATTTGTGGAACCGGGAACGATACCCTTTACCGATTCAATCCGGAAACCGAGTATCTGGTCGAGTTTCCTTTGCCGTATCAGGTCAGTTACACTCGCGAGATCGAGTTCGACAAAGAGGGGAACGTCTGGACCAGTACGAGTGGCCCGGCTCGGCACATGGAAAACGCCTGTGGTACCCTCATCAGGCTGGAACTGCCTGATAAAGTTGAGGAGTCCGGCGGCATGAAACTGACGTCAATTGTTTTGAGTCCGGAAGAGCAGGGAGTCCTGACCGAAGCGGAACGCGCGAAGCTGACCAAGAAGAAAGTTCCTGTTGGGAAAGGAAAAAATATCGCAAAATTGATCCAAGGCGGGAAATTCGATGCGGCTCCTTTTGATGCTGTGAAACTGGCCATGGCGCAGTCGGATCCCCAAGCCCGCGGTTCGGCTCTCTCAGCTGCGTTCGGTAGACTGGGAGGAGGAGTAGGGGGAGTCGAGATCAACGCAGTAGTGAAGCGCGTGAATTCGTTGGAAAACAGTCGAGACAGGGATTTTGCGATCAACGGACTGGCCCATGGCCTTGTTGGGTTGGATCCAAAAGGCGCGTTGAAATGGGCCAACTCGATCTCAGAGGATGGATTTCGCAAAGTCGTGGTGGAGAATGTGACCCGGCGGATCAAAGCGCAGCCGCCCCAATCGGGCAAGAAGCCCGGATCAAAACCTACCTCAAAATCGATGGAGAAAAAAACGGGCATCCATCGTCTCGAGAATGCACGTCGTTCCCCATTTGACGCATTTGTTTACGTGAACCGGGTGCCTGACAAATCCAGGGAGGAGGAGAGTCCTCGGCAGTTTGCAGGTCGGATTCACGGTCATCTTGCGAATCAGGAAGGCCGTGTTCTGCTGAAACTGCCACCAGGCATGGATAGGGCTGCCTATGACGGCTTCAAGACCTTTCTCGGATCTGAGGGTGATCCAAAAGTGACTAACTGCATCGCCTGTCACGCACCCTCATCCTTTGGAATTGCTGATGGTGGATCGCTCCGAGATTTGAAGCTTCCGGATAAAGAAATGGAACAGGTGCTTCGCGAAAAAATCAAACGAGCCGAAAAGGGAGAGGCCGATTACGCCGGATTGAAGATTACGGAAAGTGATCTTCCCAAGCTGATCGCGTTTCAAAAAAGTTTGGCCGCAGTCAAAGACGAAGCATTTAGGGATATCATTCTGAGTGCCGAGGTCGTTGATGTGACAGCGTCCGGCAAAGCTAAAAGCAAAGCGGGGGAACCGAAACTTGTCGGACGGGTTCATTTCGAAGGTGAGCCGCCGAAACGCAATCCGGTCTCCATGGATGAAGCCAGCCGCAAGCTCCATAAGTCGAAGCCCCTCGACGAAAGTATTCTCGTCAGTGACTCCGGAGGTTTGGAGAATGTATTTATTTACGTAAAGAATGTGCCTGCCGGTAAATATCCGCCGCCTAAAGAGCCGGTAATTGTCGATCAACAAGGATCAATTTTCATTCCCCGAGTGCAGGGGCTTCGCGCAGGACAGACCTTGCTGATGAAGAATGGCGATCCCTTCATTCACAACGTGCGCTCATTGTCGCGGACGAACCGCCCCTTCAACATAGCGCAGCCACCGGGTTCTGCTGGCCGGGAGAGAGTCTTCGAGAAATCTGAAGGCCCCATCTCGATCAAGTGCGACTTCCATCGCTGGATGACGGCCCACTTCTGGGTGATGGATCATCCCTTTTTTGCGGTCACGGATGCGGAAGGGAAGTTTGAGATTCCGGGTCTCCCGGCGGGCGAATACACCCTCGTGGCGTGGCATGAAGTATTGGGAGAACGTGAGATGAGTGTCGTGTTGAACCGAAACACCCCCGGGGGTCCGGAGTTTCGCTTCCGGGCGAAAGACTGAACACGTTTGTGATGAGTTCAAATGGTGAAAAGGCTTCGGACTGGAAGGGGCCAGAGTTGATAAGGGAAAGGACTGGAGGGGTGGGAGCTTGTCTTGGTGCGTCCGGTAGATATGAGAGCAGGCTCCTCGGCATTGGGTCGTGACCTTGTTCAAGAAGCTTAGACAAGAGTTTATTTTATCTCAGTAGCGTGGCACAGCTTTGGCTAATGGTTGCTACTAATAGTAGGACGAGTTTTCCAACCCGCGTTGCTCAGTCCGACTCCTCCACCAATCGCACGCTCCCATCCGCCCCTACTTCCGCAAAATTCGCGAGCGGGTAAAACTTGTTCTTCTCGGTCAGGTAGGCCCAGGCACGGATTTTCATGGGCTGGCCGGTAGCGGGGAAATCGGGGATTTGAGAAAAATCCAGTACCTCACGCCAGTTTGACCAGGTGCCGGTCTCGAGCGATTTTTGCTCCCACAGGACGGTGAACTGGATGTCGATCCGGTGACGGGTCGGTAGCTGGGTGCCGGCAAAATCGGCGAGGGCGATGATGCGGGGCGATTTCAGGCCGGGGTGCTCCATCGTGAGGACGACGGCGTCGGCCGGGCGGCTGGACGAGTGAAACAAAGTCGTGCCGCTCAATTCCCACGTGCCTTCGGCTTCGCCGAGTGTGACGGAATTCAGGATGCCTTTCGAGGGCGGCAGCGGGGTATTAGTGTGCTTGAAATCCTCGAGGTTGAGCGATTTCACGAGCGGCGGATCGAGCCAGCCGCGTTCGTCCAGGATCGGAGCGTATTTCTGCACCGACGGCGGCAGGTGAGCGAGAATCCGGATCGGCTCAGGCGTGAAGTGCGCGATGAACTGCACCTGCGCTTGCGCTTGTTCGCGGGAAATGCGCCACAGTTCCATCAGCCGTGCGCCGTAAATCCACGGCTGGATTTGCAGGGTGATCAGCACGGCAAACACCGCCACGCCGGACCACGACGGCAGCCGTTCGGTCCATTTTTTGCCCCGGCAAAACAGGACGCCGAGCGCGAGAAACGCGACCGGCAGGTAAAGCGTGACGCTCAGGATCCGCGGCACGGTCGCGCGCGCCTGGGCCAGGATTCCCACCCGGCCGAGGCTGAAGCCGATCGCGATCGCGACGACCGCTCCGCCGAGCGCGAGCCAGGGCAGAGCTTTCACCCAGGTCTCGTGGTCCCGCCGTTTCCACGCGACAAAAATCGCCCAGCCGCCAAACGCCACGAAACCGGCCAGCATCAGCGCGCCGACAGTTTTTCCGGGCGGGAAAGGATCGATCGCAAACTGCCTCACGGCCGGGCCGCTCAGCGTGGTCAGGAAAAATTCGCGGAGGTCGGCAGCGGTGGCGACTTCGCGGCCGCCATCATCGACGTCCAATCCGAGAAACCGTTTCAAATTCCAGACCAGCGGCGTGTCCTCCGTTCCGCGTGGGACATAGGAAAAATCGGAATCCGGGGTGTATTCAACCGTGAAATACGGGATCAAAATCGCCGCAGTCAGCGCAGCAAATGCGGCAAGAAAAGCGGGCTTTTTCCCGAAGCCGGGCAGGAGCAACGCGAGGAAAAACACGGCCGGCCAGATGAACAGCCCGTGCGAAAAACTGTGCGTCCCGACAATCGCAAGGGCACCTGCGAGCAGCCATTTTTTCCACCACGCCCACGGCTGGATCGTCGCCCAGAGCGCCCAGACGAGGCAGGCCATCGGCATCAAAAACGCAGTCTGGTAAGCCCACAGCCAGTTGTCATACTGCATCGGCGAGAAAATCCAGAGATTGCACAAAAACGCCGCGCCAGGGCCCCACGTGTTCTCGCCGAGGGTTGCCCGCGCGAGTTTCCAGATCCCGATTGCGGCCGCGACACCGAACCCGAAGCTGGCCATCATTTCCCAGCGCAAATCGCCGTCGCCGAGGTGGCCGAGCGCGATCATGAGCAGTCGCGGGAATACCATCCGGTGATCGATGTGCGGCGCGTACAGTTCAGCAAACGTGATCGGTCCGTCGAACAGCGCGGTCCGTTCCCAGCCGTCGTAAACCGGAATGTTCACCCCGTTCTTCCCGATCAAAATCGCCAGCACGATCGCCGGCGAAAACGCGATCGCGATCGGGAGCAGAGACGGAAGTCGGGCAAGAACCCGTTTCTGCCCCCCCCCAACCCCGGGCTGAGGGGAAGAACGGGCGGGTGGGCGAAAAAGCAAATTCCTAGCAGTTATAAACATCTCCTCTCAAATTAACTTATGATAAAAAGAGGGTATATTGCGCTAATTTTATCACTTCTACTATTTTTATCCTTAGCACATTCACAAAACTTTGATAATTTAGATCAAACTAGCACAAGCTCATTTGACATCTCAAACACAGAAAGTTGAGCTGATGAACTGAATACCCTTTTTGGGCCACTTTAGGTGCTAGGTTTCCAGAGCCGTTTCTTGTTCTGGTTAAGCTGGCATTGATCGGAACGCAGGCGTAGCCGGAGCGGAGATCAATGCCAATCGTTCATAGTTTGTAGCACACTCATCCGGGCTTTGGAAGCCCAAGTTACTGTGCGGGTGTATGCGGTTGTATAAGCGGCGCCATTCCTCAATAACAACACGTGCCTCAGTCACGCTCGGGAACAGTTCCCGATTCAGGCATTCGTCCCTCAAGCGATTGTGAAAGCTCTCCACTTGTCCGTTTTGCCATGGGCTTCCGGGATCGATATAGATGGCTGCAAACGCAGCTTGAACATGAAGCATAAAGCGATCCTTCGTCGGCATATCGACAGCTAAGAACTCTACTCCGCTTTCCATGAGTCCAGATATGAAATGGACATTGCGGGCAAGCCTGTCGAGCGTGGCTATCACCAAAGTAGCTTTCTTCTTTTTACATAGCGCCAAGGCTTCCAGCAGTTGAGGCCTATCCGACTTCTTGCCTGTTTCTACTTCCACGAACTCTCCAATAATTTTGCCTTGTTTATGTGTAAGGAACCTTTCGACTGCTGATCGTTGGGCCAATAAACCTAGCTGGCTTATTCCTTGTCGTTGCGTGCTTACTCGATAGTAGGTTACCGCAAGGGTTTTAGTTTTTTCTCGAGGAGTTGCATCTGTCATTTAGGAATATAACATGACCCCCTTCCGTGTACAATGTTACCAGGTGAACCAAGGCTGAAATGGTAAAGGATGGGCGCGACTGGAGCCGTCCAAGCGAATGAACTTTCTTATTCCCAGGATCTTTTGGGTGGCGTTTTTACGCCTCCGATCTTTTTGGACTTTTTTTCTAAAAGCCCTATTTTCGAGGGATGAAGCTCTTCCTATCCCTCTTTTGCGGTGCCGCTCTGACAGGATTCACCCAGGATTTGTCTGCCACCCCGGATGTTGCCAAGCAATGGCAAGTGTATGACGGATATCAAGCAGAGGGTGATGAGAGGGGAGATGATTGTTGAGTGATCAAAATAGTGAAAAACTTTTTCACAACATAAGATCCGCCCGAGGGTTTTACTTCTGAACCAAAAAATCCCATATGAAATCATTACTGACTTTATTAATTGCTGCCCTGGCCTGCACTTCTCATGCCGGTGAGCGCAAATCCCGGACTGATGTCGCTTACGGTGAACATAAAGCGCAACAACTCGATGTGTATTGGGACTCCGATTTCAAAAGCGCACCGATCGTAGTAAACATCCACGGGGGAGGATGGCAGAATGGCGACAAGTCCAGCTTCGGCAATGCCGGTTTCCGGAATTTGTATGTCAATGAACTGGGCTGTGTTCTGGTCTCGCCCAACTATCGAATGATAGGCGACCTGGTGGAAGGTAAGATCACCAAAGCGACACGTGGCAAGTCTGCCGGCAAGGTTGATGCAATGATGAGTGATGTGGCCAGTGCGGTTGCATTCGTCCAGAGAAATGCAGCCAGATTTGGAGCAGATCCACAACGAGTGATCGTTTGTGGAGGTTCAGCTGGCGGTCATCTCAGTGCTGTGCTGGCCTACTGCAATTCCCGCGATTGGCTCGAAGGCACCAAGTATGCCGGGGACAAATTAAATATTGTCGGGTGGTTTGGAGATTGCGGGCCTGTCGACAAAACTCTCAACCCGCAAATCCCCTTCCTGGATGACGCCATTCCGATATTGAATGTTGATAAAAAAGATCCGCCGGCATTTATGATCTATGGAACCAAGGATGGTTTGGTGCCCCTTGAGAATGGCACAAAATTTCAAAAAGCCCTCAACGAAGCAGGGGTCTGGAATCAGGTAATGATTGTTGAGGGGGGAAGGCACGTAGTGGGCAAGCGGGTGGTGAATTACGAGCCCATGAAAAAACCATTCGCGGCATTTTTAAAATTTGTCACGGGTGAAGGTGAGGCACCGCCATCGGGCAAAATCATTAAAGTTCCCAATCCAACGCGGGCTCGCTAGTCTGGCTTATCGGCAAAATTCATTTCGCCTTTTTTGCATCAGCGGCTTTTTTCCTGGCGATGCCTGCCTTGCGTATGCTTTCTGAATGATAACGCATATTCAAGTTGCTTAGATCCTGTTTTTGAATGGCAGGCACATCATACTGCTTGCGCAGTGTATCAAGTTCACGATGCAGTCGCTTGCTGATTTTGGTGTAATCAGGATGGCCATACATGCTTTTCATTTCCTTTGGATCTGACTTCATGTCGTAGAGTTCCCATTCATCGACGTCGTAATACCGCATCAGTTTGTATCGACCGTCATAGACACCTTCGTGTCGTTGCACCATGTGCCAGCCGGGATATTCGTAATAATGATAATAATGACTGCTTCTCCAGTCTGCAGGTTTAGCACCTTTGAAAATAGGCACCAGACTGGCTCCTTGCATGTCTTTGGGGATCTTCGCTCCTGCCAGGTCGAGAAAGGTTTCGGCAAAATCGAGATTTGAAACCAGGTCCTGACTGATACTGCCTGGTTTGATTTTACCAGGCCAGCTGACGAGCAGGGGAGTTCGATAGGACTCATCGAACATGAAGCGCTTGTCGAACCAGCCATGCTCACCGAGGTAAAAACCCTGGTCACTGGAATAAATGAATACGGTATTTTCAGAGAGTCCGTTTTTTGTCAGATAATCCTGAAGTTCTCCGATGCTGTCATCGACGGATTTCACGCAACGCAGGTAGTCCTTCATGTATCGCTGGTATTTCCAACGGGTGAGCTCTTTCCCTTTCAACTTGGCGGCAAGAAAGGCGTCATTTTTTTTCTGATAAGCGGCGTCCCACATCGCTGCCTGCTCAGAGTTCAACCTGCCATATCCTCTCTTCATGAAGTTTCCGGTGACGTCTTTTTCTTTCACTTTGAGGTCGCGACCGAGGGTCATCGTTTTTTCGATTGTCATGTCCTGATCTCGTGCTGCAGTTCCTCGTCCAGTATAATCATCGAACAAGGTTTCCGGCTCAGGGATTTCCACATCATCAAAAAGGGTGAGGTATTTTGGTGCCGGATCCCACGCTCGATGCGGGGCTTTGTGTTGCACCATCAATATAAAGGGTTTGTCCTTGTTTCGCCCATCAAGCCATTCTTTTGCTTTATTGGTTACGATCTCAGTGACGTATCCCGTTTCACGATGTTTGCCTTCTTTGTTGATAAAATCCGGATTGTAATAACTGCCCTGTCCGGGAAGGATTTCCCAGTGATCAAATCCTGTCGGTTTGCCGCCTAGATGCCATTTACCAATGATAGCTGTTTGATACCCGGCCTTTTGAAGAAGTTTAGGAAAAGTCTGTTGGGTGCCATCAAAGACAGTGGCTTCGTTGGTGTAGAATCCGTTTTTATGGCTGTACTTTCCGGTTAAAATAGTGGCCCGGCTGGGCCCGCAAATCGAGTTGGTGACCATGCAGCGGTTGAATCGCATTCCCTGTTCGGCTATGCGATCCAGATTAGGTGTAGGGGCGACCTTGGCCAGTCTCCCTCCATAAGCGCTGATCGCCTGGGTTGCGTGATCATCGGAAAATACAAACACAATATTGGGGCGAGTTTCCCCATAACTGACGGTTGCCAATGTGGTGATCGTTGATACAAGACAGAGTAATGATTTGAGCCAAATAGTTTTCATGATTGTTTATTTTTGTTCGGGGTGCCGATTTCAGCCAAGTTCAGCCATCACCTTTTCGATTAGATCTTTAGTTTTATTGATTCCCTGAATGGGGTCAATATGATGCCCTTCAAATTCAATGCCGATGTAACCCCTGTATCCGCTGTCTTTCACGATCTTCAACATGCGGCGATAATCCACATTGGATTCATTGCCTTTAGAGTCAAAGCTCTTTGCTTTTGCGCAAACGATTTTGGCCCAGGGCATCATCTCTTCAACCCCTTTATAGGGATCATAGTCGGTGAAGTTTTGGAAGTCAGGCAGAGTGCCGCAGTTTTTGAGATCGACTGTTTTCATCAGGTCTGCAACCCAGGTTCCTGTGCTTGAATGCCCGCCGTGGTTCTCAATGACGATAGACAAATCAAATTCATCTCCTGCAATTGCGCTCAATGCGCGCAATCCTGCGGCCGCATGTTTTTTCTGTTCAAGAGGATCGCCTTTTGAGCGAACATCGACACGAATGCAAATTCCGCCGAGAGTTTTCATGGCTTCGAGCCAGGGGCGATAACCCTCAATGGCAGCATCACGGATTTTTTTATCCGGGGAATCGAGCGCGTATTTGCTACGACAGAGAATCATTGTGTTTATCGCACCAAGATCATCGGTTCGCTTGCGGAGATTTTTGAAAAACTTTTGCTTACCCGCTTTTTCCTCCATGTGCCCGTTAAAGTATTCAAGCGCTTTGATGCCTGTTCCATCGACCACCGTTTTTGGGTAATCAATGATCTTCAGCTTCCCTGCACGAAGCTGGTGATTGAAGCTGTATTGTTGAACGGCTAACTTGAGCCATGGTGATTGGCTTGGAGCAGCTCGTAGATTCGTAAACCCGACGGGCAGGGTGGCAATACCCGCTCCGAGAGCGAGTTGTTTTAGGGATTGGCGTCTATTCATTGGTCATTTATTTGTCAGCAAAGCGTAGTAAACGAGATTTAAAATGGCTGGGAATGGCTCAAAAAAATTGTGTTCTCAGTCCTTGTAGTCCGCTCCGCTGACACTTTTCATCACGGATTCCTGCCATTCGCGTAACTGCTTCTCCAGTTTCTTGGCCACCTCGGGTTTATCCTTAATCAGATTGTTCTTCTCAGCAGGATCTTCGCGCATGTCGAACAATTCCTTGCCAGGCTCTTTTCCGCCATCGATCACCAGTTTGTAGCGATTGTCGAGTATGGATCTCGAGCCGCTATAGTCCTGTTCGGTAATCTCCGGTTGTTGGTAATTTTCAAAGTGCCGGGTGAAACGGCCATTCAGTATTTTCACCAGCGGGGTGGTTCCAACAACTTCATCGGGCTTGAACCAGGGTTTGGGATTACGGCTTCGCAGGTTAACATAATCATAGCCCCAGAAACAGATGGGAGAGGGGCGTTCGGTCATTTTCCCATCGATCATCGGTATCAAGCTGATGCCATCCAGCGGGCGATCCGGTAAGGCTTGGCCGACCAGGTCGCAGAGCGTGGGCAGAATGTCACTGGTCACCGAGTTGACCGGGCTGATCATGGGTTTGGGAATCCGTGCCGGCCATTCGATGATACCGGGAACGCGAATACCACCCTCATACATCGTTGCTTTCAGCCCACGCAGTGTCAGCGCTGCTTCGCCGCTGGCAGGGACCCCGTTGTCGCCGCAATACCACACCAAAGTATTTTCACGCAGGCCCTCCTTCTTGAGATAGTTCCTCAGGGTTCCGATGGAGCGATCCATGGCGGTGATCTCGGCGTAGCGTTCTCGCAATACTTTATCCAGGCGACGCTTGACCTGCTTTCCCGTTTTGTTACTGGTCAACTTGACCACCCGTTGCTGATATTCTTCAGGAAGATCATCGTAGAGAGCGAGATCTTTCTCCAGTCCGCTGTAAGGTTCGTGAGGTGAGCCAAACCAAACCACTGCCAGGAAGGGTTTCTTCTTTTTCTTTGAGGTTTCGATAAAACGAATCGTTTCATCAATCATAATTTCCGACCCCTCACCTTCAAACTTTACCGGAGGTCCGCCGTTGCGGGACAGCATCGGATTCATTTCAAAAAAGTTGTCGTGGGAGAGCCACTCGTGGAATCCCATTTTGCCCGGGTTGGTGGGAGAGTCCGCTTTAACCGGACCGAGGTGCCACTTGCCAAAATGTCCGGTGTGGTAGCCGGCTTTAGCCATAATTTGAGCAATACTGATTTCCTGCGGACGGATCGTCCAACCCGGAGCAAAGGTTCCGGAACGATTGGGATGTCTGCCGGTGAGAAAACTGGTGCGGGTGGGTGAGCAGGTTGGATGGCCTGAGTAAAAACGATCCAGCCGGAGTCCGGTCGCCGCCATCTCATCCAGCACGGGTGTTTTTAAATGTGGATGGCCGTTGTAAGCCGTCTCATCCCAACCGTGATCGTCGCCCATTAAAAGAACGATGTTGGGCAGTTCGGCAGCGGAAGCAGGAAGGCAGGTGAGGGCAATGACCGTAGTGAGAGCAATGGATCGCCATAGGGAATGCAAGGATGTGGGGAATTGGAACATGGAATTAAGGGGAGAGGAGTGAATTCAATCGATCTAAACAGACTCGTGCAAGTTTGGCAAGGCAAGTGGGAAGCTTGATCAAGGGCATCACGTGATCAGGGGCGATTTGTGATTGGCGTATGAGGGCAGCTTGTGTTTTATTTCACACATAATTCCAAGCCACCTATGAAACACAGCCATTTTTTCAAAACTCTCTCCATCCTGACCTTGCTAACTGCCTTTATTGGTGGAAGCCCGGCCCAGGCAGCGGGACCTATCAAAGTCCTTATCATCGCAGGCGGCTGTTGTCATGATTACGAAGGGCAGCCCAAGGTGCTGAAAGCAGGCATCGAGTCCCGCATCAATGCGAAGGTGACTATCGAATACAACCCGGATACATCAACCAAGGCAACTTTTAAATCCTACGAAAAAGATAACTGGGCCGACAAATACGATGTCATCCTGCACGACGAATGTTCGGCGAGTGTGACTGACAAGGCCTACGTCAAACGCATCCTCGATGCTCACCGCAAAGGAACTCCCGCAGTCAATGTCCACTGTGCCATGCACAGCTACCGCTGGGGTAATTTTAAAGAACCGGTCAAGCCCGGCGATGACAATGCGGGCTGGTATGAAATGCTTGGCATTCAATCCACCGGCCACGGTCCCCAGTCGCCGATCGATATTAAATACCAGGACAAGGGGCACCCGATCAGCAAAGGGTTGGCTGACTGGACAACGATCAATGAAGAACTTTATAATAACGTGCAGGTTTTCGATTCGGCACACGTCCTTGCCAAAGGCACGCAGATGCAGAAACCACGTAAGAAAAAGGGCAAAAAAGCCAATCCCAATGCCAAGGCCAAAGAAGCCACTGCAGTGGTGACATGGACCAATGAATACGGCCCGAACAAAACCCGTATTTTCAGCACGACCATTGGTCACAATACGGAAACCGTAGCTGATGATAAATACCTTGAACTGGTAACCCGGGGCCTGCTGTGGGTGACCAGGCACATTCAAGATGATGGAACGCCGGCAGAAGGCTATGGGAAGTGATTGATCGAATCTTCCAATTGCTTGAAGTAATTGCAATTGGGTAAAAAACGGAATTACCCATGAAAAAGTGTTTCATCATTATCTCCTTTGTTCTTGCTGTTAATCTATCTGTGGTCGCGGGTAACTGGCCGCAGTGGCGTGGTCCTGACGGCACCAGTTTTGCCAAAGCGGGGGACTACCCTGAAAAGTTTTCCAATACACAGAATGTGTTGTGGAAAGTGAAACTTCCGGGCAAAGGCAGCAGCACTCCCGTCATCTGGGAGGATAAAATTTTTGTTACCAGTGGGAATGACGGACAGGACGGGATCGAGGCTTACAATTGGGCAGGCAAGTTGCTTTGGGGCAAGACGCTCGGTGAAGAACGCCCAGGCAAACACAAAAATGGCAGCGGTTCCAATCCGTCTCCCATTACCGACGGAAAGAATCTTTTTGTTTATTATAAGAGCGGAACGGTGGCGTCACTGACGCTTGACGGCAAAGTGAACTGGAAGATTAACCTTCAGGAAAAGTATGGAGAAGATACCTTGTGGTGGGATCTCGGCACCTCTCCAGTTTTTGCCGGGGACAACATTGTCATCGCGGTGATGCAGGAAGGGGACTCTTATGTGATTGCGCTCAATCAATCAGATGGCAGTGTCGCCTGGAAAGTGGATCGCACTTACAAAGTGCAGAAAGAAACCGGGCAGTCCTACACCACTCCGTATGTGACGGAAATCGACGGCAAAAAAACCATAGTCATCTGGGGGGCGGATCGCCTGACCGGTCACGCTCCTGAAAACGGGAAAATTTTATGGACTTGTGAAGGCTTCAATCCGGAAGACAAGCCCATGTGGCGTGTTATAGCCTCTCCTGCTTTCACCGAAGGCATTGCGGTGATCCCCTTCGGCCGGACCAAATTCTGCGCGGGTGTGCAACTCGGTGGCAGTGGTGATGTCACAAAAACTGCGCGCCTTTGGGAGCGTAAAGATTTGGGAGCTGATTGCCCGACGCCGGTGGCACATGGGGGTAAGGCTTACATTTTATCCGATCGCGGCCAGATCAACTGCATCGATTCCAAAACCGGAAAGGATCTCTGGAAGGGGGCAATTCCCCGGGCAAGCTCAAAATATTATTCGTCTCCGATCCTTGCAGGAGACTTGCTCTATTGCGCAAGGGAGGACGGGGTGGTAGCGGTCGTCAGAGTGAGCGACAGCGGTATGGAGGTTCTCGCACAGAATGAAATGGGCGAGCGTGTGGCAGCCGCCCCCGTCCCCATCAATAACAAGCTTTTGATTCGGGGGGTTGAGCATCTTTTTTGTCTGGAGGGTAAATAAAAACGACGTGGCAGCATGAACGTTAGCGATTTTAATTTAATCATCGCAGAGTGGTAGTTTTTGCTGCGTAATCGCGGTTCGTAGTGTATAATACACAGGGTATAGACTGG
>DAOUQC010000104.1 GCA_030625775.1 Verrucomicrobiota bacterium
TCACGTGTCCTCCCTGGTTCTTGATGAAGCAGATCGCATGCTCGACCTGGGTTTCAGCGAGGAACTCAAGCGCATCCTCGACCTGTTACCAAAAAAACGCCAGAACCTGCTGTTCTCCGCTACCTTTCCCTCAAGGATCGAGGCCTTGGCCGGGGACTTGTTACACCAGCCTACTCGGATCGAAATCGAAACTGAAGTGACTGAAGCACCTGCGATTGAACAACGTGCCATCCGGGTGGATACTGACAAACGCACCCCTTTGCTTCGCCATTTGATCACCACTGAAGGCTGGCAACGGGTGCTTGTTTTTGTTGCCAAACAATACACCGCTGACCATGTCGCCGACAAATTGCGACGCAAGGGCATCAGCGCCTGCTCTTTTCATGGAGACCTCAGCCAGGGCGCCCGCCACGATGTTCTGACTGATTTTAAAAACTCATTGATCCAGGTTGTGATTGCCACCGATCTCGCTGCCCGCGGCCTGGACATTGTCCAACTGCCTGTCGTGCTCAACTATGATCTGCCCCGATCCGCAGTGGACTACACTCATCGAATTGGACGCACCGGTCGCGCGGGAAAAAACGGTCTCGCCATCAGCTTTGTCACCGCTGAGTCCTACGCTCACTTTTGCCTGATCGAAAAACGCCAGCAACTCAACATCGCGCACAATGAAATCCCCGGCTTCGAAGCCACCAAACTGCCTCCTGCACCATCACCTGGTGGTGGTGGAATCAAAGGCCGCCGCAAAAGCAAAAAAGACAAGCTGCGCGAAGCTGCCGCCCGACAAGAACGCAACACCCCAGATCGCCGTCAGCAATAGGAATCAGCCCTACGCCAGAATTCTCGCCATCACCTCCGGAGAAATACGCTTATAACTGCGATAGGAATCTGCTGCTGCATCAAGCACCTTGGCAAAACCTTCACCGCCCGCCTCACTATCAAAATCAAACCCCAGCAGCGCATGGCCAACGCGCTCGCCGGAGTAAACATAGTTGAAATAACAAAGATTGGCGTGAGCGCTGACCGTGCGTAAAAATTCCGCCAGGGCACCGGGACGTTCGTGGAATTCGAGGGTGATGAAAAACGGCGAACACAACAATTTTGCTTCATAATGAATCAGCCGAAAGTCCACATCCGTTTCCGCGGTTACTTCGCTGAAACGATAACCCTGGTCTCGTAGCACCTGAACCAGCAGTTCAAACTGCATCGGTGACGCATTAAAACCAATCACCGGGTGTGCCGACTTTGCGTGAGTTTTTCCATACTGGAAATCAACGATATTCATGTCATGCGGCAAGGACTCCAAGAGCGCAAGCATGGCTCCCGCTTGTTCTTCAATCTCAATTCTAAGCAACCTGCGACGAGTATCGCCAGCCGCCGCACCGCGCGAAATGAGCGCAAGTTTTTCGAAGTCCATGTTCGCTCCACACAGCACGCTCAAAACACGCTTACCGGTGAGTTCCTTCCGTCGTTTGAGGATGGCCGCCACCCCCATCGCACCCGAAGGCTCGGGAATGCAGCGCAATTGTTCCCACAAAAATTGAATCGCCGAAGAGACCTCCTCATTGCTCACCGTCATCCATTCATCCACCACCTCAGCACACACTTGATGGGTGAGCTCCCCCGCTTTACGCACCGCCGTGCCATCGCAGAAAAGATCTACATTTTCCAGCTCCACTGGATGCCCGGCACTCACCGCCGCAGCCATCGAAGCCTGGTCCACCCCCTCGACCCCAACGATACAAATTTCTGGAAAATGCATCTTCAACCAGATCGCCGTGGCCGCAGCCATGCCTCCTCCACCAACTTGCAGGAAGGCATAATCAAAAGGCCCCTGCCCCGACATCACAATCTCATCCGCCAGGGTTCCCTGCCCCGCCATCACGGCAATGTCGTCATAGGCGTGGATATAAGTCAGCCCGTTTTTGCTGCCCCAGGCATGAGCCGCCGCACTGGCCGCATCGTAGGTATCCCCGTGCAGACGAATTTCCACATGACTGCCTCCATGCTGCTCGACCGCAACTTGTTTCATTCGCGGAGTCGATAAGGGCATGAAAACAATGGCCTGGGTGCCGAGTTTTTGTGCGGCCAGAGCCACCCCTTGCGCGTGATTGCCCGCCGAAGCGGTAACAACCCCACTAGCTAACTGCCCGGCACTCAGTTGTGCCATGCGGTTGTAGGCCCCCCGCCACTTGTAGGCATGGATCGCAGAGAGATCCTCGCGTTTGACCAAAATGCTCAGCTCGGGATCGCTCAGTTTGATTTCATCGAGTGGTGTGGCCTGCCCCACTTCATAAACCCGTCGCCGGGCAAAAAGAACTTCGCGGCGCAGGGTGCTTATGAGTGAATCAGAATCTGGCATGATAACAAAAGGTTCCCCGCATACGTTTAGTGTAAACCGCTTGCCCGCGCGTAGCGTGATTGAATTTTTCCATGCAGAAGGAAGTCTTATTTCATAGTGCCGCCTTTAGTAAAATGCTAGCAGTTACGCTATAGCAATCTAATATTGCTCCGTTAATCAGTGAAAATCCGCAGAGTAAATGCTACTTTTGTATCCGACCGGATGAAAGAACAAGGTTCTCCATCTATACAATGAACACAGACTTTCATCCTCCCCAAACTGATAAGCCGTCGCAGGCAGCTCCTGCCGAAGCTTTGGAATGGCGTTACATCCCGGCTTATGAAGTGGTCATGGGATTCGCTTTTGCTCTCTTAGGTTTGATTTCGACTATCACCCTCATTGGCGGGCTATTATCTGGCATCAGCCCTTCATTTGATGATCTGATACTGGTAATCGCAGCTGCCTTTATCGGGACCGGTGTAGCTGCATTGACCTTCCGTTCCGTTTCCCAATCATGGCTTCGCATAAGAGTTCAGGAAGACATCGAAGTTCACTGGTGGCTGCGACACATCACCCACCGAGTCTCTCGAACAGATGCACAAGCCGTCCGACTTACCATGCATATCTCTCCGATTTTCGGTATGAGAGCTGAGGCTATCTTAATATTATCAGGCAAGGAGCAATCGATCGATTTGCCCATATTGCGTCACCTTTTGCCTTCCAAAAAATTTCGCAAAGACGCACTGGATCTCGCCCAAGCCCTGCAGATCCCCCTTCAAATCCCCGAACGCAACAGCATCCCGCCAGGATTCCGTTCTTCTTTTGATACCTTGAGAATTGACAGTTCCCATATCGTCTCGGACTCGACAGCCCGGAAACTACAACAAAAAACTGAAATCGAATCCCTGATCAAAAAACTCCTCCTTAGCCCTGTCTCCTGGCAAACAACAGGGGATGGGGAATTCCCCCACCAGCTTGAATTCGGCGGGTGCACGTGGCAGATCCGGGTCAACGACTGGCCTGAATATGAAACGGTTTACAGCCTGATGCTAGCACAGGAAGCCGTCAGAGACCTGCATGCCATACCGGCCAACTGGAAGCTCTGTTAATACCATTTCAAAGCTCCACCGGCAGAATAGGATAAACCCTTCATTCCTCCCGAGGCAATCAATTTCCTTCCTGCAAAGGCTCCACTGGCTGGATCAGCACAAAAGGCGATACCACCAGGGCCCGAAACACCGCACTGCTCTCATCCCAATATTCCGCGTGAGGCGCCGATGGAGTGACAATATCCCCCTTGCCGCGCCACTTTTTAACCCGTCCGGAATCATCGGAAGCAAAAGCTGCCCCCACTTCAGTGAGCTCTAAAGAAGGATCAACGTAAACCAGGGCTCCCGCTTCAAAGTGACTCTTCAAATACTTCCAGCCAACTTCCCCGGTATACTTCTCCAGTTTATCGCCTGTTGTCGCAGCATCTGCACCAAGGAGATCGTAGTTCATCACCTCCTCCCTTTCCTGGTTCTTTTTTTTGCTCATGGTGATAAAGGTCAACGCGAAGACAGGGCGAATGGCAAGCTCGAATCACACATCATCTTCCAAGCTTTTCAAGATCAACGCTATCTCCTGCCAGGCCTGACTCTCATCCTCTGCCAAGGGCGAT
Source organism: Verrucomicrobiota bacterium (assembly GCA_030625775.1). Classification (GTDB taxonomy): domain Bacteria; phylum Verrucomicrobiota; class Verrucomicrobiia; order Verrucomicrobiales; family DEV007; genus JAADHD01. The sequence continues at coordinate 4,002 of DAOUQC010000104.1, forward strand.
TGTTTACCCGGCTGCAAAGCTGACAACCATTTGCCGAGCTTCTTCCGGCGGCTCGACGAAAAACGGGAACTATAACCCCGATGCCCCTTTCCTTCGCCACCTTCCAATTCGGAAAGATCAATCACGAAGGCATCGCGACGGCCATGCGCCCGGGTGATGAGATGTTCATAATAGAACAGCACCCGATCCAACAGCACCCAGGGGAAATTGGGATTTTTTGGAGGTCCGGCACACAGTCGCACTCCCCCGAGTTTTGTTTTACCGCTCGGCGAGAGAGGATTGCTCACTGCAATCTCGGCCAGAGCTTTGCCCTTCCATAAAGCGAACCCACCCCCGACCGCCCCACCAATCAAAGTCGGGATCCCACCTGACAAACCACCGATCGCAAGATCCCCCATCAATCCCACTGCTGCTCCACTCACCACACCGGTCATCACTAACTGCCCCCGGCTCAAGCCCAGCACCTGCCACACTTCCCGGGCAAACAAATCCCCCATTACATCAGCTGACTGCCCTTCGACTTCGCCCACAGCCTGCTTATGATGAAAAATATCCAGCAAGCGGCGGTGCTGCCGCTGCTCTATTTTGCGAATTTCCTGCCGATATTGCTCACTCAATTCCTCTACGAGCTGCTCCCGTTTGTCTCGCCGATGATCCAAGTCTCCACTCACATTACGACAAGCCTGCTGGGTGAGACATTCTTCCAAGAGCCCGACTATGACATCGGCCGCATCATTCCTCCGCTGCTCCCATTCCCGCTCCAGCAGACGTATCGTCTCCTCAATCACTGCTCGATGCCCCTCCTCAATCTCAAGCAAATGCTGCAACAACCGAATCCGCTCACGAAAACGCGCACGATGTGCATTGAACTCCCGGGTCAGATTGAAAGACTCACCCAGGTGCTTTTTCCACTCGGCCTCAAAACCTCCACTTTCACCCCCCTTATTGTTAAGGATCGCCATGCGGGGCCGGCCAGTCCACCGCAAAATTTCCATCTCTGCCAGATGATGGGGTCGCACCGGCTTGGATCCGTCAACCACATAGACGAGACCCGCCCCCCCCAATACCGGCTCCAGCAAACGCGTCTCATCCTCAAAGTCCCGGGTGCCACGAAACTCTTCCACGAAGGCCTCGACCGATTCTACCAAAGCCCTGGTATCACCTGCTTTTTCGTGATGACCTTTCATCCACGCCAGCGCCTGCCGCGCCCGCTGAAAACCCGGCGTATCAATAAATTCCAATACTTTGCGCCCGTTGATTTCCAGACCAATCGATTGACAACGTGCCGTCTCACCCGGCGTCTCACTGACCCGGATTTTCGACTGATCCCCCTCTTCCACCAGCGTCGCCAGCACTGACGATTTGCCCTCGTTCACCTGTCCCACCACGGCAAACTGAGGCACCTCGTTCTGGCTCCCCCTGTCACTTGATCTATCCATTTTCAAAATCTACTGATTCGCCGAATATATGCTGAAATAATGAATGTAGGACGGAATGTCATTCCGTCTATCCCCAGAACAGGCAGAAATACCCGGGCTCTGTCATTACTTCAATCTTTTCGATAGGGATAAACCGCCAAATTTGCATCCTTTCTTTCAGCTACCAGATCTTCCCACACTTTCACTTCTGCTACAGAGGGTTCTGAAAATGGACAAGCCTCTGTCGGTGGCCCCAATAGCAGCAATCTTACGGGCCGTCCCTGCCCCACCTGCCCTCTCAGCTCATCGAAAAAATCCGTCGCCTCCCGGGGAGCCAAGGCCCACGATTCCACCGCCACCACAAGACGAACCCGCGGTTTCATTGCCGATAAGGCTTCACCCACTTTTCCAATATTTTCTGCATCTGCCCTGACATCCGTTTCATTACCAGCCGCAAAGCTTCTTAGCGGATTCAATCGCAACTGTTGCAACAAAACCTTCCTCAATTCTTCCGGATCGGGATCCAAGCCTCCCCACAACAAAATCACCGCTTCGTCATCAGGACCCGCACTTGAAGTTTCCACGCGCAGGGCAGTCAATCGTCGCCACAGCTCGCGATAACGACGCTCGACAAAAGGATAGCGCCTCACCCGGCGACTTCCCCAAATTCCCGTGCAGATCCGTAAAACCAGTCGAGGCAACAATCCCCAGAAAATAACTGATCCTGCAAGAAACGGTGCCCACACCGCCGCACTGTTGACGACTTCAGATGATGGATAAATCTTATCCGCTCCCTCAATCGTGATCCGTGTGGCAGCGATACCATCCGGTGTCGGCAACCAGTCGCGAATCATCAGCCCCCACGGTGCTGAAACTCCACCAACGATTTGTTCCAGAGTCTCCACCGCCGCAATGCCAGGTGTGCTCTCCCAAAAAAACCTTACATCCATTGCCACCAGACAGCCCGTAAACCCGGCAAGAATACCCACGTTATAAATCACCGCCAGGCTTTGCGTCATTTCCATAACCGGCCATGCCAGATAATTACGTTGCCGCAATGCCTGCCATTGCTCCTGCAGCTTTTCCCCCGCCCTGTGCATGCGAACTTTCCCTGCCAACCAGATCATTGCCTCCCTCACCAAGGACTGGGCCACACCTGCGCCAAGCGGCTTTCCTCCTGTCGCCCTGCGCAAAAACCAGCCTCCCAGCAGCATGACGAGCAAAAGCAACTGCGGCAGAATCGTTGCCGCGAGAAACATCATCACATTAAAATAACGAGCTTCCTTATGCAGTAACGAAAATACCAGACTCGCACCCAGTACCAACAACACGCCCCCTGCTAACAATCGCAGCAAGCGACTGACCTGGGAAAAAACCTCACCCGGCATCAACGGCATTTTGTCCGCTTGCGCTTTAGCCGCTTCAGCTTTTTGCCTCTGTAACCAAACCCATATCCCCTGTGATCTCACCGCAAGCGGCGCATCACCCACCATCGAAGCTTCTCCTAACAGCGGCAGCAAATCCTCACGGGCAATATTTTCATCCCGCAAAACCAGAGCTACCTCGTCCACCTCCGCATCCCCTTGCAGAAAATAATCCAGATCCAGAAGATCTTCCACCTTCCAGCACGCATCTGTTTCTGTCCGAGATTCAGCCATTGTTTCCTATGCCCATCCGATCCCCCATGCGGGCGTAAAGCTCCCGACCTTCCGCCGAATGTTTCACCAGATCTACGTCCAACTCTACCGCTCCAGGTTCGAACAGCACCATGGTCATCGAACCCCCAAACTCAAAATAACCTTTCTCCTGCCCTTTGGCCACCGGCGAATTCGAACGGTAAGTCTGTTCGATACTGCCCACATTGGTCGCCCCGATTTCCACAATCAACACGCGCCCAAATCTTTCCGTATCCAGGCTCGTAATCACCCGCTTGTTCTCAGTCAGTATTTCAATATTCCGACGCAGCGCAATTGGGTTCACTGAATAAAGCGGCCCGTTGATCAATCTCGACTCCCCGGGCTTCCCCGCTGCACTGAAATGAAAACGGTGGTAATCCACCGGACACAAACGCGAAATCACCAGTGAACCTTTTTCATAGTCTTTCGCCAAATCAGCATCACCCAACAACTCGCCCAGGGACAAGGTCTGCCCCTTACAATAAATCCCGTCGATTTCACTGATATCCTGAAAGCCCAGATGCCGGCCGTCGGCCGCAAATACCACTTCGCCATCACCTTCTGCCACCGGGCGAGCTTCTGGCTTGAGCTTGCGGGAAAAAAAGTCGTTGAAGCTCTCGAAAGCATCACAGTTTTTCACAAACTCGTCGGCGTCCAGTTCGTATTGCTCGACAAAGGGAATGATCAACTCACGGCTCGATGTTTTGTCCATCCTCCATCCATACCAGCGGGAAAATAAAACACGCTTCACCACCGCCGCCACCATCAACCGCCCAGGCAGAGTTTCATAAGCCCAACGCAGATAGGCTTCCCCATAAATCTTCTCGGTTTTTACCGCACCGGCATAACGATCGAAATATTCGATAGCGCTTCCACCACACACCTGGTCATCTTCGGAACTCACTTGACCGGGCGCTGATCCAGAATTTTATTCCACTCCTCCAATTTGTCAGCTTGCGCCTTAAACAAAACATCTGTCGAATCCAATAGTTCAATATCCACGATCTTATCTCCGACCTCTATCGACTCCACCACGTCCAAGCCCTCCGTCACTTCACCAAAAATTGAATACCCGCCGTCCAGATGTTCAGCGACGCCCAGTGTTATAAAAAACTGACTGCCCGCCGTGTCAGGTTTTGATTTTCGAGCCATCGAAAACACCCCGACTTTGTCATGCTTCAATCCCGGAGCGATTTCATTCGGCAACAGATAACCCGGCCCTCCTTTACCATTACCATCCGGGTCGCCTCCCTGGATCACAAAATCCTCCACCACCCGGTGAAAAATCAATCCATCATAAAAATCCCGTTGCGCCAGATTAAGAAAGCTCGCCACCGTGATCGGCGCCTTGCCGGCAAACATCGTCGCCTTGATATCCCCCTTGTCCGTTTTCATCACAATCCGAATGTCGCTGACGGCCGATGCAGGCTCCGGCTCGACCACTTCAAGCACCGTTTCCTTTTTTCCGCCACACGAGCTGAATACAAGCGCAGCCATCAAAACAAAGGACACAAATGCCAGCTGATAAAATTTCTTCATGGCAGAACTTTACTTCGACTCGATAAAAAGTCTATCAAGTGATCGAGCTGATTTTAGTGCCCGCCATATACGACAAACACCATCGTAACACGTAATGCCATTGCGCGAGTCCTCGCCAAATCCCCTGATGCACGGATTGACAATCCGTCTACATTAACCCCATCATCCTTCCCTGCCGCCTAAACCCCTACTGCCCACAGCCTTCCCCATGACCATCCTCCTCACCAATGACGACGGCATCACCGCTCCCGGCTTGAGTGCCCTGCGAGACGTCTGCCGATCCCTCGGTATCAATGCAGCGAATATCCACATCGTCGCCCCTGACCGCGAGCTCTCACAAAACGGCCATCGCATTACCACCTACAGTCCTGTCCAGGTGGAGAAACTCGACGGACAGCGACATTCCGTCTCCGGCACACCTGCCGACTGTGTTCGTATCGCCCTCAGCCATTTGCTGCCCGAAAAACCCGACCTCCTTATCTCGGGCATCAATCCAGGCGGCAACATGGGGCACGATCTCCACATTTCCGGAACCGTAGCCGCCACCCGCGAAGCCGCTTACCACGGCATCCCCGGCATTGCCATTTCCCACTACCGCAAACGTGACGTCCCACTATGCTGGGAAACTGCATCCCACCGGGCCGCACGGGTTATGAAAATGTTGCTCAATCAAAAGCACGAAGATGGCACCTTCTGGAACGTGAACCTGCCTCACTTGGCTAAAGATGCGCCAGAGCCTGAAATCATTCTCGACTGCCCACCGGAGCGCCAGCCTCTGCCCAACGCTTTTGAATCAACCAAGGACGGCTACCTCTACACCGGTGACTACAGCCAGCGCCCGTGCACGGACGGATCCGATGTAGCGGTATGTTTCGGCGGTGACATTGCTGTTTCCAAAATTTCTATATAACACACTTCATGAGTGATGAAGAAGATAGCGGGCTTTCGAAGCAGCAACGCCTAAAAAAGGAAGCGCGGGAAATCATTGGCAACTGGGACAGTGTCATGAAACCCCAGGGTTACCCGCCATACTTCGAGCAAGCCGCAGGCACTGCCATTCCTCCATTTGACCCGTCCAAGAACGACTTTGACCCCACCAATGCCTGGTGGTTGTCGGAGCTTTGCCGTCTGGTCTACACTGCAGACCACAAAGAAGGCCGCAAGCCGTGGAATAAAGTGATCCGTTTTGATCATCTGAAAAATACCGCCTTCGAGGAAATTCATTCCATCCACAAAACCGGCACCCATGCCGCCATTTACCGCTGCCACCCTCCCGGGCAGCCTGACAACATTTACCACATTCTCTGTTTCCGGGGAACCAGCGGTTTCCGCCAATGGGTGCTGAATCTGAGCGCCGCCCCCACCCGCTGGTCTCACAAAGATACCAGCACCGAGCGTTCGCCCTCAGCCAACGATTATTCCACGCCCTATGTGCACAGCGGTTTCAAAATTCTCTTCGATCGCATCTGGCCACTGATTGAGCCTGTGATCGCTGAAATACCAGATCCACTCATCTATACTGGTCACAGCCTCGGGGCTGCCCTCGCCACCATGGCCTCCCTGCGAAGACCTCCGGATTTTTTATACACCTTCGGCTCTCCTCGAATCGGCAACGCTGCTTTTCGTGATCATTTGCAGCACCCGCCACACTTTCGTATCACCAATCATCACGACATCGTCACCCTGTTGCCGCAAACGGCAGACCAAATCAAACCTTTTGATTTCCATCACACCGGCCACTTTGTTTACCTCGATGAAAACGGCGAAATCCATCACAATCCATCCCCGGAGACATTGGCCAACGAACATTGGGCCCCCGACAAACCCCTGACCTATCTCAGCCGCACTTTCAACAGCCCCCATCCGCCCGAGTGTGTGCAGGATCATTCACCGATCCAATACAGCCAAAAACTCGCCGCACTGGAAAGAGGAGCTAGTGATCATGCCCCTGATGAGTGTCCCCCGATTCCCAATTAAATCCAATCTGCAACCATAGAGAATGCTCGGCCCCGCTCCCTCTCAAATAATCAAAGTTATACTGCAACCGAGTCTGCAGAGTCCTCTTTTCATTCAAATACCAAGTGATCACCGGCGACACGCGGTAACGTTCTTCTAGCCCCATCTGGCTGATGCCCGACACCCAACCGCCTCGCGCTCCCATTTCAATATGGTCGTTGAACCCATAAACCAACATCGAATAAATACCCAATTCATCAAAATTAGCCCTACCTGGTTGCCCGGCATCGTCCGCATGATCATCTCCACCTTCACCAGGCAAATGCCCCGACAGCGCTTCAACATCGCGATACATCACCTCACTGCGCCAACGCAAAAACTTGCCCCCATGCGCATGCTCATCATACCGATGTTCCCGCCAAAGATATTCGACCCCCGCCCCGTAAACCTGATTTCTACGGCCATATTGATTACGCCCCCACACCCCTGACACTGAGGTTGCCAGCATTCTTTCTCCATCGATCTCGAAACGGTTCACCCAATTCGTACTACTCAAGGTATCCGTAAAATTAGCACCCTCCGCTTCAAACTCCCCCCCATCATCATGCTCTTCTTCGCCATGCGAATGAGCAGGCAGTCCGCCTATCGAAACTACAATCTGCGAATCCTTTAAAACAGGAAGCCTCCACGCAATTTCCCCCCCCTGCGAAAATAACTCCCCTTCATTCAAAAAACGACCATTGACCAAAGTTTGATCGACAAACTTCCAACCATGATTGTGCACCGCATTCTGAAAACCCACCGAATTTAAAAATTGCCCTCCCCGCAATTTGAAGCCAAAAGGTAAATCCACCAATTCCAAAAAACCCTCTTCCAAGCCAAAGAAAAAACCGCCTGAGCCAGTCGTTACTCCAGAACCATTAACATACCCTTGCAACATTCCCGCCTGCAAAGATAAGCTAGGCTCAAGCCCCTGTAACCCAATCTGGTTGTTGGGATCATGATCACCAAGAGCTAAATCAGCAGGATCCGTCGTCGAGTCACCCACTACTCCAAAAGCGTGTAGGTGCCCAAATAAATAACGGCTAAGTCCAGTCCGATCGTTTGTCTCAGCTTCGAAGTGAACATCCGGATCCTGAACAGGTTCCACCATATCCTCATCATGGGCGCGGGCATGTCCGGACTCTTCACCACACAAGGGTGAAGAGTCCAGCTGCAGCGCAAGCAGAACGCCAATTATGAGCTTTCCAAACTTCATCAAATAACGACTATTCCGGCTAAGTCTGCCGCCGTAAACCATTTTCTGCAAACGGGCTGTACTGACAACTCAATCTCCTGCCACCCACGGAGCAAACTTGTCAAAGGAACCACCCCAGCCTTCACCATGGTCTTGCGCATTTTTACGATCAGGGAAACCTGTCTGAGTCAGACGCAACTCGGTCTCCTTTTCAGTGACTTCCACCAATTCGATCACCACCTCCATCATCTTTTCACAAAGATTTTTGTTACCTGACCATTGCCAGGAAAACGCAATTTTCCCCGGCCGGGATATCTCACGATACTCACCTCCAACGGCAATCAGACCCAGGTCATCTGTCATCAAATCGAGCCTATAAAATCCACCCACCCGGAAATCGATTTTGCCACCCCGCACATGACACGGACCCGGACCAAACCAATGACTCATTGCTTCCAGGCTTGACCAGGCATCAAACACCTGTTCCCGAGACACCTTGAACCGTCTCGTCATCCTGAGAGTCAAATCACCTTCATCACTAATGGTCGTGCTATCGCTCATATCCTTTTGTTATCCTTTTCAGCCTCTAAATATTCCGCCAGGCGATCAAAATTACCCTCCCAGAATTTTCGATAGTGATCCAGCCATTCGTTCACCTCTGACATCGGCCCCGCATCGAGGCTGATGATATGTTGCCGCCCGTCCCGGCGCCGACGCAAAAGCCCCGCCTGCTCCAGTACCTTCAAGTGCCTGGAAACTGCAGGCAAAGACATTTGCAGGGGCTGGGCTAATTCACTTACCGTGGCCTCCCCCTCACTCAAGCGTTCCAGAACAGCGCGACGGGTCGGATCAGCCAGCGCTGAAAACGCTGCCGTCAGTATTAATTGATCCACCCCCGTCATGCTGGAACAACTCTTAACAACTCTTGTCTTCCGCGCGCTGCCAGAACGCAATCATAGCACCCTGCGGATCCTTTATGACGGCAAAGGATCCCATTCCCGGAACCTCGGTGACCTCCCTGACCGTCTCCGCTCCAAGCTCCACGGCTTTATCAAGAGAAGCATTCACATCGGCAATGTTCACATAGGACAGCCACAAATCTTCGCCGTCACACATGGCCGACTTGTCCATGAATCCAGCTACCTCCCTATCCCCCACTTTGAACATCTTGTAGTCATCCATGCCCGGAACCGCCACCGCATCCCATCCGAAGAGCTCGGTATAGAATTTCTCACTACCCGCAACATTGCTGCTTGCTAATTCATTCCATCCGAATGTCCTCGAGCTCAT
>DAOUQC010000089.1 GCA_030625775.1 Verrucomicrobiota bacterium
GTTATTGTATTGATACCAGGACTTGGATTTGAACGCAGTTCGACTCGTAGCGAGCCTGCGAGCGGAGAGAGCCGCCAAAGCGAAGCGATGCGGATAATCCCACCCTGTCCGCCATCAATATAATAACCGAAACAAGCGAAGTGCGGTTATTATATTGATGAACCTGAAATTATTGTTCAGCCCCGGTTGAAACGCGACATCTCCCTGTCCGCCTCCCGATCCTGCACCCTTTTTTTCAAATCTTCCCGCCGATCCTTGTGTGCTTTGCCTTTGCCGACCCCGAGCTCGATTTTGACACGACTGTTTTTCCAATATGCGCGCAGGGCCACGATTACGGCTCCTTTGATTTCGGTGTAGATGCGGAGTTTGTTGATCTCCTTGCGGTGAAGTAGAAGCTTACGTGGTGCCTTGGCCTCGTGCTGGGTGTGGCTGGCGGCTTCGTAGGGCTGGATGTCGCAGCCATAGAGGAAAATGTCGGTATTTTCTACCCGGGCGTAGGCGTCACGGATATTTATATTGCCAGCTCGGATTGATTTCACCTCGGTTCCCTTGAGGGCAATTCCTGCCTCAAAAGTTTCAGTGATGGTGAAATCGTGGCGGGCCTTGCGGTTGGTAGCGATTTCAGTTTTCATGACGACGGGTCACTCAACTGATAGCGTCAGGCCATAACGGAGCGAGCGATATCAGCAGGTCCTTCTATGTCTGGGATCAGATCTTGAAAATCTGAAAGAGGGGAGCCGTTCAGGCATCCGCTCCACCACCAAGGCGGGCTTTGGCTTCTTCTGCTTCCTTGGTGCCGTCGAGGACGATCTTCCCTTCGATGATTTCACGTAAAGCCACGTCTGCGTAGCCTTGCCCAGGAAGTCGATCCACCAGTGGTGTTCGCCCCATGTTGAGTTGTTTGACACGGCGGGATACCATGTTGATCAAGATAGTTGGGTCTTGAATGGTTTCAGACGCTTGCTCGAGTAGGTCGCTTTTCATGATTTCACTGCCCTTGCCCCTTGGTGCCGCCTGCTTGTCGGGGCCATTCGTGTTTTGATCGAATGCGACAATATTAGAAGTGGCCATTGGGACGCGATAAATTTATTGTTTGCTGATTCGAATGAAGCCGCCACCAAGCGGTGATTCAGTCGAATGTGGATACAGCGCATAGCATATATATATAGGAAATCAATGAATTTGTCGCCGATGGGATGCTTTTCCTGCCGATTTGTAGAATATTCTGCCCGGGCAGGATCATTGCTTCCCTAGTCATCCTTGAGCGAAAAGGTGATTCGTTTTAAACGGGCGGAATCCGATGGGCTCCAGGTTTTAACCCGGGGGTGATCGGTGAAGTGGTTGTGGATGAGTCTCCGGTGGTAAGAATTAAGGGGGGGCATCTTGGCGGGTTCACCGCTGTGAACGACACGTTCGGCTAAATGTTCGGCTTCTTCGAGTAAATTTTGTTCCTGAACTTCGCGGTGGTGATCGATGTCCACGCGAATGCGGGGGGCATCGCGGTATTGGTTCTGTACAATCCGATTAACCAGGTATTGGATGTCATCGAGCCGTTCGCCCCGGCTGCCAATCAAGAGATCAGGTTCCCCGGTCAGAACTTGTATGGAATTTCCATCTCGCTGCGAATCGAGTTCGACTTCAGCAACGAAGCCCAGATATCCGAGCATTGTATCGAGAACTTCGCGGGCAATTTCATTTGTTTCCATAGGCAGTTTGGGTTGCTACCATGATTGCGATCTTACCGTTCGAGATCAATTCAATTCTTTTTTTTCTTCTTCTTGGGACTGTGTCGTTGCCCACGTTCACCCAGTGTTTTTTGCTTTTTTTGTTGTGCTTCGGCTTGCGCTTGCATGCGGGAAAGGAAACCGCCACCGGCTTTTTTCTGTGACTTGGTTTTTTTGAGTTCCGGCTCGGGTAATTTATTCATCAGCCATGTCTGGCCAATGCTGAAAATATTCTGGGTCGTCCAGTAGAGGGCCAGGGCCGAGGCAAAATTGTAGCAAATGAACAAAAAGAACACCGGCATGAACATGAAGATGCGTTGTTGGGCCTTGTCACCCGATTTGGGGGTGATTTGCATCTGGATGATCATTGTCACTGCCATCAGCAGGGGCAGCAGATTAAAGGGGATGTTATTCAAGAAGGGGATATGGAAAAGAGTGTCGGGCATGGACAGGTCTTCCACCCAGAGGAAGCTCTGGTGTCTGAGTTCCACGGCATTGAACAACATGCGGTAAAAACCCAGGAAAATGGGCATTTGCACAAACATCGGCAGACAGCCGCCGGCCGGGTTGATTTTGTAATCCCGGTAGAGCTGCATGGTCTCCTGATTCATGCGCTGCGGGTCGTCTTTGTATTTTTCCTTCAGCTCCTTCATCTTGGGAGTGAGCTTCGACATGCGTTTCATCGTGCGGGTCGACTTGGCATACAGCGGCCAGATGACGATGCGGATCATGATGGTGATGAGAATGATGGCAAATCCGAATTGTCCTACCACCCCTTTCATCCATACCAGGGCTTTGATCAGGAAGGCAGCCAAAGGTTTGATCGCCCAGCCGAGAATCCAACCGAAAATCGGGATGCCGTCATAATTCATGACCAGGGTGCGGTCATCACCCAGAGCATTGAGCCGAGCATATTCTTTCGGGCCGACGTAGATTTCGTAGCTGAATGTGCGGCTTTCTCCAGCGGGCAACGACAGTTCGGGCAGTCCAATGGCGGTTTGGATGCCATGGGCTTTATCTTTGGATTTTCCGGAATCACTGAGATCTCCTTTGATCTCGAAGGCGCTGGCCCAGAGGGGCAGGTCGGCTAGTTCCAGTGGCTCGACGATGATGGTGTAAAACTGGCTGGAGACACCGGCCCAATTCAATTCCCGGGCTTGGATTTCTTCGTAGGGTTTGGCCTGGCCAAACATGCTGCCGAGGAAGTGGCTGACATTTTCAAATTCGAAGCCGCCCTTGTCTTTGAGGAAATAATAGGTGGGTGAGTAGGCGCTGGCTTTACTGGGCTGCTCCTTGGTGGATTGGTCGACGGCTATCGGTACCGCAGCACCGGCATAGAGGAAGTAGCGGGAGCTGAGGCTTTGTTTGCCGGGGTTGCTGATCTTGACCTCGAGGTGGACGAGATGCGGGTCCTCATCACCAGCTGCGTTTTTGTGGCCCAGGGTGTAGTGTTTTTCCACATGGAATCCTTTTGAGGTCGTGCCGGCAAAGGTTACCGAGTTTTCAGTGCGTTCTTTGATTTCGTAAATGGTCGATTCGAAGTCTCCGGGGCCGGTGGTGAGGGCTCCGATCGGGTGGTCGGCAAAAGCGTTGAGGGTGATATAATCACCTTCCTGGCCCATGATTTTGGTCTGGTCCAGGAGCTCGGCTTGTTTGATGCCTCCGCCAAGATTGGTGAATTCGAAGCGAATTTGTCCCAGTTTGATAGAAAAAGTTTCAGCTTTGACTGTATTTGCAGCAGCTTCGGATGGGGATTTAGCTTCAGATGACTGTGTCTTGTCGGTGGCAGGAGTTGATGGGTCTTTTTCAACAGGAGAGCCTTCGGCCGCAGCAGTTTCTTTCTCCGCCTGGGTGGGCGGTTTGATTTGTCCAAATTTTTGCCACCAGAGCATCATGCCCAGCGAACAAATAATAACGGCGATCCAAGCAGTACGGTCCATGGCTAATCAGGTTGGTAAAAAAAGTCAGTTTATAACATCAAAAAGGCGGGGCTTTGGGCTCCGCCAAGAAAACAGCGCAATCAATCGTTCCTCAAACGCTCCGGATCAACTGAACATCCACATTTTTTCTGTGAATCTGAATTTCCATCATTTTTACTGGATTGGGAGTCTTGTGATTGCAGGTCTGCTGCAGTTTCCGTTCCGGGAACCGGGTCATAACCCTCTCCTCCCCAGGGATTGCAACGCAGGATCCGCCAGGCACCTAGCCGGGATCCCTTGATTGCCCCGTGATATTGAACGGCTTCTATATAATATTGGGAGCAGGTCGGGCGAAACCGGCACCCTCCGAGCGGGCCTGCCAGAGCATGAAGCAGTGGGGATAAAAAAATCTGGTAAAGCCGGACCAAGCCGCACAATAAGGTTTTCATTGCTCTTGCTCCTTTTTATACAGCCCGCTTCGATGAATCAACCATTTCCATTCTTTCTCCAATGCTTCAGATGAAGCTCGTGCAGCCGCTCCCCGGGGGATCACCACCAGATAGTGCCCGTTTTTCAAATCGTCGCCCAGACGCTGGAAAATGCCCCGCAATCGTCGTCGTATCCGGTTTCTGGTCACGGCATTGCCCAGTCTCCGAGTGGTGATGAAACCTATTTTCAGGTCGGGGACGCTGCTGTCCTCCAATACGCCGAGTAAAAGAAAGTGGCCGCGATAGCTGTGGCCTTGGCGACGTACCCGTCCAAAATCCCGACGGCTGGTGATTCTCCTGTGTTGAGGAAATCTCATGGCTCAAAAACTTCGGCCTGAGAGCAAGGCCTGTCAATGCATCTGCTGTGGCCCGCCTGGAACGGTCTGCCAATACCTCGATTCAAACGGGGCGCCTGCTTTTCTACAGACTGGAATTCTGAAAAGACTAGGACGTACCTGGAGAGTTGTCAGACTAGCAGAACCCCTAGGAGTGCTGGTTGGTGTGACGTTTGTAGTGGATCTCGGCTCCTTTTGGTATGAGGCGCTTGCGTCCTTTTTGACGACGGTTGCGAATAATACCGCGGCCGCTCTTGGTTCTCATCCGCGAACGAAAGCCGTGCTGACGTTTTCTGGAGCGCTTGGAAGGCTGGTAAGTCCTTTTCATCTCGGGTCGTGCAAAATTTAAATAAATATCTCCTCAATCCATCATCTAAAGTGTTTGAGAACACCCTTGGATCGAGGGAGGCGTAATCTATTGAGGACTTGGGCTTTGTCAACGGCATCTGTGAGGTATTTGGAGAAGGTGGATATTTTATCAAAGAATTCTAGGCAAAAGGATAATTATTTGCTGTCATAGACGTTCTGATCCAAACTAGCTTTCGGTTTGTGTCGAATTTCATAAAATATTCAAGGTGAGCAAAGAAGTAGCTACAGAAAATAAAACCCGTATTGAGCCGGCAACCCTGGAGGATCTGCCGGAGTTGGTCGATATGGTGATGGAATTGTTTACCATCGAAAAGGACTTTGAGCCTGATCGGATCAAGCAGGAGCGTGGCTTGCGATCTATTTTGGAACAGCCGAGCCGGGGGCGCATTTTTGTGGTACGCACTGATCATCGGATTATCGGCATGGTCAATCTGTTGATCACCATCAGCACGGCGATGGGTGGATTTGTACTGCTGATGGAAGACGTGAGCATCCATCCCGATCATCGTGGCCAGCGATATGGTACAAAATTGATGGATTACGTCATTGATTTTGCCCGCAAAAAAGATTTTCTGCGCATTACTTTGCTCACGGATGAGATCAGTGCGGAATCACAACGCTTTTTCCAGAAGATCGGTTTTGAGCATTCGCACATGATCCCAATGAGGTTGTCACTCGACTAAATAAATCATTGGGTGATGTTTTACCCTTCTGCATTCCGGTTGCACCGGTAGAAACTTGCCTATAGGGTGCCGCCCTTGAAAAGGGGGATCAGGGCTCCTGTGTGGTGTGACTTGATTGAGAAATCAAAGAGGCAATGAAGCCTGTCTTATTTTACCAGGCCCACAAATCATTCAGCGTTTTTTGCTGTTAAAAATTCATCGATTTAAAACTATTTTATCATGGCTGCCAAACAGAGTGTCGAAGAGATCAAGCTAAAAAGTTACGGACTGCGGGGAGAGGTGGTTGAGACCATCGTTTCTGGTGCCAGCCACTTTGAAGAGGCGGAGTTCCAGTTGTTAAAATTTCACGGAAGCTATCAACAGGATAATCGTGATCTGCGGCGCGAACGGCGACAGCAAAAACTCGACAAAGCTTGGTCGATGATGGTGCGCAGTAAGATGCCGGGTGGCCGGATGACGGCTGGGCAGTATCTCATGCATGACGGTATGATTGATCGCATCGGCAATGGCACCATGCGACTGACGACGCGTCAGGGCATCCAGCTTCACGGGATTCTCATGGGGGACATGAAAGAAGTGATCGCGACGATCTGTAAGTCCGGGCTGACGACTTACGGAGCTTGTGGGGATGTGGTGCGTAATACCATGGCGCCCGCTGCGCCGGTCGATACCGTTGCTTATCGTGATGCTCATGCATTGGCTAATGAAATCAGCGATCTGACTCTGCCGAAGTCCAGTGGCTACGCCGACATCTGGTTGGACGGGGAAAAACTTGAGCCGGTCAATAAGGAGGAGCTTGAGATCGAGGAAGATGAAATTTACGGCACTGACTACCTGCCGCGAAAGTTTAAAATCGGCATCGCCATTCCACCGAGTAATGATGTTGATGTGTATTCACACGACGTTGGCCTGGTGCCGCAATTGTCAGCCGATGGATCCGAAGTGGAAGGTTACACATTCCTGGTGGGTGGCGGGTTTGGCATGCACCATGGCAAAGTGGAAACACGGCCAGTACTGGCAAAACCTCTCGCTTATGTGCCGCGTGCCAACGTAATCGATGTGCTCAAAACCATTATTCAGGTTCAGAAGGAATACGGTAATCGCAAAAACCGTCGCCAGGCACGATTGAAATACGTGATCGAGTCTTTTGGCCTTCCCTGGTTCCACAATGCGATCAAGGAACGCTATGATGGCCCCTTGGAAGCACCCAAGGAAGTTTCGTTTGATTCGGTGAGTGATCAGCTTGGCTGGCACGAACAGGGAGATGCCGAAGGTCGGCTGTTCAGGGGGGTATACGTCGCACAGGGCCGGATCCACGACACCGATAAAATTCGTGTGCGCACGGCTTTTCGTGAGATTGCAGAAAAATTTGATCTACCGATGATCGTCACGCCGAATACCAATTTGATTCTGCATGATATCAAACCCGAACAGAAAGATGAAATCGAAACTTTGCTGAAAGAGCACGGTTTTGCTGATGAAAGTGCTTTCACCGATATGCGCAAGGTGGCCCATGCCTGTGTTTCCATGCCGACCTGTGGTCTGGCTTTGGCCGAAGCTGAACGAGTGCTGGATGGCCTGCTCGATTCGGTGGATGAAATTCTCCGCGACCTGGGACTTGAGGATGATCAATTGCTCATTCGCATGACAGGTTGTCCGAATGGTTGTGCTCGTCCCTACAATGCCGACATTGCCTTTGTCGGACGCGCTCCGCGCAAGTATGCCATGTATGTAGGGGGTTCTAGTTCAGGTGATCGCCTGGCGGGCTTGTATCAGAAGATCATCGAGTTTGATGATATTCCGGCTAAGATCCGTCTGCTGATGAAAGACTTTGTCGATCATCGTGCTGACGAGGACGAACGTTTCACCGAATACTGGGAGCGAACCCAGTCAACTGGGGAAGCTCCGGGCCCCGACCATTTCCACGTTGAACTCGCCGAACGTGCGAAGCGCGTCAAAGGCGGCTCGATTTGATTAGATAGAGCGAGTTGTCGACAGCTTCCTAAAAAGCGATAGTAGCGAGTCATTGCCGTATTCGCGATCGGCTTGATGCTTAAGAAGAGGGGGGCTGTATTCCCCCCCTGCCTGTGTCCATCAGCAAAAACCTTGCTCCACAGCACACTCATTGTGAAAATAGTTAAGTTTTCTAAAAATTCTAGCATTCTTGATGATTTTATGATTTAGTAGGATTTACAACTCCTTCTAAGTCGTATGAATACACTTCCACGCTTGCTTCCTTCCCTGCCGTTTTGTTATCAGGATGGGTCTTTCCAGGTTATAATGCGCAATGCCGAATCAGTGGCGGTATTTTGGGATTTGCCGGATGATCCAACACTGTCAGCATCCGATGTCAGGTTGTGTTTGCGCATGGTGGCAGTCGATGCGGCTGGTGAGGTTTCAGCGGATCCACCTGAGATACTGATTCTTCATCATGAAGCCGGTCATGCATTTATCCCACTGGCGCCACTTCCTTCAGGCTGTCAGTCTTATCGTTTTACTTTGGGCTGGAACGACGGTTCACAGCTTCATCAGATTGCGGAGGATGAGGTGGAAATGCCGATACTTGGGGGAGTGGCCAGTCGGCCGGTGAAGGTGGATGCGATTGAGGGCCACGGCTTCCATCCGCTGGCGATGGCAACGTGATATGGGTAAAAGGCTGCGAGAATCGGCCGAAGGGGAGCGGTCGATAAATGAGGACCCTCTGCTGGAGGAGTTCATCGAGTATCTGAGGGTTGAGCGAAATGCCTCGGCGCGCACACTGGATAATTATGCCCACGCCTTGAATCGTTTCCAGGAGAGTCAGGGAGCTTCGGGCGATTGGTTTTCATTGAACGCAGATTCGTTCCGGCTTTATTTGTTCGAGTGCATGAAGGCGGAGTGGGCACGCTCGACGATTCGTTTGCATTTTGCTGCGATGCGCAGTTTTTATAAATTTCTGGTTTATCGCAAGGGGTTGAAAGTGAATCCGCTGCTTGAAGTGCAATTGCCCAAGTTGGAGAAAAAATTACCGGTGGTGCTGTCGCTGAAACAGGTGGACGAGCTATTGAGCCTGCCTTTTAAAGTGAAGCAGCCAAAACAGGCGCCGGAGTGGATTCCGGCACGGGATACGGCGATCATGGAGCTGTTTTACAGCTCGGGCATTCGCTTGCAGGAATTGACCGGGCTTAATGTGTCAGACTTTGATTTTTATAATGAAACCGTCAGGGTATTCGGCAAAGGAAACAAGGAGAGGATCTGTCCACTGGGCTCGACGGCGGTAAAAGCGATTCAGCGCTACCGCAACGAAGCAAAAGTCACCGAGGGAGCACTGTTTATTAGTAAGCTTAAAAAACGAATTTCCGCACGCAGCATCGGATCAATCATTAAAAAATATCTGGATCATTCCGACATTGCGATCAATGTCAGTCCACACAAGTTGCGGCATAGTTTTGCGACCCATCTTTTGAATAATGGAGCTGACCTGCGCGGGGTGCAGAGCTTGCTGGGGCATGCGAGTTTATCGACGACCCAGATCTACACCCACGTTACCACCGAGCGAATGAAGAAAGTTTACCAGGGAGCTCACCCGAGAGCGTGAGCAGAATCATTGGCGCGGTTTTGTGAGGCAAGTAATTCACCTGTCGTAGAATATGGGGGAAGGTGAAAGAATATAAAAGATTGAGATGGATGTTTTGGTGTGTGGAGGTGGTGAGCTCAATCCAATCCACATCTTACCAGCAGGGCTTCCAGCTCAGGATCGCGGCCCATGAAGTTGCGGAACAACACGGCTGCGTCAGCGGAGTTCCCTTTGCTGAGGATTTTATCGCGAAAATCTTTTCCGACTTCCGGATTGAGAATGCCTTCTTTCTGAAAGCGGGTGAAGGCATCGGCATCGAGGACTTCGGCCCACTTGTAGGAATAATAAGCGGCGGCGTAACCGGTGGCCCCGGCAAAGAGGTGGGTGAAGCGGCGGGCCATCGATGGTGGCCGGGTTTTCAGCGGCACCTGGTAATCAGCGAGGATTCCCTGAATCACCTCGTCGAGATCCTGACCCTGGTATTTCTCGAAGTTGATGTGCAACTCGAGATCCATTTTCCCAAGTGAAAGCTGACGCATGGTGATGGTGGCGGACATGTAATTGCGTGCGGCCAGCAGCTTCTGGAATAGAGCTTCAGGGATCGCTTCACCGCTTTCGTGATGGCGGGCAAAGAGATCGAGGCTTTCCCGTTCCCAGCAATAATTTTCCATGATCTGTGAAGGCAGCTCGACAAAATCCCACACCACATTCACGCCATTGAGTGATTTGTGCTCCACATTGCCAAGCAGATGATGTAACAGGTGGCCGAACTCATGAAACACGGTTTCAACTTCGTTGTGAGTGAGTAGGGCGGGTTTGCCGTCGATGGAAGGGGTCATATTGCCGCAGATCAATCCGAGGTGCGGCAGGCGAGGGGACTCTTCTTCCGGCGGCAGGCCGGTTTTGAGGTAGTTCATCCAAGCGCCGCCGCGTTTGCTTTCGCGGGGGTGCCAGTCGGTATAGAAAGAACCCAGATGTTCGCCCGTTTGTTTGTCGTGCACTTCGTAAAATTTGATCTCGGGATGCCAGACCTCGATTTTTCCGCTATCCTCTGGTGAATTTCCGCCAGGCTGGTGGAATACACTTTCAATTTCGAGGATGCGGATGTCATAAATGTGCTCGGCGATTTCAAACATCCCGGAGAGCACACGGTCAATTGAGAAGTAGGGACGCAAGTCTTCATCGTCAAAATCAAATTTTTCCTTACGACGTTTCTCTGCCCAGTAGGATATTTCCCAGGGTTCGAGTGCCTGGACGGCTTCACCTCTTTTATCGGCCTTGTATTGTTGAAGTTCCAGGTATTCAGCTTGGAAAGGTCCAGTGATTTTTTGGTGCAGGTCTTCGACAAAGGTCAGGGCGGTTTCTCCGGTCTCCGCCATCCGGCGCTTGAGGATGTGGTCGGCAAAATGTTTTTCGCCCATCAATTGTGCTTTCTGATGGCGCAGGTCGAGGATTTCCCAGATCAGGTCGGTATTATCGAATTTACCGTTTTTGCCGATTCCAGTGCTCGCCTGCCAGACAGTTTTGCGCAGCTCATCATTATCGGCGTATTCCATTACCGGAATCGTCGACGGGGCGTGCAGGGTGAACCGCCACTGCGGGTTTTCTTTGCTGCCGTGCCCCTTTTTCAAGGCGTCAGCTTTTGCGGTCTCCAAGGCGGTGGCGGGCAATCCGGACAACTTGGATTCATCGTCGATGATTAAGTCCCAGGCATTGGTAGAATCGAGCACGTTTTCAGAAAACTTCTGGGTCGTCTTTGCGAGTTGCGTTTCGATCCCACGTAATTTTTCCTTGTCAGCAGGAGGCAGGTCGGCTCCACTTTCCCTGAAGTCGGCAAGAGTTTCATCGAGCAGACGTTTTGTTGCCCCACCTAGATTTTTTGCTTCTTCCGTTTGCGAATAAGCTTTGATCCGCTTCCACAGTCCGTCATTCAGGGCAATGCCGGAAAGGAATTCGGAGACCTTGGGTAGCATTTCATTATAGGGTTCCCTTAGGGCTTCACTGTTGCACACGGAGTCGAGGTGCCCGACTTTCCCCCAGCTTTCACTCAAGGCTTCTGTCGATTTTTCCAGGGCGAGCAGGGTATTCGTAAAAGTCAGTTCGGTGCCCTGCCAATCATCGGAGGCGAGAGCATCGACATTCCGCCGGGCGTCTTCCAGGGCGCAGGAAATATCCACCACTACTGTGTCCGGAGTGAGCGTGGACCAGCGGATGTGAAAACCATTGTCGAGAAATGGGTGATTGGAAGGTGCGGATGATTCCATGGCTTATTGAAACCACCTTAGTCCATTATGGCAACTGTTACTTTGCATCTCTATTTTGTAAACTGTAGGCCCATGAGGCGTCCAATGGGGAACGGTCTCCTTGATTCAATCAAGGACAGGGAAAGGGTGATGAAAAAGGTTCCGGACATTTCGAGTCATACTCTTGACAGTAGGCGCAAAAAGGTATTCAATTCTAGATCGTTATTATTTAACTAAACGTCTATATAGATATTTAAACATCATGGCTCACGAATCTATTATTACTCTCACGGCTGACAATTTTACTAAAGAAGTTGAAAATGCGACGGTTCCGGTGCTGGTCGATTTTTGGGCTGAGTGGTGTGGCCCGTGCCGAATGATAGGCCCTGTGTTGGATGAAGTGGCGGCTGAAGTTGGTGACCGTGCAAAGATCTGCAAAGTTAATGTCGATGAGGAAACCGAACTTGCTGGAAAATTCGGTGTTCGTTCGATCCCCTTGTTGTTGTTCATCAAAAACGGTGAGGTGAAAGACCAGGTGATTGGTGCAGGAACGGCAAAGGATGGTCTGATCCAGAAGTTGGATGCTTTGGCTTGAGGGATTAGTTGTTCGCTTTTCAGGAAAATTTTCAAAAATCACTCACTGGATCAGTGAGTGATTTTTTATATATTTAAGTTGGCTTTGTATGGAGGTTAGTGAAAAAGTTCAACTGCTTAATGAAGCGTCTTTGCAACAAAAGGACGTGGCAATTATCATTACTCACCACCAGCATTTACCTCACCTGGACGCTCTTATAGAGCACAATCTGGATGCTGATATTTACCTTTACGAAGGCAAGCTTGTATAGGAGAGATTGCGCTATGCTTGAGCCGAGGTGTTCCCCGCGGCTTGCTGCGGGGAGCTTTCAATCGCTGGACAGTTTTGCGCTGTTTTGATTTGGTATTTCCCAGAAAAATAAGGGGCTTAACATTATTTTAATAAATGATTGACATGGTATCTACATTGTAAATATAATCCGAGGCGTGTGGAGATTTAATCAGAGAGGAGGGGACGTGTCATGAAAACGTATTTATTGGAATCGAAGCCCGGCAGGAGTGGATTCACTTTGATCGAGCTTTTGGTGGTGATGACCATCATTCTCATTTTGGCAGGTGTGACCACACCGGCCGCATTAAAAATCCTTGAGAATGCAAAAATGAAAAATGCCCAGCAGGTCGCCTTGGAATTGGTGAACAGCGTGTCGGCCTATCAGGCAGAGTATCGGCGCTATCCGGTCGATAGGAAACAGCAGGTGGGAGCCGACGTGAAGATCGATACGGGTGAGTTTTTGATGAGCATTTTATTGGCCCAGGAGGGGAATCAATATAATCCGGGGGGCAAATCTTTCTATAGTGGTGGAAATGCCAAAGGCAATCCGCCGAGGAACGGCTTGGTATTCAATCCAGATGGGGGTGGCCGGCTCTATGATCCCTGGGGCAATCTTTATCAGGTGATGTTGGATACTGACAACAATCACCGGCTCATTCCTCCTTTCAAAAAAGCCCATATGGTGGGAGAAAACATGATCGCAAAAAGTGTGATTGTGTGGAGTTTGGGGCCCGATGGCAAGGATGGCGGGGATGGTGCCAGCGACAATGTCACCACCTGGTGAAATTTTTACAGGAAGAGCTGAATACTTCCGGCGTTACATGATAAGTGGTGGATGTGGTGGCCTGGTTACAGGCTTTGAAATAAAGGGGTTTGCCTGGAGCTGCGGCTTCATGTTTTCCTTGTCGGGGTCGAAGCTCTTTTCGTAGAACGGATTGCCAATTCATTGATGGGGATGCTCTGGAAGCAGGCGGAATGGCATTCCATCTTACATTTAGCGATGTCCATTGTCTCGGTGTGCGGAGCTCATTCTTATTTTTGGCTTTCGGTGAGGTCCGGGGAGTCAGGAACGAATCTATCAGGGATTTGTCAGCTTTGTATTTGAATCCCTTATTCGGGATTGTCATGCCGGTGGTCCATAGAATTCCATTCACAACGAGTTGGCTCATGCCTGCATTTTCAAAAGCGGAGTGGGCTTCGAGACCGCATTTTCCTTGGCTTGTTACGGGGGGGGCTTTCAATAAATGGACTATCGCTTCGTCTCCAATCTAACAAGTTTGCATTTCACGGTTTAATCGTTCGTTATTTGGGAATTGAAATTGTCAAGGAGCGTGATGTAGCCTTTAAAACTGCTCGCAATCTCCAATTCTGATTTTATAATTTCTGATCTCATGAAAACCACTACCCTTTGCATCCTTCTTCTGTCTTTTGCCTCACTTGTTATGGCTCAGGATGGTTTTCGTCCACTCTTCAATGGCAAGGACCTCACGGGATGGGACGGTAACACGGAGCTGTGGTCAGTGGAGGATGGAGCGATCACTGGAAAAACGACGGGGCCTGAACAGCTGAGCTACAACCAGTTTCTTATCTGGCGTGGTGGAAAGGTGAAAAATTTCGAACTGCGAATGAAGATCAAGCAGTCGGGCAACAACACCGGCATTCAGTATCGCAGCAAGGAGCTACCAAAAAACGGCAAGTGGTCGATCGGTGGATACCAGTGCGACGTGCATCCCAAGACGGAAAACAACGCCATGGTCTATGAGGAGCGTGGTCGTGGTATTATCGTGAAGAACGGTCAAAGTGTGGTCATCGATCCGCAGGGTTCCAAGTGGCTGGTGGAGGAACGTGATCCGGTGAAAGCAAATGTGGCGGAGTGGAACGACTACACTGTTATCGCGGTCGGTAATCATCTGGTTCACAAAGTCAACGGCAAGGTTACGATTGATCTTGTCGATCATGAGAAAAAAGCGCGTTCACTAGAAGGTTTGATTGCTCTTCAAATTCATCGTGGACCAGCGATGAATGTGCAGATCAAGGATGTCATGCTGAAGGAACTGCCTGATGGCGGCGTGATACCTTTCGCCAAATCCAACATTCCGAACGATGCCCAGATGATCGAGAAGCCGGCCCCGAGGAAGAAGAAGGGTGCCGCGGCTAAAGGGAAGGCAAAAATGAAGGGCAAGGGAAAAGCAGCTGCCGCCAAAAGGAAACGACCGTCTGCAGTCGGCCCGGCTATCGGGCAGAATAAAGCAACACCGGTGGATCTCATCAAAGCTCCCAAGGGATTTAAAGTGGAGTTATTGTATTCAGTCCCCGGCGGTGAGCAGGGATCGTGGGTGGCACTTTGCAATGATGATAAGGGCCGCGTTTACGCCAGTGATCAATACGGGGGGTTGTATCGATTCACTCCACCTGCTGTTGGTCAGGCACTCAAGAAAGCGGACGTCACTAAAGTCCCGGTGAACATCCGGGCCATCAACGGCATGGTCTATGTGGATGGAGCGCTTTACGCCGGGGTGAATGATTACGAACGTAAAATGCAGAGTGGTCTGTATCGGATCAGTGATTCGGATGGCAATGACGAGCTCGACAAGGTGGAGTTGCTTCGTGGATTCGATTCAAAGAGTGATCACGGGGTCCATGCCGTGGTGCCGACCTCTGATGGCAAATCATTTTATCTCGTCACCGGTAACAATGCGGTGCTCACTGAAACTGAAGACAGCTCTCCGGTTGCAAAGTTGTGGGCGGATGATCATCTGCTCCCGCGCATGCCGGATGGACGCGGACACAACCGCTCGGTGCTCGCACCCGGCGGCATTATTTACAAAGTCTCGCGAGACGGTAAAAAATTCGAAATTTACGCTTCGGGATTCCGTAATATTTATGGGGCATCTCTGAACCGGGAAGGTGAACTGTTCACTTATGACGCGGACATGGAGTATGATTTTAATACGCCCTGGTATCGTCCGACACGTATCAATCATGTGGTCAGTGGTGCGGAGTTCGGCTGGAGGAATGGCGCGGGCAAGTATCCAGAGTTTTATCCCGATACTCTACCTGCTACGCTCAACATTGGCCCCGGATCACCCACCGGCACCACTTTTGGTTACGGGGCAAAGTTCCCTGCCAAATATCAAAAGGCCCTGTATGTGCTCGACTGGAGTTGGGGAAAACTGTACGCCGTGCAGCTTAAAGCAGAGGGAGCGACTTACACCGCCACAAAAGAAGATTTTGTTACCGGTGCCCCTTTGCCGATTACCGATGCTTTTATCCACTCCGGGGATGGCGCTATGTATTTCGCGATCGGGGGTCGACGCGTGCAGTCAGGTTTGTATCGCGTGACCTATGTGGGGGACGAGGACACTTCACCGATCTCTGCGAAAGCGGAAGGTGGGCAGAGCGCTGCAGCGGACCTGCGGAAATTGCGTCATGAGCTCGAAGCTTTTCATGGTAAGCAGGATCCCAAAGCCATCGCTACCGCCTGGCCATATCTCGATCATGACGATCGTTTCATCGGCTGGGCCGCACGCATTGTGCTGGAGCATCAGCCTGTGGC
Organism: Verrucomicrobiota bacterium; assembly: GCA_030625775.1. Classification (GTDB taxonomy): domain Bacteria; phylum Verrucomicrobiota; class Verrucomicrobiia; order Verrucomicrobiales; family DEV007; genus JAADHD01. Next base: position 15,739 of record DAOUQC010000089.1, read on the forward strand.
TGAATGGCAGGCCAAGGCCTTCAGTGAAAAAAATCCCGGCCGCCAATTGCCGGCTTTGCTTTCACTGGCCCGGATCACCGGCAAGGGGCCGAGTCATCGTCCGGAAGGATACAAAATCGACACGGCCACACGGGATAAAATTTTAGCAGCTTTGCTGAAACTGGATTGGTCTTCACTTTCCCACGATCAACGGCTCAGTTATGTGCGCACCGTCGAAATCGTACTGCATCGTTTTGGCAACCCTGATGACGTCACGGTAGCAGCCTTGATAGCAAAACTGGATCCTGCATTTCCAGCCGAGAGTTTTGACCTGAACTGGCTGCTCTGCGAAACGCTCGCGTATCTGCAGGCTCCGAATACAGCGGCTAAGGGCATGGCGCTGATCGAATCTGCCTCGGGTCAGGAACAGCAGCTCGAATACGCACGCAGTCTGCGTATGCTGAAGACCGGGTGGACTCCGGAACTGAGAACCAAGCAACTGGAATGGTTTCTCAAAGCGGCCAATTACAAAGGGGGAGCGAGCTTCGACAAGTTCATCGAGTTCATCCGCAACGACAGTCTCGCGACTTTTACCGTCGCAGAAAAGAAACAACATGCCGAACTCATTGCAAAAAAAGCGGAGCGCAAATCCGCTATCGAGAATCTGGGAGAATTTTTTGCCGGGCGCTCTCCGAAAATGTGGACCCTGGAAGAGCTCAGTGCAGCTGCCGGAAAGGGGATGAAAAATCGTGACTTTGAGAACGGGCGCAAGATGTTTGGTGCCAGCGCTTGTTTTGCCTGTCACCGTTTTGGCAATGCCGGCGGCATGACCGGGCCGGACCTCACCGGGGCAGGTGGACGTTACAGTCCGCATGATTTACTCGACCAGATCATCAATCCGAGTAAGGAGATCAATGAGCAGTTCGCGCCCATCGTGGTGACGAAGAATAATGGCGAAGTGGCCGTCGGTGTGGTGGTGAATCTCAGTGGTGACAACGTGACTTTGAATACCGATCTCTCCGATCCCAATCAACGCGTCAACGTCGACCGCAAGGAGGTGAAGAGCATTGAAGTGAGTAAAGTGTCCCCGATGCCCCCGATGTTACTGGCGATGCTCAAGAAGGAAGAAATTCTCGATCTGCTGGCCTATGTGCTGAGCGGTGGAGATAAAAAGAATGCGATGTTTAAGAAGTGAGGGAGGTATTCAACTCCTTTAAATAATCTATCAAGGGTTGGTAATCCAACTCATCCGCTCGTTTTAAAGCAGCGATGTAATGCTTCCGTTCATCGCTATCTACGTTCAAGGTATCGCTTGCCCAGATAATAGGTTTCACGTTGGTCAAACGTTTGATCACAACATCACAGGCCAGGCGGGACCATCTTCCGTTTCCATTGTTGAAAGGGTGAACACGTACCAGGGCATGATGGTAGCTGGCGATAAAGGGTATCAGGTTTTCTTGATCATGCGCTTCCCATTCTTCATGGTAATTCATTGCAACACGTCCGAGTTCCATCGGAACCATTTCCGGAGCCACACCGATATTCGATCTTGCCTCCGTCACTGAGCACAGACTACCGGCCCATTCCCATACTTCACCGTACATGCGGTTATGCAGTTTTTTATAAAACTCCACTGTAAACACATCTCCAAGGTGACCGCCTTCTATCCAGTCTTCTGCGCTGAGGATATTCAGTGTCTCCGCCGCATTCAGTTGTTTGCGGGTGGTAATTTCATCGCGCAGCAAACCTGAAATATCCTCCAGCGGTGTTGCGCCATCTGGCTGGTCTGTAATGTTGTCAGTCATTCCAGAGGCCCGTCGGCCGCTCGACTTCAAACTCTCTGGCTAAGTCCAGAACCGCTTCAGATAAAGTGATGTCATTTACTGCCGATGCCTCAAGCGCTTGCGATCGATTGACTCGCTTGAGTTTTTGCTCTGCACGACATAGCGCCTGTTCAGATACCATCTTCGCAATAGGCTTTTTCGGGACTAACATATAGGCCAGTTCGCAACCAAGCGCATCTGCCGTATTCTGAAGGGTAGCGAGAGTAATGGCACCCCTTAGCTCATTGCTTTCAAGTTCAGCCAGACTTTGCCGGGTGATGCCTACCCGCTTTGCTGCTTGAGTCTTATTCATGCCAAGAGCCTCACGGATAGCCGCCAACCAGCCGTTTCTGGGTTTGTGCGGCACACTGGAGGTCGCGATCATTTCATCGATTTGTCTTGTTCTCTGACGGGCAGTTCTGGATTGTGCTGAGCTTGGCATGGCCTGATCCTTTTGTTGGTTACGCTGAATGGTAGGGGATTACCTGCTATTAATCAACTATGTAGAAGGAAGTATCCTGCTATATAGCGCAATATGTGCGGGTATTTGCCTGTGGTTGTTGCAAGAAAAACCAAAAGATGCCCTTCCCTCAAACTTTGGTGTAGACCCCGCATTCGTACCGTGGCAGTGAACCTGCGGTTTGCCTTCTCGCCCGATTTTAAAAAGCACCCTGCGGTGCAGGACAGTGGAGGCGAGGGCGGGAATCGAACCCGCAATAATGGTTTTGCAAACCGTTATTTGAAACGTAACTATGCGGGATGTAGAGCAAAGGAACGAATTCGTTACGCTTATTTTGTTTGCAATCGTTCTCAATTGGGTCAAGTTGGGCTATGGTCAATGAGGAAAAGAGAGCGACAAAAGGGCAGGTAATCCGTGAAGAATCGGGTGTCACACTGTCAAAATTTACACCTTCCAAGGACTCACCAAAAGCGAGATACTCTCGAACAGTTCGCTGGTCGAGAAAGGCGGAGGGGAAAGGCAGGGGAGTAGCTCGATTCAAGACCGATTCGGAAGCTCGATCTTTCTTCCAGAAAAAAGTAAACGCTGCGCGTTCAGCAGGACTTACAGGGATGAGTTTACCACCCGATGCGCTGATTGATACGGCGTGGGCTTTGGATGCGCTGGAAGGCCACGAGGCGACCATCAGGCAAGCCGTGGAGTATTTCCTTGAGAATAAAGCCGCGCGTGTCCGGTCGATCACGGTGAAGGATGCCGTTGAGGCGTTTATCGAAGAGAAAAAAGCAGATGAACACGAAGGGCGGGCGACACACCGACGGGATTTGAATTATCGGCTGGGTTGTTTTGCTCAGGATCAGCCGAAGAAAAAGACACTGGCAGAATACACACCAAAAGACTTGGAACGCTGGTTGAGAAAAAAAACGAGCAACGCGCAGTCACGAAACAACTACCGATCAGCTTTGAGCAATTTGTTTGCATGGGGAAAGCTGAATGAATATTGCCCGAGCAATATTGTCGGTAAGGTGGCAAAAGCAAAGGTCAAGAGGGCGGGCAAGGTGCAGATCATTACACCCGAAGA